>DBMM01000145.1 GCA_002298925.1 Geobacter sp. UBA698 | reverse complement strand
TTCAGAACTTCATCCCCCAGCGATTTACCGTGCGACGCTCAACCAGACGGAACAGACTGTCCATGGCGACACCGATCCCGATCACCGTCAGCAGTCCGGCAAAGACATTGGCAATTTCCAGTTGATTTTTATTTTCGTAAATGAACCAACCGATGCCGCCGGAGCCGGAACTGACCCCAAAGACCAGTTCGGCCGCGATCAGGGTGCGCCAGGCAAAGGCCCAACCGTTCTTGAGTCCGGTCAGTATGGACGGGAAAGCCGCCGGAATAAGAATTCGCACGACATAGTTCAAGCCGGTCAGGCCATAGTTGCGCCCCACCATGCGGATTGTGCCGCTGATGGAGGCAAAGCCGGAATGGGTGCTGAGCGCCACCGGCCAGAGGACGGCATGGATCAATACAAAGGTGATGCTGCCGTTGCCGAGCCCGAACCAAAGCAGCGCCAGCGGCAGAAGCGCGATGGCCGGCAGAGGATTGAACATGGCGGTCAGCACCTCCAGGAAATCGTTTCCCAGGCGGGTTCCATTGGCCAGTGCGGCAAGAACCGTCGCCAGCAGAATACCGATGGTGTAGCCGCCCAACAGGATCTTGAGCGACACCAGCACGCGGCTTCCCAGCCCACCCTGTGCCACGGCATTCCAGAGTGCAGCGGTCGTATCGCTGAAGGTGGGAAACATCAGCGGATTGTTGAGCCGTTGGGCATACCATTGCCACGCCACCGCCAGCAGCAGCAGAATAAATGCCTTGCGCACCAGCGACTGGTTCCAGAGCTTTTCTGCAGACGAAAGTGGTCGTGCAATCTCTGCGATCATCTGTTCCGACGGCCGGGCATGGGACAGCTGCGCGACCTTTCCTGCCGCAGCAGGCAACGTATTTTCCAGTGACATGATCTCGCTCCTTTCAGATGACATAATCACCCACATCCCGAAACAGCACCCGGTGGATCGTGTCGCGCAACTCGTTGAACCTGCCATGGAAGCGGTTGCCGGGATCGTCAAGATCAATATCCAGAATCTCCTTTACCTGCCCCGGATGGGGTGAAAGAAGAACGATCCGGTTTCCGAGGAGAATTGCTTCCTCGATGGAGTGGGTGACAAAGATCATCGTGAATTTTGACTGGCTCCAGAGCTCCAGCAGTTCTTCCTGCATCTGCTGGCGGGTCAGGGCATCGAGAGCCGCAAAAGGCTCGTCCATCAGGATAATTTCTGGCTTCATGGCCAGGCAGCGGGCGATGGCAACCCGCTGCTTCATCCCGCCCGAAAGAGTGTGGGGATACGCATTGGCAAATTTTTCCAGCTTGACGGTGTGAATTGCCGCCATGGCCTGCTCATCGCCCTCGTTTTTTGATGCCCTTCCGCTGGCAGTCAAGGCGAAGGCCACATTCTGCCGCACCGTTTTCCAGGGCAGCAGTTGATCCGTCTCCTGAAAGACCATCATCCGGTCCGGTCCCGGCCCGCGGATTGCGCGACCATCCAGAGAGATGCTCCCCTCTGCCGGTGACAGATAGCCACCGACCGCTTTCAGCAGAGTTGATTTTCCGCAGCCGGAAGGTCCCAGCAGTACCAGCCGGTCAAAGCGGTCAGCCTGGAAACCGACCTTCCAGGTGGCAGTTACCAGCTGTTCAGCGGTCTTGTACTGGATGGTAACACCCCGCACATCGAGCAGAGGGGCAGTCGTTGTCATTGCTAGCTCCCCTGTTTGCCGTGAACATTGGGAAAAAAGAGGTCCTTCCAACTGTTCGGCTTTGTTTTAATCGTTCCTGTTTTGAACATGAAGTCGGAGAATTTCGCCACATTGAGCGGGGTGGTCGTATAGGACAACGTTGGCTGACTGATCTCCTTGATCAGGTCATTCAGGCTTTCCTTGGTCTTGCTGGCCTTCTGGTAGATTTCCGCAGATGCTCGTTTGTTCTTGTTGATGTATGCTATCGCCTCTTCCAGCGCGGCATAGACGGCTGCATAGGTCTTGGGGTTTTTGTCGTAGAACGCCTTGGTGGCAGTGATGACATTGAAGGTATGCGGCCCGCCAAGCACATCGTAGGAGTTGAGCACCGTCCTGACCCGTTTGTCATCCAGTTCCTGGAACATGAAGGGGGGGCTGCTCAGGTGTCCGGTGATTTCCGACCTGCCGGACAGAAGGGCCGCCATGGCATCAGGGTGTTTCATGGTCACCGTCAGCCTGTCCAGTTTGGTAAAATCATTCTGGCCAAACTCCTTTGCCGCCGCCATCTGCAGGATGATAGCCTGAATCGAGACCTTGACTGACGGCAGGGCGATGCGGTCCTTGTCGGTTAAGTCTCGAATCGATTTGACTGCCGGATTGTTGGAGTTGAGATAATTGGGGGTCGAAATCAGAGCCGAAACACCTTTAACGGCGCCTTTAGACTTGTCCCAGAGGACAACCAGTGGTGCCACACCGCTGGAAATATAATCGACGCTGTTGGAGAGCAGTGCGTCATTCATCGCGCTGCCGCCGCCCAGTGTAGCCCAGGTAACCTTGACATCCCCCAGTCCAGCAGCCCTGGTGTGTTTTTCAATCAGGCGCTGTTCTTCCATGATGATCAGCGGCAAATAGCCCAGGCCGTACTGTTTGGCGATGCGCACCTCCCTGACCTCGGCTGTGGCCGGCAGGGATGTTGCAGCCACAAATGCTAATACTCCCATAATAAGTGTCAGTAATCTCATTGTAGTACTCCTTGTATTATCTCTATTTACTGAATCTTGTTTTCAGGAGTTCTGCACCGCCAGCCGGTCAAGATGCCGATGGAAAGGGTACAGTTCCTCTTCCCGCTCTTTGCGGACCAAATAGGTTTCATCGCTGACCTGGTCAGGCTCAATCAGCCAGACCGCCACCAGGTCCGCATCCCCCAGACGGGCACGTACCTCGCGGTAATAGTCGCTGAAGAGCGGGCCGGAGACATGCGCCTTATGCGGCTGGCCGCTGACGACCAGCACCCGGTCACCACTTCCGGTGAGGGTGATTGACACCGGCCGGCCGAACCAGATGCTGCGCAGAAGATTGCGATGGGTTGTGGAGGTTTCCAGCAGTTCCAGATGCACCAAACGCCCCTTTTCGTCCAGTCGCAGAAATGGGCTCGGCGCGCTGCGGGGTACACCGTTCTCATCCAGTGTGGCGATACTGGCGACCATTGCGGAATCGTTCAGCAGTGTTACGATTTCGTTTCGTACATCAGGCATGTATTATTCCTCCCACAGCGGCAGCAGTCGGGACAGATCACTGTCCGGGTGATTGCCGCAGTTCCGATAGCTGTCATGATCGATGGGTAGACGGTACTTGACACGCAGGGCGTGCAGACCACGGGCCAGGCGGATGTAATAGTCCAACGAGGCGTTCCTGTATTTCCCCAGCGGAGTATCCGGGCGCGGCGACCAGACGATGAAGACGGTGCTGACACCTTGACGGGCCAGCTCTTCGGCTTCGGACAGGGTCTTTTCCAAGGCCTCATCCTCACTGCGAAAGCCGTGGGGTCCGGCCAGCTCGATGCCCGCCACCAGACCGGTGTTCACCCGCCCGCGTCCAAAGATATCCACCGCATCCACCAGCCTGCGCTTCCACTCCTGATAGCCGATCCATTCCGTCTTGCCGGGGCAGTAGCGGTTGAACAGCTCTTCATCAAGCACCTCAATGTCGGAGGTAAAGCTGGTCAACCCGGTTTCAGCGTACAGACGCCGCAGCTGCTCCTTGTCAAAGGCGGTGCCGATCATCTGGCTGGGATACTTGAAGGTGCGGAAGTTCTTGCCGACCTCTTTCAGGATGGCAATGTAGTAATCCACCTCGTCGTCAAAGGGACGCGTGCCGCCCACGATTGAGCCGGAGGTCAAAAAAACGCTGGAGAATCGCCCCGGCTCCTTGAGCGCCTCCCCCACCACCTCACCGACCTCGACCGGGTCCAGCTTGGCTGGAATCTGCAGTTCCTTGTTACCCTTCTTCAACTGCTCGACGATGTCGCAGAAACTGCAGCCCTTGCCGTTATTCCAGAAGGTGCAGTAGCGGTAGGGGAATATATTCAATCGCTGTGGCCGAGCACTGACGATATTCTTCATCGGCACACCGGAACTGCTGGTCTTGGCGTAAAAAGCCGGGGCCGGCCAGTAGTCAACCTGTTCCATCGGCACCCCCTCATCAAACAACCAAGGTTGGCCGTCCCGCAGGTCTACAACATAGGGGTTCTCTTCCAACGGCGTGGGTGTGGTGATGATTGAACTGCCATCCCGCAGCAGGAGCGACTCGGGCCGGGCGGCAATCTTGCCGTCGCGGGCACCAAAGATATGAGTGCCGGTGGTCTGGTGCAGCCGCTCGTCCAACAGGCCGAGCGCATTCTCGGCGTAGTGTACGCCACGACGCTGCACATCAGTCTTGACAATGATCAGGCGGGGGACGTCGGGATAACGTGCTGCCAGCTCATCCACAGGCGACGGGCGGCTCATTTTTACCAGTGCAAGTGACATAAATTGATCCTTTGTCAGTTGGTTGCTTTAGCTTGAGTAGTGGTTCCGGGCAGACCGCTGATGATCGGCAGCGAGTAATCCTTGGACCAGCCAATCCAGGAACTGTCATAATTGTGCAGTTTCTCCAGCGGCCACCCGGACAGATACAGGGCAAAGATTGCCTGAGTAGAGCGCACACCGGACTGGCAATAAAAATACTGTTCCTTGCTGCTGTCGTAGCCGAGTTTTTTCAGAAGCGGCTGGACGGCGGCGGCGGACAGCCACTCGGCTTGGTTATCCTTCTTCTTGAAGAGAGCCCAGTCGTTGTGGGCGCTGCCAGGAATCCGACCGGCGCGGTAGGCGCCTTTTTTCAACTCTTCGCCGCTGAACTCTTTGATGTCACGGTTATCCCACAGCTGCGATCTGGCACTTTTCTGAGCAGCAACAACGTCAGGCGTGTCCACCCTGAAGGAGGGAAGTGCAATTTTGGCAACATAATTTCCGCGCCGCAGAGAGGCAGAAGGGACAAACAGATCCACCGGGTAACCAGCCCCCCTCCAGGCCTTTGCTCCGCCGTCCAGCACCCTCACATCAGACTTCCCATAATAGCTGAAAGCCCACCAAAGCCTAGTCGCATCGTACTTGGTGTCGTAGACGACAATTTTGCTGTCGTGGTCGATGCCCAGCTTCTGTGCCAGTAGGCTGAATCCGGCGGCATCGATCAGATTGCCGGTCACGCCGCCCTGTATTTCCGGCGGCGCCTCGATGGCGGAACGATCCACCTGATGGGAACCGGGGATATGCCCGAGATAGTATTCCGCGTTGTTTTCAGCGGCCAGAATCACCAGCTTCGGATCCTTGGCATCTAACAGCCGCTTCAGCTCCTGAACGGTGATCAGGGCATTTCCACGCGGATACCCCTTGTAACTGTTCCCGGCTGCATGGGATGCGACAACGGATATGATCATCATTACAACTGCCAGTGTGGTCGTACGAATACGTGTCACCATGTTGAACTCCTTGTGTGGAAAATAGAAAAGGCCAGACAGATAGGGGCAAATTGCCCACTTCTGTCTGGCCTCCAGTTTTTCTGGTCAACCAAATATCGGTGTATTTATTTTTGTCAGACTACTACCTATTACTTGGCAATGTCAAACATTAAATATAATATCTATAAGTTTTATATTTAATGCTTTGAATTTTGTCAAACCAGCAGCGGAATCACCGCCAGTTTTGCTTAGATCATGTACTCAGCGGTTTGATTCGCCTGCCGATGAACCAGGTGGAACTCTTCGAACAATTGCTTCCGAAAAACTGCAAAATCAGTGTCAGTCCGCTCTCTCGGATGCGGTAACTTTACGTCAAGTATGCGCTGGATACGGCCCGGATTGGGTGCCATCAAAACAACCCGTTGTCCTAAAGCAATTGCCTCATCAAGATCGTGGGTGACAAAAACCACCGTTGGCTTTTTCTCCGTCCAGATCCGCAGCACTTCATCTTGCAGGTGCAGCCTGGTAAAAGCATCCAAAGCAGCAAACGGTTCATCCATAAAAAGCACACTCGGCTCAACCGCCAGAGCCCGGGCAATGGATACACGCTGTTTCATCCCACCCGAAAGTTCATGGGGATGTTTGTCAATGGACTGCAACAGGCCGACCAGCTCCAGGGCTGCCAAGGCTTTTCCCTTCGCTTCGGCCGGAGGCACACCACGGGCCTGCAGGCCGAACAGGACATTGCCAAGCACGGTACGCCAGGGATAAAGCCCATAATCCTGAAAGATCATGATGTGGTTCGGGGACGGAGCTGTCACCGTTTTACCATCGATGACCACAGAACCGGAGCTCGGCCTATCAAAGCCGGCCATCATATTTATCAAAGTGGTCTTGCCGCATCCACTCGGCCCAACCAGGCAGACGAATTCACCAGCCTGTATATCCAGGTCGAGCTGACTTACGGCTATCTGCTCGTCACCGCGAGCAGAGCTAAAGCGCTTTTCTACAGCCGCCAGTTGAATCTTGGCAGTAACCTGAGCACTCATGCCACGATCCCCCAACGCCGGCCGATATAGCTTTCAGCAGCCTTCATGCCCTTGTAGATGGCCAATCCCAACAACCCTACCAGCAGCATTCCGGCCATAATCTGGTCAGTACGCAGAAAGTTACGGGCATCAACGATCATGAAACCCAGACCAGACTGAGCACCCAGCATCTCGCCTGCGACCAGATGAATCCAGGCGGTGCCGACGGCGATGTGCAGGCCGACCATAATGCCAGGAAAGGCGGCCGGCACTATCACCCGCAGAAAGGTCATACGCGAACCGGCTCCAAAATTGGTGGCTACCATGAGATAGACCTTAGGCACCGCACGTACGGCGCTGATGGTTGTCAATAACACCGGATAAAAGGCGGCTAAAAAGATGATGAAGACCGCCGGAGCATTGCCGATGCCGAACCAGAGGACTGCCAGGGGAAACCAGGCAATCGGCGAGATGGGGCGAAGCACCTGTATCAGCGGGTCAATGGCCGCATGACAGCGAGTAAAGCTTCCCAGGAACAGACCCAGCGGTATAGCAACGGTCACCGCCAACAGGTAGGCGCCGCCGAATCGAGTCAGACTGATGCCGATGTGCCCCCAGAGGACACCGCTGTCTGCCAGTTCCTTGATAGCCTTGAGGACATCGGTCGGCCCCGGAAACTGCTCCGGTGGATACTTACCTGCCGCCAGCTGCCATACAGCAGCGAAGATAGCAATTGTGATCAGTGGTAATATCAGTTTTTTTAGCCCAAAAGCCATGACTACACAGCCTTGCGTGCAAAGCGATCATCCAGATATCCTGCCAGATCAACCTTCTGCTTGGCGATGCCGAACCTGACCATGTATTCCTGGGTGGCGGCAAAATCGGCCCTGTGCGGCACCAGATTGAGAAAGCTCAAGCGGTCGCGAGGGGTCGTCAGCACTTTTTCGATAATATCCGGTTTTTGTCCGAGAATCCTGATGGAACCCTTGGCGGCCTGGACCGGATTGGCCTCAATAAACGCGGCGGTGCGGATAAAACCGGAAACCAGCTCCTGAACCGCTTCGGGGTGGCTGGCGATGACGCTTTCCCGCAGGTTGAGCACACAGCAGATATGGTCGTGCCAGATATCCTTAGAAAGCATCAGGATCTTGCCGACCTTCTGGGCCTCGGCCTGAACGCCGAACGGTTCGGCCACGATGTAGCCTTGGATGCGTCCGGTTGCCAGAGCATTGACCATCTCGGGCGGTGCCATGTCGATGATCTTGAGGTCCTTGACCGGATCGATGTGTTTCTCGGCCAGAGCCTTGCGCAGCAGGATGTTGTGGGTAGAAAACGGACTGGGTATGGCGATGGTCTTGCCTTTCAGGTCCTCTATGCGGTTAATCTCGCCGCTGTTCTTGACGGTAATGGCACTACCGTTACGATGCCCCAGCAGCACGACCTTGACCGGCACCCCTTTCTGGCGCAGGGTCAGACTGATAGGGGTCAACAGGAAGGCGCCATCAATGGCACCAGCCTTGAGTGCCTCGGCGATCTCGGGCCAGGAAGAAAACTTGACCGGTTGAAGCCCGACGCTCTTGAACTGCTCCCGCTCGGCAGCGATCATCAGCAGGTGGTCGGTAATCGGCAGATAGCCGATCTTCAGATTGACCTTGGCACCTCCAGCCCAGGCGAAGCGTGAGATGGGGGCGGCAGTGGCAGCGGCCAGGGCCAGGCCGGTCGTTTTCAGAAATTCGCGTCTATTCATGGGTGTGACTCTCCTCATGGGAATGTGTGTGAGCATGTCCATGCTCAAGGGCGTGTTGGTGCATCTTCTCTGTTTGCAATGTGGAAAGACGTCGTGCATTTGGCATTCCGGCAGCATGCCAGCCCAGTCCGGCCCGGCGTTGATCAAAATCAGCCACGATACGTGCGGCCAGCTTGATCGGGTCCTGCTCCACCACCATGACGGCACCAAGCAGTTCGCGTGTCCCTTCATAAAAGAAGTGAGAAACCTTATCCGAACCGGCCACCGGCGGTGTGATGCAGTGATAGGAATTGAGCCCCAGCAACCGGAAACCGAGTGCTGCGCCGATCCCTTTTTCGTTGGACCACTCCGGGCTGGAGAAGGCCAGTGGCAGACGGGTGAGCGGCTCACCTGATGCAGTGGCTATGCTGCGGAAGAAGGCTGAAGCACGGGCGTTGTCGAGGCATTCGCCCATGTGCCAGACGGGAGGAAGATCATGGGGTTTCAGGGCCGCTTTCAGGCCAACTCCGGCCCCTTCAAGGCCTTCCGGCAGACAGAAACCCATCTTGAGCAGTGCAAAGGCGGCACAACCATTGGTCAGGGCCAAGATGTCATGGGCAATCAACTCCTCGGCCACCTTGACGATGGCCTCTTCGTAAACCACCTTGGGATTATTGCAACCGACCAGATTGACCACACCACGGATGCGACCGGACCTGAGATGTTCCAGCAGCACATCCGCACCGCCGAAGGTGGCCAGGATGTTCTCCACCGAGAAGCCTACTTCGGCCTCCATACAGGCTTGGGGGATAAAAACCTTGCCTGCCTGGCGCTCACCGTAGGCCTGAATACCGCGGCGAACAATCCGTTCCGCCATAGCATCGGCCTGGTCAATATTGGAATGGTGGTGATCGAAGGCGATGTGTTCCGCGCCCGGCAATCGGGCAGAATCGCTTGTGGTAATCACGCGGGTGTGGAAGCAGGCCGCCACGTCCATGATGCCGGGAAAGACGTCCTGCACATCGGCCACCCACAAGTCGAGGGCACCGGTAGCCAGGGTCAGTTCGGCGCCGACTGCATTGGCCAGCGGGGTAATGTCTCCGAACTTGGCCAGCGCTGAGTGTCCCGAACAACAGATGCCGTAGAGCTTGATGGTTTCTGCACCTGCCACGCGCGATTCTTCAATCAGATCATGGCTACGGGCAGCCTTGACAATCGCCGCCACCAGCACCGGCGAGTGGCCGTGTACGGCAATATTGACCGTATCAAGAGTGATTGATCCCAGGTTGGTGCTGATTCGGCTCCGTTTGGGCAGCCCATACAGGCAGTCCATTGCAATGGCTGAACCTACCACGCTGCTCCAGGCGAAGGCCAGGCCGCAGCGCAATACCTGTTTGGCAATATTCTGCCAGTCTCCGTCCGTGCCGGTAGTGGTGCGGTGCAGCGCCTCGAAGACTTCGTGGTAGGCCCCGATCGGCAGGATGTCCAGTTTTTTCCAGACATCGAGGCGTTCCGGCGGGGCAAGCGCCTCCAGGGTTTTATACGGACCCGGCAGGGTGCGGCACAGGTCTTCCAGCAGGATCAGGGCGATCTCACCCGCCAACTTTTCGGTGGTTTTGGCTTCATCGTAGATGCCGAACGATTTGGCCGTGGCAACCACTTTCTCAGGCCCGAGAATGGGCAGATCGAGTGTGCCGTCGGCAGCGCCTTTCAGCGCCAGCATCACCTCGCGACCGCGGGCTCCGTGGGCGGCCACTCCAGCAGCGGTCCAACGCAGGATATTCCTGGCCACGATCAGATGGGCATCCGCACCGCATACTCCTTTTGGGCTTTTGGAGGTGATTTTACAGGGCCCCATGTGGCAATTCTTGCAGCAGGTGCCATTGAGACCGAATCCGCAATGGGGTTTCTGTGCATCAAATCGATCAAAGGGGGTTTCTATCCCGGTCTGCTCCAGATGTTGAAGCATCTGACTTATGGCATGATCGGGTGTGCGGGCGATGACATCGGCCTTGGAGGGAAACGTGTGTTTTTTCAGCATATCAGGCACCTATCAAGCAACATTATCTATATATTTGATAGGCAAATTAGCAAATCCACAACATAATTGTCAAGATAATTATCCGCATTGCACACCAAACAAGTGTTGTTTAAAGAGATTTACAAGTTCTGAAAAAACATTTTAAACACAGAGCAACTGAGTGAAATTTTGTGGAAAATCTCGATAAAGACTGATTCCAACTCTCTTTGTCACTATCTGTCAGCGTAGATCAACAACTCGCTTGGCCTTGTGAACCGCCCGCGGCAGATCCCCTTCTGCCAGGACTTTCACCGAATGCGGGGAGATGCCGTGCCGGTTTCTGAGCAGCGATTTTACTCGCTCACTCACGGCACCATCGGAGATGCCTTCCCCGTCGCGGCGCTCGATTTCAAGCTGGAAGCGGGTCAAGCGGTTTTCACGCGTCAATGTAATCCGATACTCACCCGTGATCTCGGGAATGTTCCGAACGGCAACCTCAACATCGGACGGAAATATATTGACACCATTGACAATAAACATGTCGTCGGTTCGGCCGTGGATCCAGATACGGGCGTGGGTCCGTCCACAGGAGCAGGGCGATGAATCGCGGGTGATGATGTCGCCGGTACGGAAACGGATCATCGGCCGGGCCTGTTTCTGCAGGGTCGTCAATACCATTTCCCCTTTTTCCCCATCGGCAACAGGCTCACCGGTTGCGGGATCAAGCACCTCGACAAGCAGGTGATCTTCAGCAATATGCAGCCCGTTACGGGCCGAACACATGCCGGCACAGGCGCCAAAAATATCGGACAGACCATAAAAATCGAATAGTTCAGCATTCCACAACGCCTCTATGGCTTGCCGGGTCGCCGGTATCGATCCTCCCGGCTCACCTGCCACGATAATTCTGCGAATTGCCAGGTCGCGTGCCGGATCGATTCCCAGCGAGCGGGCTGTTTCACCGAGATGCCAGGCATATGACGGTGTCGTCCAGGTGACGGTTGGCTGAAATTCCCTGGCCAGGAACAGCAACTTTTCCGCTGGCACTGTACCGGCCCAGATTGACAGAGCTCCCAGTTTCTGTGCTCCAATCACATCCGGACCACCCACAAAGAGAGAGAAGTTGAGGGCGTGCAGATAGCGATCATGGGCCCGCATTCCGGCCTGGTAGAACAGACGGGCCTGAATATCCTGCCAGGCCTCAAAATCCGCGGCGGTAAATGGCGAGAGTGTCGGTACGCCGGTGGAACCGCTTGATGCCGCGACATAGACGACATCACGCTCATGAACCGCAGCGATGTCCCCCAGCAACGGCAGAGCGGTCTGACGTTCGCGCAGGGTCTGCTTGTTGATGAACGGAAACCTGCCCAGGTCGTTCAGGGACTTCAGATCGCCAGCCGCAATGCCGCCGATGCGGAATGTATGCGCGTAAAATGCCGAGTTGCGGGCGGCAAAATCCAGGTGCTCCCTGAGCAGCCCCAACTGGAGATCTTCCAGGTGGCGGCGCGGCAATGTTTCAATGGACTTGTCCCAAAATTCTCCGGATTTGGTCTGTATGTTTATGATCTTGGCGGTCTGAGACATGCTCTTCTCCTCTCACTTCACTCCGGCAATCTGCCGGGCCTTTTCCGCAAACTTTTTCCACGGTTCAAGAACGCGGACTACCACGCGGGCACCATCGGGTGAACCGCCGCCATTGAGACATCCCGGGATGCCGCCACCGACGGTCAGCCATTCCAGCAGACGGGCGAGACGGGCCCTGGTTTCACCGTCGGAAGCCGCTGCCAGCGAATCCAGCAGCGCTTTGCCATACAATGGTGACGTCAAATCCTTGTAGGAGGGGAAACAGCCGGTTTCAACGATGCCCCCGCCGATTTCCTGGGCAATGCGTTTGTTTTCATAGGGCAAGGTGGCGACTAGCACCTTGTTGACATGTGACAGTAACGGATCCGGTATCCAGAGCCCGGAGGGATGGGCCTTCCCGTTAAAAATAGCCCCGATTCCCATGCCGAAGGTGGTCTCGTTATTGATGGCCATGCGCGTGAGCCGTTCCTGAAACGTTTTCTGGGACAAGCCGGCCGCCTGGGCCAGTTCAATCGCCGCACCGATCATGACATCGCCCTGACCGGCCACACAGGCGCCGATTGGAGCGCGGTACAGTGCGGTAAAGATGCTGATGAAGAGCGCGGCATATTCATGTTCGCCCTGCAAGAAGATACGTTCGTTCGGGACAAAGACGTCATCGAAGAGCAGGAACGCCTGTGAAACGCCCCCCGCCTTGGGGGCATCCCAGCCCTGTTCCTCGTCACGGGTATCGCTGGGACGCCTGGTTTCCACCACGGTCAAACCTTCCACATCGCGGGGAATGGCAAAAGCGACCGCAAAGGCGCCTTCATCTTCCTTGAGTCCGCCGCCCGGTACACAAACAATTTCGTGGGCGGCAGCCACACCGCAGATCTGCGCCTTGACGCCACGTACGACGATGCCGTCTTCCCTGACCTCTTTGACATGCAGATAACTGTCGATGGACGGTTGAGCAGCCGCACCGAGAGAGCGATTACCTTTGGCATCGGTCAAAGCGCCGGCCGTTGCCAGGCCGTTTTCTTCCAGATAACGGAAGTAGCGTTCAAGCCGGGCATGATACCCGCTGCCCCGGGCCTGATCGACCTCCCAGGTCACTGCCCAGAGCGCATTCAGCATTGTCCACCCGGCGCAGGTGGCTCCGTGGCAGGCACCGGTTCTCTGAAACTGGGCACGTTTCATACGGGCATTGGCCAGCACATCCTCGGGCGAGCGCATCAGGGTATTCCAGCGATGGGCGCGTTTGCCGGTCAGATGAGATTCTGCGGTGAACAGTGACGCCTGTTCCGGATCAAAAGCCGCGTCATAGCAGGCGGCGATGGCATCGACATGCAACTTTGTAGCGAGGTTTTTGGTAACATCACCTAATGGTTTGCCCCATTTGAAAAGATTAGGGCGAAGCTGGCGAAGAGTTTTGCGGTACTGGGCTCCATTTTTCATGGTTGCTCCTTAAAATAAGTTGGTAGAAATATTAGTCCCTGCTGGAAATCAGCTTTTATTAGCCCGCCGCGCCAAGACATCTCCAATGGACTGGATGAGTTGAACAAGAATTATGAGTAAGACAACGGTGGCAATCATGATCTTTGTCTCGTAGCGATAGTAACCGAAGCGAATTGCCAGGTCCCCTACCCCGCCGCCGCCTACAATGCCGGCCATGGCCGAATAGCCGATCAGGCTGACCGCCGTCACGGTGAATCCCCGCAGCAGCCCGGGCAGCGACTCGAGCAGCAGCACATGGCAAATGATCTGCAGCGGTGTTGCTCCTGTTGCTGTTGCCGCCTCGATAACGCCCCGGTCAACTTCACAGAGGGAGGCGTGGACGAGTCGGGCGTAGAAGGCAATCGAGGCAATCGAGAGCGGCACCGCTGCGGCGCCTGGTCCGATAGTGGAACCGACCAGCCACTGGGTCAACGGAAGCACCAGTACCAGCAGAATCACAAAGGGAACGGAGCGGATGACATTGATTGCCAGCCCGCCGACGACATTTATGAAACGGTTTTCCATGAAGAGCCCGCGGTCGCTGACGTAAAGCAGCAGTCCCAGCGGTATACCGGCCACGAGAGCAAGGGTGATCGAGATTCCGACCATGGAAAACGTCTCGCCAAAGGCCTTGAGGAGATCCTGAAGCAGCTCCTGCAGCGCATAACTCATTGAATCACCTCCACATCGGCAGTATGGCTGCTGATATATGCTACCGCCTCTTCAACCCGCTCGGCATGACCGTCCAGTGCCACAATCAGCACACCAAGCGGATGTTCCCCGATGTATTCGATCCGGCCGTGAAGAATATTGATCTGCACATTGAACTGCTGCACCGCAGCCGAGATAACCGGCTCTTCCGCTCGTTCACCTCGATAATGCAGTTTGAGGATGCGCCCCTGCTGTCCTTCCAGCAGACGGGGCGGCAGTTCCAGATTGAGCGTTCGCGCCACGAGCTGCCTGGTATATTCGTTACGGGGTTGGGCAAACACTTCGTAGACCGAACCTGTTTCAACTATTTCGCCCGCCTTCATTACGGCGACCCGATCACAGATCGTCTTAACTACCGCCATTTCGTGGGTGATAATGACAACCGTAATGCCAAGTTTCCGATTGATGTCCTTGAGCAGTTCAAGAATTGCTGCCGTGCTTTCAGGATCCAGCGCCGAAGTCGGTTCATCGCAGAGCAGCACCTGCGGTGAATTAGCCAAAGCGCGGGCAATACCGACCCTCTGCTTTTGTCCCCCGGAAAGCATGGCCGGATAGGCATCGGCCTTATCGGAAAGCCCAACCAGCGACAGCAGTTCGGAGACTCGTTGGTCGATATCCGCCTTGTTCGTACCGGCCACCTTCAGGGCAAAGGCCACATTGGCAAATATCGACTTGGTCTGGATCAGGTTGAACTGCTGAAAAATCATGCCGGTTCGCAAGCGCAACCCGCGCAGTTCCGCACCCCTGAATGCGGTCACGTCGACACCGTCGATCCTGACCGTACCGCTCGTCGGGCGTTCAAGCAGATTGATGGTGCGAACCAATGTGCTTTTCCCGCCCCCGCTGGCGCCCACAATCCCGAACACCTCTTCGCGCTCGATCTTCAGGGAAACACCGTTTACGGCTTCGATAACGCCTTTTGCAGATGGAAAACAGACGTGAATGTCGTTAAGTTCGATCATGGAATTCAGCTCACTCATTTTTTGTGTTGAAACCATTCCGGCTGCTGGAAGTACTTGAACGGATTTCTGGGATCTTCAATAACCTTCCTGAATTCGGCCGACGCCACAACCGCCCTGATATCCTTCACAAATGACTTGTCCAGATCCTCGCTGCGTACGGCGATCAGATTGGTCATGTTCTCATCGAGCCGCTCCAATACGATGGCTGAAGAGAGTGAAATGCCGGCGGCGATGGCGTAATTTCCGTTGACCGCCGAGAGGGCGACGCTGTCAAGAGTGCGTGGCAGCTGGGCAGCTTCAACGGGACGGATTTTGATGCCTTTGGGGTTTTCAGCGATATCCTTTTCAGAGGCCTTGGTCGCATCCACATCGGCGCGCAGCTTGATCAGGCCGTTTTTCTGAAGCAATCTCAAAGCCCGGGCCAGATTGGTAGGGTCATTCGGAATGGTTACTTCATCACCGGCCTTGAGCTGATTCAGGGATTTGACTTTTCTCGAGTAAAGCCCTACAGCAGCAGTGGGAACGGTAATAACGGGCGAGAGTTTCAGCCCCTTGTCCCTGGAAAACTTATCCAGGTACAGGCGGTGCTGGAACAAGTTCACATTGATTGAGCCATTGTTGAGGGCCAGGTTAGGCTGAACATAATCACTGAATTCCTTGATCTCGACCCTGTACCCCTTTTTCTCCAGTCCCGGCTTTATAGCTTTCTTGAACATATCGCTGTAGGGACCCGGGGCAAAACCGGCTACGATGGTTTTGTCGTTTTTGTCTGCTGCCAAGGCAGATGCGGCAAAAACGGAAAATAACAGTGAGGTCGTAAACACAATTTTCAGCAGGCGAGTAACAGTCATTTCTTTCTCCTTTTTCGTTGGATGGTTAATCTGATGCTATTTCGGGCGTCGTCCACGTGTACCACTAGATATTTTTCCTTTGAAAAACAAAAGGCCGGAGTATGCCCATATGGTATGGACAGACAGCCGGCCTCCAGTTTTTCTGGTCAGTCGTGTATGGTGATAGGAATGAAGCGGAACTACAAATCTATTCGGTCTGTAGTTTTTATATTTATGTAAATAACGCCTCCAAACAAACTTGTCAACAAAAAAATATAATATCTATTATTTTTATATACGTTTGACACAAAAAAAAACCGGGCAGATTCATCCCGGTTCAAACAGAGCATCACATTTTACAAGAGCCGCAACACCTGCCTCGGCCCACGAAGAAACAGGCGCTGCATGTGCTACCGATAGGGATACGCCAGATAAAACAGCAATGACAGTGCGGCCAGAACCCAGAGGGCCGGCGGCACTTCACGGTGGCGGCCGGTGACGGTTTTCAGCAGCGGATAAGCCAGCAGGCAGGCAGTCATGCCAACGCCGATGTTGTAGGTGAAGCTGATCAGGGTGATTGTCAAAAAAGAAGGGATCAGTTCGGTGTAGTCGTCGAAATCCAGTCGGGCCACAGGTTTGATCATGAAGCAGCCGATCAGGACCAGCACCGGTCCGTAGGCATGGGCCGGCACAACGGTTAAGAGCGGAGACAGGAACAGCGACAGCAGAAACAGCAGGGCCACCACCACGGCGGTAAAACCGGTCTTGCCCCCCTCTTCGATGCCGGCGGCGGATTCGACGAAGGCGCCGGTTGTCGTTGTGCCGAGCAACGGTGCGGCCAGATTGGAAAGGGCATCGGCCAGCATCGGGCGTTCGATGTTGGGCAGGTTGCCCTTCTCATTCAGAAAGCCTGCTCTCGCCGAAAGTCCGATCAAGGTACCGATTGTATCCACGAAGGCCATCACGAAAACGATCAGCACAACCGGCCAGGCCTTGGGCGATAGAGCAGCGGCGATATCCAGCTGGTAGAAGATCGGGGTCAGGCTGGCTGGCAGTCCTGCGACCTGTGCGGGGAGAGGAGTTATTCCGCAGGCCATGGAAAACAGCGTCACCGCCAAGATGCCGATCATCAGGGCGCCATGAACCCGTTTTACCGTCAGCCAGGCCATCAGTCCGAACCCGAAGAGAGCCAACAGCACGGACGGTGAACAGACCCGCCCCAGGCAGACCGGCGCACCAGGCACACCCATGGTGACGACCCCGATTTCGTTCAACCCGATAAAGGTCAGGAACAGGCCGATCCCCACGGCGAAGCTGTATTTCAGGTTCTGGGGAATGGCCTCGGCCAGCCAGCCCCGCACCCGCAGCACCGTCAGGACCGTGAAGAGCACGCCGGCCAGAAAGATGGCCCCCAGGGCGGTCTGCCAAGGGTAGCCCAGGACCTTGACCACAGTGAAGGCGATAAAGGCATTTTCACCCATGTAGGGGGCGATGGCGAAGGGGCGTTTGGCGTAGCCCCCCATCACCAGCGTACCGAAGGCGGCCGATAAAATGGTGGCGGTCATGGACGGCCCCTTGGGGATGCCGGCCGCTTCGAGTATGGCCGGATTGACCACGATGATGTAGGCCATGGTCAGGAAGGTGGTCACTCCGGCCAAGGTCTCCTGACGATAGCTGGTGCCGTGCCTGGCAAATTCGAAGTAGCGGTGCATGGCAGTTATTCCTTTACACTTTTCAGGTACTCGATGACCACAGCCGCCGAGTTGTCTGCCGCCAGCTTGCCGAAGACTTTACCCTCGTTCTTGCCCGGTCCACCGCCAGCCAGATCTGAAAGGGAGCGGAAGGCGATGTAGGGTACCCGGTTCACATAGGCGACATGGGCCACGGCAGCGGTTTCCATGTCGAGGGCATCGGCCTGAAAAGTCTCCCAGGCCCACTGACGATAGGCGGCATTGTCAACGAAGGTCGGTCCGCTGACCCCGTTCCCCCCGACCACCAGCCGGGGTTCTTTCTCCAGACACTCTCCACCCGCGGCGCAGCGGTTGAGCTTGACGCTCCCGGCCAGATGCGAAGCTCTTTCCAGTGCTGTTGCATCGACCGGGAACCAGAAATGCTGCTCCAGTTTGTCAGGGGCGCCGTCCAGTACCGGCACCGAGCTGTTGCGGGGAAAGATCATGCCGAAATTCTTGAAATCGCCCGGAACGCGTCCGGGATCAAAACCACTGGGGGTCGCGCGGGCAAACAGGCTTTCCTGATAATTGCCCCATCGGGCGGGAACGGTTACATCACCAACCTGAAGTCCGGGGTTGACCCCGCCGGCAATGCCGGAAAACACGATCCCCTTGACGGTAAAATGGTCGAACAGCGCTTGGGTCGTCATGGCCGCATTGACCATGCTGTAGCCGCTGAGCAGCAGTACCACCTTATGTCCCTGCAGAGTCCCCAGATAGTGCGTGCGGCCGTTCACGACCTCCGTCCCGGTGATCGTGGCGGCCGACCGGAGCTTATTCAGCTCTGCGTCAAAGGCTGATATTAGGGCCAGGCGCGGAGTCTGGTCAAGACGGGAAATTGCCGGTTTTGTCGCAGCGCAGGCATTCAGGAGCAAGGCGCAAACCATCAGAAGCAGTATACGGTGGGGAAAAGCAGGCATTGGTGCGTGTCCTTTCAAACGGATAATGAGTCTGCAAGAATAACCGAACCCAGGTCTTCGAGCAGGGCAACCGCTCCCCGGTAGCCGGCATAGCCCCGGTCCAGCACGATACGATTCGTCAACGGGAATGATACCGCCAGAAAAGGAACTCCCAGCTCCACGGCAACCTCCTGCTCCAGGCTGCTCCCCAGAACCACCCCGGCTTGCCCGGATCTAATGGCATCAGCGATCTCTGCCCGATCTTCACTGAAAACAAGCTCCGTGTCATATCCGGGTACAATGGTCGTTAAACGGTTGACAAGTGCCTCCCGCACATGCTCAGGAGGATTATCGGTGATAACCAGCGTACGCGGCAGCAGACCGAGGCTCTTGCCCAGAAATTCCCCAATACCGACAACCTGTGAGCTCTCCCCAACCAGCGCAAATTCACGCTGGAAACCTTTACGGTAATAACTGTCAGCCAGCAGGGCAAACTGGCGCTGCAGACGCGCTTGCTCACGGTTGATGAATTCTTCCGTGCGCAACGGGTCCAGTCCCAGCTGCTCTGTCAGGCGAGTGAGCAGAATACCGGCAGCAGCGCCGACCGGCAAACCTTCCAGCGAAAGGGATGGGGTTCCATAGCACTCCTCCAGTAGCCTGGCAGGGAGCTCGCCCCAAGGTGACACGACCAGATTGAGTGCGGCACCCGGCGCACGTTTCCATGCGGCAGTCCCCTGATCGCCCCCCAGCAAAAGGTTTGGAACCAGGCCGATCGCTTCCAGCAGCCGGCCCAACTCATCGAGGTTTCCCCGCCAGAAGGGGTCCTGATCAGGGATGATGCCCCAGATATTTATCAGCCCGGCCGGTGCCGGCTCAGCGTCTTTCCATAATTCAGGAAGCTGCTCTATCAGAGTTTTGGCTGCCAGATGGTACCCCTGGTGCACGTCACCGCGAAATCCGGGGGTATTGGCATAGACCACCGGCCAGTCCTGCTCAAGCCCCTCTTTTGCCATGGCGGGAATGTCATCACCCACCATTTCCGTCGAACAGCCGGTAACGATGGCATACAGGTCACCCTGAACCACTTTGACGGTATTCTTGAGCTGCTCACGCAGACGGGAACCGCCACCAAACACCACATGTTTCTCGCCAATATTGCTGGATGAAACCGCCGGGCTGCCGAAGGGATCATTACCTCCGGACAGTCGCGTCCCCCCCAGGTAGTGCTGTACACCGCAGCCGGACGTGCTATGGATGACCGGGACAACGCCCGCTATGGATTCAAAAAGCTGCAAAGCCCCGTGCAGGGCACAGGAATTACGTGATCCTTCCAGATGATGGGACATGCTATTTGACCTCCCGCTTGATGTACCAATTATGACTGCGGCGAAACCAGGATTCTTGATAGGGATGTTTGATCCCGACCAGGGAGGCTTCAAAAGAACGGTTGACCAGCGCCGCCTTGATGCGCCGGACCAGACGAACCACACCGCTGTAGCCGATGATGCCGATTGTCTCAAGTGATACGATCGGAATCCCGAGCCGCGCGATCTGGGCAAGATGGGTCGCATCCCCCACATAGAGGTCAGGAGCAAGCTTGCGGACAATTGAAAGCTCTTCAAAGGCCTGACCATCGGAGACGTGAATCTGAAGTGAGGGATTGCGCGCGGCCAGTGCATCCAGCTGCCGGGAGTGGAGCCGGTCAAGATGGGTGACGGTCACCCCCGCGACCTCTCCGCCAAGCTCTTCGACCAGATCAATCAGACTGAAGGCATTTGCTGACGACAACGAAATATACACGCTGCGCCCCTTGAGCGAAAAACCGCCCAGCTGACGGCGCGTTTCGTCAGCCTTGCGCTGATGCAGCTCCTCGGCAGCCTGCGTCGCCCCAAGCGCAGTCCCGACAGACTTCAACCAGCGCCCGGTAGCCTCAATTCCGACCGGTCGGGGGGCATCGATCAGCGGCACTCCATATTTCTCCAGCAGGATTGTCCCCAGATATTCTGGCGCATCGGGGCAGAGCGATAGGGAAGCACGGGCAGCAACCGCCGACCTAAATGCATCTATTGCGGCATCATCCGGAAAAACGTTCAGGGTGAGGCCTAGCCCCTCCAACAGTCCGCGCGCCTCGGCCCGGTCCTGGGGATGCTCGGCTACCGACAGCAGGTTGACGGTCTCGCTCTTTTCGGCAACAGGGCTCTTTCCCGAAAGATACTTCAACAGTGCATGCAGGGCCGTATCATAGCCCGACACTGCGTTTTGCGAAGAAAAACCGGTCACATAGACCGGCACAATCGGCAGATTCAACTCCTCATGCAACTCTTTCACAACCGACTGGATATCATCGTTATTGATTGCCACCACCGGATTGCCAACAATGAAAACCACCTCCGGATGGTAGCGGTGATGCAGGGCCGTGACCGCCTTGCGCAACTTGCTGTCGGCCCCCATGATTGTGTCGCGTTCGTCAAGGTTGGTAACCACCCAGCGGGTGTTGCATCCCGCAGCCATATGGTACAGGCCGGCGGCAGCACAACCGCGCGGACCATGGATAATGGTGATGCTGTTCTTGATACCGGCCAGGATGCGCAAGGCATAGAGCAGGTCATCATGGCTGCTCTGGGCAAAGGTACGGATGCGCTGCACGATATCTTCGGCGACGAATTCTGCTGATGCAGCGGAGACCGGCCCGAGCCAGGCCCCGAGGGTATCTAGCCGTTTTTCCCTGCTGCGCGGCGCTTTTGCGCGTAATGGACTCATCGGGTTCTTCCTTTCAATTTAATCAAATCGACGCCATCTCGTGTACGACCCCGGCCTCCACCTCGAAAATCCGGTCGCCCCATTCCCTGGCCCACTTCTTCAGTTCGGGACCATTGAGCGGCTTGGGAATCACGGTTTCCTCATTCTCATCGATGAATTTGGCCAGGTTTCGATACACTTGGGCCTGCTCGGATTGCGGCACGGCCTCTATTACGGTCTGGCCGTACAGTTCACTCTGTGCCACTACCAGTGAGCGCGGTACGTAACCGATCACCTGGGATCCGGTCTTGCCGGCAAAATCATCGATGAGTGCCGGAGCATAGGGTGCCAGAATGCTGTTGGCGATCACGCCACCAAGACGGGCTCCACCGGAAGGCGCATATTTATTGACCGCCTTGAAGAGGTTGTTGGCGGCAAAAATCGCCATGAAGTCCGAAGATGTCACCACGAAGGCGCGGTCGGCCAGACCGTCGCGGATCGGCACGGCAAAGCCGCCACAGACCACATCACCCAGAACGTCGTACAGCACGAAATCGGGCTTGAACTCATCGAACAGCTTCAGTTCCTGGAGCAGTTCCACTGCGGCATTGATGCCACGGCCGGCGCAGCCGACACCCGGCACCGGCCCGCCTGCCTCGATGCAGAGGACGCCGCCAAAACCAACCGCAGAGATATCCTCGATCCTGACCTTGCTCTGCTCGCGCAGGGTGTCGAGCACCGTCGGCAGATCGTTGCCCCCCCGCAATATTGTCGTGGAATCGCTCTTGGGATCGCATCCGATCTGGATTACCCGATAACCGGACTCAGCCAGTGCCGCGCTGATATTCGATGTTGTTGTGGACTTGCCGATGCCCCCCTTGCCGTAGATGGCGATATGTTTGCCTATTTTTTCACTCATGCCCCGCCCCTTTTCTTGTTATTTACAGAAACAAAAAAGGCCAAGTTTCATCTTGCGATGTAAACTTGGCCTCCAGCATTTCTGGTCAACCATTTTATTGATGATGTTCAGCAGTGTCCGGTTTGGTCTTTGTAGTTGCCTTAAAGTCCCCCTCCCCTTGCGGGAGGGGGTTAGGGGGTGGGGTAATTTGCCATATTTGACGATAACGGCAGTTTCACCCACCCCTCAATCCCCTCCCGTCAAGGGAGGGGAGGTTATATGCAAAGATTTAACCGGACAACACTGGATGATATTTCGTTATACTGTCAGATGGGTGCCACTAATCGATCTGAATAATGCAGACATCATTGACCCATACGCCCCCTTTGGATTGACATTTCCCGGCCTTCTCAAATATTTCATTACTGATCTTTTTCGAGGATGTCTCAGCAGGTTTCCCGGCAGCTTCGCGTGGTTTACGCTCCACCGGTTGAGTTGTCTGAACCTGCGTGATTCTCGGTGCAGAGCAGTTGTAGGCGATCCCGGTCACCTCTCCGCCGAAGTGTCGGTTTTCGTTATTCGTGATCACCAGGGTGTCGGCAGAAGCAATACGGCCAGCCTTGTTTCTGGCATCGTTAGTGGCATAAAACACACCGTACTCACCGCCGGAAAGGAAAGAATCCGTTTCACCCCGGACAGAATCCAGACGATTGCAGTTCTTAAGCAGCTCTGAATTGCTGTCTTCAACAAGCTTGATCCGTGTGCCGGATTCCGTGAGATGGGTTGCACAACCAGATATCAACAACAGCATTAGCAGTGAAAGTACACGTTTCATATGACCATATCCTTTTGTAATCCTGATAAACAGGATAGTGCGGCAGCCAAATTATTTTCGGTAATAAAAATACATAGAAAACAATCTGTGATCTACTGACCAACTGGGCTGACTGAATAAAATGTTACAGGTATTTGCAGCGTTGAAAACAAAAAAAGGCCGTGAAATCATCTTCATCGGCCTCCATTCTCTATGGTCAGCATACGTTTAGCGGCAAGACTGCATAGAATTATCTATGCATCACCTATATTTTATAGACAAACTAACAAATGCATTTTGCAATGTCAAGAAGTAATTGATCCCATAAATACATTCAAAATTATTTTGTATTCAGCCGGGCATTTCATGAGGTTGTTCCGCCAATTGACGGGCATCAGTAAAATAGCGCTGGTATCCCCAGTGAAGGATGAGATACGACGTAATGGTTAGACAGCCACGGAAGCGACGAGAAGCACCGCCGAGATAACCGGGATCAGCCAGACGGGCTGAGGGAGAGGCTCCTGGCCGGCTATGACCACTACGGCCGCGCCAAACGCGGGCCAGCGCGACTCGGGGTCGGTCGGTGTCTGCCACGATGGGACGGGCTCGCCGCTGGACGGTCGTTTGGTCGTTTCGGCTTCCGGTCGGCGTGTGGCCTGTAGACCATGTAATTCTCCTCCTGCACCGGGTGGCCGATGTGCGGTTTGACCGCACCAGCGGCATGTTGGGCTTTCTGTTTCACTAACCTATATTTATGTTGTAACATTTATTGTTGACGCATCGCATTCTTGTTGTTACATTAAATCAATGATCATTGAGTTCGACACAGTGAAAAGAGAAAAGACACTACTGGAGCGTGGG
>DBMM01000129.1:2395-38545 GCA_002298925.1 Geobacter sp. UBA698 | reverse complement strand
TCAAGTCGTTTGATTTTCATAGAATTAAATACATTAGCAGAGGGAAGGAAGTGATGTCCAGCGGGATGTTGCCCACTCTTTTGAAAAGCCGAAACCGCCGGTTGAAGGGCGCTTTGGCGCTTAAAACTGGTGGTCGACCGTTAAGGGCTGTCCATCCGCAAACATATTTTATCGGGTTTCCCTTCAGAGTTTTTCTCGGCATCACCCCCGAAAGAGTGCTACCCTGTCAGCTGCGTTTTCATCGGGATCATAGTGTCACCAGTCGCAGATGTCAGAAACCCAGGGAGCAAGAAATGCAGGCGATACGAAGCAGCGACCAGCACGAGGAAACCGTCGACATTCCGCTGGACCGAATCTCCCCGGATACACTGCGGAACATGATCGAAGAGTTCGTAACGCGGGAGTGGAGCGAACTGTCCGACGCGGAATGCACGCTGGACGAAAAGGTTGGGCAGGTGATGCAGCAGCTGAGGGACAAGCGGGCCAAGATCGTTTTCGATTGCATCTCCGAGACCTGGAATATCATTCCCTGTCGATGAAGGCTTCGCGAAAGTCGACGTGGTGACCACGGTGGCCTCTAGCCCCAAGGACATCCCGGTGCTTTGCCGGGCAGGCACTGAGATGTGGCTGTCGTCTCCTGTCGAGAACCATCCCTGTCAACTTCTCTACCCTTCCATCATCCTGGCCGGATAGAACGCCAGAATCGTAATATTTTATTCCATAAGTGCCTGATAAGCCAGGACTTGAAAATCCTTTTCCGGAAAGTCAAATCCGACCATATATTGCGCCATCAGGATACCGACCAACTCTTCTTTGGGGTCGACCCAATAATAGGTCTTTGCCGCTCCAGCCCAGCCAAATTCCCCCACCGAGCCTGGCAGGGCGGAGTCAGCGACGTTCAGGAGCACCCGCGAACCCAGGCCAAAGCCATAGCCGCTCCGCTGTATGCCGCCGATCTCGTAGGGTAGCAGGGGTGGCGGTACATGATTCATGTGCATGAAGTCGACGACGTGGGGTGCCAGGATACGCACACCATCCAGCGTTCCGCGATTTAGGAGCATCTGCGCAAACCGCATGTAATCCCGGCATGTGGAAAAGAGACCGTGGCCGCCGCGGGCGAAGCTGTGCCTGTTCGTTGCGGGATATGTTGTTTCAACGTCGATACGCTCGTTGAAGCCGCGCTTCCATGCCTCGATAATGCTGCTGAAGGTAGTGGTGGTAATATCGGGATGCCCATACATGGCCGCAATGCGATGATGTTCACCAACGGGGACAGAGAAACCGGTAGCGGTCATGCCCAGGGGCGCAAACAGGCGCTCCTGCAGAAAGTCCTGGAGCGGCTGACCGGAGATGACCTCAATGAGATGGGCGAGCACATCGGTTGACATGCTGTAATGCCATTTCGTGCCGGGCTGGTACGCCAGGGGCAGCCGCGCCAACTCAGCGATCATCGCTTCCAGCGAGCGGTCAGCATCACTTGCAAGGTGGGCGCGACGATATAACTCGCTGACCGGCGAATCCTCAAGAAAGTTAGAGGTCAAGCCGGCCGTATGCGTGAGCAGGTCACGCAAGGTGATGGGGCGGACAAGATCGACTTCCTGTGCAGCGGAGATCGTTGTTCCGGTCAACACCCGCAGCTTGCCGAATGCGGGAAGATATTTTGCCACAGGATCGACCAGCTGGAACCGCCCCTCTTCGTAGAGCATCATGAAGGCGACCGAGATGATCGGCTTGGTCATGGAATAAATGCGAAAAATGGTATCGGCCGATAGCGGCGTGTGACTTTCGCGCTCCTGCCAGCCAACGTGCTCACGGTGTATGACCCGACCGCGCCGGGCAAGCATGGTACTCAACCCTGCAAAACCGTTGTGGTCGATATACGACTGCATGACCGGTTTGATGCGGGCTAGTCGCTCGGAGCTACATCCCACGTCTTCGGATGACTCGATGGAACTGTTCACAACATTCCTCCCTGTCTGCAGCATGCAATTTAGAAATCAAGTTCAGTGAAATTATAGCACCCCTGGCTCTCGTCGATTAACCGTGCAAGCCTTAGAACGGGCATGTTTCTGATCTGTCGTTTTTAGGGCAGGTCCTATGTTTTGGTTGGGAACTTTTTTGCCGCTACACTCTTAAAGATTCATTATTAACACCAAAAACGTACTATTAAGGCATAAAAGAGAGGTTGAAATGCCTGTTAGTTCAATTATAATATCTTGTTAGCTTGGTCAGACCCTAGAGAGCACAATCTACCCAGAACTCCTCCTTCAGATTTCGCCTCACGACGGACACCCTTGCCGTCCGGCTATCGGTTCCTACCATCATTGAACGAAGAGGACTTGCACCGCCAAGTCAACGTTCAACCACCACGGTTGAACATATGGCGCTTACGCGCCACGCGCCAAGCCTGGCGCAGTAAGAAATAAGGCCGGCAGAAGCCGGCCCTTTTCACTGTCGTATGGATGGGGTGCGTCGCGTCTACGACGCCAGTTTGAAGTGTCCCACGAGGTTTTGCAGTTCCTCAGCTAGCTTTGAGAGGGTCTTGGCTGCCGCGGCGGTCTCCTCCGACCCCCGCGAAGAAGTCTCGATGACCATGGTAACTTGCTGGATATTGTTCGTGATCTCTACGGTCGTGGCGTTCTGTTGCTCCGAGGCTACGGCAATCTGGTTCACCTGGGTTGTCATCACCTCGATCTGCTGCACGATTTCCTGCAGGGCATCCGACGACTGAAGAGCACCATCTGTCCCGGCGACAACCTCGGCCACCCCATCTTCCATGGCTTTTACGGCGCCGCCGGTTTCCTGCTGGATCGAGCGGATCATCCCGGTGATTTCCCTGGTGGCCTTGGAGGTCCGCTCGGCCAGAGCCCGCACCTCATCGGCGACGACGGCGAATCCTCTCCCCTGCTCTCCCGCCCGGGCCGCCTCAATGGCCGCGTTGAGCGCCAGGAGGTTTGTCTGGTCGGCAATATCCTCGATGGTGGAGACGATATGGCCGATCTGCTCGCTGCGCGCGCCCAGGTTCGCGACGCTCACGGACGACAGGTGCACCTTGTCGGCGATGCGGTTCATCCCGTCCACGGTCCGGCGGATGACATCCGCCCCGGCGACTGCCCGCTCGTTGGCCGTGCGGGAGCTGTCGGCGGCCAGGGTGCAGTTAGTGGCGATGTCGTGGGCCGTGGCTGCCATCTCCTCGCTGGCGGTCGCAACAGCCTGGGTCTGGGCCGACACCTTCTCGGCGCCGCAGGCCATTTGCTCGGCCTGGGCCACGAGCTCCGCCGAGGCGGAAGCCAGGTGGCTCGATGCCTGGGCGAGCGCCCCGAGCACCCCGTTCATGTCGTCGGCCATCCGGTTGACGGCGCTGGCCAACATGCCAGTCTCGCTGGTGCCGCGCTCCGGCACCCGTACCGTCAGGTCACCGGCGGCGATTCGGCCAATGGCGTCCATAGTGGTACTGATGGGGCGGCGGATACTCCGCGTGATGCCATAGGCGATAGAAACGCCGATGACGAGTCCGGCAAGCCCCAGACACAGGATGACAGTCTCGACGGTGCCGGCGGACTTTTCCACCTGGGCCGCCATGGTGTTGGCCTCGTCAACCTGGCTCTTCTTGAAGACCCGGACTTTCTCGGCAAGGGAATCGGAGGCCTTGTCGAAGTCGCGCATGGTCCGGTTCCCCCCTTCGGTTCCCTCCTTCACATAGGCTTCGGCCATCCGTTTCCCAAGGTCGTAGAACGCGGCAAACTCCCGCTCCAGGTCATCAATGGAAGCCAACGCCTTCTGGCCGTTCTCGCGCCGGAACATCTCCCGGAAGCCGGCAACTCCCTTGCGGAAGCTGGCCGCCGCCTCCTCGGCTTCCTTGTAGGCGTCGGTCTCGCGGGTCGCCCCCACGTCGGTGAGAAACTGCTGGACCTGGACCACGTCGAAGGCCATCTCCTCGGCACGGATGGCATAGGGGAAGTTTTCGTTCTTCACTTGGCCGATGCTCTCTTTCACGGTCCTGAGTGCGCCGACAGTGACGATGGCGAATATGCCCAGCAGCAGAAGCATAGCCCCGAATCCCAGAGCCAGTTTTGTCCCAATGGTGCAGTTCTTAATCATTTCACCCTCCTAGTGTAAATCGCTCCAAAACCTCCCGCATAGGATATCGCGGAGAACACAATAATGCCCGCATGAAAAGGCGGGCCACATTAATTAAATATAGAACACTTCGGTCGGGAAGGTAAAAACTTTAATTTTTGTTACATAAAATATGCACACCAAAATACCGACCACATCGGACGGTTAAGCGCCACCGCTACCACGCGACGAAACCTACAGTACAAAGATAAATGTCCCCCCCGGCCGGGCTCGGCTTCGGCCCAGATGTGGCCGCCATGAAGGTGGCTGATCCGTTGTACCGTGGCGAGACCGAATCCGCCCCCTCGAATTCTTGGGAGGAGTGGAGACGCTGGAAGGTAATCACTGGGGTCAGGAGTGCGGCCGGGCAAGGTCGCATAATTCAGCGGGTGGGAGTCCCGCCCCGGAAGGTAGGCCAGCCACCGGGTAGCGAGTCCTTGGAGGCTGTATGGAAACATTCAGCTTTAAGCATAGGACAGCGAGCAAACAGGCCGTAAGCCGCAAAGCAAGAAATGCAAGCAAGAAATGGGGCCAGGCATCCAAGTGCTAAGTTATTTTTCCAACTCAGTCTTTATCCTCCTCGCTCGTTCGGCCAGTTCCGGCACTTTCAGCATACGATCCGAAAAACGGCGTACTACTGAACTGATTCTCCCCACATGTCAATCGGAAATATCTGATTTTATATTCAGCTTTATTTCTGTGTCTCAGTGTCTCTGTGTTGTACTGCTTTTTTAAGGTTCATAGGTCAGTTAACAAGCTGGCTGTGGCTGTGCTGCAAGAAATTTCGCTTCTGTATATCGTAACACCCGTCAATAGATGAAACCGAACAGCCAGAGTGGTATTCGCCTGCCGTGAACCGTCTCAATGTTGTCCAGCGCCAACCAGGCATGCTCTGTTTCCTTTATCTGGCCCGTATCCTTGTTCTTACCCCCCACCTCGAAGATGATCGAGTCATCCACCAAGAAATCACCTTTTGAGGGGACTGACACGGTATGTGCGCTACGGAGCATATTCATGAAAAATGTTTCCCGCATCGCACCGATGTCCGGGTCACGTGTTCGAGAAAGTGCGTGATAGAGGTTCGGGTTATTCAGATAAATCTTCTCCGGCTTTTCCATTTCGCGCAGCCCTTTGCCGCTCTTGGGCAGCGACAGAATAACACCGGCGTCTTCAAGAAATTTCAGGTAGCTCTTGAGGGTGCGCTCGTCGCCGATTCCGAGAAGATTATTGAGATGTTTCATGTCCGGGGTAAAAGGGGGCACGTTTGTTCTGAAGGCCAAAGTTCTCGGTCAAGATGGATTGGGTTCGCAGCAAATAGCAACGTGGATGTTAAAACGCCGTGCGCCCTTTAAGGCTGCACGGCGTTTTTGATTGGGGGCAGATGCTGTTGCGGTTTCCTTCGATTCAGCTCAGGGAATACTCGTACTACTGCGCCATCCGCTTCAGAACCTGCTCCAGCTTTTTAAGTTCTTCGCCGTAACCGGCCCAGTTGCCCTGGCGTTGCAGGGTGGTCGCCTTTTCATAGATGCTCATCGCTTCCTTGGCCAGCAACGACGGTGATGCTTTCGCATCCGTCGAAACCGCAGTGATGGCAGCGGCGGCAGTTTTTTTGCCACCGAAGAGCCGTTGCAGGGCCAGCTCCAGGTTGTCCTCCATGACAACCTCATCCCCGAAGGCGACGATCACCCGCTTCAGTTCGGGCAGCGCAGACTTATCGGCCGCCAGAAAGAGCGGCTGGACGTAGAGCAGGGATTTTTCGATCGGTATCACCAGCATGCTGCCGCGGATCACCTCGGAGCCGCGCTGGTTCCAGAGCGTCAGCTGCTGGGATATGAACGAGTCCTGATTGATGCGGGCGTCGATCTGCTTCGGGCCGTAGATCAGCCTGTCGCGCGGGAAGGTGTAGGCCCGGATCTTGCCGTAATTGGCGCCATCACAGCGGGCCGTCAGCCAGGCCGCCAGGTTGTCCCGCTTGGAGGGGGTAAACGGCAGCAGCAGGATGTACTCCTCCGCCTTTTCACCCGGCAGCTTCATGATCGTGTAGTAGGGTTCCATCGGTTTTTCGCCCAGTGCCGGGACCTGCCAGAGGTTCTCCTTGTTGTAGAACACCTTGGGATCGGTCATGTGGTAGGCGGTAAACATGGTCGCCTGCAACTGGAGAAACTGGTGCGGGTAGCGGACATGTGTGCGCAGATCAGCCGGCATTTCAGTCAGCGGCTTGAAAAGCCCCGGAAACATCTGGCTATAGACCTTTATAAGAACATCTTGCGGATCACTGATGTAGAAGCTGACCGAGCCGTCATAGGCATCCACAACCGCCTTGACGGAATTGCGCATGTAATTGATGCCACCCTGGAGCGGCTTTGAATAGGGCAGCCGGTCCGAATGGGTATAGGCGTCGATGATCCATTTAAGCTTGCCTTTTTCGTCCACGACCATGTAGGGATCGCCATCGAAACGGAGGAAAGGGGCGATCGTTTTGACCCGCTGGTTGATGTTGCGGTTGTAGAGGATACGGCTTTCCGCGGTGATATCGGATGATAGCAGGATCTTTTCGGTTTTGAATCTAGCCGCAAAGAGCGTTTTTTTAAGCAGGGAATCGATCGCTACCCCTCCTTTGCCGGCATAGGTCGTGTTGATATTGCCGGTGGCGGTGGGATAGCTGAATTCCGGTACCCTGGTCTTGACAACCACATAGTCGTTGGAGAGCTCACCATAATAGATTTCAGGCCGGGTGACCTTGATATCGGCCAGACTGACGGGCGGGATGTCCTTGACGAAGAACTCCGGCAGACCTTCCTTGCTGATCCGGCTGACCGGACCGAAGGTGATGCCGTTGCCGTGGGTGAAGATCAGGCGCTCGTTGATCCAGTTCTTGCTGGGCAGGTCGGCGTAGGAAAGTTCGCGCGGCGACAGCATGACCTGGGTGTACTTGCCGTTCACCAGGTAGCGGTCGTTGTCCACATCGAAAAACTTGTAATAGGTCCTGATCTGCTGCAGCTGACTGTAGGTCTTGAGCAGCGGGGCATGATCCCAGAGCCGGATGTTCTTGATGGTGGCGTCATTGTTGGCTATGTCGGCGGCGCTGAGTTTCGTGTCGACATCGAAGGGGACCGTCTCGATTTTGTCCAGATCGTAGCCGAAGCGGGTGAATTTGAGATTGTTCTCGATATAGGGCATTTCCAGGGCCAGTTCGTTGGGCGCAACCTTGAATTTCTGCAGCATCCCCGGATAGAGTCGGATGCCGATCATGTACACTGCCACCACGATGACCGGCGGCAGCAGCGCCGGCCGCCAGGCGCCTTTCCAGATCCCGGCCGCCAGCATGGCACCCGCCAGCGGTGTCAGGAAAGTCAGCACCCGGTAGGTCAGCAGTCGTGAGTTGACATCAACATAGCCGGCACCATAGAAGGAGCCGTTGTTGGAAAACAGCAGCCGGAAGCTGTCCAGATAGAAGCCGGCCGCGATCACGCCGGCGAAGATCCCCGCCATAACCGCCAGATGGCGACGCACCTTCCGGTCAACCGCCGCACCCCGCTCGCTCAGTGTTATACCACCGCGGGCATAATACACCGCTGCGGCCATACCCGTAATTGCCAGCAGCATGAAGCCTGCAAATGCCTTGAGCACTTCCAGAAACGGCAGGCTGAACAGGTAGAAGCCGATATCCTTGCCGATAACCGGATCTACCGTTCCGACGCTCATCTTGTTTGTAAAAATGAGGAAATTATCCCATTGCATGGCTCCCCATTGCCCGGCAAAAAACGCAAGAATCACACTGGCAACAATCCCCAGGGGCATGACAAGGTGAGCAATTTCCTGCCTGTTGAAGCGCAGCCCGGAACCAAGAAAAAAGTCCCCCGCCAGGGGAAAACGCATTTTGTTGGCTATGATCAGATTGATCAGCGCAACGACAAAGAGTGTCACGCCAAAGAACAGCCCCGCGGCGATCTTGGCCGTCAATGTCGTCGTGAACACCGACGTGAAGCCGGTTTCCACGAAAAAGAGCCAGTCGGTGTAGAGGCTTAGCAGCGAGGCGGCAAAGGAAAGGACCACGCCGGCGGCAATGAAAATGATGATGGGCCTGCTGATTTTAAACATCGGGTATACCTCTTGTTATCTGCCGTGGAGACGCGACTCACATTTCAACCGTGATGTGAGTCGCGTCTGTTCAATGTTGAGGTATCATCTCTGGTTGATTGCCGACAGCTGCCAGGGATGATTGCCGACAGGTCTGACAAAGGTCCAGCATTCCTCGAATTTTATCGGCTCGGTCTTGCTGCCGGCCACGACCGCTCCGGTTGTGTCATCGGTGGTGTAATCAAGCAGATTGGCATAAATCGAAGCGGTAATGTAATCCTGTCCCGACTCCTGCCACGCTTCGGAGATCTCAACGTTCCTGACGGCGATGTTTTCCAGCCGGTTGATCTGCTTGTCTCTCAGCATCCGCTCCAGGTCTTCCTGGAAAATGCGTGTCATTTCACCGGTCAGCAGTCCGGATATCGGCGATAAATTCCGGTTCATCCACGCCCCCTGAATCCTGAAGAATATGTCCATCACCTGATCGTTGAAACGATTCTCGTCAAAGGACGCATCCATCTGCCGGATATGTGACAAACCGTTCTCAATTGCGTCCGATGCCAGTTGACTGGTCTGATAATCGCTGGAAACTGAAGTCAGCGCATTCTGTTGCGAATCGCTTCCCCGGGCCGACGAAAGAGAGGAACTATCGGCTCTCTTTTTCTTGATATAGCGGTAGATCAGGTAACCAACCCCGGCCAAAAGAATGATCTCGAACATGCCCATGCCACCGCCGCCCGTGCCGGCTCCGGCTCCGGCTCCGGCAAAGCTGCTGAACAGCATGCTTCCCAGCATGCCGCCCATCATTCCGCCGGCCATGCTCCGCATGAACCCGCCGCCGGCCGGCTGCTGAAGGGGACTTGGAGCAGGGGCAAGCTGCTGCCCGGGCTGTGAAGAGGGGCTGGCGGGGCGGGAATAACTGCGCGAGCCGCTGCTTCCGGAAGAACGGCTCCCACCCGCTCTGGCGTGCGCATTAAGCTCCATCACGGTAATGCTCAAAAACATAACGGCCGCCAGCACCGCGAATACCCTGACAACATGTTTTTTCATTCTGTTCTCCTTGGTTGTATCGTTCCGGCCGGGCCGGGGTTGATTGACTCATTTCAGTTTTCGGTGAATTTTCCAGATGCGGTTGACGAACATGACCGGATCGTTAAGTATCCGCTGTCTTGCCAAAGGAATTATCAGTGTGCTGCTTTTTTATTCTTGATGAAACGGTAGAGCAGGTAGCCTCCTCCTGCCAGAAGAATGATTTCGAACAGGCCGATGCCGCCACCGCCAGCCATGCCGCCGGCAGCGTGTCCGGCTCCGGCAGAGCCGTTGAAGAGCATGCTGCCCAGCATGCCGCCCATCATTCCTCCGGCCATGCTCCGCATGAAGCCGCCGCCGGCCGGCTGCTGGAAGGCTCCGGGGGGCGGTGAAAGCTGTTGCCGTTGCTGGCTGGGCTGTGAGTAGGTCGTGGCCGGACTGGAATAAGCGCGCGAGCCGCGGCTGCCCATGGAACGGCTGCCACCGGCCCTGGCATGGGCGTTGAGCTCCAGCACGGTGATGCTCAGAAACAGTACCGCCGCCATGACTGTAACTATTGTAACAATCTGTTTTTTCATTTTATTGTCTCCTTGGTTGCAGTGTGTCCGGCTAAGCCGAAGTGGATTGAATGGTTTCATCGTTCAGTGGAATCTTCCAGATGCGGTTGATGAAGTGCGACCGGCGTACCACGCCTGAGTCTCAGGTTGAGTATCTCGACCATCACCGAGAAGGCCATGGTGAAGTAGATGTAGCCCTTGGGGATGTGCATATCGAAGCCATCGCCGATCAGGGCCACGCCGATCAGGAGCAGAAAGCTTAACGCCAGCATCTTGATGGTCGGGTGCTTTTCCACGAAGGCGCTGATCTTGCCCGAGAACAGCATCATGAACCCGACCGCGATCACGACCGCTGCCACCATGATGGCAAGTTGGCTGGCCATTCCCAGGGCGGTAATGATCGAATCAAGGGAGAAGACGATGTCCAGCAGCAGAATCTGGACAATCACGGCCCCGAAGGTCGCCCCGACACGGGCGGATGAGATCACTTCCTCCCCTTCCAGCTTCTCGTGGATCTCCATGGTGCTTTTCCAGATCAGAAACAGGCCGCCGCAGATCAGGATCAGGTCGCGGCCGGAAATCTCGTTGCCCAGCACTGAAAACAGCGGTGCGGTCAGCCCCATCAGCCAGGTAAGCGAAAACAGTAGCGCTATGCGGATGAACATCGCCAGTCCCAGGCCTGTCAGCCGGGCTTTTTCCTGCTGATGGGCGGGGAGCTTGCTGGCCTGGATGGAGATGAAGATGATGTTGTCGATCCCGAGCACGATTTCCAGCGCGCTCAGCGTCACCAGTGCCATCCAGACCTGCGGATCAGTCAGCCATTCCATGTATGAAACCTCCTTTGATATTATCTGCAGTTCAACAATCAAGGGTCAGCGGGCAAGCGCTTCACGTCGTGTTATGCGGTCTGTGGGGGAAAAAGAGATTGAGAGAAGAGCCGCCGGGCAGGCGATGTTCGCTGAACATGTGAGGCTTGCCGCGATGGCGCTCCCCGTTGTTAACATGGGGATGAAGAGGAGGGAAAGCAAGGGGGTGATTTTTTCGTCTGTTCATCGTATTTGCCTCCGACGATCGTGGTCGGTTCCCGCAGGAACTTTTTTTCGCCGAGGGTAAATAAAAAAACCTTTACCCGCGGCCTGGTTGCCTGGATAAAGGTCTTGTTGACAGGTTTCTGTCCCGGTCCCGGGCCTTGCGGCCGTATTGACGGAATCCGGGTCGGCCATTTCTCTGGCCGATAACTACTCCCCTTTAGATTCTGTGACTGTAATTTTTCCCGTTTAAGTTGTCAAGTGATTAAAACAATCTATTATCTTCAGTAGACGGGTCCGTCAGCAGGTTCCGCAACGCAGCCAGATATCGTAACGCACCAGGGAGCAGCCATGAACACAGCACTCAACGCAAAGATTGTCGACCGCGGCCGGGAGTTTTTCGCAACCATCTCCGGCGAAAAACCTTCGCTCTTCAACAAGGGGTCATGGATGGGCAAGGTCATGGACTGGAGCATGCAGAACGAGCAGTTCAAGATCCAGATGTTCCGCTTCGTGGATGTCTTTCCCTCCCTGACCACTTCCAAACTGCTCACCGACCATATCCGCCAGTACTTCGGCGAGGAGCAGGATATGCCGCCGGTGCTCCAGAGCGGCGCCAAAATGGCCGGCATGCTCGGTTCCCTGGGGGGTGCGGTGCTCAACAAGGTCATCTCCGCCAATATCCAGGAGATGGCCCGTCAGTTCATCGTCGGCGAAACCACCAAAGAAGCGGTCAAGAACATCGAAAAACTGCGCCGGGATGGCTTTGCCGCCGTGGTGGATGTGCTGGGTGAAGCGACCCTGACCGAAGAGGAGGCCGACCAGTATGTGGCCACCTACCTGGAGGTGCTGGAGAGCCTGAAAAAGGAACAGCAGGGGTGGCAGGGATTGCCCGGCCGGGGCGGTGAGCCGGATCTGGACTGGGGGCACGCCCCCAAGGTCAACGTTGCGGTCAAGCCGACCGCGCTGTTTGCCCTGGCCAATCCCCAGGATTTTGAAGGCTCGCTGGCGGCCATGTTTACCCGGTTGCGCCCAATTGCAGCCAAAGTGGTCGAGCTGGGCGGTTTCCTCTGCATCGACATGGAGTCCTATCGCCACAAGGAGATCATTCTGGAACTGTACCGCCGGATAAAACTGGAATACCGGGAGTACCCGCACCTCGGCATTGTCCTGCAGGCCTATCTCAGAGACACCGACCGCGACCTGAGCGACCTGCTGGCCTGGGCCAGAGGGCATAACACTCCCATTTCGGTGCGCCTGGTGAAAGGGGCCTACTGGGACTACGAGACGGTCAAGGCCAGGCAGAACGGCTGGGCCGTCCCGGTCTGGACGATCAAGGCCGAAACCGACGCCGCCTATGAGCGTCAGGCCCGGCTGATCCTGAAAAACCATGATATCTGCCATTTTGCCTGTGCCTCCCACAACGTCCGCAGTATCTCGGCCGTCATGGAGATGGCGGCTGAACTGAATGTCCCCGACTCGCGTTATGAGTTCCAGGTGCTGTATGGCATGGCCGAACCGGTACGCAAGGGGATTCTGAAGGTGGCTGGCCGCATTCGTCTTTACTGCCCCTACGGCAACATGGTCCCGGGCATGGGCTACCTGGTGCGGCGTCTGCTGGAGAATACCGCCAATGAATCCTTCCTGCGCCAGAGCTTCGCCGGAGAGGCCCAGGTCGAAAAGCTGCTGGAGGACCCGCTTGTCAGCGTGGAGCGAGAGCGGGGCGCGCGGGCCGGGAAAGCGCGCCAGGTCGTGAGCGGGCCGGGCGGACTGCCGCGCTTTGTCAACGAGCCCATGGTGGACTTCACCCGTCCCGATCACCGCGCGGCCTTTCCCCGGGCCATCGCCGGGGTGCGCGAGCAGCTGGGCAGGAGTTATCCGCTCTTCATCGACGGCCGGGAAGTAATGACGTCAGAACAGTTCGATACGGTCAATCCGGCCAATCCGGCCGAGCTGCTGGGGAGGATTTCACAGGCGGGTACGGCCGAGGTGAACCAGGCCATTGCCGCTGCCAAAAAGGCCTTTCCGGGCTGGCGCGATACCGCTCCCCGCGAGCGCGCCCACTGCCTGCTCAAGGGGGCCGCGGCAGCCCGTCGGCGCATTTTCGAACTCTCGGCCTGGCAGGTGCTGGAGATCGGCAAGCAGTGGGACCAGGCCTACGCCGACGTGAGCGAGGCCATTGATTTCCTGGAGTACTACGCCCGCGAGATGATCCGCTACGGCGAGCCCAAGAGGACCGGCAGCGCCCCGGGCGAGATCAACCACTACTTTTACGAGCCCAAGGGGGTTGCGGCGGTGATCGCTCCCTGGAATTTCCCGCTGGCCATCAGTCTGGGCATGTCCTCGGCCGCCATCGTGACAGGCAATCCGGTCATCTTCAAACCATCCAATATCACCGGCATCATCGGCTGGCATCTGGTGGAAATCTTCAGGGAGGCCGGTCTGCCGGACGGCGTATTCAACTACATCCCCGGCAAGGGGGGCGTGATCGGCGACTTCATGGTCGATCATCCGGATGTGTCGCTGATCGCCTTCACCGGTTCGGTGGAGGTCGGTCTGCGCATCATCGAGCGCGCCGCCAAGGTCTATTCGGGGCAGCCCAACGTCAAGAAGATCATCGCCGAAATGGGGGGCAAGAACGCCATCATCATCGATGACGATGCCGACCTGGATGAGGCCGTCCCGCACGTGCTCTACTCGGCCTTCGGCTTCCAGGGGCAGAAATGCTCGGCCTGCTCGCGGGTGATCGTGCTGGATGCGGTCTACGACCGGTTCGTCGAGCGGCTGGTCAAGGCGGCCAAGGTCTACCGGGTGGGGCCGTCCGAAGATCCGCGCTACAGCATGGGTGCGGTTTGCGATGCCGGCGCGATGAAGTCCATCAAGGAGTATATCGAAATCGGCCGGCAGGAGGGGCGGCTGCTCTACAGCAGCCCGGTGCCGGACGGCGCTGGCTACTGGGTGCCGTTGACCGTTATCGACGGCATCACCCCTGCAGACCGCATCGCCCAGGAGGAGATCTTCGGACCGCTGCTGGCGGTGATGCGCGCCAGGGATTTCGACCAGGCCATCGAGTGGGCCAATTCCACCCGCTTCGCCCTGACCGGCGGCATCTTCAGCCGCAGTCCCGAGCACCTGGCCCGGGCCCGGCGGGAGTTCCGGGTCGGCAACCTCTACATCAACCGCAACAACACCGGCGCCCTGGTGGAGCGCCAGCCCTTCGGCGGCGCACGTATGTCAGGTGTCGGCACCAAGGCCGGCGGCCCCGATTACCTGTTGCATTTCATGGATCCGCGGGTGGTGACCGAAAACACCATGCGGCGGGGGTTTGCCCCGCCGGAAGCGGATGATGTCTGGCTGGAATAGAAAAAGCGGGTTGTGCCGAGCGCCATGCAAAGGCCCGCTTCGCCGCGGGCTTTTTTTCTTTGCATTCAGTGTTAAATCTGGAAGTATGGCCGGATATGCACACATCCCCTGAAAAAAACAGCTCGGCTCTGCGTGCCGGACTGGTCGCCTCCTGGCCGATCTGTCTGGGCTACTTTCCGATCGGCCTCTCCCTGGGGGTGTTGGCCCAGAAGAGCGGGCTCCTCCCCTGGCAGGTGGGGCTCATGTCGCTTTTGGTGTTTGCCGGCGGCTCCCAGTTCATCGCCGTGGCCATGCTGGCTAGCGGCGCTTCCCCGGCGGCCATCGTCACCACCACCTTCATGGTCAATCTGCGCCACTTGCTGATGAGTTCGGCCCTGGCGGTGCATTTTCCCGGGGCCAGCCGGCGCTTCCTGGCCCTGTTCGCCTACGGTGTCACCGACGAGAGCTTTGCCGTCAACATGGCCCGTTTCAATCAGGGGGGCTGGGACCGGCGCAGCGCCCTGGTGCTCAATCAGGCCGGCAATACAATCTGGTTTTTCAGTACCGTGGCGGGGGTCTTCCTGGGGCATCTGATCCCCCCCGGCTCACTGGGCATCGATTTCGCCCTGACCGGCATGTTCATCTGTCTGCTGGTCTTTCAGCTGCGCGGCCCGATCTTTGTCGCTACTGCCCTGATGGCCGGGCTCTGTTCCGTGCTGGCCTATCTCTGGCTGCCGGGCAACGCCTACGTGATTGTGGCTTCCTGTCTGGCCGCCACGGCCGGACTCATGCTGAAGCGGGCCTGGCGGCGGGGGAGATCGGCGCAATGAGCGTTGGCAACTACTTTTTTCTGGTGCTGGCCATGGGGCTGGTGACCTATCTGCCGCGCATGCTGCCGCTGGTGCTGCTGTCGAGCCGCAGGCTGCCGCTCTGGCTGGCTGAATGGCTGGAACTGATCCCGGCCGCCATCCTGAGTGCCCTGATCGCGCCGACCCTCTTGGCCCAGGGCGCCCCCCGGACCTTCTGTCTGGACAAGCCGGAACTGCTGGCCGCCCTCCCGACCCTGCTGTTCGCCCTCAAGACCCGCTCCCTGGCCGGAACGGTCATCATCGGCATGCTGGCCTACTGGGGGATGCGCTTTCTGATGTAGGGAGCGGACTGCCTGAGAATGACGTTGACGGCTGCTTCCGCGGAGTGATAAAAATTAAGATTCGAGCTGTTCTGTCCGTGATTCTCTGCGGAACATCCCCTAGGAGGCGTCCTGTGAAAAAGAAGATCAGTCTGGCAGCGGTTTTATTCTTGGTTTTCCTGACAGCAATTTCAGCGGCATTCGCTGCTGAGCCACCCAAAAAGGTTACGATCGGCATTTCCAAGATCGTGTCCCATCCGGCCCTGGACGCGATAGTCAAGGGTATCCAGGACGAGCTGGCCGCGGAAAAGATCAACGCGGCCTATGACGTGCAGAATGCCAACGGCGACATCAATACCGCCGCCTCCATTGCCAACAAGTTCCAGTCCGAAAAGGTCACCCTGGCGGTCGGTGTCGCCACCCCCACGGCCCAGTCCCTGGCCAACACCCTCAAGGGGATCCCGATCGTCTTTTCGGCCGTAACCGACCCGGTCAAGGCCGGCCTGGTCACCTCGCTGAAAAAAGGTGAGAAGAACGTTACCGGCGTTTCCGACATGACACCGGTCAAGCAGCAGATCGAACTGCTGCTCAGGATCAAGAAGGTCAAGCGGCTCGGCCACATCTACACCAGCTCCGAGGAGAACGCGGTCGTGCTGGCCGGGATCGTCAAGCAGGCCTGCAAGGAGCTGGGAATCCAGTTCGTGGAAACCACCGTTTCCAAATCCTCCGAGGTCAAGCAGGCGGTCCAGGCCATCATCGGCCGGGTGGATGCGCTCTACATCAGCACCGACAACACCGTGGTCTCGGCCATGAGCGCTGTGACGGACGTGGCCTCCAAGGCCAAGGTGCCGGTCATGTCGGCTGACCCCAGTTCCGCCGAAGCCTACCCGGTGCTGGCTGCCTGGGGCTTCGACTACTACAAGATGGGGCGCGTCACCGGCAAGCTGATCGCCGACATCCTCAAGGGGAAGAAGCCGGAACAGATCCCGACCCAGTTCATGACCAAGACCAGCGATATCGACCTTCTGGTCAATCTGGACGTGGCTAAAAAGCTGGGACTGACAATCCCCAAGGATATCGTCCTGAGCGCCAACAAGGTGGTCGAGAACGGCAAGCTGACCAAGAAGTAGCAAGTACCCATAGTCCCCTCCCCCTTGGCGGGGGAGGGTTAGGGTGGGGGGAGGTTGCCATGAAATTACCCTGTTGCAGCTTCAGCCACCCCCCCAGCCCACTTCCGTCAAGGGCGGGGGAGCGAACGATCAAACTTACCAAAGGACAAACGGCGCTGATATGATCGAAGGTATTTTGGTGGAAGGTCTGATTTACGGCATCATGGTCCTGGGGGTGTTCATCACCTTCAGGGTGCTCGATTTTCCCGACCTGACGGTGGATGGCTCCTTTCCGCTGGGAGCGGCGGTGATGGTGCAGTGCCTGCTGAGCGGCGGCAACATCTGGCTGGCCCTGCTGGCGGCCTTTATCGGCGGTGTCCTGGCCGGCGTGGTCACGGCCCTGATCCACAACCATCTCAAGGTGCCCAACCTGCTGGCCGGCATCCTGACCATGACCATGCTCTACTCGGTCAACATCCGCATCATGGGCAACCGCGCCAATGTGCCGGTGCTCAAGCAGGAAACCATCCTCTCCAGGGTCTCCGAACTGTTCGGCGCATTTATCCCCGAGGAATACGTGCTGCTGGTCTTCTTCCTGATCTTGGCCCTGATCATCAAGCTGCTGATCGACATGTTCTTCCGGACCGACCTGGGCATGACCCTGGGGGCCATGGGCAACAACGAGCAGATGGTCATCTCCCAGGGGGTCAATCCCAAGACCTTAAAGACCATCGGCGTTGGCCTGTCCAACGGCCTGGTGGCCGTTTCCGGCGCCTTTGCGGCCCAGTATCTCGGCTTTGCCGATGTGGGGCTCGGTCAGGGTATCATCATTTCTGGCCTGGCCTCGGTCATGATCGGGGAATTCCTGGTCATGAAGAGCAACCGCATCGGCGTGCTGACCTTCTGCGCTCTGGCCGGCTCGATCCTGTTCCACGGGGTCATGTACCTGGGGCGCTATTACGGCTATGTCATCAATATGACCCCCAACGACCTTAACCTGATCAAGGGCCTCCTGATTATCGCTCTGCTGGTCATAACCCAGAGCAAAAAGCTTAAGATGTTCGCCGGCAAGGCAATGGTGGCAAAATGATAACGCTCAAGCATGTGTCCATGATTTTCAACCCCGGCACGGTCAACGAAAACCAGGCCATCAACGGCATCAATCTGAAGATCAACGAAGGTGATTTCATTACGGTCATCGGCAGCAACGGCGCCGGCAAATCCACCCTCTTCAACCTGATCGCCGGCAGCATCATCCCGACCGAGGGGACAATCAGCCTGAACGAACGCGAGATTACCCGCGAGCCGGAGTACAAGCGGGCCAGGTATATCGGCCGGATCTTCCAGAACCCGCTGCTCGGCACGGCCTCCAACATGTGCCTGGAAGACAACATGATGATCACCTACCGGAAGGGTTTCAAGTGGCTCAAACGCAGCCTGAACAGCCGCATGCGGGACTATTTCCGCACGGAACTACTTCAGCTGAGGATGGGGCTGGAGAACCGCATGAAGGAGAACTTGGCCATGTTCTCCGGCGGCCAGCGCCAGGCCCTGACCCTGCTGATGATGGTCCTGTCCAAACCGGATCTGATCCTGCTGGATGAGCATACGGCCGCGCTGGATCCCAAAAACGCCGGAATCGTGCTGGAGCTGACCGACAAGTTCATCCGCGAATACAAGCTGACCGCGATGATGATCACCCACAACATGAGCCATGCCATCGAGTACGGCAACCGCCTGCTGATGATGGACAAGGGCGAGATCATCTTCGATGTGTCGGGTGAGGAAAAGCAGGCGCTCACCGTGGAGAAGCTGATCGAGAAGTTTCACCAGATCCGCCACAAGACCTTCGAGAATGACCGCACCCTGCTGTCGGAGGATTAGCCGGTTGCATATGGAGCTATCCCTCACAATCCCCGCTTGTCAGGGGTGGGCGTAAACAGGGCCTCAGAAGTAATCTGACTTCTTAGCATTCCACGCTGCTCGGCGGTGCTTTATCGGGGAGTAAGTTCAGCAGGATGCGCTTCGGCTCCGCTCAGCGCACGTCTGTTCCCTGAGCGGAGTCGAAGGGAACTTACTCAGAATTAGTGACATTCACCATAAAGAAGGAGTATCACCCCGCATGCCCCCTGAAAAAAGGATCGTCGGTCCGGAAACCATCCAGATGCTGGAACTGGGGCACCCCTGGGTCATCGCTGACAGTTACACCAAACGCTGGCCCCCGGGACAGCCGGGACAGGTGGTGGAACTGGGCGACGCCCAGGGGCGCTTTGTGGCCAGCGCCCTGCTGGATCCGGCCGACCGGGTCGTGGCGCGGGTGCTGTCTCGGCAGCGGATGGTACTGGACCGGGCCTGGCTGATGAAACGCTTGCAGGCCGCTTGCGATCTGCGCCGCGAGCATGCCGACCTGGACGACAGCACTGCCTTTCGCCTGGTGAACGGCGAGGGGGACGGCCTGCCCGGCCTGACCGTGGACCGCTACGGCGATTACCTGATGGTGCAGCTTTACTGCGGCGGCTGGCGACCGCACCTCAAGCTGGTTACCCAGGCACTGCAGGAGCTGCTGGCGCCCCGGGGCATCTACGAAAAGAGCCGTCCCCAGAAGACCCGGGAACTGGAGGCGGCCGGCGATGACAAGCGCTACGGCCGGCTGCTGAGCGGTAACTCCGCGCCGGACCGGCTGGAGGTGCGGGAAAACGGGCTCACCTTCCTGGTCAGCCTGGAGCAGGGGCTGAACACCGGGCTGTTCCTGGACCAGCGCAAGAACCGGCGCGACCTGATGGGGCGGGTGGCGGGCAAGCGGCTGCTGAACCTGTTCAGCTACACCGGTGCCTTTTCGGTGGCCGCCGCCGTGGCCGGCGCTTCAGCTGTGACCAGCGTGGATGCCTCGCCCGGTTACAGCGAGTGGGCCCAGGCCAACTTCGGCGTCAACCGGCTCAACCCCAAAAAATCCGAGTTCATCGTCGCCGATTGTCTGGCGGCGCTGGACGACCTGGCCCGCCAGGGACGGCAGTACGACATCATCCTGATGGATCCCCCCTCCTTTTCCACCACCGCCAAAAGCCGCTTCACTACCCGCGGTGGCACCTCGGAGCTGGTGAGCGCTTCCCTGCCCCTGCTGCCGGAGGGGGGGCTCTTGATCGCCTCCTCCAACCACCAGAAGCTGGACCTGCCCGATTATCTGAAGGAGCTGCGGCGCGGCGCCCTCAAGGCTGGCAGCGAGCTGCGGGTGATCTCCCTGGCCGGCCAGCCGGAGGACTTTCCCTATCCGGTCACCTTCCCGGAGGGGCGCTACCTCAAGTACGCCATCTGCGTGAAGGGGGCCCGGCCGTGAAAAAGCTGCTGAGCTGGGGCGGTGTCGCTCTGCTGACCACGGCCATCCTCGATCCGCTCATGTACGCCATGCTCGACCAGCCGATCCCCTGGCTGCGTGACCTGCTGATGCTGGTGGCCGGCGCGGGCTGCATCTATCTGCTGATCAGGTTTCGGAACGAATTTAATTAGGATTAGATCGTACAAGGTTTACAGCTAAGTGTCGGCATGCTAACGTAATTTGTTGAAGCGTAGTACCTTCCGGATTTGAATTCATCGGCGGGAAATGTAACCGACTTTAAATCAGATTCATAATAAAAGGAGGCGGTCATGTTTTTCAGATCCACGAAGATTTCAACAAAACTGATCGGGGCGCTTATCGCGGTTGTGCTCTTCCTGATCATTGGCTGTGCCGTCAACAACTGGTGGTTGCGCAGCTTTGCCCATGATTTCGAATTTTATGCGGAAACGGAACAGAAGCTGGGGGAAGGCATTGACCATCTCTATGCCCAGGGGCTGCAAAGCGAACTGGCGCTCCGCAATCTGCTGGTAAACCCGAACGACGACAAGGCCCTCAAAAACTTCCAGGATGCCAATCAGGCCATGGATGCTGCCTTGAAAATATCCCTGGAAAGCTCAAAGCAGGTTCCGGCCCTGGAATCCGACCTCGGGAAGCTGTCCGCTCGTTGCAGGGAACATGCGGATGTAAAACAGCAGGCCCTCGCTCTCATAAAAGCAGGTAAACAGCTTGAAGCCCAGGAATTCCTTGTAAAAACCGAGACCCCCAAGTGGCGCGAGGTCAAGGGGCTGATCCTGGAGGTGAACAAGAAATCAGACCAGGCCATGAAAGAGATGCGGCACAAGGTCGCTGCATTTGTCACGTCGGCTACTGTCAAGTCAACGCTACTGTTCCTGGTTATGATTGTGGTTACGGCGGCACTGCTGGGGATCATCACCATGATCATCCGCAGGGAGACGAACGATTTCATCCAGCGGGTCCGGGAGATAGCCGAAGGGGACATTGACCTCACCCGTCTGATTGAAGTGAGGCGGCAGGATGAATTCGGCCAGTTGGCCGGGTATTTCAACAGATTCATCGATCGCCTCCACACGATCATTGACAAGGTCACGCAGGACACGGTCAAGGTATCCGGCACTGCCAGCCACTTTTTCAACAACTCCAGCAGCATGGCACTGGCCAGCGATCGGGCAGCCAACGGGGTCAGCTCGGTTGCCACCGCCAGTGAGGAAATGGCCGCCACCTCCAACGATATTGCCGCCAACTGTCAATGTGCTGCCGACAGTGCCCACAGATCCAGCGAACTGGCTCAGCTCAGCTCCGGTGTGGTCAAGGAGGGCGTGGTCATCATGAACAGGATCGCCACGCAGGTCAGGGATGCCGCCCAGACCATCGAACTGCTCGGCTCCCAGAGCAACCGCATTGGCGAGATCATCGGCACGATCGAGGATATCGCCGACCAGACCAACCTGCTGGCCCTGAATGCCGCCATCGAGGCGGCCCGCGCCGGCGAGCAGGGCCGCGGCTTCGCCGTCGTTGCCGATGAGGTCAGGGCCTTGGCGGAACGCACCACGCGCGCCACCCGGGAGATCGGCGAGATGATCAAGGCCGTGCAGCAGCAGACCAGGGAAGCGGTTGCGGTCATGGAAAAAGGGGTCAGCGAGGTGGAGAAGGGCACCAGGGAGTCTGCCCGTTCCGGCGAGACGCTCGACGAACTGCTGGAGCAGATCAATGCCGTTGCCATGCAGGTCAGCCAGATCGCCACGACTGCCGAGGAGCAGACCGCCACCACCAGCGAGATCGCCAACAATATTCACGGCATCAACGAGGTCATCCTGAAAACTCGCGATTTCGCCCATACATCCGCCGGGGAGGCCGGAGAACTCGGTAAGCTGGCGGAAGATCTCCAGGAAGGGGTCAAGGCCTTCAAAACCCGCAGCACCGACCTGCTCATCCTGGATATCGCCAAGAACGATCACCGCCTGTTTGTCAGCAAAACCAAGTCGGCGGTCCAAGGGGACGTGAATATGGACTCCGCCGCCATGGCCAACCACCATCAGTGCCGCTTCGGCAAGTGGTACGACAGTCTCGGCAAAGCGAAGTGCGGCCACCTCTCCAGCTACCGGGCGATCGATGCACCCCATGAGAGGATCCACGCCCTTGCCAAGGATGCGGTCATCGCCGCCCAAAGCGGCGATGCCGACAAGGCGCAGCGCTTGATGGGGGAGGTGGATAACCTTTCCCATCAGGTGGTTGATCTGCTCTCCCAGATCAAGCTCGAATTTGAGGCAAAACTGTGACCGGCATCGTTTCGGCGGGTGTCTTTGCAGACTTGTTTTGAAGGGGCAGGGCCCGCGCAAGGCGGGTCTTTTGCGTCGTGCGGCAGAAGACAGTTGACGGTCGAGAATCGAGCCGGAGAGCGGAGTTGTCATGGTGACTGAAATACGGGAAACCGACATACGGGTGGAATTCTACCGCGGCTCCGGGCCGGGCGGGCAGCACCGCAACACCACCGATTCGGCCGTGCGCATTCGCCATCTGCCGACCGGCATCGTGGCCCAGGCTTCCGAGAGCCGCTCCCAGCTGCAGAACCGCGAGATGGCCATGATCCGCCTGCGGGCGGCGCTGGAGAAGCGGGAACGCAAGATCAGGAAGCGCATCGCCACCAAGGTGCCCCGGCGTGCCAAAGAACAGCGGCTGACCGAAAAGAAGATCGTCTCCCAGCGCAAAAAGATGCGTTCGAACATGGCGGATTGAGGGGCATGCTTTCCCGGTCAACTCTGGCCATCAGCTGGGAACGGCCCGATCTGGCGGAAGAACAGTGGGAGTTTTTCAGTCACCCCGCCAAGCAGCCTTTCTACCTGCGCCACGGCATCGGCTGGGAGCAGATCCGTTCGGCCTTCGAGCTGGGTCGGCTGGAGCCGTATCCCCGCGCCGACCGGATCGCCGGCGTCCCGGTGGCGCTCTGCTATCACCGCTACGAGGACTATGCCAGGTACCTGGCCAAGGCCAAACGGGGCTACCGGCTGAACTATGCCCGCATGGAAACGGAACTGCAGCGGCTGGGCAGCCTGACCCTGCCGGCAGCGATCATCCTGCGCTGCGGCGGGGAGGCGCTGTTGTTTTCGGGCTACCGCCGGCTCTGGCTGGCCTGGAACCACGGCATGGTGCCGGCGGTCTGGCTGGTGACGCTGCCGGAATTCGGCCCGGGCAGCGCTGAAGAGTGATCCCGGATCTGTTTTTGTGCGCTTCTGAGTAAGTTCCCTTCGACTCCGCTCAGGGAACAGACGTGCGCTGAGAGGAGTCGAAGCGCATCCTGTGGAACTTACTCCCCGATAAAGCGCCGCCGAGGCGGCGTGGAGTGCTAAATATCAACATTCACTATCCGATCCTGCCGTTGGGGTCTAAAATCAAGGGAAGGTAGCCATGACACCGCAAAAGAAACACCATAAGATCTACAGCCCGGGGCTGACGGAACTGCCGGCGCTTCCAATGGATGTACCCGGCCTGAAGTACAATTTCCGTCACTATTACACCCACTTCCTGGGACGGGACAAGTACTGCCGCTCGATTCACTACCATTACGCGGCCCTGGCCCTGATGGTCCGCGACCGGCTGATGGAGCGCTGGAAGGGCACCCGCTACGCCTATGTGGATTCCGACAGCAAGCACTGCTACTATCTGTCGCTGGAATTCCTGATGGGGCGCGCCCTGGGCAATGCCATGCTGAACCTGGGGATTACCGATGCGACCTCCCACGCCCTGTTCGAACTGGGCATCAAGCTGGAAGACCTGGTGGGTGCGGAGATCGATGCCGGTCTGGGCAACGGCGGCCTGGGGCGGCTGGCGGCCTGCTTCCTGGACAGCTGTGCCACCCTGCAGCTGCCGGTGATGGGCTACGGCCTGCGCTACGAATACGGCATGTTCCGGCAGCGCATCGTCAATGGCCGCCAGGTGGAGGAGCCGGATCGCTGGCTGCGGCACGGCAATCCCTGGGAGGTGGCGCGTCCCGAATATACACAGCGCATCTCCTACGGCGGCCGCAGCGATTACTACCGCACTGCGAGCGGAGGGATGGCCGTGCGCTGGGTGGATACCCACGACGTTCTGGCGGTGCCCTATGACGTGCCGATTCCGGGCTATCGCAACGGTACGGTCAATACCCTGCGTCTCTGGAAGGCGGCCGCCACCGACGAATTCGACCTGGGCGAGTTCAACGCCGGTGACTACGCCGAATCGGTGGCAGCCAAGAATGCGGCTGAAAACATCACCATGGTGCTGTATCCCAACGATGCCAGCGAAAACGGCAAGGAACTGCGTTTGCGCCAGCAGTACTTCCTGGCCTCGGCCAGCCTGCAGGACATCATCGCCCGCTGGGTGATACTGCATAAGAACGACTTCAGCCGGTTTGCCGAGAAAAACTGCTTCCAGCTGAACGACACCCATCCCAGCTGCGCCGTGCCGGAGCTGATGCGGCTCCTGATGGACGAGCAGGGCATGGGCTGGGATCAGGCCTGGGATATTACCAGCCGCACCATGGCCTACACCAATCACACCCTGCTGCCCGAGGCTCTTGAGCGCTGGCCGCTGCCGCTTTTCAGGCAGCTGCTCCCCCGTCTGTTGGATATCATTCTGGAGATAAATGCCGGTTTCCTGGCGGTGGTTGCCAATCGCTGGCCGGGGGACGGCGACCGTCTGCGGCGCATGTCGATCATCGAGGAGGGGCCGGTGCCCCAGGTGCGCATGGCCTATCTGGCCATCGTGGCCGGTTTCTCGGTGAACGGTGTGGCTGCGCTGCATTCACAGCTGCTGGTTCAGGGGCTGTTCCGGGACTTCTACGAACTCTGGCCCCACAAATTCAACAACAAGACCAACGGGGTTACACCCCGGCGCTGGCTGGTCTGGTGCAACCCGGGTCTGAGCCGGCTGATCAGCGACACGATCGGCGAAGGGTGGGTGGCTGACCTGCAGCAGATCCGCCAGATTGCCGCCCATGCCGACGACCCCGAATTTCGCCTGCGCTGGCATGCGGTCAAGCAGGCCAACAAGGAGCGCCTGACGGCGCTGGTGGCTGAAAAATGCGAGGTGATCTTCAACCCCGAGGGGCTGTTCGATGTGCAGGTCAAGCGCATCCATGAATACAAGCGCCAGCTGCTCAACATCCTGCATGTCATCCACCTGTATGACCGCATCAAGCGCGGTGATACGCAGGGCTGGACCAACCGCTGCGTACTGATCGGCGGCAAGGCCGCGCCCGGCTATCACATGGCCAAGCTGATCATCAAGCTGATCAACAACGTGGCCCAGATGGTCAATTCCGATCCGCTGGTGGGGGATATGCTCAAAGTGGCTTTCCTGCCCAACTACCGGGTCACGACCATGGAAATCATCTGTCCGGCCACTGACCTGTCCGAGCAGATCTCCACCGCCGGCAAGGAGGCCTCCGGCACCGGCAACATGAAATTCATGATGAACGGCGCACTGACCATCGGCACCCTGGACGGCGCCAACATCGAGATCCGCGAAGAGGTCGGCGACGATAACTTCTTCATGTTCGGTCTGACGGCCGAAGAGGTCGAGGCGCTGCGCCCGGTTTACAATCCGGGCGCCATCATCGAGGCCGATGCGGATCTGGGGCGGGTCATTCAGCTGTTGCGGAGCGGACATTTCAGCATGTTCGAACCGGGCATCTTCGAGCCGGTCATCAATGCCGTTGCCAGCCCCGGGGATCCCTGGATGGTGGCCGCGGACTTCCGCAGCTTCGTGGATGCCCAGCAACGGGTGGCCCAGGCCTACCAGGACCGGGAAAGCTGGACACGCATGAGCATCATCAACTGCGCCCAGAGCGGCAAATTCTCCACCGACCGGACAATCCGGGAATACAACCGGGGCATCTGGCAGCTGCAGCCGGTACCGGTCGGCGCCGATTCTCCATAGACGAAATAATGAAAATAGTGCATCTTATGCGGGCCGGTTTTTCTGGCGTTTACGGAGATTCATTTGACCGCTCCACGCACCGCACTGATATATTCACCGCTCTTTGGCAGCTACAGTTACGGTGACGAACATCCCTTCAAGCTGCAGCGCTATCACTTGGCCCGTGACCTGATGGAGGCCTATGGCCTGCTGAAGCTGCCGGGGATGGAGATCCGCGACTGCCGTCCGGTGGACGAAGAACTGGTGCTGAGTTTTCACAGCCCGGCCTATATCGCGCGACTGAAGGAGTTCAGCGCGTCCAATGATCCTCGGGCCGATTTCGTGTTTGGCCTGGGGGATGCCGATTGCCCGGTGTTCGAGGGGCTGTATGACTGTGCCGCCCTGGGGGCCGGCGCCACCTTCGAGGCGGCCCGGCTGGTGGAAGAGGAAGGTTTCGACATCGCCTTCAATCTGGCCGGCGGCTGGCATCATGCCCATCCCGGCCGGGCCTCAGGTTTCTCCTATCTCAACGACGCGGTGCTGGCCATCAACTGGCTGGTGGCCCGGGGCAGGCGGGTGGTGTATCTGGATATCGACGCCCACCACGGCGACGGCGTCCAGGAAGGGTTCTACGACAGCGACCGGGTGCTGACCATCTCGCTCCACGAGAGCGGCATCTATTTTTTCCCGGGCACCGGTTTCGAGGACGAGATCGGCGAGGGGGCCGGGCGCGGCTACTCGGTGAATGTGCCGCTGCTGGCCCACACCGACGATGCCCTCTTCATGAAGGCATTTGACGAGGTGGCCTATCCGCTGCTGGCCGCCTACAATCCGGATGTGATCGTGACACAGCTCGGGGCGGATACCTTCCGTACCGATCCGCTCACCCGTCTGGAGATTACCACCCACAGCTACAGCTACATTATGCGCAAGCTCAAGGCGCTCAAGATCCCCTGGGTGGCCCTGGGGGGAGGCGGTTACGATCTGATGAATACTTCCCGGGCCTGGACCATTGCCTGGGCGGTGATGAACGGGGTGGAGCTCAACCCGCGGCTGCCGGCCGCATTTACCAGAAAGATCGAGTCCCTGGGGTATCCGCACCGTTCCCTGCTGGATGCCATGCACTGGTCGGATGAGCATGAGCGCAATCTGGCGCTGGAGTCGGTCGAAAAGAGCATCGCCCGCATCAAGCAGACGGTTTTCCCCGGCATAATCGGCCCTTACGGTAAAACATCCGGCGACTGACCGCTTGGCAGAGATTATACTCGTTGTAAAGAAGGAGCCACATGACTGAAGCAACCCCCCTGGACGGCATCCACTATTTTACGCCGCCGGCCGGCTACGTCCTGAGCGGCCGGGACGGTCGGGTCACCATCCCCTGGGACGGCCTGCCGCCTGTCCCGCTGCTGGAGGAGGATTTCCCGGCAGCCCAACAGGCCGGCGGTCCCGATTACGACATGGTGGGACGCGGCATTTACCAGGCCCTGCGTCTCAATCCGGAATGTGCCTTTGGCCCGGAGTACGCCGCGCTGCTCAAGGAGGCCTATCCCCACATCATCTCCGAACTGGGCGGTCAGATCATCATGCTGGACGCCAAGGAGGTGGACAGTCCCTACCTGGATCGCAAGATCAACTTCCTCAAGATCATGGTCCTGCTGGATCCGCACAATGCCGGGTTGCATGTGGAAATCGCCCGCACCTACACCGAGAAGGGTTCGCGTCTGTCCAGCCTGCATCTGGCCGTTCCCAGCTGGTACGGGGCCGAAAAGCACCTCAAGCGGGCGCTGGAGCTTGCCCCGCAGGATTTTCATGCCGCCTACGCCTATGGTGAAGCGTTGTACGTGCTGGGGCGCTACGAACAGGCGGCCGAGGTCTGGCAGGGGGCCTGCTCCGCTTTCGATATCGCCGAGAAGCGCAAGGTGGAGGCCCGCATTGCCGCCATTTTTTCCGGGAAACTGCCGCTGGTGCCGCCGGTGGACTATCTGACGGCGCTGTCGGTGGCCGTGGAGGAACATCACGCCGGCCGCAACGACGAGGCGGCCGCGATCATCGAGGATGTGCTGGCTGATCCGGTCTTTGCCGACCAGTTCCCCCTGAACGAAATCCATTATCTGCTGGGAACCTGCTATCAGGAGTTGGGCATGGTGGCCGAGGCGGCCGAAGCATTTAAAAGGAGTTAGGCATGTTTGGTTTCAGTGCGGCGGACTGGATCTTTATCGGGTTTATCCTGGTGGTGATCTATGCCTGTGTTGCCGTGAGCGCGATGATTCAAAAAAAGAAAAAAGATGGCGACTCCTGATCGCTTCTGACAAGCCTTCGGAACGCCACCCGCTGCGGAAGCGCCCTGCGCTTACCTGAATTTGTGAGGTCGCCATGGAAGAACCGGATAACGAGCATGAACATCGCCGCCCGCTGGGACTGGTCCTGATCGGGGGGCTCTACCTGTTTTTCCTGATGCTGACCATGTCCACCTTCGGACAGCCCTATCCGCTATTTGGCGTGATCTTCCAGGGGCGGGCGGCCGAGTTGGCCGTCTTCGTGGACAGCCTGATTTGCCTCTACCTCTTTCTGGGGCTGATGAAACAGCAGCAGCTGACTTGGTACCTGCTGATCGGCTACAACATCTTCGAACTGATCAACACCGTGGTTAATCTGCTGTTTATTTCGGCAACGGACCTGGAAAAAGTGGTGGGCCAGCCGGTCGATCCCCGCCAGCTGGTGGTCAACAACATCTCGGTCATGGTAGCTATCGCGCTGCTGTCGGCCTTTATCTACAGTCACCGGCGCTACTTCACCAACCGCTCCAAGTATCTGTTCTGATGTCAAACGGCATGGATACTGCTTTCCTGTCAGGAGTGGAGCAGGGGCGTAGCGATGCGGCCAGCGGTGTTTCCGTGCGCATCGAAAAACTGAACAAGTTTTTCGGCGACAACCATGTCCTGACGGACATCGATCTGGATATCAAGGCTGGGGAAACCTTCTCCATCATCGGTCCCTCCGGCACCGGCAAAAGCATTCTGCTGCGCCACATCATCCGGCTGGAAACCCCGGACAGCGGCCAGATCTATGTCAACGGCCAGAAGCTGTTCGAAAATGGCAGCCCGGCACCGCTCACCTGCCGCAGCAGCATGGTCTTCCAGTCTTCGGCCCTGTTCAACTCGCTGACCGTCGCCGAAAATGTGGGCTTATGGCTGAGGGAGCACCGCGTCCGGCCCGAGGAACGCATCCGCGAGATCATTTCGGAAAAGCTGGCCATTGTCGGGCTGGCCGGCAAAGAGGGGCTGCGCACATCGGAGCTGTCGGGCGGCATGAAGAAGCGCGTGGCCATTGCCCGTTCCCTGGCCATGGAACCGGAACTGGTCCTGTACGACGAGCCGACCGCCGAACTGGACCCGGTCACCACCGACGAGCTTGCTGAAACCATCATGTCCCTGCGGGACAAATCCGGCAACACCACGATCATCGTGACCCATGACCTTAATTTCGCCCTGTACCTGTCCGACCGCATCGCCATGATGCACCAGGGCAGGATCATCGAAGTCGGAACCCCGGCCGGGATCAGGGCCAGCAGCAATCCGCTGGTGCAGCGCTTCATCAGCACCACCACCAAGGGCATCAACAAGGTCTAAGGCCGATTGTTCGAGATTGCCGGCGACCGCCACAAGGAATCAACCCATGCGCCTTGCAATCCTTCCAGTTTTAATAATCGTCCTGTTCTGCTCAAGCTGTGCCGAACTGAAAAAAAGTCACCCGTTGCTGCCGGTGGACGAATACGAAAAAATGATCGTGGGGCGCCTGGATGCCGATTATGTCGGCACCGACAACTGCGTTGCCAAATGTCACAGCCATGACAAAATCACGGCCTTTTTCAAGCACAGTGTGCATGGCGAGCAGATCACGGCGGAAACCGGCCTGCCGCTGGTGAACTGCGAGTCGTGCCACGGACCGGGCAGCCTGGCCATCGACAAGATCGAGAGGAACCGGCAGCTGCTGGGAGAAAAAGGGGACAAGTGCGACACCAGCAAGCTGCTCGACCTGAAAAAACTGCCGCCCCAGGCCCAGTCGCTGATCTGCCTCAAATGCCACTCGGCGGCCTCCACCCCTGCCCTGGCCTTCTGGCACACCAGTGTTCACGCCCTCAATGACCTGAGCTGTTATTCCTGCCACAAACTCCATCAAGGTCCCCAGCAGAAAGTTTCCCACGAAAAAATGTCCGAACTCTGCTTCGGCTGCCATCCCGATGTCAGGGCCCAGTTCAGTCTCTTTTCCCACCACCCGCTGCGGGAAAATAAAATGGACTGCTTCGATTGCCATGACCCCCATGGCACGCCTCAGCCCAGTATGCTCAAGGGAAGCAGCCAGCGGGATCTTTGCACGCGCTGCCATATGGAGAAGAGCGGCCCCTTCGCCTACGAGCATGGTGATGTGACCGAAACCTGCAGCAACTGCCACACTCCCCATGGATCGGTCAGCCGGCGCCTGCTGTCGGCGGCCATGCCGTTTCTCTGCATGCAGTGCCACAGCCCAGGGCATCGCAGTTTGCTTGCCGCCGGCACCAGGCCCCTGTTTGGCAACCGCTGTACCGACTGTCATTCCGCCATTCACGGATCCGATACGCCGGATAATCGCGGTAGCGGCACATTGAGGAAATAGGCCATGGCGCACAGTCAACCCGTAACAACATTCGGATTGCACAGGTTCATCGGCCGGCTGATGCTGGTGCTTCTGCTGACTGCCGGCCGGGCCTTTGCCGAGAACGGGGCGGAAGAAAACGGTGCGCAAACGGCCGGCGATGAGCCGTACATCGCCGACGAAGCGGTGAAAACAAGCAATTTCGCGCTGCTGCAGAGTGGTTACCGCTTTGTCTCTCCGGACGGGCCGCTGGCTGCGGCGGCACCTTACGGCCGTCTGAAGTCGGGCATGACCGCTGGACTGTCGACCGGAACCCTGGGCAAGGACCTCAAGCTGACGGTCGACGGCACGTTTCTGCATGAAGACGACTACCAGGCCGAAATGGAGTTCGATTACAACGGACTGCTGCGGTTCAACGCGGCCAGTTCTGCCCTGTGGCACAATCTGTTTCGCGAGCGGATCAACTCCGGTGTTCTTGGCTTGAAAGAGCTGGATCCGGGGCAGGTCTTCGGTGTGGGCAGTACCTCCAACCAGGTCAATACCCGCATCAAGCTGGGCAATAACCCCTTTCATCTCAACCTAGGCTATTGGGAGCTGAAGCGGGAAGGCTTCCAGCAGATGCGTTTTTCTGACCACTACTTCGGGTCTGGAACGAGTTCCGTCATTACCGGTGCCGGCCTGGTCGACAACATCACCCGCGAAGGGAGCCTGGGATTGGATGCACACCTGGGGCCGGTCGATTTCACCTACGGCTTCCGCATCCGCGATTTTTCAAACCAGGCGCCCGACCCGCGCTACACCTATGCCAACAACGCCGGCGGATTTCTGATTCCGGGCAATCAGGCCCACGACATCATTCCCGACAGCCGGGTCACTTCCCATACGTTCAAGCTTTTCTCGGACATGAGCGGAGGCCTGGTGGGGTCTGCGGCCTACACCCTGACTCAGCGGGAGAACAGGGGCGGCCATGGCGAGGCGCTGCCGTCCGAAAGGCCTGCGGATGTGATCCACCTGGCAGCGGGAGATATCAGCTACACCCCCTTCGGGCTGTACTCCTTCGCCCTCAAGTACCGCCATCAGGAAATCGACCGCAGTACCCCGGCCTCTCTGTACTATCCCTTTGCGACAACTCCCCAGTTGATGGTCCGTCCTGCTCCTTCGACAGCCAGGGATACGGTGATCGCTTCGGCCATCTTCCGTCCGTCCTCCAAACTGATTTACCGGCTGGAATACAGTGCCGAACTGGAATCGCGCGATAACATCCGCGACGCCCAGTCACCCCTGGATTCTACCGTCGCGCTCCATGGGGACAGCCGCCTGATCCATACCGGCAAGGCCTCCCTCTACTGGCGCCCGCTTAACGGACTGAAGCTGAATGGCTCCTACAGCTATGCCGCCTGCGACAACCCGGCCTACGGCACTTCCTTTGGCGACCGGCACACCGGCAAGCTGCTGCTGACCTACGCCAGCAGCGGCAAATGGGGCGTGACCGGCAGCTACATCGCCCGCTATGAAAGTGGCGCGGCAAGTGCCTGGACCATTGATCCAGCCAATATGCCTGTAGCCACCTTTGTCTTGCCCAGGGCATCTCGCAACAACTCGGCCAATGCCAGTGTCTGGTTCAGTCCCCTGGAGCGCCTGACAATTACCACCAGCTATTCATACCTGCAATCGGACATCGACCAAACCTCGTTGCTGACAAATCTGTCCCAAAACGCACTGGTCGCCACGAACTACCGTTCAAGTGCCCATGTCTACGGCATTGATGCCGTTTATGCCGCCAGCGACCAGCTCGATTTCTCCCTGGCCTTCCAGCAGGTTTTTTCACGGTCACTCTACGATGTTCCGCCCATTTCGCCGTTCAGTTCCACTGACAGCTCTGGCACTACTACGACGTATTCAACGACCGGCATTAGCGACCTGACCAGGCTCAATAGTACCGAAACCGGACTTTCCGCCCGGGCCGACTGGCGCATCACCGCGCTTCTCGGCTGTTCCCTGGATTACGGTTTCAGGTTGTACAACGCGGGCAATCCCGACTATTACGGTTCCGTCCACACAACCCTGCTTTCCCTCAAGGCCCGGTGGTAACTGCAATAATGAGCCTCCGCAATCTGATCATACTGCTGATTCTGGCGCTGGCCATGCTGTGGCAGCCGCCATCCGGCCGGGCCGCCGGCCGGGTCATCGCCGCCATGATGAGCAGCGACCAGCCCCGCTACCGCGAGGCGCACCGCGCCTTTGTCAAGTCCATGGCCAGCCGGGGCTATAAAGCTCCCGCCATCGAGATCATACTGCAGACCCCCAATGCCGACCCGCTTTCCTGGTCCAATACCATCAGAAAGTTCAATGCCTATCGCCCGGACCTGATCGTGGCCTACGGCGCTCCGGCCGCCCAGACAGCCATGAAGGAGGCCGAGGGCGTTCCGGTGGTCTCCGTTGATATATTCGCACCCGAACAGCCTGCGCGCGGCAGCTGTGGCGTCAGCTCCCGCGTGCCGATGATCACGCTGCTCAGGACGATCCAGGATATCCGCCCCTCCCGCCGGGTCGGTGTAATCTATAACTCCCGCGAGGTCGGGTCCCTGCGTCAGCTGGAGGAGGTGCGCAAATATGCCGCGCAGCTGGGCCTGGTGGTCAGCGAGGGGAATGCCGCGTCCGGCGCGGCCGTGGATACGATTCTGGCAACCATGCCGGAAAAGGTGGACGTAATCCTGGTGACCGAGAGCAGTTCGGCCTGCCGTCTGTTCGAGCGTATCGTCAGCCGGGCCAGAACCCGCAATGTGCCGGTGATTTCAACCATGCCGGATGCCGCCGAAAAAGGGGCCCTGGTCTCCCTGGAGATCAACCCCCAGGAGCAGGGGCACCTGGCGGCGGATGTCGCCGTGCGCATACTGGAAGGCGCCAAGGCCGAGCATCTTTCGCTGCTGGCACCGCACAGGGTCGACCTGATCGTCAATCTGCGTGCCGCCCGTGCCATGGGCATCAACGTGCCTTTTGCCGTGCTGGGCAACGCCACCCGCCTGCTCAAATAGCCATGGAAACCATAATTGAAACAGAGGGGTCCGAATTCAGACTTATTCCTGCTTCCCCGTCTCCCATTACTGCGTTTTTTGTTTTATGGCAGTCCCGAAATCGGATATAGTGCAACGTTATGGGGCGAATACTGTTGATCGATGACGACCGGGGCTTCACCAATTTTCTCTCCGGATATATCCGCGATAACTATCCGCTGTTGCAGGTCGAGATCTGCAACAACCCGATGGCCGCCCTGCAGCGCATCAAGGCCGGTGGTCACGACCTGCTGCTGATCGACCTGGAGATGCCCTCCCTGGACGGGCTCAAGTTGCTGAGCTTTGCCACCCAGACCGGTTTTGACAAGAACCGGATCGTGATCCTCTCGGGGCGCGATGCCGATTTTCTGCATGAACTCTGCCCCATGGGCACCTGCCTGGCGGTGCTTAACAAGTTTGAAGCACGCCAGAAAGCGGTCCTGGATATGATCTTCAGCTCCCTTGAAAAAAAGAGCGCCGGCCACTGACCCCCCATGAATGATCTCCTCAAAACTACCGCTGTCCTGGTCCTGATCGTCGTGCTTCTGCGCCGCAAGGTCTCCATGGCGGCTGTAATGCCGATCGGTGCCTTGCTGCTTGGCCTTATCTATCTGACCCCGCCCCGTGATTTCATCAAGGCCGTGCTGGTGGCAGTCTTTGCCCCCAAATCCCTGGGAATGACCCTGACCCTGATGCTGACCATGGTCATGGAGCATATCCTGCGCAACACCGGCATGCTCAAACGGATGGTTTCGTCCCTCTCGGCCGCGCTGCCGGACCGGCGGGTGGTGATGGCGGCCATGCCGGCCATGATCGGTCTGCTCCCCTCGCCGGGCGGCGCGGTCTTTTCGGCCCCCATGGTCAATGAGGCCGCCGGAGAAACCGGCATCCATGCCGAGCAGAAGGCCCTGATCAACTACTGGTACCGCCATATCTGGGAATATGTCTCGCCGCTTTACCCCGGCATCATCCTGGCTGCCGGGATCACCGGACTATCCACCCAGACCCTGTTCCTGGCCAACCTCCCTTTTGCCGTTTCGGTGGTAGGCTGGGGAGCGCTGTTCTGCTTCCGGGGCATTGCCCGTCAGGAAGACGCACCGGTGGCGTCGGGACGGAAAGCCCAGTTTCTAACGTTCCTGGCCATGGTTTCGCCCATTCTGCTGGCCCTGCTGCTGGTGGTCGTCTTTCGGGTCGACCCGTCGATTTCACTGGGGGGCGCCATCATCGCCCTCTATGTCTGGCATCGCTATACGCCGTCACAGATCATCAAAAACCTGCGGGAGAGTGTCTCCGTCAAGGCGCTCTTTCTGGTGATCGGCATCATGATCTTTCAGGAGGTGCTGCGGGTGACCGGAGCTCTGGGCGGAATTTCCTCGTTCTTTGCCAACTCGGGACTGCCGCTGCATCTCATCCTGATGCTGATCCCCTTCATCGCCGGCCTGATGACCGGTCTGACCGTGGCCTATGTGGGAATCACCTTTCCCCTGCTGATGCCGCTGCTGGGGGGGGATGCTCCCTCGCCGGGGCTGGTGGCCCTGGCCTTCGGTTCCGGGTTTGCCGGGGTCATGCTGTCGCCGGTGCACCTCTGCTATGTCCTGACCTGTGAGTATTTCCAGGTCGACATTGCCCGGGTTTACCACCGCCTGTTCCTGCCTTCGGTCTGTGTCCTGGCCGCCGTCATTATCCCGCTGTGGGTCTGGTGAGCTGTTTGCAAATCAAAAATGTATTGATAAACTTGAATGGAATTTTGAGACAGGCTGCTATACCGGCAGCAAGGAGGCGTAACATGCTGAAGCGGATTGTTTCTATGGTGGTGGCCGGACTGACGGCCCTTTCCCTGAGCGGCTGCCTGGTGGCTGAAAGCAGGTTTCTGAAGAAAGTGGAAGAGGCGGACAGTCTGACGAAAGAGTTGATCGACCTCAAGCAGAAGCACGAGCAGCTGACCGCCGCCAATACCGCCCTCAAGGCTGAATATGAAAAGCTGAATGGAAAGACTGCCGGCCTGACCAAGGACAAGCAGGAGCTGGAAGAGGTGCTCAAGGCCAAGTCCGACACGCTTTCCCGCAGCATCAGCGATCTGCGCCAGAAGGTAGATGCCCTGGAGGCGGAAAACAGTGCCTTGAAGAATGAGATCATCGAGCTGCAGAAGGTCAAGGAAGAGAAGGTCAAGGAAGTCAGCAGCACCTACGAGAAACTGCTGCAGAACATGAAAAGCGAAATTGCCCAGGGGCAGGTGACCATCTCGGAACTCAGGGGGAAACTGACCGTGAACATGGAGGCCGCCATTCTCTTTGATTCCGGCAAGGCCGAAGTCAAGCAGGACGGGCTGGCCATCCTGAACAAGATGGTCGATACGCTCAAGTCGGTCAATGACAGGGCCATCCGCATCGAAGGGCACACCGACAATGTCCAGATCATCGGAGCCCTGACGCGCATATTCCCCACCAACTGGGAACTCTCCGCTGCGCGGGCCATCAATGTAGCCAGGTATCTGCAGCAACAGGGGCTGGACCCGGCCGTGCTTTCGGCAGCCGCCTTCGGTGAGTACAAACCGGTGGCCGACAACAACACCAAGGAAGGGCGCGCCAAGAACCGCCGCATCGAAATCACGCTGGTGGCCAAGGACTGATGGCAAAAAAGAAAACCCATAGCAGCGAGCCGAAACCGAAACCGTTTCGCAGCGACCCGTTCAGCGCCCTGAAGGGGGTTGCTGTGGTAATGCCGGAACAAAAGCCGCCCGCAGCCAAGGCGGCAGCGGCGCCACCGCCGGTGGCCGATGATTCCGACCTGTTCTTCGAGGCCATGGAAGGGGTCAAAAGGGTGGG
>DBMM01000129.1:0-2364 GCA_002298925.1 Geobacter sp. UBA698 | reverse complement strand
GAGCGGGCCGAGCACGAGGCCTTTGCCCAGGCCATCGGCCAGCTCAAGCTGGATGTGACCTTCAGCGATCAGATACCGGAGGATGAAGAGCTGAAGCCGCTGGGGGCCAACCGCCTGCGTCAGTTGAAAAGAGGGGTCATTTCCGTAGACCGGCAGCTGGACCTGCACGGCCTGATGCGCGAAGAGGCCCTGGAGGCCCTGCCGCCATTCCTGAAAAGCGCGATTGCCCATGGAGAGAAGGCGGTGCTGGTGATCACCGGCAAGGGCAACAACTCGCCAGGCGAGCCGGTTCTGCAGCAGGCCGTGACCGGCTGGCTGCGTGATGCCGGCAAGAGCATGGTGGTCGAATTCGCCCCGGCGCCGCGGGAAATGGGGGGCAGCGGGGCTTTTGTGGTGTTTTTGCGGGGGAGCGGGTAACTTCGGTAGTAATGCTTTTCTTTTATCAAAAACGGCATTTGAACCGCCGAAAAGGCAGATGAGCGCAGATAAAACCAAGCTTTACGTAAAAAAACAGAACAACCTTTTTGGTTAAACCAAGAATTTTTTCAAGCCTTTGATTTCTCTGCGTGTATCGGCGTTCATCTGCGGTTAACTGCTTATTTAAGGTTTATATGGTAAACAAGAAATGCCCCGGATTGCTCCGGGGCATTTCTTGTTCAGGATGCCGATCTTACGATCGGGTTCAGTTAGGGACGAGTAGCAATTCCTGTGCCTGCAGCTGCTCCGAACCAGGCAGCGGCCTTTGGATATGCTGTGGCATTGATGGTGATCGTGCCGTCGAACGCATGATTGTCAAGCCAGTCGATGGAATCGAAGATCAGGCGTTTGACGTAGTAGATGTTGTGGGCATACCCACCGGGGTCCTCTGAGAAGATGAACGAATTCTGGAACGCCCCGTAGGTGTTGATGTGAATGGTATTGACGTTGCCAGAAGTGACGGTGATGGCGGCGCCGGTATAGTTAGGCACGGTGTTGGCCAGGTAGTCATTCAGCAGTTTGCCTGCTTCCTTGAAACCGAGGGACTGCTCTTGAAGCCTGGCTGCGTTCATGGAAGAACCGTGACAGGTGTTGCAGACTGCCTGGCTGTTGATGGCGGTGATAACTCCGCCGGAGTCCTTGGTCACGACCTCGTACCCATGGCTCTTGGTCGACTTCATGTGACAGGTGACACAGGGGCCAGCGCCGGTGGAAACGCCGATGGAATCGTGCACGTAAGCAGCCGGTTTGGTATAGCTACGACCGGCGAATTCGAAGCCGATATGGGTGTTTGCCGCGAATACATCGGCACCGGTCGGGGCATGGTGTCCCTCAAAACGGGTTGCCCGTTTCGACTGGAAGTTGCCGCGGCCGCCGTGGCAAACCACGCAGAGGTTGGAGTCGCCGACGTCGGGAAGGACAACGGCCGTTTCCAGAGCTGCACCGTTAGTTGTTGCCGGAGCTGCTCCGGCAAAGGCGTCGGAGCCGCCACCAGGGACGCGGTCCGCGTCATAGGTGTACTCAAGAGTCCGTGCGCCGATGGAGCGCCGCTTCCAGCTGTAGTCCTCATGACAGGCCGAGCACATGATGGTCTCGTTCTTCTTGTTGTTGCTCATGTACGGACCGGCAGTGACAGTCGACACGCTAGCATTGGTGGTGAGGGTGGCAGTGCCGCCGACAACGTGCTTCAGATAGCCGGTGGTGGTGTGACACTTGGCGCAGGAATCGCGGCTGGCGGTCGTCCAGGGATAGTGGGAGTTGACGCTGCTGTTGTTTGCATTGGCAGGATCGTACGTGGTGCTGCCGTGACCAGACTCCGCCCAGTCCTTGTTGTACTTGATCAACGAGGTGGTGTCGTGGGGATTGTGGCACTGACGGCACTGAACGCCGGCAGCGTCGCTCTGGCTGATATATTGGGCGGCCAGGCTCGTGGTATAGGTGGCGAAGTGGGGCACGCCAAGTTTGACGGTTGTGTGGCAGGTGGCGCACTGGCTATCCTGGACAGCCTTGACTATGGAGCCGCCGCCCGGATGACCGCTGTTGGTGTGGCAGTCGGTGCAGGCTGCGCCACTGCTGAGGTTGTGGGCAGATTTCTGCCATTCGCTGACAATTGCCACCCCGGTCACGGGTGAAATTTTAGTGACGGCATGGCATTCGATGCATGCGGCTGACGCTTTGAAGGTGGCCGTCTGGTTGCTGCCTTCCTTGCTGCTGGAACCGCATCCCGCAACTGCCAGCAGGAACAGAGCCGACAGACTTAATAATAGCTTGCTCTTCATAACCCTTCTCCTTTTTGATGAAGTAAAAATCAGTGACAGACCCTGCAGGTCTTGTTATTCCGGTTGCCGGTCTTGAAGCCCCTGGGGTGGGGATTTATCTTTGCGCCGG
>DBMM01000020.1:18380-30322 GCA_002298925.1 Geobacter sp. UBA698 | reverse complement strand
AGTGACAGGTTGAGGTTTGCGGCTACGCATTTCGGTGTCTGGCTGCTGCCTGACCCGCCGCTTGACCCGCCCCAACTACTGCCGGAACTGCTGCTTGAGCCACTGCTTGACCAACTAGTTGACCCCCCTGATGAAGTACCGCCCCATCCGTAAGCGAAGCTGACGCCAAGAGTGAGGGCAGCGAGAAGTGTAGCCGCCCAGACAAACGATTTGTTGGTAGTCTTTCTGCTCATACGGCCTCCGTGTGTTTTTATTGGCCATATTCGTGATGGGCCCCCAAAAATAATAGATACAAAAAAATGCAAATGCAACCAGTGAATTAAGTTTTTAGTAATTAATAGTTGCTTTTTTATCTGGCGACTGAGGGTCGTGCTGTTGGTGGTGGCTTGGAGGTGCAGGTCCCTGTTGACTCTGATGGTGGGAACCATTCGCCGAGACACAGCAGGGGCGTTCGGAGAGACCCGGAATGTGGTGGAAGTGATGGTGTGGGAGGACAGCGGGGTGGGCCCCGCCGTCCTCATGCCCGATTGGGTTAAATGCGGGTTACTGGTACTGGCCCTGGGTGCAGCATATCGGGCCAAGGAGGACTTCTTTGCCATTTATGACGCCATGACGGTCCAGGAAGGAATTACTCAATTCGGAGATTGGGCGGCGGGCCTGGCACCGGAGATAAAGGATGCCTTCTACCCTCTCACCAGGGCGGTCAATAACTGGATGCCGGAGTTCATGGCCTACTTCGATCATCGGGTAATGAACGCTTACACCGAGTCCTTGAACAACCTGATACCGGTAATGAATAGACTGGTCAGGGGCTACAGCTTTGAAGCTCTCAGGGAGTTATGTTAACTAAGGCATCAATGCCAAACAGGTTAATCTTCCACCGCATAATATCCGAAACACGAGGCTGTGTAATATTGAACAGTTTTGCAACCTCAGTCTGTCTCAACCCGTCACTTAAGATAAAATCTTTCAGATTCATCATTAGTGTTGAGCAGAGCTTCACTAAAAGACCTGTTACCCCAAGTATTGTCTCGACCACCCATTTTCACTAAAACTGTGATTTTGACGAAAAACACTCGTTATTTGGCAGTACATTTGCGCCAACACTTCCAAACTGAAAATAGCAAATTATCTGTAAAAGTAGGACGCAAAGTCATGGACCCTTATTTTGTAAGGATCGCCAGACTGCCAGATTTGCTTACATGCAAAAGCTTCATCGGCAAGGCATCTATTCTAATTTTATCAGAATGGTCGCCTTTTTAGGTGGGATTTGATGTATATCGATATTTACGGATCAGAACTGCGAAGGGAGCAAGGCAGTTATTTAAACTGCCCTGCTGTAAAATTCCTCTGATTACTAAAGATTCTGGCAAATCATCCGATAAGAAGGTCACTTGTGTACAAATCAGCAGATACTAAAACAGTAAAGGAGATGACATGAAAAAACAGATCGTTGCATCCATTTTAGTTTTAATTTCAGGGTTTGCCTTCTCAGCACAGGCTGGCGAGTTTGGTGAACTGAGAACAAAGCTCAGCGCAGCAAGAGAGTCATTAGTCACCATGATGCTTCATAAAGAAAAGCGCGGTGCAGATCAACAAAAACTGGTAAAAGATACGGCTAACGCGGTAAGTGCACAACTCTCGAAAATGAAGGCACCAGCAGGCAAAGAAGCTCAGCTCAAGGAACTGAAGGAGACATGGGCAGCTTTCAAACAAACGCGTGAGACTGAGCTGGTTCCGGCAATCCTCAAAGGCAACGATGAGTTGGCTAAAAAGATAGCTGGCGGTGTTCAGAAAGAAAGAATTACAAAGTGCCAGACACTCACCAGTGAGCTTGATAACTGAAATATTTTGAGTGGGTACATGTAAAAGTGAAGCTGTTGAAGGCAGCAAAGTATGGGCGGGTGAGCGGAGTAATCGTGCCACCCGCCTTAATTTTAATATTACAAATCTTTTGTTTTATGAACGGGGGGTCTACGTTATGAAAGTCCTTAACATGAAGATTGGGACAAAATTGGGGCTGGGTTTTGGTCTGATTTTGATGCTGATAGGCCTCCTTATATCTCTTGTGGTTATTCAGTTATCTGCTGTAACCGAGGACACAAGACACATTGCAGCTGATTTAGCCAATAGCACGCGTGTTATCAGTATCAATACGTCTGTTAAAGACAATGGTATTTCGAGCATGGAGATGCTTTTGTCAAACAATAGTGATCACCACGCCACAATCCTCAAACAAATAGAGGAGAGAAATCAGTCCAGCGCAAAGATCATTGAAGCGCTGAATAATGATTTGGCGGGTTCTCCGCAAGACATTAAGTTTTTGGCGGAGATGAAGAAACATCGTGGTCTCTATGTCACAGGTTTTGAGAAAGTTGCGGATTTGCTCAAAACCGGAAAACAGGCAGAGGCCACCTACGTTGCTGGCGAAGAAATGATCCCCATGTTGGACCCGTTTTTGAAAGCTGTGAAAAATCTGGATGACTACCAGAAGGTAAAACTTGAAACCAGTATAAACCAAATAGAAAAAGCAGCTGTTTCAACACGCAAAATGGCAATCATACTTGGCATAATTGTTGTGTTGCTCGGTTTATTCAGTGCAGTTTCTATCATTCTCTCCATCACCCGTCCGCTGAATAAAATGCGCACCACCATCACCGAAGTCGAAAAAACAGGCGACTTTACCCGACGAGTTGGTGTCGGCAGTACCGACGAAGTCGGAGTGACAGCGCAGTCCTTCGATGAGCTAATGTCCGCATTGCAGCTGACTCTCGGCGATGTGCTAGAAAGTGTAGCAAAAGTTTCCACTTCTTCAAAAAACCTGTGGACTACATCAAGTGAGGTTTCCGTAAGCGCTTCGAACCAGAGCCTGGCGACCTCCGCCATGGCGGCCGCGGTCGAGGAAATGACCACCAGCATCTGTCATGTTTCCGACAGCGCCCGTGAAGCTCTCGAAATTTCCCGTCAATCCGGCAAACTTTCATCCGAGGGAGGTAAGATTATCACCAGAACCGCCGCGGAGATGTCACAAATTGCTGAAAGTGTTAGTCGTGCCTCCCAAACCATCGCTGAAGTCGAGCAGCATTCGAACCAAATTTCTTCTGTTGTACAGGTGATTGAGGACATCGCCGACCAGACCAACCTGCTGGCCCTCAATGCTTCGATTGAAGCCGCCCGGGCCGGAGAGCAGGGAAGAGGCTTCGCCGTAGTTGCTGACGAGGTACGGGCGCTGGCTGATCGAACATCAAAGGCAACTAAAGAAATTTCCAGAATGATCAGTGAGATGCAACGCAGCGCCAACACTGCGGTTGCCGCTATGAGCACTACCGTTGACAAGGTCAACGACGGTGTAACGCTGGCAAACAAAGCCGGAGTGGCCATCGGCCAGATCAGGGAAGGCGAAGAAAAGGTCGATTCCGTTGTTGGTTACATTTCACAAGCGTTGGCCGAACAAAGCAGCGTCAGCAACGACTATGCGAGCCAAGTGGAAAAAGTGGCCAACATAACCGAGGTAAACAGTGTGGCGGCTACCAAGTTAGCCTCTGAAGCAGACACTCTGCAAGAGTTGGCAAACGCCATGCAAACGGCAGTGGGAAGGTTTAAAATTTAGAATTACTCACGAAGGATCCAGAAAAGGGGGCGTAAATGGCAATACAATGGCACGAGTCTCTTTCCATAGGGATTGCGGGAATTGACAACCAGCACAAGGAGCTTATTTCGCGTTTCGACCGGTTTCTGAAGGCCTGTGAGACAGACAAGGGTGGTGTGGAGCTGAATAATTCGCTTGATTTTCTTAAAGATTATTCGATCAAGCATTTCCGAGATGAAGAAAAACTTCAACTGGATCATAAATATCCAGGCTATGAAACCCATAGAAAAGAGCACGAATCTTTTATTGTCAATCTCGAAAAAATACGGAGTGAGATTGATAGAGAGGGAGCAACGCTTCACCACATTATTGCAATCAACAACATGCTGATTAAATGGCTAGTTGACCACATTTCCGCATCTGACGGCGCGATAGGCACTTTTTTGAAAACCATAAATCCTTAGATTGTTTCATCCGCAACTCCCCATGGTAGCCAGTCCGTAAATATACTCCGGCCGATAGGCCGGTTTAACGCCGGCGTACATCAACTCATTGCTTCCGGCTATCTGCATTTTTTTCCGGTTAAAGAGACTCAAGACCGAGCGGTTTGAGGCCGGTGCGTCCAGACAGACCTTTTTTCCAAATGGTACCGAATTCAGCGCGGATTTCAGCAGAGCATCGGCTGTACTGTAGTCCGCTGCCGAAAATGGGCCGATCTGCATTGCTTCGCCACAGGGCTGAACTACAACGAAGCCGGATTCCTGCTGCAACAGCTCTCCGCGGCTGATGGTTGCCGCCAGTAGGGCCTCGCGCCGGTCACCCCAGCCCCGGCCATCAATCTTGTTAAGTGCAGGCTGAGCTCCTTTACAAGCGGTTCTGTTCTCAGGAGCAGTGTTATTCTGTCGCCCTATGCCGTTCCAGCGAATGATCGTATCGATGCTTTTGAATCCGAATTTCTGGTACAGCGGCATGCCCGCTTTGGAGGCGGTCAGCCAGACCGTCTCAACACCATCATCAAGCAGTGTCTCAAGAACTTTCCTGAACAGCGCTTCTCCGATACCTTTGCCACGCTGTTCGCAGCTGACAATCAGATTACCGATCCAGCCGCTGCGCTCATGGCGCAGCGAGGTCACGAATCCTGCCGTTTCTCCTTCGTCGCTCCTGGCAACAAAACACCCCTGCGAAAACTGCGACAGCAGAAACTCGAATTCCCACGGCTCCGCCAGCCAGTTTTCCGCTGTCGCCAGCTCCAGGAAGGGCGCTATGTCGTCAGTGCTGAAAGGTTCGATGTTCATGGCGTGGGACAGGCCGCCTCGGCGATAGTCAGGTTCAGATCCTTGCCGATCAGGCCGATGGCATCGGCCCGGCACTGTTTGCAGTGGCCAAACTGGCCGATGGTGCCCTCATTGGCTTTCCTGACATGCGCCAGGTACTCCTCGCTGGGCGGCGAGACATGCGCCAGCTCCGCCTGGGGAATGATCGGCATGATGTTCATGACAAAGGCGCCCAATTCCTTTACCCGCGCCGCGATCAGCGGGATCTGGCTGTCGTTGATGCCCGGTGTCAGGACGGTATTGATCTTGATCGTCATACCCAGTTCCGCGGCCCGCTTGACCCCCTCGAACTGGTTGTCGATCAGGATTTTCGCCCCTTCCGCGCCGGTATAATGTTTGCCGTGATAGATGATGTGGCCATAGATCTTTGCTCCCACCTCGGGATCAACGGCGTTGATGGTCACGGTCAGGCTGTGCAGCCCCAGCTCATACAGGCGGTCGATGGATTCCGGCAGCAGCAGGCCGTTGGTGCTCATGCAGAGCATCAGATCGGGAAATTCCTGCTTGACCATCCCGAAAGTTTCAAAGGTCTCTTCATTGGCCAGGGGGTCGCCCGGACCGGCGATGCCGATGACCTTGATAATCGGCCCGACGATCGGGCTGGCCATGACTTCACGCACCTTTTCAATCGCCTCCTGCGGCGTCATGATCCGGCTGGTAACGCCGGGACGGGACTCGTTGGCGCAATCGTGCTTGCGTGAGCAGTAGCCGCACTTGATGTTGCACCTGGGCGCCACCGCCAGATGCATACGCCCGTTTTTATGGTGGTTGCCGCCGAAGCAGGGGTGCCCCTGAATCTTTTTCTTCATCTCGCATGCGGTTGCCATTGCTTAGCTCCTTTCGAATGAAAAAAAGCCTGCGGGGATTCATCCCCGCAGGCTCCATTGCCTGGTCGTAGAAAAAGTATCTGCTGTGCGCTGTATCGATGTACCAGGCTACAGGCATATAGCGTGCCAGAGCTGCTAAATCAGTACCGTGCCGGAGATTTATGTCCAAATAACAGGTTGTTGCGTGCGGAGATCGCATTGCCGCACCTTCTTTTTTGGGGCGCTCCGGCAACCACAAGCGTTGCCATTGCCTCATTATTGAGCAGTTTGACTCCCTGGGTTATGGATTGCTATTTGCAGAGGGCTTTCCGGTATTCATCTGAGCGCTTGCTTTTAAATGAGCCCGAAGGAAGTTCCCATGTTCCAGAACTACAACCTCGAAGAAATCAATGACCGCGCCCGGGCCGCCTTTGTCGGCATGGCCATCGGCGACGCCCTCGGTGCGACCGTGGAGTTCATGACTGCAACTGAAATCAAGGCCAAGTACGGCATCTTTCGCGAAATCATCGGCGCCGGCTGGCTGCGCCTGAAGCCGGGCCAGGTCACCGATGACACTGAAATGGCACTCTGCATCGCCCGGGCCATTGTCAGCCAGCAGAGCTGGTCAGTGGAGGCCATTGCCCGCAACTTCGCAAATTGGCTTAAATCGAAACCGGTGGACTGCGGCGACACCTGCCGCAAGGGGATTCGCGCCTATCTGCTGAACGGCACTCTGGAGTCTCCACCCAACCAGTGGGATGCAGGCAACGGTGCTGCCATGCGCATGCTGCCGGTGGCACTCTACACGCTGCCCGATGAGCAACTGCTCACAAAATATGCACTGGAGCAGGCCCATATCACCCACAACAATCCCGTATCAGACGCGGCCTGCATCTGCCTGGGCAAACTGCTGCACATGGCCATCTGCGGCGCTTCCAAGCACCAGCTGCGCCGCGAGGTGGACGGGCTGATAACGCGCTTTCCGACCTTTTCTTTCGACCCCTATCGCGGGTTGGCCACCGGTTATGTGGTTGATACTCTGCAGACCGTGTTTTACTGGTTTTTCAAGGGTAAAAGTTTTGAGGAGTGTCTGGTGGGGACCGTCAATCAGGGGGGCGATGCCGACACGACCGGCGCCATCTGTGCCATGCTGGCGGGCGCCTACTACGGTATGGACAGTATCCCCCAGCGCTGGCTGAAGAAGATGGACAAAAAGGTGATCTCCGAAATCGATGCCATCACCCGACAGCTGGTGTCGGCCAGCCCGGCCGGCGCGGTTTACCGATAGGCTCCGGGTGGAGCCGGGCGATACCTGCTCCCGGAACCCGGAACCCGTATATGCTGCTGGAACCGTGGAACATCTAAAACCAACCCCCTCAATCCCCCCTTGTCAGGGGGGGAAGCCTTGAAGTCTCCCCTGATAAGGGGAGATTTAGAGGGGTTTGCTGCGAAAGAATAAAAGTTACAAGGTACTAGCCGGAAATGATGAATATGCTACTGGCGCTGTTGAATATTCTTCATCCCGACCAGGGGTATGCTGATAAATATGTTGTAATATCGATGGGTTATGCTGTTGGCATGGCCTATGCTTTATAGAGATAAGATTTGTAAATCAAGCCAACCACAGGAGAACAAAGACATGAAAAACAAGATCGTAATGACGCTAGCCGTTCTGGCCCTCTCGGCCCCGCTGGCAGCACTGGCGATGGATCACGGCGCCATGGATAAGGGGCATGGCGATCATTCCATGATGGAAATGGGGCAGGTAGCGCACCAGGAAGTGGTGGACGGTGTCAAGGCGACCTTCAAGGTCCTGAGCATGAAGGAGCACATGAAGGCATCCAACATGGAAATGCCCAAGGATCTGAAGGAAACCCATCACATCATGGTCGAATTCAAGGATGCCAAAAGCGGCAAGGCATTGACGGAAGGCGAGGTCAAGGTTAAAGTCCAGAATCCCGACAAAAGCGAACAGGTCAAGGATCTGATGGGGATGCAGGGGCATTTCGGGGCTGATTTCGATCTGTCCAAAAAAGGCAAATACGGCGTGATGTCCAAGTTTGTTTTGAAGGATGGCAAAACACGCAGCGCCAAATTCTGGTACACTGTCAAGTAATGTGACAAGGGGATCGATCTTACCGGTGCCAGCCAGAGACAGCTGCTAATATCAGCTGGTTTGTCGGCATCCATCTGGATAACAGAGACAAAATTCTCAAAATCTAACCTGGAGGTTTATTATGAAAAAGACATTGATGGTATTGATGGCGGTAACGCTGTTCAGTGCTCTGCCGGTTATTGCTGCCGAGCATGGCGACATGAAGATGGACATGCATGAAGGCATGACCATGGATGCAAGTGAATGCGCGAGACGGTGTGCCCTTCAAGCTGAGTCGATCCAGGAGAAAATTGCACGTATTCAGGGCGAGATCAAAAAAGGTAGTACAAAATACAACGCCGACGAATTGAAAAAGCTGGAGGGCAAACTGAAGGAAGCCAATGAAATACTGGAGAGATTGCAACATCGCTAATCAAGAGCAGCAGAGGCGGCCACTGGCACAGTAAAACTAAAGCGGGGAGGGTCAGGGTATGGCCTTCCCCGCCTTAGTTTGAGCCCGGGCTGAAAGCAGCACAGTAAATTATTGCGGGGGAATCATGAAAAACAGCACTGCAATGGTGATTTTGAGTCTGGCGGTGGGAGCGTTATCCCTATCTGAAGCTGCGTTTGCCCACGGCACACAAAAGCATGGCAAACCGGCGACAGGCGCTGCCCAGATGAAGAAGCTGCACGCCATGATGCCGATGTTTTCCGTAGCATCGACCAAACTGGAAGCTGCCCTTGACCGGGGAGATGCCGCCGGAGCGGAGGCAGAAGCGGGTGCTATTATCGCCGCCCTTCCCGACCTGAAAAAATCGAAACCGCACAAGAACGTCAGGCAACAGAAAAAGTTCGTGGAACTGGCGGGCAATTTGGGCACTGCGGCCACAGTAACAGCAGATCTGGCGAAAAAGGGTGATTTTGCCGGCGCCAAGGTTGCGTTCAAGCAGGTTGAGGAAGCATGCGCCGCCTGCCACGCCAAGTTTCGTGACTGATTAAGAAAATGCCTTGTCAGCTTTTCATAAATGATATCCAGAACAGGTAGATTCAGTTCCTCTTGAATGAGAAATCAGCAACTTGACCTTTATATCTTGTGCAAGCCTCCAAAAGAACTTGCAATAGCCCGGGGTGCAAGTAAACAGGGCTCCCATGATTTATTTGGCTTCATTGATCAATGTAAGTTTGCATTGCAGAATTTAATTTTATAAAAGCTGCCTATTGGTTGCCCCTCTACTCATATAACAATGAGGTGCAACAAGAACCTCACTTTCGATAAGGTTTTATGCCAATAATCTGATGAGTTGAGGTGTTAATCGACCAACCGGCCGTCGCTGACGTGAAAAATCCTGTCAAATCCCTCCACCATGCGGTGGTCATGGGTGACAACCAGGACGGCTGACTGGTTTTCCACTGCCAGCGATTTCAACAAGGCCATGACATTCTTCCCGTTTTCGGTGTCGAGTGCCGCGGTCGGTTCGTCGGCCAGAATCACCTTTGGTTTATTTGCCAATGCCCTGGCAATGGCCACCCGCTGGGCTTCACCACCGGAAAGTGCCTTGGGATAGCTGTCCAGCCGGTGCCCGAGGTTGAGGGAGGAAAGAAGAATCGTCGCCCTCTCCCGGGCTTCGAACCGCGACAGGTTGTTAATTTCCAGGGCGATCATGACGTTTTCCAGAGCAGTGAGAAACGGAATGAGATTGTGGGCCTGAAATATGAACCCGAGTTTTTCACGTCTCAAGCGCTTCAGGTCCAGACCCGGCAACCATCCTTCATCGGCGACCATGGCGCCGTCAATGACTACCTTGCCGTGGGTCGGTTCGTTGATCAGGCCGATGGAGGTGAGCAGCGTGGTCTTGCCTGAACCCGACGGGCCGAGGAGTGCGACAAGTTCCCCCGGCTTTACCTGCAGCGTGGCATCCGCAATGGCGGTCACTGCCGTCTCGCCTTTTCCATAGATTTTTGTCAGCTTTTCCACTTCTATTGCATACATGGTCTTATCCACCCAGAGCCTCCGCCGGTTCAACCTTCAACGCCTTACGTATGCCCACAAAACTTGATCCCATACTAATCACGATGACAATCACAAAGAGCACCTGCAGGTCAAATGCCTCCAGAACGATCCGCCGGGGGAATTTTTCGTAGGTGAGTAGGATCAGTCCGTAGCCGATAATGTAGGCGATCACCCCCATCAGGAGCGACTGCTGGAGAATCATGCCGATGATCACGCGATTCTGTGCGCCGATCAGCTTCAGGGTGGCGATTACCTTGATCTTGTCGATGGTCGAGGTATAGATGATCAACGAAATGATGACCGCCGAGATCACCAGCAGGATGACTCTGAAAAGCCCGATTTGCATGCGTGCCTTCTCAATCATCCCCTTGGTCAGGATCCTGATCTGCTCTTCCGCAGATATCGGGTGAAAATGATTCCAGCGGCCGATCCGCTCCTGTACTTCATGGAGAATTGCTCCCGGTGTCAGCCTGGCCACAACAGTGTTGACCGTATGGGTCGATTCGGTGATCGTGGCGATGTTCCGCTGCAGGTATTTCGTCTGGGCGGGAGACAGGGTCTGGATTCCGGCCAGATTGGCACCGATACGGGCACGGTCGTTCCTGATGGCGTCATTGTCTTTCTTGAACTGGATATCCTGGGCATCGGCAAGGCTAACATACGCCACCGCATCGCCACCGGACGAGACGACCTTCCCCGTAATCCCCACGACGGTGTAGTCGTGCAGCCCCAGATGTATTTTCTCGCCGATCCCCATCTTCATAGCCTTGGCAACTACCATTTCATAATGTTTTTGGCGGATGTTGCGACCGGCAAGGATCTCCGGCGGGCCGCCGAAACCGTTCAGGTCATAGCCGATCAGGAAGAAGCGGAACGGTTTCCCCTGCCGCTCGATCTGGATGGTCTGAAAGGAGAGCGGTGATGCCTCCGCCACGCCTGGCACCGCTTTGATGCGGTATTTGATATCCTCCGGTATGCGCGAACTCTCTGCGAACGGCCCGTTGGTGTCCTGCTGCACGACCCAGATATCCGCCTTGGTGGATTCCAGAACAGCCAGGGCATCGGCTGAAAGCCCCCGATAAATCCCTCCCATGCTGATCACTACTCCCAGAAGCAGTCCCAGGCCAATGGTGGTCAGAATGAACCTTCCCCGGTGATAGTGTATGTCCCGAATGGCGAGATTCATTTGATCGCCCTGACCTTCATGCCTTCTCTGAATTTTGCCATCTCCGGGGGTGATGCCAAGGCGACCCGATCGCCAGCATTGAGACCAGTGACGATTTCGGTAACGTTACTACGGTCAGCGATGCCGACGGTTACCTCCTTGAAGCCAAGCTTCCCGTCTGCCACTACCCATACACCGTTTTTCTTGTCTTTAGACAGAATGGCGGCAGCAGGGAGAGTCAGGGCATGTTTTTTTATCCCGGTGATAATGTACAGATCGGACTGTTCCCCAAGACGCAAGTTTTTAAGCGGCTCGTCGAAGGCCACATCCACTTCCAGCTCTTCGGTCACCCGGTCGCTCTGGCGCCCCAGGCGGGCCACGTGGCCGGGCAGCTGTTCGCCTGCGGAGGAGCGCAGGGTGATGATGGCCTTCTTGCCGACCTCCACCCCATGCATCAGGGCTTCATCCACGTTGGCCTTGACCCAGACGGTTCGGGGATCGGCCAGAGTGAAGACCGACATTCCCGGCGAGACCGTGGCGCCTTTTTCCAGATCACGGGTGATGATGATCCCGTCCTGGGGAGCGTAGATGACCGTATCTGCCACCTTGCTCCTGGCAAAACCAAGACCGGCACTGTTGGCTCGTTGTTCCATGCGAACCGCTTCCATGGCTGCTTTACAGCGGGTAACTTCTGCTCTGGCAACCTGGCAGGCAGTATCATACTGTTCAGCCTCCAATCGGGAGACCAAGTTCTTCTCGGATAATATCTTGAAGCGCTGGGCATTTTTTTCCGCCAGGGTCAGATTTGACTTGGCCTTTTGGAGATTGGCCTGTTCGACATTCAAGGAAGCCGCTGAACGGCTCACTCCAGCCTCGGACTGCTGTTCCTGATGGCGGAAGTCGTCATTTTCCAGTTTAGCGAGGAGTTGCCCACGTTTCACC
>DBMM01000020.1:0-18363 GCA_002298925.1 Geobacter sp. UBA698 | reverse complement strand
TTGGCCTCAACCGTTCCGTTGCCGTAAACCTGTGCAGTCAGGTCTCGTTTTTCGGCAGTCACGACCTTTACCCTGGGCGGGGCAAAGAGCGTCATTTTGAGAGCAAAGCCAACAGCCACTAAAACAACCAGCCAGATCAGATAGTTTTTCTTTCGTGCCATACTCTTTAACAGATTCATGCATTACTCCTTCACGGTGATTATCACTGTTTGCCCACAGCCCGGTCGAATCGTGCCACTGCAGTGTAATAATCGTACGTTGCCTGAATGTTGGACGTTTGGGCATCAAGGGCCTGAGATTGTGCATCGCTGACCTCGATGATGCTGCCGACCCCTTCCTGATAGCGCCCCTCAGCCAATGATTTGCTTTCGTTGGACGCCGCAACTTCCTTTTCGGTTGAGACCATCCGTGCAACTGCCTCGTTCGCGCCTAGCCAGGCGGAGTCGACTTCCTTGATGATTTGCAGCTTGAGGCTATTTTGTCTGGCTTCGATAGAATTGGCAGCTGCAGTGGCTTCACGCACCTGCTCAACCGATGAGAACCCTGAAAAGAGCGGCACAGTCAGATTCAGGCCTAGTCCCCATACATTCCCGGTGGGGGGAAAGTCCCGGTCAGCATAACCGACGCTGGCCACAGCGGAGAGAATCGGAAGATAGCTGCTTTTGGCTGATCTGAGATTACCGGACGCAGCCGACTTCAAGGCTGCAAATTGTTGCAGTTCAGGCCGGTTACGCAGAGCATCCTGTTGCGAAGACGTCCTCTCTGGCAAAGGCAGTGACAGGGAAGACGGTTCATCAAGTGGCTGATCCCCAAGGGATTCCACTCCCATGGCGTTGGCAAGTTCTATCCGGGCGATCTCCCGGTTGTTTTCTGCCCGTATCAAAGACGTCTTGGCAGCAAACAGAGTCGCTTCAGCCCTGGCTACATCAACCCTGGCCCTGATTCCTTGGCTGAAGAATTCCTCGGCCTGCTTGAACACGTTCTCCCGGGCTTTAACGGTTTCCCTGACCGCCACGACCTGTTTTTCAGTCGCGAGTAAAAGATAGTAAGCACTCCTGACTCGCAATGTCAGATCCTGTCGAGTCACGGTGAGGGCCTTATCAGTGGCTTCACGATAGCCGCGAGCCGCATCGACCACCCCGGAGGTGCGCCCGAAATCATAGATGGTCTGTTTCAGATACAGGGCATCGGTATTCACTTCCGTTTGCCTGATATTCTCCAGAGCCGAGAGGAAAGAGCGCCCCTTGCTCCAGTCGGCGGCAAAGCTGATCTGGGGATAGTAATTAGCTAGCGCCTGACCAGTTCTGGCCTCGGCGCCGAGAAGATTTTGCTTCGCTTCGATTACTTGGGGATGATTATTCAGAGCTGTAGCAAGCGCATCGTCAAGAGTCAGGGGGGAAGCAGCGAAAAGAGGCAGAGCAGACATCAGAAGCATGATCAGACAGATCACAACAGGTTTCATATCAAATCACCTTTATTCATATAGCTGAATGTAATGTGAATAATAATTCACATAATGGGTAAAAAAAATCAGCGAACGAGCACCATGAAATTTTGCCAGAGATTTTCCGCCTCCTGACGTATTTCGAAGGATCCGCAATCTATAGTCCAGCGCAGCGCGGTAAACTGGATCATGCCCAGGAGTGTCAAGGCCGTTTCCCTTGGAAACAGCCCCGGCTTCAGTTCACCTTCGGCAACCCCTGCAGCAATAACGCCCGTTAACGTTTCTATGTAGTTGCCGATGCGCAGCGCCAGTCTCTCGGCAATATTTTTGTGGCCCAGGTGGATATCGTCCGAGAATACAAAGCGTGGAATCCCTGGATGTTCCGCTATCAGTGCAATATGGGAGAAAAAGATGGTCTCCAGTTTTTCCAGCGGATTACGGCTGCCAGCAGCGATAGTCGCCGCTTTGCCCATGAGCGAACTGCCGATGAAATCGGCCATTGCCAACAGAATATCGTTCTTGCCGGAGAAATGGCGGTAGATGTTGGCTTCGCTCATGCCGGCAGATTCAGCAATGGCGGCAATGGTCAGCGACCGTACCCCAATTTTGCCGATTACCTCCAGGGCAGCCTGAACTATTTCTTCCTTGCGAACCCTTGTACTTTTCTTTTGCAGCATCGTTGCCTCATGTGAATTAGTATTCACATTTTATCCAGTTCATATCAATTCGTCAAGAAGTAATCTCTTTGTTTGCTATCTGCTTTTTTATCTGCTTTTTGCGCACGGCAGCGCGTATGCCGAAGAATCCGCCAGAAGCCGTCAAAACCCAGATTGCTGCTGTAACTGCTATTTCACTGGTGGTAAGCATATTCAATTCTCCGGCATTCCACCTATTCCTGCTCGTACTGCGAAACAATGGTCTGATAACGCTCGTTGAAGTCAGGACCCGCTTGAGCTTCTGCCGATTGATACCCCTGCAGGATGCCACCGCGCATGGATTCTGGAATTACGCGTTCGGTTAACCGGTAGAGGATATCGTTCTCTTTGCTGATATGGTCACGTAGCAGTGACGCATAGCCACCAGTGCCTGGTTAATATCCGTTTTCATCAGTTCCTCCGGTTGCCGTCGATGCCGACAATCACCGTCTCCAAAGGAATGTCTTTCCCGCTTTTTTGAATCGCTTCCTTGACCATGATGTCCAGCCCACGGCAGCACGGCACCTCCATGATTGCCACGGTAACACGGGGAGTTTCGTTGGTCGAAAAGATGTTAGCCAGCTTGTCTACATACGTGCCCGTATCATCAAGTTTCGGGCAGGCAATTGCCAAGGCCTTCCCCTTCAGCAGATCCTGGTGCATGCTTCCCATGGCAAAAGCCACACAATCGGCGCAGACCAGAATTTCCGCGTTCTTGAAGTAGGGGGCGGTTGGCGGTACCAGGTGGAGTTGCACCGGCCACTGCCTGAGTTCAGAGACTGCTTTCACGTTGCTGGTTTCTTCTGTCACGGGTCTTTCAATTACTTTTGCCATGCTGCCGGGGCAGCCACATCCCAGATTTCCCATGATTTACTCTCCTTTTTTCGCTAAATGTTCGTTTATTTCCTGCTCGATTCTTGTTTCATCTTCCCTGGACAAGCCATGAATTGAGACTACATCTTTCAGCAGACAGATACCACCTTGCAGGTTGTGCAGCCGATGTCGTAACGGGCGAGTATCCCGCCGATCTCAGGATAGGTCTGCATTACGTCCTGTATCGCTTGATCGCCAAGTTCATTGCTGAAATTCATTAAGCACCTCCTCGCGCTGTTATGAATCCAGCTTAGCGTAATATTTGGCAAAGGAGTTTGATGTGGATCAACAAATTGATTTAATTCGAGGGTGAACAGCAGATGTGAGGGGTACTGAGAGTGTGATTTCAGGATACTGGCAATCTTTTGCTGCTTGTTTTTCGTATCTATCTTTGCACCTGACAAGAGTGAGCCCCATGTGTCGGGTAGTAACGGTGATACACCAGTTCATGTAACTATCGGAATAAACGTCAATGGCTCAGGTATGGCAGGAGTGGGATCAGCTTTTGATAGTCGGCATAACTCAACGAAGTCTGCCAGTGTCCGCTGACCATTCCGGCAGCTATTCCCGCCATAAAAACCAACACAACCACTGTTGGGAAGACCCACATCGGGAGCGGTCGTTTCCAGAAGACAGGCTGCATGACCAGGACATTTTGTTCCGGACAATTATCGACACAGGTGAGACAGCCGGTACACTCCGGTGAAGAAACCGCTGTGCAAGTGTGTACGGCCAGTTGGGATGGACAGGCAGCAGTACAACGTTGGCAGCCCGTACAACCAACTGCATCACGCCGGATCTTGAATGGACTTGCGATGCTTGCCAGACCCAGCAAGGCACCGTAGGGGCAGAGATATCGACACCAGAACATCTTGTAAAAAAGGGATAGTAAGGTCAGGATTGCCAGAACCACCATCGTGGTTAAGGACATACTGGTGAAGAAGTTGAGCATTTTTACATCACTGACGGCCCAGTAGGGAGCATCCAGAAACCGGGCCAACGCTTCGGCAGACATATCCAGAAGAATGAACTTCACGAACAGCAGAAGCAGCAGATACTTGATGCCACGCAGAGTGAAATCAAGCCAGCGCCAGATGCGAAAATTACGACCGAACAGAAGTCGTCCCAGTTTGTGCGCCCCTTCCGAAAGGGTGCCAACCGGGCAAAGCCAGGAACAAAACGATTTCTTGGCAAGCAGACTCATGAGCAGGATCGCCAGAAAAATAACCAGAGCCGCGGGATGGACCGGATGGATTTTGCCTGAAACCAGCCAGTATTTTAAGCTGGTCAGGGCGCCGATGGGCAGGAATCCTTCCACGCCCGGCGGACGGGAAACCAGGGGAGCTGCGGCTCCGCTTTCAACGGAATTGACAAACATGCCGAAACGGATGCCGATTCCGACCACCCAAAACAGAAAGCACCACTGCACAACAGTTCGTATGGTACTTACCGATTTCACTGATAATTCACCCATGTCGCAGTTTCTCCAATTCAAGTCCCGTAGCAGGGGCAGTTCGTACTACCCCTTCTGTTCATGAGCTATTAAAATGCTTGCCAGATGAACCATGCCCCGGCGAGCGACTCAACCTTCAACACCTCGCCTTGTTTACCACTTTCGTCATGGGTTCTCTTTGCGTTCTCGTAAAGTGTGATGCAATCGGCACAACTGGTGCCCAAAACTTCTATTTTCATAGTGGATTCTCCTTACGGATCATTATTAGTTGGCAGAAGAGGTAATCTTTATAGCAACCAATAGATAAGATCTGCCTGACAGGGCGTGATCCCCGCCAGGCAGAATTCCTAGGTCAACAGGTTAAACTCAGAATATTTCATAACGTCAGTGTTTTGAGTGGCTTGACTCTTTTTTGTGCTTGTCGTGGCTGCCTTGCTCGCCATGCGCACCATGTGCGTCTTTGCCGGTTGCATCCTGATGAAGACGTTCAACATAATGCGTGTACGCAACATATGCTTCAACAAATTCCCGTCCTAGGGCGACGCTCTCATCCTTGTGCTTGTACGTAGTCGCTGCATGCTCGTAACGCGTCTTGATCCCGGCTGCAATATCATCAGTGATCAGCTTCACAAGAGCTTCGGACGAACCGCCTGCCAAGGCCTTGTCAGCTTCGGCAACGGCGGGCTCAACTGCTCCGGCAGGTTTCAAACCGGTAAATTGGGCACCTTCTCCAGCGCGATGAATTCTGACAAGCGTCGCGAAGAATGAATTCTCAGCAGCTTCATGGTTCTTTGTCTTGCCAGTAAGCACTTTTTTGAAAGCGGCTCGAACGACTTTTTCATCTTTCGGCTTAACCCATTTGAGAATGGGAGTAACATCCTTGGCTTCGATAGCCTTTCTGGCATCCTGAATAACCGGTCCGTCCAGAGTGTCACAATGTGCAGCAGCATTGCGAGCGGTGGCAACAACAATGGTCGTAAATGCAGCAATTACCAGCAGGTTCATTTTAAAGAGGTTTATATGTCTCATGGTTAATTCTCCTATGAATGTATAATCAGAGTGTTGATTCAATATGACAGAAGGAATCTGTACATAGCTGCCAAGAACAGCTTTCAATGAAAGAGCCCTGACCTGACAAATATGACTCAAACGCCATATTCCGGTGGAATTTCGGGGGGAACGCCGTAGCCTGTCAGAAAGGAGCCTTTGTATGATGCTGTGAGTGGGGAAATTAACGGAGAGTGCTTAACAACCGTACCGGATACCGTATCATACGGTGCATCCAGTTCATGGCAGTGGTGGCTCTGATCGTGACTGTCCTGGGATTCGTGGTCGGCATCTTCGTCCGTATGGGTGCACGCAATTCCGGTGTGGCTGGCTTCGCTTGTACTTTCAATAGTTGAGATGTAGAGTGAGCCGGAAAGCGGCAGAAAGAGCTGAACCAGCAGTAATAGTACGGTCAGAATCCTGCTATGTCTGTTGCTGAGAATCATAATCATCATTCCGTTGCGTCATTTTCTGAAGCAGCAAATCCTGGATGAACGATCCCATAGGACGAGTGTAAAAACTTTGATGCAGGTCAATATTTGACTAAAAGACAGCCCAATGTATGAAGAAACCTGGGAGCCTGTCGGACTTAGGAGAAATCTACTGCAAATCCGTCTGGTTGGGCCATATTTTGCCGCTTTCTTGGTCAATAGAACAACTATTGACCTTCAAAATCGACTAAATCTGTCCTCAGCCAGCCGAATTTTCGCTACGATTTCCTAAGTTCGACAGACTCCTAGGCCGTTGTTTCTGCCAGCTTTGTTGCGCAAATCGCCAAACGTTCCTTCGCCATCGGTCCTGACGGGAGCCTCTATGTTACGACCACCCGGATCCACCGTGAGCCGAACCCGCCGGAACCATACAAAATCTTAAAGTTGGAGCAATACTTTCGGTAGTGGAATGAACTTCTGACAAACAGAAGTGACTGGAAACCAGCATTGAATCAATCGCTATGATATTTGATAATAGCCTTGCACTACGACAGGAGATCTGTCAGATGAAAACATTGACCACGTCACACCGTCTGATCCTGCTGAGCTTATTTGTTTTTTCCGCAGCTGCCGCATTACTGCCGGGAGCCGTTGCTGCGAAAGAACCGCAGTCGCTCTCCATCACCCTCGAAGAATACACCTATCCCTATCAGGTTAACTACATGCCTTTGGTAGTTGAGGGACAAGACCTGAAGATGGCTTACATGGATGTGCTGCCACGCGGGGGCGGGAATGGCAAAACTGTCCTGCTCCTGCACGGCAAGAACTTTTTCGGGGCATACTGGAAGGATACGATCAAAATTCTTGCCGATAACGGGTATCGAGTTATCGTGCCTGACCAGATCGGATTCGGCAAGTCGTCAAAACCCAATATCCATTACAGTTTCCATGGGCTGGCCGCAAATACGAAAAAACTTCTGGACAGCCTGGGGGTCAAGGAGGTGGCTGTTGTCGGGCATTCCATGGGAGGAATGCTGGCAACTCGGTTTGCCCTGCTGTTCCCGGAAACAGCAACCCGACTGGTTTTGGAAAACCCGATCGGACTGGAGGATTACCGCACATTCGTACCCTATGTGTCCGTGGATGAGCAATACCGCAATGAACTCAAGGCCGCCGCCGAAAGTATCCGCAACTATCACAAAACCTATTTCGTGAACTGGCTACCCGAATTCGGGGAGTATGCCGAAGTTGCCGCAGGTCAGCTTTTGAGCGGGGAGTATCCCCGTCTGGCCATGTCATCGGCCCTGACCTATGAAATGATTTACGAACAGCCGGTCTGTCATGAATTCGCCCAGGTAAAGGCCAGAACCCTCCTGGTAATCGGTCAGTCCGACCGGACGGTGGTGGGCAAGGCGCGCGTAAAAAAGGAGCTGCTGCCACAGGTCGGCCAGTATCCGGAACTTGGCCGCAAGACAGCCAGGCTGATTCCGGGGGCACGCCTGGCAGAAATAGCCATGGTTGGCCATATCCCGCATATGGAGAAGAAGGACAACTTTCATGAGGCGCTACTGAGCTTCTTGAAAGAATGACGGCAGGTGATCGCCTTGAGACTTATATCGAATAGGTGTGGAATGCCAGATGTAACGTGGCTTTAGCTACGATTCAGAATAGTGCTGGATGCCGATAAACCCATGCCGAAGCCGAGGTGGAGCACCTGGGCCCCGGCCTGCCTGCCTGCTTCAGAGCGAGAACCACATTGCTTAGGCCAAAGCGTAGCGTTTCAGGCCTTGGTCGAACCTGATCAAACCGTGCCTGGCCGAACCGTTTAAATGCCGTGAGACTTCCGACGGGTCCAGGCCCAGGGCTTCTGAAATTTCCAGGGTTGTTTGGGGTTTATCCCGCAGGAGCAGCATGATTTGGCTCTTTGCCAATTTATCGCCTACAAATCCATCAAAGAGGTTGTGCAGCTCGTCACTGGCGAAATACCGGTCATACGCTTCCAGAGAATCAAAACGCACACGCAGCTTCTCACGTTCCACAAGCTTGGTGTAAGGAACCATTTTAGTGAGTGCTTCCAGCTTGAGCTTCAGTGCCCCTGCGGCTATTCCCTCGCCCTTTCCGAGCGGCCCCATTCTCCTCAATTGCTCGGTAAAATCGGTGATAACTTCGCCGAAACGGATTCCCTCCGAGGCGGATACCCACTCCAGTCTCAGTCTCTCCTGGTTGATACCTACCTTTTTAAGCGATTCCCTACAGAGATGCATCATGCTCAACGCATCGTAATTGCCCTCTGTGATGTAGTGGCACTCACCAAGCCAACAGCCGCCGATGAAGACACCATCCACCCCTTTTGAGAAGGCCCGCAGGATATGGTCCGCATCGACCCTTCCGGAGCACATCAGCCTTATAATCCTGATATTGGGGGGATACTGATAACGGGAAACGCCAGCCAGGTCAGCCCCCGCGTAGCAGCACCAGTTGCAAAGAAATCCAAGGATCCTGGGTTTGAACTCAAATTCGGTACTCATTGCTCGCTCCTTCCAGCTGTTCAGGGGTATCACTGGGGGTCTGGTGAATTTGTTTAAAAAACAGTTGCGGTCAATAACCGACAGCCTGGCGTTGTTCCTGTTCAGGTTCAGGCAGCTGCATCTCCAGCCAGCTGCACATCTCGCGAAACACCGTGATGTCGGTGATGGCCGCCAGGTTTCTCAGGTCAACCGGTATGCCGGTCGCATTCTGAACCAGGTATTCCATGTCCCACAAGGCGCACGATTCCAGCTCCTGCGTCCTGTAGTTGAACTTGCAGCTGTCATAGCCATCGATGTTGTTGCTGAAATAGGTCATTTTGGCGACGCACAGGTCGTAAAAGCTGAAAACCAGCTCGATGATACTGCATCTGAGGAACGCCCGATGGGAGGCATAGGGGTGGTCCGGGCGGTTGGCGAACTCGCGCACCCAGAAGAGCCGGTTATCGATCATCTTTGGAACCAGCCGAAATTTTTCGATCAGACGAAGCTTGTCCTCGCACAGATCAGCATTGGGGCTTTTCCCGGCAGGATGACTTGCTCCGGCTGCATGGGATAGGGGGAAGCTATGTTTTGTGATTGGCGTAACAGACACGGATTCCCCCCCCAGTCATGCGGTGATCTCGATCGTTATAAAGAATATATTGGTGGCGAATGTATTGCGATTGACCGTCAACTGTCAAATTGATATATTTAATAATCTAATGGCAGCTATCGACGCATTGAATAGGATTTCAGTATGAACCTGAGACAACTGGAAGTTTTCATCGCAGTGGCCGACACCAAAAGTTTTTCCAAGGGTGCCGAAGTGGCCTTCATCACTCAATCAACCGTGAGCCAGAACATCTTCGCCCTGGAGGAGGAATTCGGCATCAAGCTTTTCGACAGAACCGGAAAGGGGGCGTTGCTGACGGAAGGGGGGAAGGTCCTCCTGGAGCGGGCGCGTCGTCTCCTGCATTACGCCGGGGAGATACCCGCTGCCATGGGGCGTTTCAAGGGGGTGGAGGAGGCGAACCTGAGGATCGCCGGGAGCAGCATCCCGGGAGAATACTTGATACCGGCGGCGCTGCCGCTTCTGATCCGCAGGTATCCCGGCATCAATATCACCCTCACCCAGGGGGACAGCCGCCAGGTCCTTGAGTGGATCATGTCCGAAATTGTGGAGTACGGGGTGGTCGGCGGGCATTTTACGGGGGAAGGGCTTGAATTCAACCCCTTAAGCAGGGACGAAATCGTGCTGGTGGCCCCGGCCGGCCACCGCTGGGCCGCTAGCGGTCCCATTCGGGTCGAGGAGCTTTTGGGAGAGCCCTTCGTGGTCCGGGAGGCGGGCTCCGGTACGGGACAGAATACGATCGCGGCATTGCGCAATGCCGGGATTGCTGTGGAAGCCCTGCGTCAAGCGGCCATCCTCGGCAGCAACAACGCCGTGACGAGAGCCGTGATCGCCGGTGTGGGGGTGTCTTTCGTCTCGGCAGTTTCCGTGGAACAGGAGCTGCTGCAGGGTTCCCTGGTGCGGGTGCCGATTGAGGGGATCACCATCACCAGGCAGTTCTTCCTGGTAAAGAGAAAAGGGAGAGAGCTCTCACCCGCTGCCAAGGCTTTTTCCGAAGTGATGCTGGAGCTGTATGGGGATGGCTCAACTGATCCTTCAGCACCTGCCGTTTAGGTCAATGAACCTCCTTGAGGATGCCGTCCGCTACCTGGCGCAGGGTTTTGCGCTTGTCCATGGCAAGCTTCTGCATGACACGGTAGGCCTCGGTTTCGGACAGGTGATCCCGCTGCATCAAGGTGCCTTTGGCTTTTTCGATGATCTTGCGGTTCTCGATGGTCTCTTTCAGGTCTTCAATTTTTTCCTTGAGTTCTTCAACTTCGGACACGTGGCTCAAGGCGATCTCGATGGCAGGCAGCAGATCCTGTTTCCGCAGCGGTTTGGTTAAAAAAGCGGCAACTCCACAGGCGGATGCTCTTTTTACTGTCTCGGAATCATAGCAGTTGGTAAGCAGCAGGATCGGTATCTTGAGTTTTTTCTGTATTTCCGACGCAGCCGTGATGCCGTCCATGCCGGGCATGGTGACGTCGAGAATCACCAGATCGGGAAAGCTTCCCAGGGCCAGTTCCACGGCTCTTTTCCCGTCGCCGCACTCCAGCACTTCTTCAAACCCCAACTCAAGCAGCATAGCTTTCAGGTTCATCCTGATGATCGCTTCGTCGTCGCAGATCAGTACATTTTTCATGGGGCAGATCCTCCTTTACAGATAATGAGTAAAGGGAGTTGCATCATGCATGCCGATCAAGCCGGAAGGTGCTGCCCAATAGGTAGAGGAGTTGGAATGGGGTAGCGGGGGGAGGAATGAACGTGCTGTCCGGGGAGGCGTCAGCCGAGCGTTGTTGACTAAAAAAGTGGTTCAACACTGAGACACTGAGGCACAGAGTTAACTTAAGAAATTAAATCAAATGGTTACTTCAAATTATTCTGTATTTGTGGATTCACCTGACAGGTTGATAATTCATTTATTTCTTTTTTATTCAATGATTTCTCAGTGTTCTCTGTGTCTCAGTGTTTCAACTGCCGTTTATAGGTTCATAGGCCGGCCTGGTGACGATCGGGACGGTAAAACTCCCGGGCATTGCCACACAGCGCCCGGCGAGCCAGCTCCTCGCCCAGCGTATCCACCACCAGCAGCAGGTCCGCATCCCGGTAGGGGCGCGGCGCCCGGGTGCACGGCAGATCGCTGCCGAACATCAGGGCGCCGGGATTGGCGCTGCTGATTTCCTTCAGGGCGCTTTTTACATCGAAATCCACCCGACCGAAACCGGTGGCCTTGACCTTTGCCCCCCGCTCCACCAGCCGCAGCAGACTGCCGAAACCTTCCCGCGACAATCCCAGATGATCGATGCTGACCGCCGGCAGGGCCGCCAGGGTGGGGTACAGTTCCGGCAGTTCGCGGGAGTCGACATACAGTTCCACGTGCCACCCCGCCAGCTGGTGGACGCGCCGGGCCAGGGCATCCAGGTGGCGCACATCCTCGGAGCCGCCCCGTTTGAGGTTGAAACGGACCGCCCGCACCCCGGCCTGATCCAGCACCAGGATTTCAGCGTCGGAAACCGAGGCCGGCAGCTGGGTAACCCCGACGAAAGCGGGGCCGAGACGGGTCAGAGAATCGAGCAGGTAGCTCTGGTCAAAGGCCTGGAACGAGCCGGACACGATCGCACCGCCGGCCAGGTCATAGCGACTGGTGCGGGCCAGGTAATCCTCGCAGCTGAAGCTGTCCGGCAGAAAGCCCTGGTTGGGGACCAGCGGAAAGCGGGGGTCGATGATGTGGAAGTGGCTGTCGAAAATGGGGAAAACCGACAGATGGCGACCGGATGTCATGGCAGGCATCAGAACAGGGTGCCGATCATGCTGCCGATGACCGAGATCGGACCGGTGTCCTGCAGGCCTTCCATGGCCTTCTCGGTCTTCTTCAGGGTGGAGATGGCATCGTGATAGAGTTTGTCGTCGTTGACCAGCTTGCCGACCGTGCCCTGTCCCTCGTTGATCTTGCGGGTAATCTCCTTCAGGTTGGCCACGGTCTCTTTCAGTTCGTTATAGAGGGCCGGGTCGTTGACCAGTTTGCCGGCGGTACCCTCACCCCTGTTGATGCGCTTGGCAATTTCGTTAAAATTCTCCATGCCGTCGTGCATGCCCTTGGTTGCAGCCAAAGCCTGGTTGTAGACCTCATCGTCTATCAGCAGCTTGCCCAGGGTCCCTTCGCCCCGCTCCAGTCTGTCGCTCACCTTGCGCAGGCTGCCGGTCAGCTCGTTCACATTGGTATACATGGTTTTGTCGTTCAGCAGCATGGCCAGAGAACCGTCGCCCCGGTCGATCTTGGCGGTGATGCTGGCCAGGCCGGTCAGAGAATCGTGCACCGCAGCGCGGTTTTCGTCCAGCATGGACGAGATCTTGCCCATGACCTCGTTCTGGTTGCGGTTCAGGTCCAGCACCATCTGCTTGGAATCCTTGGCCAGCGTCCCCAGGTTGTCCAGCAGGGCGTCGATGCCCTGGGACTCCACGCTCTTGACGGTGCTGCCGGCCGGCAGCACCGGACTGCCCGGCGTGCCGAAGGAGATGCTCAGGAACTGCCCGCCCAGCATGCTGGTCATGCGGATGCCGGCCACGCTGTCCCGCTTGATACGCGTCCCCTGCTTGACTTCGAAATCCACCTGCACTTTGTCATCCAGGACCGAGATTTTGGTAATCGTGCCGACCTCCACCCCGGCCAGCTTGACGGCATCCCCCTGTTTGAGGCCGGTTGTGGCGGACAGGAACGTCTTGTAGGGGATGTTATTGTCGAAGAGTTTCCAACGGTTGCCCACCTCCAGCATCACGCCGAACAGGACGATGCTGAGCACAAAAAACAGTCCGACTTTGGTTTCGTTACTTAGGGTCATGGACCAGCTCCCGGCGAATTTTGACGGCTTCTACGTCAGCGGACATTATACCCATCACCGTCCGCTTAGCAATACTATTGTATTTGTGGGAGGTTCCCGCTATTCTATGTGTTATTTTTCATGGAGGAGAGCATGGTTGCTTTCGAAGAGGCCCGCCGCCTGATACTTGCCAATGTGAAGCCAGCCGGGGTCGAACGCGTTAATCTGCTGGAGGCGGTGGGAAGGGTGCTGGCCGAAAACCTGACAGCGCCCTGGGACATGCCGCTGTGGGACAATTCGGCCATGGACGGCTATGCCGTGCGCTCGGCCGATTGCAACGGCAGTCCGGTCAGCCTGCGGGTGAGCAGCTTCCTGCCGGCCGGGGCCAGGGCCGAGGGGGTGACGGTGGAGCCGGGCTGCGCCGTCAGGATCATGACCGGCGCGCCACTGCCGGCCGGCTGCGATGCGGTGGTGCCGGTGGAGGAGACCGATAACGGCCAGCAGCAGGTGACCCTGCTGGAAACGGTCATATCCGGTCAGCACATCCGCCTGCGCGGCGAAGATGTTGGTTCGGGTGCAACCTTTGTCAGGGCCGGCGCGATCATCCGCCCTCCGGAAGTCAACATGCTGGCAACCTTCGGTATGGCGCTGGTACCGGTCTACCGCCGCCCGACCGTGGCCATCCTTTCCACCGGCGATGAGCTGGTCGAACTGGGGAGAACACCCGGGCCGGGCGAGATCATCAACAGCAACACCCTTTCCCTGGCCGCCGCAGTGCTCGAGACCGGCTGCCTGCCGCGGATCATCGGCATCGCCCGGGACAACCGGGAAAGCCACCTGGAAAAACTGGGCCAGGGCCTCCAGGCCGATGTGCTGATCACCTCGGCCGGTGTTTCGGCCGGCGACTGTGACCTGGTGCGCGATGTGCTGGCAGAGCTGGGGGCCGTTCAGGTTTTCTGGAAGGTGGCCATCAAGCCGGGCGGCCCGACCGCCTTTGCCATGCATGGCGCGACACCGGTATTCTCCCTGCCGGGCAATCCGGTCTCGACGATGATCACCTTCGAGGAGTTCGTCCGGCCGGCGCTGCTCAAGATGCTGGGGCACCGCCAAGTGCAGCGGCCGCTCTTCAAGGCGGTGCTGCGCGAGGATCTGCGCAAGAAACCGGGTAAAGGGCAGATCATCCGCATCCGGCTGGAACGGGAAGGGGGGCGCTGGTACGCCTCCTCGGCCGGCAACCAGCAGACCGCCATCCTCAAGACCATGGTCGATGCCCAGGCGCTGGCCGTGCTCCCGGCCGACAGCACCAGCTTCGCCGCCGGTCAAGAGGTCGACGTGCATTTTTACGGCAATCATCTCGACCTGGTGGAGGCGGCATGAACGACTACCTGGGTGCCCACATGTCCATCGCCGGCGGCCTGCATCTGGCCATCGACCGGGCCCTGGCCGCCGGCTGCGGCGTCCTGCAGATATTCACCCGCAACTCCAACCAGTGGAAGGGCAAAGCGGTCAGCGAGGCCGACGTCGTTCTGTTCCGGGACAAATTCGCCGCCTCCGGCCTGCACGAGGTTGTCTCCCATGACATCTATCTGATCAACCTGGCGGCCCCGCCGGGCGAAACCCGCGACAAGAGCCTGGCCGCCTTCCGGGACGAACTGGAAACCTGCGCCCGGCTCGGCATCCGTAAGGTCGTCATGCACCCCGGCTCGCACCTGAGCGACCCGCCCGAGGTCGGTCTGGAGCGGGTGATCGCGGCCTTTGACCAGCTGTTCAGCCAGGTGCCGCAGTTCGAGGGCAAGGTGCTGCTGGAAACCACCGCCGGCCAGGGGAGCAACCTGGGGCGTACCTTCGAGGAGTTGCAGGCCATCATCAGCGGCTCACGCTTCCCGGACCGCTTCGGCGTCTGCTTCGACACCTGCCACACCTTTGCCGCCGGCTACGACACCGCCACGGAAGCGGGCTATCGCGACACCATGGAGCAGTTCGACCGGATCATCGGCATCGGCCGGCTGGAATGCTTCCATTTCAACGATTCGAAGAAAGGGCTCGGCTCCCGCGTCGACCGCCATGACCACATCGGCCAGGGTGCCCTGGGACTCAACCCGTTCCGCTTCATCCTCAACGATCCCCGCTTTGCAACGGTGCCCAAAGTACTGGAAACCCCCAAGGGGGACAACGACGAGATGGACGCTGTCAACCTGGGAATTCTCAGGGGACTGATGCTCTCGACAGGATAGCTGCGATGCTCGATAAAACATTCAATGCACTGAAACGGATCCTGATCATCGATGATGAGGAAAGTGTCAGATTCGTGCTGGCCCGGCTCCTCAAGGAAGAAGGCTACCAGATCGACACGGCCGGCAACTCCTCCGAGGCGCTCGACATGATCCGCCGGCGCAACTACGATCTGGTCTTTGTGGACAACATGCTGGGGCCGGAAAACGGTATCGACCTGCTCAGGGACATCAGGCAGACCGACCCGGACGTGCTGGTGGTCATGGTCACCGGCTGTCCGGATGTGGATTCGGCCGCCATGGCGGTGCGGCTGGGCGCCTTCGACTACATCACCAAACCGGTCCGACGCGAGACCCTGGTGCTGATTGCCCGGCATGCCCTGAAAATCAAGCAGCTGGCCGATGAGCGGGAACGCAACCTGGCCAACCTGAACGCCATCTTCAGCAGTGTCTCCGATGCCATCATCCTGACTGACAGCAGCCAGCTGCTGCTGCAGTACAATGCCGCGGCAGCCGCCAGCTGCGGATACAGCGCAGAAATGATCGGCGTTCCGGTCACGGCCATCGATCTCGGCTGCGGCGGCACCTGCCGCAAGGCGCTGATCGAGACCATCAAAAGCGGCAGCCCCCAACAGCTGAAGCGCTTCGAATGCAGCCGCTCCGACGGCACCAGCCGGGTGGTCAGCTTCACGGCTTCAGCGGTGACCGAGGCGGACGGCACCGTCAAGGGGGCGGTGGGTGTCATCCGGGATGAAACCCGTCTGGACACGCTGGAAAAGGTTTTGCGTCAGCGCGACCAGTTCCACGGCATGATCGGCCGCAACCCCGCCATGCAGAAATTCTATGCCCTGATCGAGGCCCTGGCCGATGTCCAGACAACGGTGCTGGTCAACGGCGAAAGCGGTACCGGCAAGGAACTGGTGGCGGCCGCACTGCATGCCTGCGGGCACCGCAAAAACGGGCCGATGGTCAAGGTCAACTGCTCGGCCCTCTCGGAAACCCTGCTGGAGAGCGAGCTCTTCGGCCATGTGCGCGGCGCCTTCACCGGCGCCATCGCCAGCAAGGCCGGCCGTTTCGAAATCGCCGACGGCGGCACCCTCTTTCTGGACGAGATCGGCGACATCTCGCCGGCCATGCAGATGCGCCTTCTGCGCGTGCTGCAGGAGCGGGAGTTCGAACGGGTCGGCGATACGACCCCCATCAAGGTGGATGTGCGCGTCATCGCTGCCACCAACCAGGACCTGGCCGAAAAGGTTCGCCAGGGAACCTTCCGCCAGGATCTCTACTTCAGGCTGAATGTCGTCCGCCTGGAACTGCCGCCGCTCAGGGACCGCAGCGATGACATCCCCCTGCTGGCCGCCCACTTCCTCAAGAAATTCAACATCCACTTCGGCCGCTACATCCGTGATTTTTCCGATGAAGTCATGGCGCTCTTCATGCGCTATGAATGGCCGGGCAACGTGCGCGAACTGGAACATGCCATCGAACACGCCTGCATCCTGTGCCGCTCCGACGTCATCTCCCTGGCCGATCTGCCCCGGGATCTGCTGGCCGGAAAAGAGGGGGGACCGGATGAAGCCGCCACCAAGCCTTCCCGCTCCGACCGGAATCTCACCCTGGAAGAGGCGCTGGCTATGGCCGATGGCAACAAGAGCCAGGCCGCACGCCTGCTCGGCATCAGCCGCCGCACCGTGTATCGGCACCTGTCAGACTGATCTGTCACACTCCTCCGCCACACCAGTGTGACATGACACGATCAAATGTGTGTCATGTCACACTTCATTACCATCCTGCCTTTGTTGTCTCATTTGTTAAAATCACGTTATTCGAAAAATATAATTTAAATTACGCAATGTTTTTGTAGGGTTGGCTGATCCAGGGGTGAAGCCTTCTATTGATGGCATATTCCTTGGATAGTACTGATTACTAGACAATTACATGTGACATCGTGAATCCGGAGGGCATATGAGTATGGAGACGACGATTGAGACGACCCAGTACCTGACCTACAAGCTGGACGAAGAGGTCTTTGCCCTGGATGTGGCCAAGGTGCGCGAGATCCTGGAGGAGAGCAACATCACCAAGGTGCCNNCGCACGCCGGATTTCATGCGGGGGGTCATCAACCTGCGCGGCAGCGTGGTGCCGGTGATCGACCTGCGCTTGAAGTTCGGCATGAGCGAGACGGTCAAGACCGTCAACACCTGCATCATCGTGGTTGAGGTCAACATGGATGAGGAAACCATCGTGCTGGGCGCCCTGGCCGACAGCGTGCAGGAGGTGATCGAGATGGAGCCGCAGCAGATCGAGCCTGCCCCGCATATCGGCTCACGAATGAACACGAATTTCATCAAAGGCATGGGCAAGGTCGATGGCCGTTTCGTCATGATTCTCGACATCGACAAGGTTTTTTCCTGTGAGGAGCTGGTGTCGGTGGTTGCGCCTGCATCCTGATTGATTCTTTAACAACAAATAAAACCTACATTCGAGGAGGAAACGCCATGCAGTGGTTCAATAATCTCAAGATAGGCACAAAGCTGATTTCCGGATTCATCATAGTTGCTCTGATAGCGGTAACCATTGGTCTTGTTGGAATCAAAGAGATAAATGTCCTCGATGATAACGGTGGCAAGCTCTACGAAAAGATCACGGTCCCCATGGGGGAGATGGCCGATATTTCGATAAGTTTTCAGCGAATCCGCATCAACATGCGCGATCTTGTGGAAACGAACGATAAACAGGAAAAGGCTCAGATTTTAGAAACGATCAAGAAGCTGCGCGAACAAATCGGCGAAAAGCAGGCGGCCTTTGAAAAAACGATCCTGACCGACGAAGGGCGTAAACTGTTCGAGGATTTTAAGGCGAACAGAGAGGCCTATGGACAGCTTATTGCACGAGTGATACCGCTGGCCGAAGCTGACAAGGATGCCGAGGCAACGGCAGTGCTTAAAGCCGGGAAGTCCACAGCGCTAAAATATCAGGAAACCATTGACAAACTTATGGATGCCAAGCTCAAACAGGCGAAACTGACCGATGAAGACAACGGCAAAGTTGCCAAAGCAGCAGGCCGCCTCATGACTGTTCTCGCAGTCGTGGGCGCCCTTTTGGCAATCGGTTTGGGTCTGTTTATCACCCGCACCATCACCCGCCCGATCAACGAGGCGGTCGGCGTGGCCAACGCCCTGGCCCAAGGCGATCTGACCATCAGCGTTGAATCCAGATCCAAGGACGAAACCGGCATCATGATGGCCGCCAT
>DBMM01000002.1:3409-5112 GCA_002298925.1 Geobacter sp. UBA698 | reverse complement strand
GCGTCCAGTAACTCTTCACGCAGGTGCGGCACTTCCCTTTCCCAAACATCCTTGTTGATCTTGTGTCCCAGTTCCGCGGATTCAAACATCTTGATCTCCTTGCAAGCCATGCTATCGGAATTCTGGAACAGATAGGTTGATTTTGCAACCGGCAATAAATCGAAATTGTCCGATTTGGTCTGCTTTTCAATGGATTGATGCTGAATTGCGAGTACTTACAAAAATAGGGCATCCAAACCTGGATGCCCTATTTTTTCGACTGTCTCAGTGGCGGCGCGCTTTGCTCTCTGCTACCAGGTTTTCGTTCCGTGGCAGGAGTTCGAGCAGGTGTTCGCAGTCGCATTCCAGCCGATGGTAGTTGCGATATTTACTACACCGTTGTTGTGCGTGGCCGTATTTACGGTAGTTTTGCTGTAGCCGGTGCCATGACAGGTGGCGCAGGAGTAGCTGTTGTGTGTCGAATGGTGGCCGGTTGATGGCGGAATGCCGTGGCAGCTTCCGCAGGTCGCTGTGCCGGAGCTCGAACTTGAGCCTGAGCCTGAAGACAAGGCGGTTGCGATAGCCTGGATCTGCGTGGAGGTCAGGGCCTGCAGGGCCGGAGTTCCCATGCCGCCGATGTTGCTGGTGATACCGGTCTGGATGAGCGCGGCGGTTGTTCCCAGCTTATTCGATGTTGTCAGTGAGCCATGACAGCTTGCGCAATAGGTGGCGTACAGAGTTGCGCCATCGGTTGACGTTGTGCCCGAACCTGAACCTGAGCCGGGTGTCGTTGATCCGTGGCAGGTCGCGCAGTTCCACGCTGGCGCTGCCGGAGGCGTCAGGGCCGCGGAGATGTTGGCCACATCTGTGCTGGAGAGCGCTTTTAACTGCGTGGTGCCCATGCCGCCCACGTTGCCGGTGATGGCGGCCTGGATCTGTGATGCGGTAGTGTTCTGCAGGCCGTACGCGGAATGGCAGGCCAGACAGTTGTTGTTGAACAGGGTTTTGCTGGCCGATGTCATGGGAGCGGTAATGACAAGGGAAAGCGCCTTGGTTGCGGTGGTCGACTTCGAATCGGCCACCAGGACGGTGAAGCTGTAGGTGCCGGCGGCGGTAGGGGTACCGGTAACGGAGCCGGCCGAAGAGATCAGTATCCCGGCGGGAAGGGTGCCGTTGTAGCTCCAGCTATAGGGAGATACTCCGCCGGTTGCGGACAATGTCTGACTGTAGGCAGTCCCCAGGCTGCCGCCGGGCAGGCTCGCGGTAGTGATGGAGAGCGGTACGCTCGACACGGTGATGGAAAGGGACTTGGTTGTCGTGGCAGCTGTTGTTGCCGAGTCGGTTACTTTGACCGTGAAGCTGAACGTGCCGTTCGCGGCCGGTGTGCCGGAAATCACCCCGGCTGAACTGAGGGTCAGACCTGTCGGAAGAGTACCGGCGGAGCGTGACCATGTATAGGGGGCTTTGCCACCGCTTGCTGACAGCGCCTGGCTATAAGCCGTGCCAAGCGTGGCATTGACAAGGCTGGATGTAGAGATGGTCAAAGGCCCGCTTGTGGCGGTAACGGTGAGGGAAAGAGCCTTGCTTACTGATGCCTTGGTTGCAGCGGAATCGGTCACCGTTACCGTGAAGCTGTAGGTTCCGGCCGCGGTCGGTGTGCCGGAGATTGTTCCGTTCGAAGCAAGCGTCAGGCCAGTAGGAAGGGTGCCACTGGAACGTGACCA
>DBMM01000002.1:1992-3397 GCA_002298925.1 Geobacter sp. UBA698 | reverse complement strand
GTTCCCCCGGCCAGGGTAGCCGTCGAAATTGCCAGGGGAGTCGCGGCGGGTGTCGGGTTGTTTATAAATGCCGCCACGTTGGTGATATCAGTGGAGGTCAGGGTTATGCCCTTGTGCGAGGAGGCAAACTTACCAGCAACCAGAGATCCATCTCCCAACAGGTTGGGTGAGCCGGAAGTGTCGTATGTGCCGAGGCTGTGGCAGCCGGAACACTGCTGATCGTAGATCTGCTGCCCGGTCAATGCCGCCGAGGCGAACAGTACCGGAACCAGCAGCAATGCAGGCAAAAACCATAAGATTTTCGCTATCTTCTTCCTTGAATTCATATCGTTTCCTTTCTGTGTGATCGTTTGCTTTATAAAACCCTGGTTTTGTATGTCGCCTTGGTTTTGGGATCATGGACATGAACCGCGCAGGCAATGCAGGGGTTGAAAGAGTGGATCACGCGCAGGATCTCCACCGGCCTGGCTTCATCGGCAACCGGGACATCCACCAGGGCTTGCTCAACCGGACCGGGGACGTTGCTGGCGTCACGGGGGCCGAAGTTCCAGGTTGAGGGAACTACCATCTGGTAATTGGTCACCTTGGAATTGGAGAAGTTGACCCAATGCCCCAGGGCGCCGCGGGGCGCTTCGTTGAGTCCGATGCCGCTGCCGGAACTGAGCATGGTGAATGCCTTGCGGTTCGGCATGGCGCTGGTGCTCTGGCTGCTTGCTCGTACCTGACTTGCCCAGGAAACCATGGCATCGGCGATGACCTTGGTCTCAATGGCCCTGGCAGCGGTTCTTCCGAGCGTGGAATACATGGCTGGTAAATTAAGACCGGTCTTTTGCAAGAAGGTATTGACCGCTGCCACGATTGCCGATTGCCCTTTGCCGTAGCCCACCATAACCCTGGCAAGCGGACCGACTTCCATCGGTTGACCTTGGTAACGGGGTGCCTTGATCCAGCTATATTGGTTTGAAGTATCGAAGGCGGTGTAGTTAGGCACGGTCTTGCCCCGAGCCGGGTTCAGGTTGCTGCCGGAGTACCAGCTATGGGTAACATGCTCGGTCACGTTGTTGACATCTACCGGCTGAATACTTTTCGTTGCCTGGTTGAGGATGATGCCGCGCGGCATGAAGAGACTGGAGGGCTCCGAGGAGCTCTGCGGAAACTCGCCGAATGCCAAGAGGTTTTCCGAGGCGCCGATGGTGGCGTAATCCTTGTAGCGGCTCAGCAGATAGGTCGAGTCAGGCAGATAGTAGTTGTTCACGAATGTCTGCGCTGCAGTGACGTGGTTCTGGAATTCGGTGATGCGGGCGGATGTCAGGTCTTTATTGAGGGTGACGCCGCCGACGATCATGGTCTGGGGATGCGGATTCTTGCCGCCATAGATGGCGTGCATGTGCGCCACCTGAATCTG
>DBMM01000002.1:0-1980 GCA_002298925.1 Geobacter sp. UBA698 | reverse complement strand
CCCCAGTAGCCGTTGTTAAAGGGGCCAAGCTGTCCGCTTTTGGCAAATGCTCCCAGCTTTTGAATGACATCGCTGAAATAACTGGAGGTCCGGTTGCGGGAGGAGTTTATCTGTTTGTCCACCGTTACCGCCTTGACCGGATCGGCGGATAGGGCGCTGACAACATCGACCCAGTCGAGCAGATGAAGCTGGTAGAAGTTGACGATATGGTCATGGATGAACTGCGCGCCCATGAGGAGATTACGGATGACGCGGGCGTTCGTGGGGATGGTGATGTTCAGGGAGTTTTCCACGCTACGGATCGACGTGACGCCATGGACGTAGGTGCAGACGCCGCAGAGACGCTGGGTGATCATCCAGGCATCACGGGGGTCGCGGTTGACCAGGATCGGTTCAATGCCGCGAAAGAGCGGGCTGCTGCTCCACGCGGAGCTGACTTTGCCGTTCAGTACCTCGGTTTCGACATGGAGGTGGCCTTCGATACGAGTTACCGGATCGATTACGATTCTAGACATATAGTGATTTCCTTTCCCAAAGAATGGTTTGCGATGACTTTAAACGGATTAATCGCTGGTCGTGCTCGTACCGCCGCCGTAGGTGCCGCTGTAGTTGAAGAACGAACCGTTGTCCCAGAAACCGGGCTGGCTGCAGCCTGAACAGGGGCTGTCCGCCTGGACGCACCAGCTCGAAGCGTCATTGAATTTGACGGTGGGGCAGTTGTGGTACGTAGAAGGACCACGGCAGCCGAATCCCCTCAGGCACCATTGCGTGCCGTTGCGCTGGCATTGGCTGTGGACCGTTTTTCCGTAGGCGAAGGTGGGCCGGCCCAGGGAATCGAGCGCCGGGTAGTCGCCGAAGAGCGTGTAGTTGACCAGGAGAGCGGCGAAATTGACCGGGTTTGGCGGGCAGCCCGGCAGCTTGATGGTACGCAGGCCACCCAATGAACCATGCACACATTCCGCGCCGGTAACTCCGCCCGCTGCGGCCGGTAATCCGCCAAAACAGGCGCAGGTGCCGAGGCTGATCATGACCTTTGCCTGAGGGCAGACCTGTTGGGCCATTTGGAGCATGGTCTGACCGCCGTTCATGCCATAGGTGCCGTTATTGGCCAGGGGGATTGAACCTTCCACGACGCAGATAAACTGGCCGGCATACTTGGATACCGCATCATTCAGGCTCTTTAGTGCCGCATCTCCGGCCGGTGCCATAACCGTCTCGTGGTATTCCAGCGAGATCTTGTTCAACAGCAGGTCGTCGATGAAGGGACTGGAGGAGCGCAGGAACGCCTCAGTACAGCCGGTGCATTCGGCGAATTGCAGCCAGATGAACGGTGGTCTCGGTCCGCTGACCAGCGCCTCGGCCACTTTGGGGAGCATGGTGGCTTCCAGGCCGAGAGTTGCCGCGATCAGCCCGCAGAACTTCATGAAATCGCGACGAGTTACCCCCTTCTTTTCCACCAGCGAACTGATGCCTTCTTCAAGCTTCGTGTCAAATCTCTCTTCATGTTCCATGCATTGACTCCTTTCGTCGTTTACTCAGTAATATCGATGCCTTTTCCCTGTGTAAGTATCTGCATACAAAAAAACCGGGCCGCCGAATATCGGGTGTGATATTTCGGCGGCCCGGCTGTCTCGGTGAGACCCTGTAGGCTTTCCGTCCCATCCTCGCGGATGGTTTAGTATTGTCGTTTACCACTGATTGTAATAAAAAAATGTCTAGGTTTTTCTCCAAGATTCGTCGAAAATTAAATATATTACATTTTGTCGACTATTTTGTTTTTAGGCCTTGGTCTTATTTATGATCAAATTTATCAATATTGTGTTTGCTGTGATGTGACATGGGTCACAGCCGTTGAATATTTTCAGTGATCTGACAGCCTCATTTGCGGTAAACTTTGATTTATAAACTGCATATTTAGAAAGGATGACGACACATGCCTGCTCTGGTGTTGGGTATCGGCAATCTGATCATGAGTGATGA
>DBMM01000142.1:5865-8771 GCA_002298925.1 Geobacter sp. UBA698 | reverse complement strand
CAGGCCGCCGAGGCGCCGCCGGTGGTGGAGTACGTTACGGTTCAACAGCGGGATGTGCCGATCACCTACGAATGGGTCAGCGTCCTGGACGGTTCGGTAAATGCGGTAATCAGGCCCCAGGTAACCGGCTATTTGGTGAAGCAGTTGTACCGCGAGGGTGAACTGGTCAGAAAGGGACAGGCGTTGTTCGAGATCGACCCGCGCACTTTTCAGGCCGCTCTTGACCAGGCCGACGCGTCTCTGGAGCAGGCAAGGGGGTACTTGGCGAGCCAACAGGCCATTCACATCGCCGCCAAAGCCGACCTGGACCGGGTTCGTCCCCTGGTCGCCCAGCACGCGGTTTCGAAAAAGGATCTTGATGACGCCATCGGCAGGGAGGCGTCAGCCGGAGCGGCAGTTGAGTCGGCAAAAGCGGCGATCGTAGCCGCAGCCGCAAACGCCAAGAAGGCTCGCCTGGAGCTGAATTTCACCAGGATAACCTCCCCGGTCGAGGGTATCGCCGGCATTGCCAAGGCTCAACTGGGCAACTTGGTCAGTCCTTCCATGCCGACCGAGTTGACCTCGGTTTCGACGGTCAACCCCATGCGGGCCTACATCAATGTCAGCGAACAGGAGCTCCTCAAGGCGCAGAAGGAATCGGGAGTCCCGATCGAGAAGGTCGTCCTGCAACTGGTCCTGGCCGATGGTTCTCTCTATCCCCACAAGGGGAAATTTGTCCTTGCCGACCGTCAGGTCGATTCAACCACCGGAACCCTCAAGGTGGGGGCGCTCTTTTCAAACCCCGGCCATTTGCTCCGTCCCGGACAGTTTGGCAGACTCAGGGCGCAACTGGCCGTCAAAAAGGGGGCGCTTCTGATCCCCCAGCGTGCCGTCACTGAGATGCAGGGGAAATACCTCGTGGCGGTGGTCACCCCCGACAACAAGGCCGATGTGAGGCCGGTAAAGGTGGGGGAACGGTTCGGCCCGGACTGGATCATCGAGGAGGGGGTGAAGGCTGGTGAGAAAGTCGTGGTAGAAGGGGTACAGAAGGCTCTTCCGGGCGCACCGCTCGCTCCCCGGCCGTTTGCGAGGGATGAGACCAATGAGGCTCCCAGGCCGGTCAAAGCAGGTAAGAGGTAAGCCGCTATGTCCAGGTTCTTCATCGACCGGCCCATTGTCGCCATCGTTATCTCCATTCTGACACTCACTATCGGCCTCGTAGTCATGGCCCGCCTGCCGGTAGCCCAGTTCCCGGACATCGTGCCGCCAGCGGTCCAGATCAGCTCCTTCTATACCGGTGCTGACGCTCAGACGCTTGAGGAGGCAGTGGCAACACCCATTGAGCAGCAGATGTCCGGCGTGGACAACATGGATTACATGTACTCGATCAACGCCAACAACGGCGCCTCCAACCTCTTCGTCTACTTCGATCTCAAGACCGACGCCAACACCGACCAGATCCTGGCTCAGATGCGGGAGTCCCAAGCCGAGTCCCAGCTTCCCGGTGACGTGCGCAGTTACGGAGTGACGGTTCAGAAATCCACCTCTACTCCGCTGATGGTGTTCACCCTCTATTCGCCAAAGGGGTCCTACGACGATATTTTCCTGTCCAACTACGCATTTATCAATATCAATTCCCAAATGACCCGGGTCAAGGGGATTGCCAGCGTGACCATCTACGGCGCCGGCCAATACGCGCTGCGGATCTGGGTGCGCCCGGACCAGTTAGCCAAGCTGAACATCACCATCCCGGAGATCATAGAGGCTGTCAACGTCCAGAACACAGTGAATCCCGCCGGTCAGGTTGGCAGCGAGCCGGCTCCCAAAGGGCAGGAGTTCACGTATGCGGTGCGGGCCAAGGGCCGACTGCAGAGCGAGAAGGAATTCGGCGACATCGTGCTCCGGGCCAACGACGACGGCTCGCTGGTGCGTATCAGGGACGTGGCTCGAGTGGAACTGGGCGCCCAGACCTACAACCTCAATTCGCGGATCAACGGCAAATCTGCCGCAGCGATCGCTGTTTTCCAGATGCCCGGTTCCAACGCTTTGGAGGCGGCTGAAGGAGCCAAAAAACTGATGAAGGAACTGAAGAAGAGCTTTCCACCCGATCTCGACTACTCGGTGGCCCTGGACACCACCCTGGCGGTTTCCGAGGGGATGAAGGAGATCGCCTCCACCCTGTTCGAGGCTCTGGTGCTTGTCATCATCGTGGTATTCGTCTTTCTTCAGGGGTGGCGGGCGACTCTGATTCCCCTGCTGGCGGTGCCGGTTTCCCTGGTAGGCACTTTCGCCTTCTTTCCCCTGTTTGGCTTCACCATCAATACTCTGTCGCTCTTCGGCATGGTTCTGGCCATCGGCCTGGTGGTGGACGACGCTATTGTGGTTGTGGAGGCGGTGGAACATCACATTGAGCACGGGCTTTCTCCCAGGGAGGCCACCATCAGGGCCATGCAAGAGGTGACCGGACCGGTAATCGCCATCGCCATTATTCTGGCGGCTGTGTTTGTACCCACCGCCTTCATACCGGGGATTACCGGTCGGCTCTATCAGCAGTTCGCCGTCACCATAGCCATTTCGGTAATCCTCTCCGCCTTCAACGCCCTGACGTTGAGTCCCGCGCTCTGTGCCATGCTGCTCAAACCAAAGGTCAAGGGCACTGGGCCGCTGCAGCGCTTCTACGACTGGTTCAACCGGGTCTTTGCCCGGGCGACTGAAGGCTATGTCTTCGTCTGTGGTGCGGCCATCCGAAAGAGCAAGACCAGTATGCTGCTGCTCCTCCTGGCGACCTTGTTGACCGGCGTCATGGGAAAAGCGATCCCTTCCGGTTTCCTTCCCGAGGAGGATCAGGGGTACCTTTTTGCCGGGGTGCAGCTTCCTGATGCCTCTTCCCTGCAGCGCACAGACGAGATTTGCCGGAAAGCCGAGCA
>DBMM01000142.1:1667-5850 GCA_002298925.1 Geobacter sp. UBA698 | reverse complement strand
GTAGCGAACACCTACAGCGCCTTCTTTTTCGTCACGCTGGAGGAGTGGGCCAAGCGGAAGAAACCGGAGGAGAAATACCAGGCGATCATGGCCAGGGTTACCCGCGACCTCGAGAGCCTGCCGGGCTGCATCGGTTTTGCTTTTCCGCCTGCTGCCATTCCCGGCATCGGGACCTCGGGAGGGGTGACTTTCATGCTTGAAGACCGGGCTGGCAAGGACATGGACTTCCTCAACCGCAACGTGGAGAAGTTTATAGAGGCAGCCAGGAAACGGCCCGAGCTGGCATCGGTAACCACCACCTTCCGTCCCACGGTGCCCCAGATGTTCATTGATGTGGATCGGGACAAGGTGCTTAAGCAGGGGGTTAGCCCCGCCGACGTCTACAGGACACTGCAGTGTTTCATGGGGAGCGGCTTCGTGAACTACTTCACCCTGTTCGGCCGGCAGTGGCAGATCTATGTCCAGGCGGAGGGGGAGTTCAGGGACAACGTGAACAAGGTGGGGCAGTTCCATGTGAGGAACAAGCAGGGCTCTATGGTCCCTCTTTCGGCCCTTACTTCAATCAGGAGCGTGGCCGGTCCCGAGTTCACCATGCGCTATAACCAGTACCGTGCGGCCCAGATCAACGCTTCGGCTGCGCCTGGATACAGCTCGGCCCAGGCTATGAAGGGTCTGGAGGAGGTTTTTGCCAAAAATATGCCGCGGGAGATGGGGTACGACTACTCCGGCATGTCCTTTCAGGAGAAAAAGGCTCAGCAGGGTGTATCCCCCGCCGCCATCTTCGCTTTCTCCCTCTTCTGCGTATTTCTGATTCTGGCGGCCCAGTACGAGAGCTGGTCTTTGCCGTTCAGCGTCCTCCTGGGAACGCCGATAGCCGTTGCCGGCGCCTTTGCCGGGCTCTTGTCGCGGCAGTTCGAGAACAATATCTATGCCCAAATCGGTCTCGTGATGCTCATCGGCTTGGCGGCGAAAAATGCCATTCTCATCGTAGAGTTCGCCAAGATCGAGTACGAAAAGGGACGACCCTTGATCGAAGCCACCCTGGAGGGAGCTAAACTCCGTTTGCGGCCGATTCTCATGACCTCCCTTGCCTTCATTCTGGGGTGCGTCCCCCTCGCCGTGGCCAGCGGCGCCGGGGCGGTCTCCCGCCGGGTGATGGGAACTGCCGTGATCGGCGGCATGTTGGCCGCTTCCTTCCTGGCCATTTTCATGATCCCGGTCACCTACTACATAGTCGAGCGGTTCTCCCGCAAGGAGCATTGTGCTCCTCCCGGAGGAGCTCCCCTGGAGCATGCGGATAATGCCCCGGAGTATTCACGGAACGGAGATGAGGAGGACAGCCATGCGTAGTACCATCGTGCTGCTTCCGCTATTTGCATTAGTTGCCTCCTGCACCGTCGGCCCGGACTATATGAGGCCCGTCGTAAAGCCTCCACAGACGTGGCGTATCATGGAGAAGGAGTCGGCAGACGTAGCCAATACGGCGTGGTGGCAGGCATACGGCGATCCGGTGCTCAACCGCCTCATTGAAACGGCACTCAGGGAGAACAAGGATCTGATGCTGGCTGCTGCCCGGATTGACGAGTTTGCTGGACAGTACGGCGTCGTCAAGTCGGAATTCTACCCGCAGGTGGGTGCTGGGGGGAGCATCTCACGGCAGCAGTACCTGGGCCAAGTGAGCAGTCCCACCCAACTGGCGGTTAACGCCAGTTGGGAGTTGGATCTGTGGGGGAAGATACGCCGCAATTCTGAAGCGGCGCGGGCCGAACTGCTGGCATCGGAAGAGGGACGCCGTTCGGTGCTGCTCTCTCTGGTCAGTTCCGTGGCGTCATCTTATATCTGGCTTCTCGACCTGGACAAACAACTGGAGATCGCCCACAACACGGCTAAAAGCCGGAAGGCGGCACTTGACCTGTTCCGTATCAGGTTTGACGGAGGTGTTATTACCGAACTGGAACTGAACCAAAGCCGTTCCGAGTACGAACAAGCCATGGCCACCATTCCGCAACTGGAGGCAGCCGTCGCCCTCCAGGAACATGCCCTGTCGATCCTGCTGGGGGCTGATCCGGGTCCCATATCGAGAGGTAAAAAAATCGACGACCTGCCGGTACCCCTTCCTCCCAGAGGAATTCCATCTGAAGTCCTGCAGCGCAGGCCCGACATTCTGCAGGCCGAGCAGGTCCTGATCGCCGCTAACGCCAGGATTGGCGCGGCTCGGGCCGCCTACTACCCCTCCATATCCCTTACCGGCCTCCTGGGGGTGTCGAGCACCGAGCTCTCCAGCCTGTTCTCCGGCCCGGGCCGCCTCTACAACTACCAGGCCTCACTGACAGCACCGATTTTCACCGCGGGCAGCATAGCCGGTCAGGTCCGGGCTGCCGAGGCCAGGGAGCAACAGGCGCTCCTTCTTTACCGGCAGGCGATCCAGAATGCGTTTCGGGAGGTGGAGGACGGCCTCGTCAGGCAGGCCCGGGCGCGGGATCAACTCGCGGCCCAGAAGCGGCAAGTGGAAGCTCTCCGCTCCTATGCTTCTCTGGCCCGCCTTCGCTTCGACAACGGCTACTCCAGTTACCTGGAGGTGCTGGATGCGGAACGGAGCCTGTTCACTGCCGAGCTGGCTTTTTCTCAGGCCGAAGGAGAATTGCATCAGTATCTGATCGCCCTGTACAAGGCCATGGGAGGCGGCTGGAACGTTACGCTCAAGTAAAGGGTACGGGAGGTGCCATGGATTTTTCACAACATACCTGCGCATTGATACCTTGCCGAGGGGAGCGCAGCAGGAGATGCGTGCTTTCGCAGCGATCATTTCCATGACGGTCTTTGTGATCCTTGACCTGGAATATCCTCGCCGTGGACTGATCCGGATTGATGCCGCCGACAACGTGTTGATGGAAGCGCGGCAAAGAATGAAATAGCCAGAAAGGAGAGAAGAGATGAAAATGGTTTGCGTAACCTGGATTATTGTACTGCTTGCAACCACAGTGTTTGCCGGTGACCGCGAGAGCGGATGGGAAAAAGCGTATCCAGCGGCGGAAAAAGGTATGACGCGGTACGTCCTGCATCTGCCGGACCAGGATGACGAGGGCGCTATGAAGGTGGAACTGATCGTTGGCAAGACCGTCGAGACCGACGGAGTGAACCACTACTTCTTCGGAGGCTCAATCCAGGAGAAGACGGTCGAGGGATGGGGATATCCGCGCTACAACGTCAAGGCAGGCGAATTGGCGAGCACGATGATGGGGGTCCCGCCGGACCAACCGAAGGTCAACAAGTTCGTCACCGTTGCCGGCGGACCGCACCTGGTCCGCTACAACAGCCGCCTGCCGATTGTGGTCTATGCGCCGGAGGGTTTCGAGGTCCGCTACCGGTTCTGGAAGGCTGACATGGAGACCAAGCCGGTCCCAACGGAATAAGACATGAAGAAGCACATCTATGTTGCACTCGCCATTGCGTACGGCGTTTTCGCCGCCGGTATCTCGTCTTCAGCGGAGCAGGGCGATGGAAAGCCTGCGGCAGCGGTGGATGCGAAATCGCTCCCGATCAGCGTTATCGAAGACAAGACGCCCGACAGCCTGCATCGCTGGCACCTCTATGAGCGGACCGACGCCACCGCTACGGTTGGCGATGAAATCAGCTTTGTCGGGCAGGTCGAGGCTGCTGGCAACGAGGTCCATTTGGAAGAGCCGCCGTGGCTCACTGTCGCCTTTTCCAAAGAACCGACGGCGGGAGCGGATCGCGTCCCCACTTACCAGGCGTTCAGTTTTCAGTGTGACAAGCTGCCGGAATGTCTCGATGCGACGGGCTTCGCCCGGTTCACCGCGAAGGTGCTGGTCAATCGTCCCGATTTGTCCAACGACACAAAGAGCCGGAAGAACATTCCGGTCTTCCGCATCGAACCGGTCAAGGTCGTGCCGATTCGCTGTCGCCGCGCGTTGGACGACCTGAAGAAATCGGCCGCCGCAGATATCCGCGCGGTCAAGCCTCGCCTTCGGGAACTCTGTAGCCGGTACAACCTAAGATACGGCTTCGACGAAAGCAAGCTGTCGCGTTCGTGGTACAAAGGGTGCGTTGCCTTTACGTCCATCGTCTCCACGCATCCCGTGTTCTCAATCAAGCCGCTACCCTATGCCACGATCTCCGCGCTCTATGAGCCGGAAACAGGAAGGCTTTCCGGGTTCGTCTT
>DBMM01000142.1:0-1548 GCA_002298925.1 Geobacter sp. UBA698 | reverse complement strand
GCCATGGATTTCACGATGATGCGGTCTCCAAGCAGAACAGCAGCCAGTGGCTTGGCAGTACCCGTTTCATTGAGCACCAGCGCCACGTAGGTGAAAGTGCCGCTACCACCAGGGTCGGCCACTAATGTTACCACTGCATCTTCTGTCCCATCAGCGTTCACATCGCCGAAGGCCTGTTCTTTTCCAAGTCGAATCTTGGTTTTGGTAGCAGAGCCTGGTGCAACGGACTCTTCAAAGACGCCGTGTTTCAGTTGAGCCTTCCCTGTACTGGTTGACTCGATAGGATACGTGGCATTGGGCAAAGTCTGCCGGATGGATGTACTTGACTGCGGGGCCTGGGTGGGTGAAGTGTGGGCAGTGCCCGCGCAAGCGGATAGGATGCATACACAAACAAGCGATAATGTTAGCGAGACTCTCATCTTCATGGTTATTGAGTCCTTTTCGATAGTAAGTACTCCTGTTGCATCACAAACGGCAACTAGCCTAATCATAATGTAAAATATTTTTTATCTATTGTTAAACTATAACAAAAAAACAGGTAGACTTCTGGCTTTTTTACAATAATGACGGGAACAGTAACCTAATAAACGCACATAACTATTTCACCATTAGTGCTCCTGTCCGGCAAAAAATGACGTTGCATGTATCCGAATTTGCATTATAAATAATACATGAGCATTGAATAATTCTGTAACGGAGTTATGAGTCAAATAACACCTACGGAGGTCACACAAGATGAACTCAATGAAAATGAGCGCAATATTCCTTGCCATGATGGTCGCATTGCTGGGTGGTTGCTGTGGCGGCGGCAGTACCACGGTTAAGCCGACAACAACAACAACGACCGTTACATCAGGGCAGCAGTTGCTGGATCTTCAGAAAGCCTATGATTCCGGTGTAATCACCAAAGAGCAGTACGATAAAATGAAAAAGGACATTATTAACAAATCCTCGAAATAGGAATTCAATGCACTACGAGCCGCCGAATCAAACGACCTGGACATGCCGGACCAACTCGGACGATATTCGTCCAGAGACATCCTCCAAGGCGTTTTTCATCGGCCGGAATTTCTCTGGAATTCGTTACCGATTCCGGTGTGTGTTTGTCTCTGCTTTTATATGCGCAATTTGCCATAGCCAAGCAACACCTGCCAATGCTTTGTCGGGGGGCATGAAAGCCCCCCCTCCATCCAATCACCACCACGATGCCGATAAACATGAAGTAGTGGTATCGGTACCCGGAATCTTTTTCATTGGAGCCATAGACTTTTACCGGAACCGGATATCGCCGATAAATCCCGGACGATGCGGTTTCTCTCCTTCATGTTCGGCTTTCGGCCGCCAGGCCGTGAAGGAATACGGGGCGATCAAGGGTATTATGATGACCGCCGACCGATTGACGCGCTGCAATTTTTTCAAACAGCCTGGGCCTGATTATTTACTGCTTCCAAACGGCAGTCTTTTAGACCCTGTCTATGACAATACCCTGGACGACCAATGATCCGCTTCGCGACATATATCATCCTGTCTGTTTTTATGTCGTTTTTC
>DBMM01000063.1 GCA_002298925.1 Geobacter sp. UBA698 | reverse complement strand
TCACCCATCAGGACCATCATCCCGCCGCACATGCTGGAAGAGATCGCCAAGCGCGGCACCCAGAGCCAGAAAGACCAGGCACTGCACAACCTGACATTCGCCGGGTTCGTCCGGGGACAGCGCCAAGCCATGACAGCGTTCCCCACTGCCGCGACGGTGGCCCACAAATACCGCACAGTCAACGACAACAAGCATGTGGGCGGGAATCCTCCCACCGGAACGCTAGTGCGCAAGGAAGGGGACCCGGCGAGCACGGATCCGGCAGTGAACGAAGCCTACGACGGGGCCGGGGCCACCTATGACCTCTATAACGACATCTATCAGCGCAACTCCATCGACGACAAGGGGATGAGCATCGTCTCCTTCGTCCACTACGACTCAAACTACAACAACGCCTTCTGGGACGGAAACGAGATGGTCTATGGCGATGGTGACGGTGAAATCTTCGACCGTTTCACCAAGTGCATCGACGTCATCGGCCACGAACTGACCCACGGCGTGACCCAGTACGAGGCAAACCTGGCCTACTCCGGCCAGCCGGGGGCACTGAACGAATCGATGTCCGACGTGTTCGGCTCCCTGGTCAAGCAGCGCTTCCTCAATCAGACGGCGGACAAGGCGGACTGGCTGATCGGCGCAGGACTCTTCACCGCGAAGATACACGGCCAGGCGCTCCGCTCCATGAAGGCGCCGGGAACCGCCTACGACGACCCGACCCTCGGCAAGGACCCGCAGCCGGCCGACATGAAGCATTATGTAAAGACCTCCAGTGACAACGGCGGGGTGCACATCAACTCCGGCATCCCCAATCACGCCTTCTACCTGGCAGCGACCGCCATCGGCGGCAATGCCTGGGAGAAAGCCGGAAAGATCTGGTACGTGACCCTGCGGGACCGGCTGCGCAGCAAAGTCACCTTCAAGCAGGCCGCCGCTGCCACCATCAGTGTCGCCAAGGAACTCTTCGGCGACGGAAGCAACGAGATGAAAGCGGTGCAGAGCGCATGGAAAGGCGTCGGGGTAATTTGAGCACATTCAGCACAGGGAGAGGATGCGGCCTTCTGCATCCCTGGCGGGTGCTCCGCCGCATTTTCTCCGCTGTGGTGATCACGCTCACTCACTGCATCATTTTATCAGGCTGCGCCCTGTACCCGAATCGGGGCGCCATGGAGGCCGAACCATTGAAGATATCGTTCGAACAGACCGGCGGCATGGCCGGATTGCGGGTTGCCACCGCCGTCGACACTGCCGCGCTCCCTCCGGAAGAGGCTCAAAAACTTCGCCAGATGGTCGCTGATGCTGACCTCTTCAATCTGCCCGCCCGCATTGTCTCACCCCGCCCCCAACCCGACCGTTTCCAGTACAAGCTCCAGGCACAGGAAAGCGGCCGGCAGCACACCGTAACCGTGAGCGAGGAGGCCATGCCGGCGGGCCTGGCTCCACTTGTAAAGTGGCTGGGAGATGAGGCGCGCCGCAAGATGCGGGAAAAGAGCCCTTAACAGAGTACATATCCACGGACGTTAATAAGAAAGGAGACCAGAGATGGCAAAAGACCCGAAACAGGCCGCTGAAGCGGCGATCAAGGCCGAACTCCCCGATGACGTCAACATGGAAGACTTCCAGTTCGTACTGCAACAGCTGCTCGACGCCTGGCGCCCCATCGCCCAGGAGGATCTGGAACTCAGCAAATCGGCCGAAAAACTCATCAGCGAAACAGAGAAGCACCCCCACACCTGCGAGGACGAACAGCTCCTGGCCGACCGCCTCTTCGCTCCGTTGTCCAGCGAGAAGGTTGCCCTGCGCATCCTCGATGCCCGGGCCCGGGAGATCCTCGGTCCCGTCGATCAATGGAACTGGTGCCTGCGGAAGATCCTCTGCTGTCTCCGCTTCGGCTGGCTGCTCTCACGAGCCCGCACCTTCCGGGCCGCTGTCTACTACCTGTACCGTTACTGGCTCTGCCTGCGCAGAATCTTCCAGGACTCTCCGGACGACCGCCCTCCCACTCCCCAGGAACGGGCCGACTTCCGCCTGCTCGTGGCCAACTTTGCCAGCGTCTTCAAACCCTATCTCGAAAATGAGCTCAAGGCCACCGAGCAGGCCGGAGACGTGGCCGACGAGGTAACGTCCGGCAAGCTCGACTGTCACGCCGGCGGCGACGAGGCGGAAGCCCTGTTCGAAAAGTTCCTGACCCCGGTCAATGCCGAACTCCTCCTGGGTAAGGAGGTCTTCGAGAAGCTGCGCCAGGATCCCCGCTTCTGGTTCTGCCGCTGCTGGTGCCTGTGCGCCTTCCGTTTCGGCTGGTGTCTGGGTCGGGCCCGTTCGCTCTTCGACCTGGTCCGCTGCCTGATCGCCTACTTCGTCTGCCTGCGCCGCTGCTTCCAGCCGCTGACCTGCCAGATCACCAAGCCGGTCGGCTGCACCGACGAGGAAGTCAACCCGAATGTGGGTGGCCTGGTTGTGACCCCCTTCGGTACCGCCACCGGCGGCTTCTTCGACCACTACACCCTCGAATGGCGCAAGGTTGAAGGCAACTCCTGTTCGGACAACACCGGCTGGCAGACCAGCGGAGTCTTCTATCCCGGCGGCACCCCGACCGGAGCAGCCTCGGTTGTCAATGGTGTTCTGGGCTGGATCAATACCACGGTGCTTCCGGCCGGTTCCTACGAGATCCGGCTCTGCGTCTACTCGTCGCTTCCCAACGTGGTCCGCAGCTGCTGCTGCACCCAGTTCAACCTCTTCAAGGTGCTTGTCTGGATCGACCACGTGGCCGACGCGCCGGTCAGGACCGGCCCGGGCTTCGGTCCCTTCAACCCTGATTCACCGCTCGTCGTCCCGGCCACCACGGAGGTGGCATCACTGGGGTGCTGCGTGACCGTCAGCGGCAGCGCCTATGTGGGCGAGTGCAACAACCGCAAGATCAAGTGCTTCGAGCTGCGCGCCGGCATCGGCTTTCTGCCCGGCCCGGGCCAGATCGGCTTCAACCCGGCCGACTACTCGACGCTGCTTTCCGGTCCGGTCTGCTACACCGACCCCGATCCGCAGATCGAGCTGGGCAAACGCGCCCAGTGGAACCAGGTCATCGGCAAGCCGCTGACGACGGAACTGGTGGACAGCATCGACATCCAGTTCGGCAACATCACGATCCATGACCTCTGGAAACTGAGACCGTTCTGCTGGCCGAGCGACCCTGGATTGCCGACCAACGTCATGGCCGGTGGCTGTCCTGACACACACCACCGCTGCCGGAGCGGCAAATACACCCTGCTGCTCCACGTGACCGATACACTGGGCAACGACTACTACGACACCCAGCAGGTCTGGTTCGACAACAAGCCGCTCACGGTGGAATTCGCCGGGCTGGCCGGCTTGCCGGGCTGCACCGACCTCCACCTGGGCCCAGAAAGCAAGTTCGTGCCGCCGGGTGCTCCCTGCAACGTCCCCTGGCCGGTGGGACTGCTGGGGATCGCCTATGACGAGTACATCGACGAATCCGACCTGAATCCACCCAGCGACAACTTCGACTTCTACCTGCTGCAGATCACCCGTCAGGGAGGGCCGACCGTCCAGATCCCCATCACCCCCGACCTGATCAACTACGGTCCCGACCCGTACAAAGGAACCCAGCGGGTGGGCGATCCAGGCTTCAGGTGCGATCCGGTGCCGGCCATGGGAGGCTGCCCCCCTCCGCCGCCGATCCCGCCCAAGTTCGACGGCATCCTGACGCTGCTCGACCTGCGCATCTTTGATGCGAACTGCGCCCCCAGCGTGCCGCCCCCCTACGTGATTCCGGCCGGCTTTGCCCTTAAACGGGGAACCTGCTGCGGTTATTCGTTCCAGCTCTATGCCCGCGACAAGACCCGCAGCAACAGTTCCTCCTGCCACGACCAGTGGACTCCGCCCTGGGCGGTCTGCATCTGCAACGACCTGCCGCCCCAGGACCAGTAGATGCAAGCGGTGAACATCCCGGCAGTTGGCTCCGGGATGTTCACCGAACCAGTTCATTTGGCGATATGCCGACATATACCAGAAAAGATCCGCTTCAGGCATGAAAGCAGACATCAGGAGAAAAGACCATGAACAACGATGAACACGAACTGACAATAGAAGCCATACCGACGGGACCCGATCCCGCGCTGTTACAGTCAGTCCAGTGCGCAATTTTCGAGCATCCCACGGTACAGGAATTCCTGGCGGACACGCGTCACCGGCTCCTTTCGCTGCAGCTGGTGGACCCGGAGCAGAAGAGCGCAGTCCCGCGCTCTCCGGGGCGCTACCGGGCCACCATCTACGACTATACCAACAACCGGACCGTCATCGTCGAGGGCTGTCTCGACGAGCGGGACCTGGCCGTCGTTTCCGAGTCGTCATTCCAGCCCCTGCCCAGCGATGAGGAGTTCGATGCGGCCTTGAACATCGCCCTCGATGACCCGCTCATCGGTCATGAGCTGCGCCGTGAAGGGATGACCGCCTATCGCCCCATGCCGCCGCTTATCGAGCAGGAACTTCCCGATGGCCGCATTGAGCGGACCCTGGCAATCGGACTCTTCTCCAACGAGGGCGGGCACCGGATCATCGGCGTGAACATGGTGCGCAACGAGGTGCTGCACGAGGTGGGAGACGTGGCGCATCCGACGGGAAACATCTGCGGTCCGCCGGCATCCGCTACCTGCCCGGCGAGCAGCGGCACTGACCGGCTCGACCTCAAGGTCACCCAGGGAGGAACGACCCTCTGGACCGTCACCGTGGTACGGCCCTCTGCCTCCAGCGGCACCAACGGCTCCGGCATCGAGCTGCGCCACGTCTACTACCGGGGGAAACAGGTCCTCTACCGGGCCCACGTGCCGATCCTTAATGTCCTGTACGAGCAAGCCGGCGCCAGCGCCGGCTGCGGCCCCACCTACCGCGACTGGCAGAACTCCGAGACCTGCTTCCAGGCGGTGGGGACCGATTTCGCCCCCGGCTTCCGGCTCTGCACGAGCCCGGCCCAGACCATCCTCGACTCCGGCTCCGATGCGGGCAATTTCCGCGGCGTCGCCATCTATGTCCAGGGACAGGAGGTGGTGCTGGTGAGCGAGCTCCAGGCCGGCTGGTACCGCTACATCAGCGAATGGCGCCTCCTCACCAACGGCACCATCCGCCCCCGCTTCGGTTTCGCCGCGGTCAACAACCCCTGCACCTGCAACGCCCACCATCACCATGCCTACTGGCGCTTCGACTTCGACATCCGTACTGCCGGCAATAATCTGGTGGAGGAGTTCAACGATCCGCCCCTTTTCCCCCCCAACAACTGGCACCGCAAACGTTACGAGATCCGACGGCTACGCGACCCATCCCGCAAGCGGAAGTGGCGCGTCACCAACACCACGACCGGTGAAGGGTACGAGCTGATACCGGGGGCGAACGACGGCAACTCCGACAGCTATGGTGTGGGGGACGCCTGGATCCTGCGTTACCACGGCAACGAACTTGACGACGGCCAGGGATTCTCCACCGACCCGTCAAAATCGATGGCGCACCTGGACAAGTTCCTCACCGGAGAATACATCGAGAACCAGGATGTGGTGATATGGTACGCCGGCCACTTCCTTCACGACGCAGCCCACGCAGGTGGACACATCGTCGGGCCTGAGCTGCGGCCGGTGAACTGGTGAGGAGAGGAATGAGGTTTGCTTTCCATCAGACATATTTCAAGAGAATGGAGTGATTGAATAAATGATCAACCGTGGCATTGAAGCTTCGCAGAGACCGCCCCCAGAACAGTGGAAGTTGCTGGGGTAACGGGCGGAAAAATAAAAGGAAAACAACCCAAGCGTGGGACGTAGTTGCAGGCAGGCGACAGAATAGTTCATTTGTTAACGGCTCAACTGCTTCCCCCCAAAAGTCCCCTTTACCAAGGAGGTCATATGGCCAACCCAATTTACAAGCTATCCATGTCTCTGGTTTTGCTGCTCTTAGCGCATTCCCTTGCCCATGCCACCAATTACAGCATGGGCTGCGTCGAGAAATACAGCGATGCCGGCTTCCCCAAGAGCGCCGATGTGTCTCTGACCTGTGATGCCACCGATGGTTTTTCGACGTGGTTTAATCTGTTCGGCACCCATAGCCTGCGTTTCTATTGGCAGAACACCCTGGTATGGCCGCGGGATTACATTGAGGACAGCTTCCCGGGCGGTGGTGATTCCATTGAAATCGACTGGTCGTCGGCGGATCTGAATGTATTCTCCGGGCATGGCAGTTGCCAGAATCCCCCCACCGCGACCGACCCGGATTTCATCGTGACGGCCAAGCCTGGTGCGTCGAACAACTTCGTCGACATCGGGGCGTCGCTGCGCCTGGGTGAATTCCCCGGTTCGGGAGTGTTCGGCGCAAACGGAAATCTGAACACGTTCATGATCAATGCCAGCTGCCCCATGGACCTGGTGTCCCTGACCAATCAATGGTGGAATGTGTTCGCGGGTCTGCACCTGGCAATGGGCCATTCAGGAGACGCGACCCACGACAACCTTGATTCGGCCTCGAAGCTGCCTACGGTCGGCATGTACCTCGGACCGGCTCCTTTTATCGGCTCCAGCAGTTATCGTTCGGCCTGGATGGCGGCCGGACTGATCGACGTGCAGTCCGGGGTCTGCGCCGTGATTACCGCGACCGGACGCACCGAAGGGGAGGCCGTTGCACGGCGTGATTTCGAGACCCCCACCAATCGCATACCCGATGCCATGCCACCCACCTGGATCGCGTGGCGCTGGGTCTGCAAATAACGGAGTGAGGATTCATAAGGCAAAGGAAAAGGGGATCACTATGACAGCTAATCTACGCATACTTATAAGTGCAGGAATGGTACTTGTCGCCGCAATGCTGATCATGCCGGAGGCGCTAGCTCTGGCGCAGGAGACCGCCGTTAATCCGAAAGTGAGCATGCCGAAACCACGTGAGCTGACTGCGCGGGATCGGGCCGAGATCAGCGACATGCTGCAGAAGCAGCTGGCAACCAAGCCCGCCGGCGAACTGCAAGAGCGCGCGGCCGGCCCATTCCGTTTCGCCGGTACAAAGGAGTTCAGTTATATCGATCGCAGCGATCTGCACAGTCTGGCATTTGAGAACGCAGCCTATGGAACCGCGAACAAACCGCTTGCTTCCAAAGAAATCAGCAGGGAGGTATTGCTGCCCCGTATCGACGATGTGCTGCGGAAATCACGCCTGGATGTGAAAAACCGCGAGTTTGCCGGGTTTCAGGATGAATTTGCCGGTGCGACCCCCAAACAGGAGCTTCCCCGTGATTTTGATCCACGCAAGGCCAGCCTGCACGTGGCCCGCACCGCGACCTATGAGCGCGTCATTGACGGCGTGCCGGTGTTCGGCTCCGAACTGGTAGTCGGCCTTAACCCGGATGGAGCCATCGGCAGGCTGCGGCTGCACTGGCCGCGTCTTGCTCCGGAGATGATCAATGAGGCGCGCCGCATGCAAGCCCTGGTGCAAAAACAGCAGTGGAAGCTGCCGGAAGAGCTTAAAGACCGGGATACGGAAATCCTTGAAACGCGTGCCGGAGTGGGACACTCGGGCTTTGCCGATCCGGGTTTCCGCAGCGCGGCCGTAGTGCGGGTGCTGTTTCGCAAGACGACTAAAGGTCTAGAGCATCCGATCTCGTCCACAGGCTACAAGTATTTCGACGCTAAAGGGCAAGAGGTGCACTTCAGTGTATTTCCGAAGGTTCCGGCCACGCTTGCCGCAAAAAAGCTGCGTGAGGAACCAGGCACGGCAAAGTGACGGATGAACGATAGATGAAGAGCGGCAGCGTGGAACGATATGAAATCGTTCTCCACCGACGACACGCACATCAAATTCCTGACTGAGAACGCGGGGCGCGAACGCATCGAGGCGGCGCTCGGCAAGGGGCTCAAGCGGCTCACCGAGGTTAAGGCGAAGTGGGGGATCCGCAGAACGTGTTCCGCATGAACTGGAACATCAAACCGGCCTGAGAGACGGCCGGATGCCTGACGAGGGGTTACTCCGGATGCTGCAAAATCAGCAGCCCCGGGAATCACTGGACGCGTTAGGCATGGGGAGCGGGCTTCACTAAATCTATGCTATGGGTGAGCATGCGTTCTAAAGCCGAGTGGCATGTCAGGCCAGAACACCCTTTAAAAGCCAGCGCCTATTCACCACAGTTTTGAGAGGAGATAACGCCATGAAAGAATCATCGATCAAGGTGGGCGTAATCACGGACCTCACGGGTGCACTCTCGGTCTTGGGTCTCGCCAATGCAAACGTGGCCAGGATGGTGATTAATGACATCAATGCAAAGGGTGGCTTGTTGGGGCGGCAGATAGATCTCTGCCTTGAGGACAGTGCAACTACAGATAGCGTCGCGGAAGCCAAAGCCACCAAGCTCGTCCAGCAAGATCAAGTCGATGCGATTTTCGGTGGCATTTACAGCTCCACGAGACAGGCTATCAAGGGTCCTGCCGTAGTGAAGGGCAAGAAGCTCTACATTTACCCGGAGCAATACGAGGGACAGGAATGTAACCCGCTCATCTTCTGTACCGGCCCGGTGCCAGCGCAACAGGTTGAACCGCTCATTCCCTGGCTGATGCAACAAACCGGGGCGAAGAAATTCTACTTGCCGTCAGCTGACTATATCTGGCCACACGTGATGAACAAGAAGGTTCATCAAGTTGTCACGGCCAACGATGGCGCGATAGTTGGAGAGCAGTACTTTCCCCTCGATCACACTGACTATAGCAAGACTGTTGACAAGATCACGTCCAGCGCTGCCGAGGTGGTATTTAATACGATCGTTCCTCCTGGGCTTGCGCCATTCCTCGAGCAGCTTTACAACTCCGGCTTCACGAAGCGGGGTGGACATCTCGTCTGCACGTACTTCGAGGAGAACATCCTGAAGCTTTTGCCAGCCGCACACGTGGAGGGTCTGTACAGTTGCCTCGACTACTACCAGACCGTCAGCGATCCATTCAGCAAGGAACTGCTCAAGCAGTACGACAAACTCTATCCAGGCAGTGCCAAGTTCACTGCCGGCAGTGCGAGTACTGGCATGTACCGGGGTCTGATGCTCTGGGAGGCTGCCGTGAAAGAGGCAGGCTCGCTGAAGCAGGAAGATGTCATCAAGGCACTGGACCATGCAAAGATCGCCGAGGGGCCGGGTGGTCCAGCTGAAATGGTGCCCGGTCAGCATCACGTTCGCATGAACATGTACATTGGCCAGGCGAACAACGGTAATTTCAAAATTGTCAAGAGTTTGGGGGTCATTGATCCAAAGGAGTGCCTGCAAGCTATAAAGTAGGCAAACAACAAAAGGAGGCCATGACATGAAAATGTTACTTACAGTCGAATTCCCACCTGAACCTTTCAACTCCCTCGTCAGAAGCGGCAAGGTGGGCGAGATCATCGGGCGTATCCTCGAATCAATCAAACCGGAGACAGCCTATTTCACGGAGCAAGATGGGAAACGCGGCGGACTCTTCGTGGTTGATGTTAAAACGCCATCAGATGTGCCCTTCTATGCAGAGCCCTTCTTTCTCAACTTCCAGGCCTCTTGTAAATTCCGCATTCTGATGAGCCCGGAGGATTTGCAAAAGGCAGGGCTGGACGAGCTCGGCAAGAAGTGGTCATGAGATCCACCTAACATCGAGGTCTAGTAGGACGGCGAAAAGCGCCGTCCTTTACCTTTACCTTCGGCGGCGGCGACCAACGCGGTGCTCATCGCTGCGTGGAAAGGAGCGATGGGGAATACTTGCTCGAGCCAACACTTAAGAGGAGATACAGACATAAAACGAACGAAAAGGAGGAGCTCATCATGCAAGTAGTTATCAGGGAATATACAGGAAAGGGAGCCAAAGAGTTGTTCGGCGTGCTGGAGAAGAACAAAGCCGATGTCGAAAAACTGCTTCGAACAGTCAAGGGCCTGGTGAGCTATACTCTGGCCTCTAGTGCTGATGGCGGGTTCTCGGTGACTGTGTGCCAGGATCAAGCCGGAATAGACGAGAGCATTCAGAAGGCGAGAGACTGGGTGGCCAAGAATGCCGCGCACGCGGGTGCCAGTGCTCCGCGGGTGTTGAGCGCCACGGTCATCACACACCTTCAATAGTGTCTGGCGAGGCTCCGAGCAGGACTCCGCCGAATTAGATAGCTGGGTTTTTTTCTCCCCCAGCCCCCACACCACCCGGCATGCGGGTCCGCACCGGGCGGTTCGAAAAATTACCGGTGGGACTGCAGTACGCCTACTGACCAACCGCACGGGCATGAACCGAAACGCCGCATCTGTTACCGGGTGCGGCGTTTTTTCATTCAAGCCTTGCGCAGCGTAAACGAGAACACCGAACCTTTGCCCGGATCGCTGCTGACGAACACCTCGCCGCCATGCAGCTGCACGATGTGCTTGACGATGGCCAGCCCCAGGCCGGTGCCGCCCTGCTCGCGGCTGCGGGCCTCGTCAACCCGGTAAAAGCGCTCGAAGATGCGACCAAGGTCTTTCGGCGGGATGCCGATGCCGGTGTCCATGACCGAAATCCGTACAAACTGGTCTTCATCCACTCTAAACAGCCTGACAGTACCCCCTTCGGGCGTGTATTTGACTGCATTTTCCAGGAGATTGATCAGAACCTGTTCCAGGCGTCCCTGGTCAGCCATGACCCTGGGCAGGCCGCTCGGCACCTCGTTTCTGAGAACGATCTGCTTTTGCAGGGCTCCGGCTTCCAGCAGCTGGCAGGCCTTGGCCATGGTCCCGCCCAGATCCAGTGGATACAGATCCAGAACAGCCTCTTTCGATTCCAGATGGGACAGGGTCAGGATGTCGTTGATCAGCGCTGCCAGGCGCTCGGAATGATTCAGGATGATCTCCACGAAACGCCTGGCACGCTGGGGGTCGCTCTCCAGCAGACCGTCCAGCAGCGTTTCGGCATACCCCTTGATGACTGAAACCGGCGTGCGCAGCTCGTGGGAGACATTGGCCACAAAGTCGCGCCGCATGTTCTCGACCGTCTTCATGTCGGTTATGTCATGGAACACGGCTACCACCCCTTGGTCATCGCCATCCACCAGCAAGGGCACCCAGTGGGTCAGCAGGGTTTTTTCGCCGGTCGGGATAACTATCTCACGGATCAGTTCACCGCCCGAGGAGCGCAGCTCGTTGAAGGCTGCCAGCAGGTCGGGATGGCGTGAAATTTCGATCAGCCCCTTCCCTTCCACAGCGCCCCGGATGCCGAACAGCGGGCCGAAGGCCTGGTTGACCAGCAGGATGGTGCCGTCACCGGAAGCGACCATCACCCCTTCGCCCATGCCGGCCAGGATCGTGTCCAGACGCTGCTTTTCCATCGAGAGCCGCCTGACCTGATTATCGATGCGCCGGGCCATGTCATTGAGTACATCAGCCAGATCAGCCACCTCATCGTGGCTGCTGACGGCGACGATCACCCCCGGTTCGCCCCGGCCGATGCGGGCGGCAGCTGAGGCAATTTCCCGCAGCGGGCGGGATGTTACGTTGGAAAAGACGTAGCTCAGGATCAGTGCCGCCAGTATGGTCGACAGGGCAATCGCCCCCAGTACACCGTGCAGCGACAGCCTGACATCGGCCAGGTAGTCCAGCGGCAGGGCCAGGCGTACGAAACCGGTCTGAGCACCCTTGGAGACCGTGGTGGTCGCAACGTACAGCATGTCGCGCCGTAAGGTCTGGGAATAACGGATCGCACTCCCCTTGCCGGTTTGCATGGCTTCCCGGATCTCCGGCCGGTCGAGGTGGTTCTGCAGTTCTCCCAGCTTGGCCTGATTGACATCCGAATCGCCGACAACCGTGCCATCCAGCGTGATCAATGTCACCCGTGCCTTGATCGCGGCGCCAATCTTGACCGCCTGTTGCTGGGGGGTCAGCGTACGTCCCTCCTTTTCCACAAGCATGCTGACCAGTGCAGCCTGGTTCATCAGGTTTGCACGGCTCTCATCCACCAGGGAAGCCTGCAGACTGCGGGTGTAAAACAGGTAAAAACTGCCGGAAATCAGCAGGATCAGCAACAGATAGGAGAGCATCAGCTTGGAACGGAATTTCATGATCAGCTTTCCTCCATCTTGTAGCCGAATCCGCGCACCGTCTTGATCAGGTCACCGGGTGCTCCCAGCTTGCTGCGCAGGCGGGTGATGTGTGTGTCAACCGTACGCGTGTCGCCGACATTGTTGTAGCTCCAGACATCCTGCAACAGCAGTTCGCGACTGAGCACCCGGCCGAGCCGTTCAGCCAGGTACAGCAGCAGCTTGAACTCCGTGCTGGTCAGGTCCACCTCGGCCCCGGCGCTGGTCACGAGATGGCGCTGTTTGTCGATGACAATCTTCCCGATGGAAATCAGGGACGGAGCGGGTGCCTCGGTCTCGGAGCGCCGCAGTATGGCCTTGATGCGCAGCGTCAACTCGCGGATGGAGAACGGCTTGACCATATAGTCGTCGGCGCCGACCTCGAAACCCACCACCCGGTCGATCTCGTCCCCCTTGGCCGTCAGCATCAGCACCGGAATCCGGGCCGTGTTCACATCCTT
>DBMM01000086.1:94134-152640 GCA_002298925.1 Geobacter sp. UBA698 | reverse complement strand
TGCTGGTGCGAAAGTTGAGTTATATACTTTAAATATGCTGAGTCTATTGTCAGCCCTCAGTGTGTAATTAAATCTAAAACAAACCCAGCTGCGTTGTCAAGATTTATTTTATATTTATCTATGGATTTAGTAGATTTAATACGAAAGTGACAACCCCCAAAGAGCCTTAAGCAAATCCCCCTTCCCCCATCTGTTGCGTGGGTTTTTATATCTGGTAATCCTCGACGAACACCCTCACCTGCCGCGGCCTGACATAGACCTGCTCACCCTGCTGCAGCCCCAGATTCTGGAACACATCCCTGGTCAGTTCCGCCTCAACTAACTCTCCATTGCCATCTACGGCCAGGGTAACCCGCACCGACGGCCCCAGCTTCTGGATATGCCTGATCTCAGCCTTGAGGGAAGTCGAGTCATACTGACTGCGTTCGATCTCGATGTCATGGGACCGGACGTAAGAGACCGCCTTCTGATGGTCAGCTCCCTCGCCGGAAGGATGAAGCCTGCCGTGGAACAGGTTGACGTTGCCCAGGAAGTTGAGCACGAACGGGTTGGCCGGGTGCTCATAGACCTGGTCCGGCGTGCCGGACTGCTCGATTTTGCCCTTGTTCATGACCACGATCCGGTCGGCTACTTCCAGGGCTTCTTCCTGGTCGTGAGTGACAAAGACACTGGTGACATGGATCTCGTCGTGCAGCCGGCGCAGCCAGCGGCGCAGTTCGGCCCGCACCTGGGCATCCAGGGCGCCGAAGGGCTCATCCAGCAGCAGCACTTGCGGCTCCACCGCCAGGGCCCGGGCTAACGCTATGCGTTGACGCTGTCCGCCGGAGAGCTGGGCCGGATAGCGTTTGGCCAGGCCTTCCAGCTGCACCAGCCGCAGCAGTTCCATGACCTTGTCCCTGATGGCGGATTTGGAGGGGCGCGTGCTCCTGGGCCTGACGTTGAGCCCAAACGCGACGTTGTCAAAGACGGTCATGTGCTTGAAGAGGGCGTAGTGCTGGAAGACGAAACCGACCTGGCGTTCGCGCACATGGCGCCCGGTGGCATCCTCACCGTTGAACAGGATCCGGCCGCTGTCGCCATGCTCCAGCCCGGCGATGATCCGCAGCAGGGTGGTCTTGCCCGAACCGGATGGGCCCAAGAGCGCCACCAGCTCGCCGGAGGGGATCGAAAGAGTGACGTCTTTCAGGGCGGTGAAAGTACCGAACTGCTTGTTGATATTTTCGATTTCGATGCTCATGGCTGTGGCTCCCGACGGTTAGTTGTTTTTCAACTGCTGCTGAACCTTCCATTCGGCCACGGTCTTGACCGCCAGGGTGATCAGGGCCAGGAAGGCCAGCAGCGAGGCCACGGCAAAGGCGGCGGTGTAGTTGTACTCGTTATAGAGGATCTCCACCTGCAGCGGCACGGTGTTGGTCATGCCGCGGATATGGCCGGACACGACCGAGACGGCTCCGAACTCCCCCATGGCCCGGGCGTTGCAGAGGATCACGCCGTAGATGATGCCCCACTTGATGTTGGGCAGCGTCACCCGCAGGAAGGTCTGCAGGCCGGAGGCGCCCAGTACGAGCGCCGCCTCCTCTTCGTCCCGCCCCTGGGACTCCATCAGCGGGATCAGCTCCCGGGCGATAAAGGGGAAGGTCACAAAGATGGTGGCCAGGATAATGCCCGGCACGGCAAAGACGATCTGGATATTGTGCGCCTCCATCCACGGTCCCAGCCACCCCTGTCGACCGAAGATCAGCACATACACCAGGCCGGAGATGACCGGCGATACCGAGAAAGGGAGGTCGATCAGGGTGATCAGCAGGTTCTTGCCGGGAAAGCTGAACTTGGCGATGGCCCAGGCGGCGGAGACCCCGAACACCAGGTTAAGCGGCACGGCCACGGCGGCGGTAATCAGGGTCAGCCTGACTGCGGCCAGGGCGTCCGGTTCGCGAATGGCAGCCAGATAGGTCTGCCACCCCTTCTCGAAGGCCTGGCTGAAGACAGCGGCCAGGGGCACGAGCAGAAACAGGGCCAGGAAAGCCAGGGCGATGGCGGTCAGCCCCCAGCGCACCAGCAGCGGTTCGCTGATGCGCTGGTTGCCGATCTGTTTGGCGGTGTATGTCTTGGATGGTGCGGCCATGGGTTTCTCCCGTCAGTCAGCGTATCTCCTGCTCCATTTCTGAAGCAGATTAATTACCAGCAACATCAGGAAGGATGCCGCCAGCATGACCGTGGCCACGGCGGTGGCGCCCCGGTAGTCGTACTGCTCCAGCTTGGTAATTATGATCAGCGGTGTGATTTCCGAAACCATCGGCATGTTGCCGGCGATGAAGATGATCGAGCCGTACTCTCCGACGGCCCGGGCAAAGGCCAGGGCAAAGCCGGTCAGCAGCGAGGGGGTTAAGAGCGGAAAGATCACCCGGCAGAAGGTCTGCAGCCGATTGGCCCCCAGGCAGGCGGCGGCCTCCTCAAGCTCGGCATCCATCTCTTCGATGACCGGCTGCACCGTGCGCACCACAAAGGGGAGGCCGATGAAGGTCATGGCGATGATGATACCCAGCGGCGTGAAGGCAACCTTGATGCCGCGGGGTTCCAGGTAACGCCCGATCCAGCCGTTGGCCGAGTAGACCGTGGCCAGGGTGATGCCGGCCACGGCGGTCGGCAGGGCAAAGGGGAGGTCCACCAGGGCATCCACCAGGCGTTTGCCCGGAAACGGGTAACGCACCAGCACCCAGGCCACCAGTACGCCGAAAACGGCGTTGATGCCGGCTGCGGCCAGGGCCGCGCCAAAGGTGACCTGGTAGGATGCCAGCACCCGCGGCGCCGTGACCGTCTCGATGAAATCGTGCAAGGAGAGGCCGGCTGTTTTGAAGACCAGGGCCGAAAGCGGGATCAGCACGATCAAGCTCAGGTAGAAGATCGTGTAGCCCAGGTTCGGCGTGAAGCCGGGCAGTACGTTGTTGTGTTGCCTGAATAGTTTCATGGGGTGTCCGGGTAGTTTTTACGAGAGGTGAAACGTGTGAAGGAGCCAAGAACGCTCTTGTCTGGCGGGATGCTGCCGGTTTCACGCGCTTCCACTTGCTCGGGATCATGCTGAAACAGAGATTATATTCCGGGGCGAGCCAAAACCCACCCCGGTTCTACCGCTACTTCTTTGCCGCTGCTCCGGTGATCTGGTCAAAGATGCCGCCATCGGCAAAGTGGGTCTTCTGGGCTTTCTGCCAGCCGCCGAAGGCCTGATCGATAGTGTAGAGCTTGAGCTTGGCCAGCTTGGTCGGCACTTTTTTATCAATCGGGCGATAGTAGTGCTTGGCGGCGATCTTCTGCCCTTCGTCAGTGTAGAGGTATTTCAGGTATTCTTCGGCTACTTTGCGGGTGCCGTGTTTGTCGGCCACCTTGTCGATTACCGTGACCGGCGGCTCGGCCAGAATGCTCTCGGAAGGTGTTACGACTTCAAACTTGTCCGGTCCCAGCTCGTTGATGGCCAGGAAGGCTTCATTCTCCCAGGCCAAGAGCACATCCCCCAGGCCGCGCTGTACAAAGGTGTTGGTGGAACCGCGGGCGCCGGAGTCGAGTACCGGTACGTTCTTGAACAGCTTTGTGACGAATTCCCTGGCCTTGGCCTCACTGCCACCCGGCTGGTGCAGGGCATAAGCCCAGGCCGCCAGGTAGTTCCAGCGGGCGCCGCCGGAGGTCTTGGGGTTGGGGGTGATCACGGATATTCCCGGTTTGACCAGATCGTCCCAGTTCCTGATCTTTTTGGGGTTGCCCTTGCGCACCAGGAAGACGATGGTCGAGGTATAGGGTGAGCTGTTGTGGGGCAGCTCCTTCTGCCAGCCCGGCTTGATCAGCCCTTTTTCGGCAATGGCATCGATGTCGTAGGCCAGCGCCAGAGTGACCACATCCGCCTCCAGGCCGTCAATAACCGAGCGGGCCTGCTTGCCGGAACCGCCGTGGGACTGCTTGATGGTAACTTTCTGACCGGCCTTTTTCTGCCAGTACTGGCCAAAGGAACTGTTTATATCCTGGTACAGCTCGCGGGTCGGGTCGTAGGACACGTTCAAGAGGGTTACATCTCCGGCTGCCACTGCCGGCAAGGCTGTTACTATGGACAATGCTACTGCGGCGATGCCGGTTACGATTCTTCTTCTGTTCATGGTTTCTCCCTATTTTTAGTCTATCGATTTAATAGATTAATTGCTCAAAAAAAGTCAATCTTACGGTCTGGTCACATTCGACACGAAATACAACAACATCCAGGCGCCTGAAAAGAACCAATCACCCACTGCCGGCCTGAATCACTGCCAAAAAACACGTTCATATGCATCCTCCTTATTGTGGTATCAACGATAATTATTGCCTACCAAAAAGTACGTCCAACCATAAAACAAACAGAGACAAACTGTCAAGTACTTTATTTTAAAATCTATGGATTTAATATACAATACAACAAAAGCGAAAATGAGGACCTGTATACGCCAAACATGTATCGTAATAATCACTGACTTATGCCGGTTTCATCAAAACAATCGATTTGACCTGCTACTATTGGCAGGCTAGATTAAAAAAATATGTCGCACACATCTAAACTAACTGATTGGAGGAGTTTTGATGAATCGCCGTACCATCCTGTCTGTTTTGTGTATCTGTTTCACCCTATCCCTGATGGCCGTTTCTGCCTGGGCAGCCACATCCCACAGTGGCATCACCACCGTCGAGGTTGATCTTTCCGGCCACGACGCCGGAGAAACCGAACTGTGGCTCCCCTACCCTGTTTCCGACAAAGACCAGACCATCAGCAACGTCAAGGTATCGGGTGATTTTGCCTCCTCGGCGGTTTACACGGACTCGACTTACAGCACTCCCATGCTGTATGCCCGCTGGGAGAAAGGTGCACCAGCCCGCAAACTTACGTTCTCGTTCAAAACCGAACGCAAGGAGGTTATCCGTCGCAACTTCCCGGCCAGGGAAGCTGCCTGGGATCCGGCCGATTATGCCCAGTACCTGACGGCCACCAGCCTGGGCCCCATTGATGGCGAAGTCGGCAAGTTGGCCAGGTCCATCACCGCCGGAAAATCCACCATCCTGGAAAAAGCCAGGGCGATCTACGATTGGACCTGCAGCAACACTTACCGCGACCCCAAGACCCGCGGCTGCGGCTCGGGGGATGTCTGCGCTCTGCTGACCAAGCCGGGCGGCAAATGCGCCGACATTCATTCTGTGTTTGTGGCCCTGGCCAGGGCGACCGGCGTGCCGGCACGGGAAATATTCGGAATCCGCATGGGGAAAAAAGAGCGGGAAGATGTCACCACCTGGCAGCACTGCTGGGCCGAATTCTATCTGCCGGGATACGGCTGGGTGCCGGTGGATGCGGCCGATGTGCGCAAGGCCATGCTGGTCGAGAACCTCAAGCCGGAAGACGCCAAAACAGCCGAATACCGGGCCTACTTCTGGGGCGGAATCGACCCCTACCGCATAAAACTTTCAATTGGCAGGGATCTGACCCTCAACCCGCCCCAGCCGGGAGCACCCCTCAACTATCTGATGTACCCCTTCGCCCGGGTTGGCGGAAAAATCATCGACTGGCTGGACCCTGCCACCTTCAAATACACGATCACCTACAGTGCCAAATAGATAAATTCAGAGCTGCACTGAAACGACTGAAGGCCGGGGGAATTAATTCCCCCGGCCTTCAGTTTTTCTGACCTGAATTGTGGGACTACCAGTTGCCGATGCCGACCACACGGCGCAGGATTATGAGCGCGTCTGACACATCCACCTTGCCGTCACCCTGGGGCTGGCCGTTCGCGTTGAGCGGAGCGACGTCGGCGTGGATCAGATCGTCAGCAGTGAGAATTTCTTTGCCGACAATATAGCGAAGCACCTTGAGGACGTCGCTGACAGATGGCTGGCTGCTGCCGCCGAGCCTGCCGTCGTGTGCTATGACCGCTGGCGCGCTGCCGATGGTGATATTCTGGGTTACCCGGGCGGCAGCATTGAAGTTGCTGTCGCCAGCCTGATCTGCCGCGATGCTGCAGGTCCCCGCAGCGATGGCGGTCACGGTGCTGCCGCTGACTGAGCAGACCGCGGGAGTGCTGGAGGTGAAGACTACCGGCAGACCGGAGGTAGCCGTAGCACTTGCGGTGGTTGTTCCGCCGACATTAAGAGACGCCGGATTGAAGGAAATGGTACCGATGCTCTGGGCAGCCTTGCCGACGGTGATGCTCTGGGTTACCTGGGGGGCTGGGTTGTAGCTTCCGTTTCCGGCCTGATTGGCGGCGATGGTGCATGTCCCGGCTGCAATGGCGGTCACGGTGCTGCCGCTGACGGTGCAGACCGCGGTAGTGGTGGAAGAGAATGCTACCGCCAGTCCAGAGGTAGCTGTTGCGCTGACGGTGCTTGCGCCAGCGATAGTAAGAGTGGCCGGATTGAAGCTGATCGTCCCGATGGTCTGGGGCTGAGGCTGCGCCGTGGCGGTGACATTTATCGTAAGCTCTGTCGTTGCCGTTGCTTGGGATGAATCGGTAACCGTAACAGTAATTTTATAGGTCCCGATTGCTGTCGGAGTTCCGGCAAGAAGGCCAGCGGCGCTCAACGTCAAGCCGGCTGGGAGTGTGTCTGCAGTCGTAAAGGTCAGTACCTGGTTATCGGGATCGCTTGCACTCACCTGATACGACAGCGGCTGATTGACAACGGCATTCGCTGTCTGCTGTGCCGGGGCGCCAGGAGACTGGTTTTGCCATTGAACATAGATGGAGAAGGCGTAGTGGATTACCGAATGTCCATCACTGATGTCCACTTTGACCGGATATGACAAATTGCCCTGTTGGCTGGTGGGGGTCCAGGTGATGAGCCCGCTGGTATTCATCGTTAGTCCGGGAGGGGCCTGGATGAGCGTAAACGTGAGAGGATCGCTTTCGGTGTCAGATGCCGTAATCTGGTAACCGTACTGAACGCCGGTATTAGCCTGAGTCGGCGTAGAAGTCACCGTCGGCGGATAATTGCAGAGCGGGGTCGCCATTGACACGGTCGCTGGAAAGGTTTCATCGCTGAAGATGGTCGCGGTTGGAGTGAACGCTTTAGCAGTGTTGACCCCCACCGTGGCCTGCACGCATTGTGATACAGCGCCGGCCGCGACGCTGGGGAACGTCCAGCTGATGAGTTTTTTCGTGGGGTCATAAACGCCACCATTCGTGGCGCTGACAAATGAAATTGATCCGGTGGGATCAGCCTGATTATCCGCATTGATGTCGGCGGTGACGACGACATTAGTGGCATTGACCGTAGTGTTGGGTAAATTGTCAAAACAGATATTGTAGGTTACATTCCCGCCGTAATCGGCACATGAACCACCAGTCTGGGAATTGATGATCGCCATTGGGCTTGTCTGGACGATCGTGTCAGTTACAGTAAACGTGATTGAGCCGTTGGCCGGGATCGTCAAGGCATATTCAAACACAAACTGCATATCGCCGTTTTGGGGGTAAGGACCGGAAAAATCGGCGAGCTGGATTGGGTCAGCACCATTTTCCAGGGTGTCCACGATGGAGCCTGGTCCATAACCAAGGGTATCGATGTCATAATGGCTGGGTTTAAGGGTTGAGGTCTGGACCAGGGTATGGCCTTCGGATCCTGTCTGGATCGCCCGTTCATCCTTGATGATTGCAACGTTGTCCGTTCCAGCACTGGATATATCAAGATCCGAGTATGTGAAGAGGTGATAATCCAGCGGTGAGGCGGTAGTGTTCTGTATGGTGATCGTCTTGATAAAGGCGGAATCGTACGAGGGAGCCAGCTTGGCTCCCATGGTAAATGTTACAGAAGCAACAAAACTCGGATCTGTATAGGTTAGTGTCGCCGTGCTAAAATCGGCAGCTTCTGTGCCGGTTACCGGTAGTTTGTCAAAGGATGTCTGTTTCCCCGTGGTTCCGATCCGGTACCAGAACCATTCCCTCCACATTGGATTGTAATTCTGGGAAGATATGGGACCATATTTAATAACCCAATCGGTTACACCCATTGGGAGGTTTGTATCAGGTGAAATACCTGAGTCATCTATGTTCGCACCGTCGTAGGCATTACCGATACTCCAAACTTGAGCATCAGCATTACTCTGTGTTATCAACAGAGCAGCCAATACCATGAAAGTGCTGATTAGCACCGCACTCCGCCTCGGGCGGAGCTTTGTCTGGGCATAAGTTTCGCAGGATGCGCTTCGACTCCGCTCAGCGCACATCTGTTCCCTGAGCGGAGTCGAAGGGAACTTACTTAAGAGAAACCTGAAACCTTTCATACGTACTCCTATCATCCTTAAAACGTCCACGATTTGAGAGAAGGGAAAGGGCGCATCGCCACTATTCCCAGATCACCCATCCCATCTGCTCCACTATTTCCTGAATAGGCTTCCACACCCGCTTCCTGTCACTGTCAGTCTGTATGCGTGTTCACGACACAATCTACGGACAGAACATGTCTGTTGTCTGAATTTTTTCGCAGGTCTTGAATATCCACCACCCCGAACAAACTGTAGACCTTTTGAAGTCGCAGCTCCTTCCGTCTGTGCACGTCAGGACCGGGCCAAGTACCTTGTTGCCGCAGATGGCTCCCGATGCAACCCCGCAGGTCGGCGCTTGCAGGGCGTACACCACCGTGATTTGTCCGGAAGTCGTTTCCAGGCCCTTGCCGTTGCGTGCCACCAACGTTACGCTGGCCGTGAGCGGGCCGGAAATATTGGTGCAGGGACAAACCAGACGCAGGGGATTGCTGTCAAAGGGGTCAAAGGTAAAATGCGCGTTTCGCAACAGCGGATTGCCCGGTGTGCTGGTGTTACTTTTTTCCTCGTCAGACGCAACAGACAGTGTCCCTTGTTTGTTGATGCTGATATTGTCGAGGCGTGATGTGCAGTTCCAGTTCAATCCGCCCTGCAAATTTATGCTGGCGATGCCGCTTTCGTTGTCCCCTGCGGAAGCCGCGATTACAAAACGCCGATCCCTGGCCACCGAAGTCTTGGTCAGTCCGGCAGGCGGTATTACTTCTGTCCCGACCTGCAGGTTGTCCGTAACCCGGACAAAGTTCAGCGTGTTCTGAATGAAACTGGGGGGCGTTGTGTCGTTTTGAGCGGAACTGGCGCATTGAGGATCTCTACGGACGCTGGCCTGGGCATTGTCTGCTGCCGCCTGGGTACGCGCAACTCCGAGTACGCAGACATGATCAGTCGCTGAGGCTTCACGCCACACGAATCCTGGCAAACAGGTGTCAGGACCATATGGTCCGCCGGTCGGCGATCTTCTCTGGCTGGCCAGACCGTTTTCAATCTGTGTCTGATCGCGAGTCGCATCTGTCACGCAAACATGATCACCAGGAAATGCATCTCGCCACACAAATCCGGGCAAGCACGTATCTACGCCGTAGTCACATACGGCGAATGTTTGTGCAGCGGCAAATCCTGACACAAGGAGCGCTAAAAGCATGTGAGAAAACTTTGGTTTCATCTAGTTTTCCTCCTTTGATGATCAGGAAGCGTGCGCCTGACGCCGTAGGCATCACGGGCAGGGACACGTGCACCGTTACCTATGCATGTTTAGTAATTGCATAGTGCATAACCCAGGCGGACATGAATTTGATTTTATAAATATATCAATGGATTAACCAGATAAAATGATAACATTTTATTCTTTTTTTCATAAAGACATTTCTATAAAACTATATAAGGCATTTTTTCACCAAAAGGACTTAAGGCCGAGGGAATCAATCCCCTCGGCCTCGAGCATATCCAGATAGCTTGCTATTTTAAAAAATTAGATACTGAAATCCACAGCTGTTTGCGATTTTAATGCGTGCAACAGCACTTCGTTCAACCATGTCTGCCAGCATCAGGCCATCGAGTACGCTTGAAAGCGCCTTATAACACTAGCCATAACCAGTCGAATCCAGCAGGTGACTTCATCCTGACACTCTTCACAACGGGCATAATTGCTAACACTGAGACATTGAACCGGTCCCTGGTCGCCTTCCAGAAGCACCACCATGCCGATAGCAACATATCAGCCTAACCTCTATCTTTCATGTTACGGCCCCTTGCCCATGTCTTCGAGAAGCTTATTGGCTTCTTTTAATTTATCTTCCACCCTCTTCATCTCTTCAGCGCTGTAGACTCTCTTGCCTGCTTTAACCTCTACTTGAAGCCGCTTGATCTTCTGCTGAATCGATTCAGCTTCAAGGGCGCACTGCCTTGCGCCTTCACTCGTATCCATCTTCATACCTTCCTGCGTGTCCATCTTCATGACGTCAGACTCGGCAGCAAAAACCGGTAGAGCACTGAACAGTCCTACCGCCATCAATACCACAGCAAGCTTCTTCATAATTTTTACCTCCTGTTCGATATTCGGAAAAGAAGACTTTCCCGTGTGTATATCAAGTCTACCCATTAGTTGTAATTTATCAAATATTTTTATTTATCACATAACAACGGCCCAAAAATATTAAATTGTTTTCAGCACTGACTCCAAAACACAACGAGGGGGCGGTTCTTCATGAACCGTCCCCTCGCTGTTTGAACTTACATAGTGCCAGTGACTAAGCCTTGTAAGCCATCACCGCTGTTTATCATGTTAATCGCCACCCTTGCTCATGTCCTCGAGAAGCTTGTTGGCCTCTTTCAATTTGTCTTCCAGTTTCTTCAAATCTTCGACGCTGTAGACCTTTTCGCCTTTTTGAACTTCTGCTTGGAGTCGTTTGATCTTCTGCTGGATCGACTCAGCCTGGAGGGCAAACTTTCTTACACCTTCACTCGATTCCATCTTCATGGAGCCCTGCTCAGCCGCCAAAAGCGGCAACGCGACGGACAGCCCTAACACCATCACTACCATCAAAAGCTTTTTCATAATCGTATCTCCTTTCTGATGTTCGCGTGAAGAATGCTTTTCCGCAGATAAGATCAAGTCTACACATTAGTTGCAATTTATCAAATATATTTATTTGGCAGGCAATTCAGAAGGCATAAAAACCTGAATCGTTTCACCACTGCCTCCCGCAACGCAAAAGGGGGCGATTCACCATGAACCGACCCCCTTTTGTTTGAACCAGCTCTGGAGCAGTGGCCAGGACCATGGATTTTGTTTTCCTCCCCCTGTTTCAGTGGAGGGGGCTCAATGCTTCATACCCGAATATTTCAAAGTTCCTTTTTTCAGCTCCCGTTTCTTCATCAGCACAAAAATCACCGGCGTCATGATCAGCACGTGCACCGCCGAGGAGAGCATGCCACCGATCATCGGAGCGGCGATCGGCTTCATCACATCGGCGCCGGTGCCGCTGGACCACATGATCGGCACCAGGCCCAGCAGGGCCACCGCCACGGTCATCAGCTTGGGACGAAGGCGCAGCACGGCGCCTTCAAAGGTGGCATCGTAGATATCCTGCTCCGTGCAGGGACCATTGATCAGCTTCTTGTCCAGCGCTTCGTGCAGGTAGATCACCATCACCACCCCGGTCTCCACGGCAATGCCGTACAGGGCGATGAAGCCGACCCAGACCGCCACCGAGAGGTTATAGCCCAGGGCCGAGACCAGGTAGACACCGCCCACCAGGGCGAAGGGCACCGAGAGCATGACCATGCTCGCTTCCAGGGCCGAATGGAAGGTAAAATAGAGCAGGATGAAGATGATCAGTATACCGGCCGGCACCAAGAGCTGCAGGCGCGCCTTGGCGCGGATCTGGTTTTCCCACTGACCGGACCAGACCATGTAGTAGCCCGGCGGCAGTTTGAGCTGTTTCTCCAGGATCTGCTTGGCTTCGGTCACGAAGCCGCCCATGTCGCGGCCGCGCACATTCAGGAAGACCAGTGAGCGCAGCAGCCCCCCTTCGCTGTTGATCTCCGGCGCTCCGGTGGAAACCTTCAGCTTTGTCACCAGGGAGAGCGGCACTTGGGCGCCGTTCATGCCGCTGACCAGTATGCGCCGGATGGCCGGGATATTGTCGCGGTAGTCTCGCAGGTAGCGGATGCGGATCGGGAAGCGGTTCCTGCCTTCAACGGTTGTTGAGAGCATCTCGCCCCCCAGGGCGGTACTGATCACATCCTGAATGTCCCCCACGCTGACGCCGTAGCGGGCGGCCGCTTCACGGTCGATATCGATGTCGATGTAATTGCCGCCGGTGACCCGCTCGGCCACCACATCGGCGGCACCGTTGATCGGCTTGAGGATCCCCTCGGCCTGAATGGCCAGATCCTTGAGCACGTTCAGGTCGGAGCCGAAAATCTTCACCCCCAGATCGGTGCGCACGCCGGTGGAGAGCATGTTGATGCGGTTGATGATCGGCTGGGTCCAGCCGTTGCGCACTCCGATCTGCTGGAGCTTGCCATCCAGCTCGGCCACGATGTCGGCCTTCTTGATCCCCGGCCGCCACGTGTCCTTGGGTTTGAGGATGATGATGCTTTCAAACATGGAGACCGGCGCCGGGTCGGTGGAGGTCTCGGCCCGGCCGACCTTGCCGAGCACATGCTCCACCTCGGGCACGCTCTTGATGATCGTATCCTGCACCTGGATCAGGCGCTTGGCCTCGGTGATCGAAACGTTGGGCAGCGTGACCGGCATGTAGAGCAGCGAACCCTCGTCCAGGGGCGGCATGAACTCGCTGCCCAACTTCATGAACAGCGGCACCGCGATCAAAAGGGCAATCACGTTGAGGGCGATGGTGGTCTTCTTCCATTTCAGCACCCAGTGAATAACCGGCGTGTAGAGCTTGATGAAAAAGGTTGAAACCGGGTTGGAACTCTCCGGAGGCATCTTGCCGCGCATGAAGAAGTACATCAGCACCGGCACCAGGGTGATGGCAATCAGGGCCGAGCCCATCATGGAAAAGGTCTTGGTGAAGGCCAGCGGATGGAAAAGCTTGCCTTCCTGCCCCTCCAGCATGAAAACCGGCACGAATGAGAACACGATGATCGCCAGGGAGAAGAAGATGGCCCGACCGACCTGCTTGGCCGAGGTTATGACAGTCTCCAGCCGTTTCCCGGCCCGCTTCTCGGGCGGCATTTCCGACAGGTGGCGATAGCAGTTTTCCACCATGATCACGCCGGCGTCCACCAGCACCCCGATGGCAATGGCAATCCCCCCCAGGGACATGATGTTGGAGGTAACCCCCATCAGTTTCATGGTGATGAAGGCGATCAGCACCGCGATCGGCAGGGTCAGCACGATCACCAGGGCGCTCTGGAAGTGCAGCAGGAAGATCAGGATCACCAGTGAGACGATGACCGACTCCTCGATCAGCGAGTGTTTGAGGGTGTCGATGGCCCGTGAAATCAGGTCGGAACGGTCGTAGGAGACCATGATCCTGACTCCCGGCGGCAGTCCCTTTTCAAGCTCCCTGATCTTGAGCTTGACCCGGTCGATGACATCCTTGGCGTTTTCGCCGTAGCGCATGACCACGATGCCGCCCACGGCCTCACCCTCGCCGTTCATATCCAGCAGCCCCCGCCGGATGGAGCCCCCCATCTGCACGGTGCCGATATTCTTCACGTAAATCGGCGTGCCGCGCATGTCAGCCCCGACCGCGATGTTCTCCAGATCGGCAGGGGACTTGACGTAGCCCCGCCCGCGGATCAGGTATTCGGCATCGGCCTGCTCGATCAGCCGGCCGCCCACATCCTTGTTGGCCCCCTTGACCGCCTCCATAACCTTGCCGGATGTGATGCTGTAGGCCTGCAGCTTGACCGGGTCCAGGTCGATCTGGTACTCCCGCACCAGACCGCCGATGGAGGCCACCTCGGCCACCCCCTGGACGGTGTTGAGCTGATAGCGCACGAACCAGTCCTGCAGGGTGCGCAACTGCTCCAGGTCATAGCCCTTGCCCTCGATGGTGTACCAGAAGACGTGCCCCACTCCGGTACCGTCCGGGCCAAGGGTCGGCACCACTCCGGGCGGCAGCAGCGAGGCGGCGTAGTTCAGACGTTCCAGCACCCTTGTCCTGGCCCAGTAGATGTCGGCCTTGTCCTCGAAGATGACATAGATCATGGAGAAGCCGAAGGCCGAGGAAGCCCGTACGGCGCGAACCTGGGGCAGCCCTTGCAGGTTGGTTGCCAGGGGATAGGTGACCTGATCCTCCACCACCTGGGGCGAACGACCGGGGTAATCGGTGAAGACGATCACCTGATTGTCAGACAGGTCAGGGATGGCATCCACCGGGGTCTTGTAGACCGACCAGACCCCCCAGGCGATGACCAGACCGAAGACCATCAGCACGATGACGCGGTTACGGGCGGAATATTCGATAATCTTTTCGATCATTGTTCAGGCCTTTTCTGGTTTGAAGTCCCCCTTGATAAAGGGGGATTTAGGGGGATTTGATTTTAAAGGCAAATCCCCCCTGCCCCCCTTTATCAAGGGGGGTAAGAGACTACATCTTCATATCATCCATCTTCAAGGTTCCCTTCTTTGCCGGCGGCTGTTGGCCTGCTAGCGGGGCTTGCCCCCCTGCCGCGGGTTTCTTGTCGTCCATCTTCATTCCCGGCATATTCTCATGCCCACCCCCGCCACCTTTCAGCTGGGATTCGGAGTCGATCAGATAGGAACCGGAGACCGCCACCTTGTCGCCCGGCTTGATTCCGGACAGAATCTGGACCCTGTCGTCGCTACGCTGGCCGACCTGCACATCACGCGGCTCAAACATTCCGGGCGAGCCTTCCACCCAGACCACCTGGCGCTTGCCGCTGTCCATGACCGCGGTGACCGGCACGACAATGGCCGCGCCCAAGGGCACCTTGATGATGGTATTGACGAACATGTCCGGCTTGAGGCGCAGGCCGGGGTTGGGCATCTCGACCCGGGCTTTTACCGTCCGCGTCTTGGGGTCGAGAAAGGGGTAGATGTAGCTCACCTGGCCCACGAATGGCTTGCCCGGATAGGATTGGGACAGGATCTCCACCCGCTGGCCGATGCGGATGTTGGGAAATTCGTTTTCGTAGACCTCGATCTCGACCCAGACCCTTGAGAGGTCGGCGATATTGAACAGCACTTCACCCGTGTTGACGTACTGCCCCTGCTGGACCATCTTCTCGATGACGACGCCGGACTGCGGTGTATAGATCGGCAGGCGGATGTTGGGCTTGCCGGCCTTTTCCAGTTCTGCGATCTGGCTCTCCTTGACTCCGAACAGCATCAGGCGCTGTTTGGAGGAGTTCACCAGCCCATCCCCGTTTTGAGAAATGGCGGGGATCGGCGAGCTTTTCAGCTGGTCACGGCTCTTGACCGCCAGCAGGTACTCCTGCTGGGTGGCCACCAGGTCGGGCGAGTAGATCTCGGCCACAGGCCTGTCCTTGCTGACAAAGGCCCCCACCGCATTGACGTTCAGCTTGTCGATCCGTCCGGCGATCCAAGCCGTCACCTTGGCCTGGCGTGACTGGTCATACTGGACAATGCCGACGGCGTTGATTTCCTTGTTGAGGGTCTGCTGTTTCGCCTCCACCGTGGCCACATTGGCCATCACCCGCTGGGTGGCGGACATGGAGACATGTCCCAGCATATCGGCCTGCTGCTTTTGCTCCGCTGTCTGGGCGCTGCCGGCAGCCGGCGCGCTGTCGATCTTCTTGATCAGCTCCATGCCGCAGATCGGGCAGGTACCCGGCTTGTCCTTGATGATGAAGGGATGCATTGAGCAGGTATAAAGCTGCTTGCCCGGCACCGCCTTCCCCTCGGTCGCGTGGTCATGCCCCTTATGCTGCCAGGCGTACCAGCCGCCACCGGCCAGGGCGATCAGGAGCAGGATGGTTATCGGGATTGCTGTCTTTTTGTTCAGTGCCATGGGAGGACCTCTTTATAATCTTGATGGGACATGAATGAAGTTATTGTTTTTGACGTTCAATGCTGATCCCTTCGACTCCGCTCAGGGAACTAGCCGCTGACGGAGCAAGGTCGAAGCCCACCGCCGCTTCCAGCCGCGCCAGGGCCATCATGTACTCGGCTTTGGAATCGTACAGTTCCCGTTCGTAGTTGAACAGGTTCAGACGGCCATCCAGCAGGGTCAGGAAATCCACTTTGCTCACCCGGTAGCTGATCACCGCCGACTCCAGCGACTGTTCGGCCTGGGGGATAATGCCGCTCTTGTAGAGTTCGACCAGCTTCCGGCGGCGCACGAGTTGAGCCAGGTTGTCGTTGATCGTATAACTGATGTTGTTTTTAAGGCCGTTCAGCTCTTCCAGCGACATGGTTGTCTCGGAGGAAGATTCTGCCAGCATGGCCTGACGCCGCTCGCGCTGGAACGGAAGGTTGAAGGTTACTCCCATGGTGAACATGTTGTAGCCCGGATCTTCCATGGCCCGTTCCCGGAACATGTACTCCAGGGAAAGATTGAAATCTGGATAGAATTCCTTCTGGGCCAGGCGGTGGGACGCCTGCCCCTTGTTGGCCAGATTGATCAGGCTCTTGAACTGGGGCCGTTTTTCAAAGGCGATGTCCCGCAGCTGCTCGGCGGTTTGGGGCACTTGCGGGAGTTCAAAATCGGCCACCCGGCCAACGGGAGCGCTTCCCGGCCGGTAGAGCAGGTAATTCAGATTGGCCTCCAGGCTCTTGCGCTGCTGCTGCAGGGTGATCTGCATGTCGAGCATCTTGGATTTCTCCAGCCCGGCCTTGAAGATGTCCTGCTGAACACCCTGGCCGACAGAATACCTGGATTCGGCGATGGTCACGAAATCGGCGATGATGCGCAGATTCTTCTGAATGATTTCCAGCGCCTTGTCCGTCGCGTAGAGCTGGTAGTAGGTCTCCTTGACCATTCTTCTCAGCTCAAGCTTGCGCTCCTCGATCGCCCAGCGGTAGGACTCGGCCTCATAGCGGACCACTTCTTCCCTGATGGCGCGTTTGCCCCAGAAGGGGAGCTGCTGGGAGATACCGATTACCTTGGCGGACTGTGGGTCTTTATTGAAGACCAGTGGCTCGCGGGCCAGCATGTTCTGCAGTTTGAACATGAACATCGGGTCTTCCAGGCTGGAGGCCTGCCTGGCCTTGCCGACGAACATCTGCCAGCGGGCCTGGGATGACTTGAGTTCAGGATTGTTGGCCAGGGCAGTGTCGATAAGAGTAGGCAGGCTTTCCGCCGGTTTCGATTCCTCGGCATGCCCAAAGCCGGCCGAGAGGGCCAGGAGCGAAACAATCGTGAGAATGGCGATGGGGGATTTCATGGTGACCTCTGATCTGATTATTATTTAAGCATTCCGAATAAGACGCGACCTAACCATTGCAGATGAGAAGTAGAATCCAGTATGTCAGGCCTGCCCTAAAACAATACCATCTTTCAGTGTGATCGTCCGGTCGGAGTAGGCCCCGTTCTCGGGATTATGGGTGACCATGACAACGGTCTGGCCAACATCGTTCAGTTCCCGGAAGAGGGCCATGACTTCCTGGCTGGTCCTGGAATCCAGATTGCCGGTCGGCTCGTCCGCCAGCAGGATGTGCGGATTGTTGACGATGGCGCGGGCAATGGCCACCCGCTCCTGCTCTCCGCCGGAGAGCTGGCTGGGCAGGCGGTCCAGCTTGGTGCCGAGGCCGACCCGCTCGAGAGCCTGACTGGCGGCGCTCTTTTTGGCCGGCGTGCTCATCTTGACAATGGCCAGCGGCAGCATGACGTTTTCAATGGCGGTCAGGTAAGGAATCAGGTGAAAGGATTGGAACACGAAGCCCAGGTTTTGCGCGCGGAAGTCGGCCAGCTTCTCGCCGGGGAGTTGGTACAGATTTACACCGGCCATTTCCACGGTTCCGCAGGTGGGATGATTCATGCCGCCCAACACCGACAGCAGGGTGCTCTTGCCTGAGCCGGACTGACCCATGATCGTGATGAATTCTCCGGCCTCGATACTGATGTCCACACCGCGCAGGGCCTCGACGATGTCATCACCGCTGGTGTACTGCTTCTTCACATTACTGATTTCGATAAGCGACATATGGTTTCCTCGATGTCTCCCCCCCTTGCAAAGGGGGTCGTTATAACGCTCGCAAAGCCTCGGTCGGGTCCATCTTCGACGCATGCAGCGCCGGATAGAGACTCGCCACCAGCCCCAGGGTCAGTGCCAGTCCGATTGATCCAAAAGCCACCGTCCCATCCCAGATCAGGTGGGCACTCCTGCTTTCGGCCATGAACGGCAAGGCCAGCCTGGCGCCTCCCATGCCGACGGCATACCCCAAAAATCCGGCCAACAAGCTGACCAGGGCCGCTTCCAGCAGGATGATCCGCATGATGTGGATCTTCCTGAAACCGATGGCCCGGAAAACGCCGATCTCGGTGGTCCGCTCGTTGACGCTGCCCATCATGGTGACGAACACGATCAGGGAACCGATGAAGACCACCACTGCGGCCATGGCGTAGGAGAAGCGCTTGAACTGGTCCAGGGCCTTGAGGCGCCCCTCCACCACCTGCTGAATGGCCGACACCTTGGCATCGGGAATCATCTCGGCAATCTGGGTGACCATAGCGCCGATCGGGCAGCCGGAGCAGAGCGCCGCCACCTCGACCAGGGTGATTTTGCCCTCTTTGCCGAGCAGCCGCTGTGCTTTTGCCAGCGATGCGAATACCAGCGAGTCATCCTGGGAGCCGGTCTGGTCGAGAATTCCGGCAACCCTGAAGTTTTCCCCCTTGATCGGGAGGGTGTCTCCGGTGCCGACATTGAGTATCTTGGCCGCATCGCTCCCCAGCAGCAGCTCGTTCTCACCTTTGGGTGCCTCGCCGAAGATCTTCCACCACTGCTTCATGCGCAGTTCGCTGTCAAAGTTGACACCCACCAGCAGCACATCATGGCTGCCCAACTTGATGCCCCCCAGCACCTTGGGGGCGATGGCGGAAATGTTTTTACTGTTGTTGATGGTTTTGATTTTGGCGAGGTCCTTTTCCTGAATCTCGCGCTGGTCAAAGGTCACGCCCCCCAGGCTGATGCCACCGTAATTCATGGCCAGACCGTTGCTCTGGGGGGTGATCAGGATGTTGGCGCCGAACTCGTCCATCTTGTGTTCGATGTCGCTGGACATGGAGCGGGTCAAGGTCACCAGGGTCACAATGGTGGCGATTCCCACCATCAGGCCGATGGTCAGAAAGGCCATTTTGGCCTTGCGTCGTTTGAGGTTGTTGATGGATATGGTGTGCAGTTTCACTTCTTCTCCCCCGTAAACATCTGTTCGGTATGCCATGGCTTTATCAAGGAACGTGCCACAACAGAAACATATCATAACCGGCTTATATCATGGGCAAACATCCAGATCCCTGCTGAACAGCGCGATTTAAGGCATGTAGAATATCCTGCACTTCTGTGGACTAATCCACAAATAACTGCAGTTTTTTTACCGATGCAGGCAGACACAAAAAAAAGCCCTTGAATCATCAGGGCTTCGGTTTTGGAGTGGGCATCAGCGAGCTGATGCACATTTCAGGCGGGGTAACGGTGCGGGGAGGTCGTGGTCGGATTCATCCGGCAACCCGATAAGAAGCTACTTTTGTGGTTGGCCGGGTTGCTGCGCTTTTTCTTCCTCAGCTTTGCGCCGTTCGATGTTGTCCTTTATCCGCTGGCTTTTGGTTCTGCCGGGCGGCAGTTCATCACTGTCAGACCGGGCAGGTTTGGTTTCCACTGCCGCAGGCTGGGGGACATAGTCCGGTGTCAAAGTAATGGGGGGATGGGCGGCCTCCTCCTGCCTGGCCCGCTCCTCCTGCTGCCTGAGCTCTTCCCTTATTTTCGGGTCACGGATGGTAATATCACCTTCCACCATAACCTTATGGCGGTCTTTGGCAGGCACCAACTCCAGGCTGTCGGTGAAGTGCATTACCCCCTGATCATCGGTCCAGCGGTAGGTCTGGCCCGAGGCGGTCACTGCGGCTGATAGAATGACGCAGACCATCATGATACTGATTTTCATATTGCAGTTCCTCTCCTGTTCAATCCACTGCAACGACGAAACAGCCCTTAAAACCTTTTTGTTCATATGTTTCCCTGTTGGCTTGAGCCAGTTTCAATGAATCGAATCGCCCCAACCGCACCCGGTAGTACCGTGTGCTCTTGACCCATGATTCCTGCACGTCCGCCTTACCGTATTTCTGCTTCAGTTCATCCATGTAACGATAGGCGTTTTCCCGCACGGTAAAGGCCCCCACCTGTATTGCGAAGCTACCCTTGTCATAGTTCTTAGGCTGCCGAAAACCGCTGTCAGTGCCGTTTGATTTGTACCCCAGAGCCGTGACCCGAACCGGCGCAAGCCCCTCCTGCAGCATCCCGAGCCGTGACGCAGCCTCCTCCGACAGGTCGATGATCCGATCGCCGACAAAGGGGCCACGGTCGTTGACACGCACAATGACATCCTTGCCGGTGCGCCGGTGCTCCACCTTGACATAGACCCCCAGAGGCAGCGTCTTGTGGGCGGCGGTAAGGGCGGTCATGTCGAATATCTCACCGCTGCTGGTCTCCCTGCCATGGAAATCGCGGCCATAACTGCTTGCGATACCTTCCTGTACAAAACCCTCGGAACTGGACAGCGGCTCATACAGTTTACCATAAACCGTGTAAGGCTTCTGAGAGCGTCTGCTCTCGCTGTCCGATTTTGGGATATAGCGATATTTGCTGGCGCATGCACTGAGCATTAGGGCAACAAAGAGCAGAGTTGCCATGGCTGTAAACTTCATATCTGGCCGCCGATATCGTTGTATTCTGAAAAGATGATGGAATTCAGGGACAAGTTCCATGTAACAAGACTAATGCTTGCAGCTATCGGGATGGGCATATTAACTCTGTTGGCCCAGAATCATCAGGGTGGTGGTTCCGTGGGCCACCAGCTTCCCTCGTGAATCTTGTATCGTTACGGTTAAAGTCGCCATGCGCTTTCCCAAATGAGTCAAATCGGCCCGGGCTGTCAATATCTCTCCCAGTGCCGCCGGTCGGACATAGTTGACGTTCAGATTTGTGGTTGTGCATGCCACCCCTGAGGGCAGCAATGGCCGGGGGAAAAAGGAGACCGTATCCACGAGGGTCGCGATTAACCCGCCATGGGCACCCCCAAAATAGTTCTTGTGGATGTCACTGACAATAACCTCCATGACAGCATGGGTTTCGCCGATCTCTTTGAGCCGGATGTTGAGTGTTTTTACCAGGGAGATGGCGTTAGCGGTATCGATGGTGGCTGGTTCTATTTTCATGAGTCACTTTCGTTAATTGCACTCTTCAGAACGTTGCTCGGTTTGAAGGCGCTTGCAAGATGCCTGCATCACGTGCAAAAGAGTGGCAGTCAGGGTCATTATTTCAAGGGGAAAAGAGCATTCAACAAGCGCTGTTGATAACTGTGTCAAAATTGTGGATAAGTGCCAAATTTGTCACCAGACATCAGCTACTTCTACGTATTGCACGCTGAATAGGCATTGCATGTAACTAGTTGTAATTACGTGTCAATAGTAAAAATATACTGTATACGATCCTGTTTATGGCTTGAAGCAAGTGAACCTATGAAAAATACGCAGAAAAGTTGATAACTCACCCCAAAACGATAAACATTCTTTAATAAACAGCAGATTATAATGTCTCAATGTCGGCTTATAATTTTGCCTTTACGCTGTTAATTTTGTCTTCCATCGTCTGGACACGATCAATCCGGGTGCCCAATTTGATGGTGGTGGTAATTCGCGGGGCACCCATCCCATGAACCACCTCATGGCAGCGTTTGACAGCTGCCAAGACGTCATCCCACTCACCTTCTACATTCGTGCCATAGGAATGCAGTGCCGTCTTCAGGCCTGCATCAGAAAGCACCTTCTCGCAGGCGGCGATGTACGGCGACAGAGACACTCCGACCCCCAGCGGCACAATGCATAAATCAATCATTACCTTCATGTTCCCATCTCCTTTTTACCATCACCATAGGGGGCTCTGGCCTATTAACCCCACTCGCCATGTTCCAGCGCTACCCGGTTCAACTCATCCCGATGCTGCCGCCATAAGGGCAGGAACCGATCCATCAGGGCCGTGAAGCGGTCGTTGTGCAGCCGCTCCAGCAGGTGCACAAGCTCATGGACGATTATGTACTCCAGGCAGTGGATCGGCTGCTTGACCAGCTCCAGGTTGAGCCAGATGCGGCGGGCCTTGATGTTACAGGTACCCCATCTGGTTTTCATCCGCTTCACGCCCCATTCAGCCGCCTGCACACCGATGATCTGTTCCCACTTCTCCAGTAATTCCGGAACCTGTTCCTTTAACCGGCAGCGATACCATTCATACAGCAAGCTTTCACGTCGGCCAATTTCACTCCCCTCCGGGATACGAAGATCAATGCTGCCGTGCTCGAAAAGACAAGTCACAGCAGTACGAGCCTGATGCAGCACGTTTAACCGGTAGCGTTTGCCCTGGAAGTAATGAGTTTCACCCGTAACGTACTCGCGGGGCAACTGGCGCTCCTGATTGGCAAACTTCAACTGATGTTTTTTTATCCAGCCCAGTTTTCCGGTCACCGCCAATCTGATGGCATCCTCTTTCATTGACAGCGGTGCAGCGACGCGAACCCGGCCATGGGGCGGATACACTCCGATCTGCAGGTTCTTTATCTTTTTGCGAACCACCTCGACGGTGAGATCGCTAACGGTGATCTGATCCAATTTAACAGTCATGCTGTTTCTTCACCCCTGCTAGGATGCGCTCTGTCCGCGCGCCTTGACCCCGGTTTGACAATGCTTATTTAAATTGTATCTATTACTTAAGGAAAGTACGAATCGTTGCTTACAGTCCTGGGGCGGTATCTGGCAACACCAACCAACAAAGGGGGTTCAACATGTCACGAAAGATTATCCTTAACAGCGTGCGGATCGGAATCGTTACCGTAGTTTTTTCAGCCGGCTACATCTGCGGTTCACTGCCCAAACAGAGCGCGAATGCGCAGATGGGGGACATTGGCGGTGAGATGCTCAAAAAAGCAACGGAAAGCGGTGGTTCACTTGGCAGCGTTGCTCAACTTGGTACCGCAATAACTGATATGGAAAAAAATGTAAGCGGTCTACAAAAAAACCTCGACACGTTAAAAAAAGTAAAAGCAGCACTGGGTGGCCATTGAATGCGGGGCGGTTTCCGGCATCAATCCTGGACCGGTATCGAACCGTGGCCAACTCTATGGATGAATAGCGTGTATTTTGTGATCGGTATGCAGCGGGTGGTCAGCCCGAGCCGGTGACGGGTCACTGTCCCACACCGATAATTGCACTGTACAAAATGAAAGGCCCGCAACAATCGCGGGCCTCATTTTTTTGTTCGATTCACCCAGTTCGTGGGTCTCAGGCTTTATTCAGCAGCCTGCATATGTGTTATGTGTCATCGATTACGGCCTGGCGGAGTGTCCTCAGTCATGCGATCCTCCTTAAATCGTTATCTTACTGCCTGGAACATCTTCTGCTACGATGTTGCTCCTTTTGCAGCGTTGATCTGATTCTTCAGGTAGCGCGACCTTGACTACATTATATCCATCCCGATGCCTAAGAAACAGTCTGTTTTTATTTTTTTTGTACGTGTATACTTTCAAATTGCCGCATAGGCCGAATGCCCCAGATTACCATGGCATGCCTACCCGCTCTCAGTGAAAAACAATTGCGGTTTCCCCTTCTGCGTTTACCTGGATGGATATCTTGTCCTTTTGAACCATTACATCGCTAAGCTTCATCGTCTTGACATTTCCGGTGAGAACGATGTTTTCCGCCAGTTTCAATCGTGTCAAGGCCTTGTTGGCCATCTCGCGTGCCTGCGTCAGACGCTGCGTCAGGTCCATGTTGAGCTTTTCCTGAATTCTGCTCCGAATAGTGCCGTGGAGAAACCAGTCGGCTGATCGCAGCAACAGATCCCTGGTCTGCATGTCGAAGTCCACATCTTCCACTGAAAACATGCTGGTCTGAGGGTTAAATACCGGTCTGCAGTTGAGGAAGAAGGTCCCATCCAGCGAACCGGTTGCTGCCACCTTGATTATCAGCCGGTCGCCATTTCCGTAGAGATCCAGCTCTTTCAGGATGATGCTTTTTCCGTCACTGCCAAGTTCTTTGTTGAGCAACAGCGGCAAAGCGATACTGAGCAGATCCTTATAGAAAAGATCCGTATTGAGGGCAATGCGAAACGTTCTGCCGGCGCCGTTTGCCAGCTTCAGGTTGGGGAGCGGCACGGGAGCCCGTGTCGCAGGCTCCGGCCCCACCACCAGTTCGGCAAAGGAGTTGAGCCCCACGGTCAGTTTCGCCAGACCTTTTTGGGCGTAGAAGGGGTAGATCAGCACATCCTGGGGGGTTATCTTCAGCCAGGCGCTGTAGTTCCTGTCAAGCAGGACCGGTTTCTGGGCGGAGTCCCAGACTTTTGTCACCTCGGTCTTCAGGGGGAACTGTTCGTTGAGCTTCTTGTTGATCAGACCGGACAGGATTCTCTGCAGCGGCTGGGTAACCCCTTCAACGATGCTGCGAGTTTTTATGGAAAATGGTCCGACCCCGACATTCTCGGCGACGAGGTCGCTCAGTCCCAGGTAATAGACTTCGGCGTTGACCTTCCAGTCCGGGGTGACCTTGGGGTCCAGTTTGAATTTAAGTTTATTGGCTATTGTCGGGATCTCAAACATACCGTAACTCAGGGAGATGGTGATCGGGATGGTGAGATAGAGATAGTTATCGGCAGCGCTCACCGCGATCGGTCCGTTTTTGAGGATTACTGCGGTTAATCCCTGAGTAGTAGTACCGCCCTTATAAAGCTCCTTTGGAATTATCCGGTTCAGGTTGCTGCTCAAATCCTTTTCAGTTACCTCAATGGAGATGTTCAGGCTGGACAGATCCTTTTTCAGTTCCTTTCGGAAGGCTTCGTCTTTGGGGCGTTGTGCGGTAAGGGTGGTATTATCCGCGTTGGCGCTCGTGATAAAAAACAGCACCAGGGCGGTAAATGTCAACCCGATCAGTGAGGTTGTTCTGTTGAATAAATGCATCATGCGACACCTTGGAACCACTTTTTTTAATTTACTCATTGCCATTGGCCATTCGACAAACCGTTTCATTCAACAGCGGTCATCTTATGTACCATTTTCTCTGCAATCAGACCTTTGACGGCTGCCGCGTACTCCCTGTAATGGCTGGAGTTAATGTGCCGTTCCAGACAGGCCATGCTCTCCCAGTTCTCGTAAAATATGAACACGGCCGGGTCGTAATTGTCCTGGTGCAGCCGGTATTCGATGCAGCCCTGCTCTTGTCTCGTCGGCGCAACGAGCTTGACCAGTTCCGCTTTAAGCGTTTCAACCGCATCCTGCTTTGCCACGACCTTTGCTACAACCGTTAAATTTGACATGGTTTACCTCATTTCCTTGGATTTTGTTTTCAGCGGGATTGATTCCGCGCGCTCACGACTGCAGCTCTTTCCCGACGCTAAACGCCTGCCCCCCCCCAGGCCACGTTCATCAGGTTGGGTTTTACCGCCTGATCGTAGGTTCCGATCATCAGGACCGGCGCAGGGAACATCAGCGTCTTTGCTCCGAGGGATTTCTTCACAGCAATCTGCTTATCGTTAAATGGTGGCAGCGCTAGCCGAGGATCACACGCTTTAATATACCTTATTGTTTTACATCATTTTTGCGTATAAATTAACAACTATGATCAGGCACAAACACAAAATAAGATCCCCAAATCGATTGTGACGATACCTGGAAACAGTGCATTAATAAAGGGGAACAATCCCCGAAAACAGAAAGAGCACCATGAAAATAAACCATCTCCTTGTCCATCTTCAAAACAGCGTCGATGCCTTCTCGCTCAAACCGCGTCATGTTGATCAAATTCGCGCGACGCTTCCGGATGCACGTATTACCGTCGCCGAGGGGAACAGCGATTTCATGGAAAAACTCCCCGAAGCCGAATGTGCTTTGGTGTGGGTATTCAAACCAGATTGGTACGATAGGGCCTCCAAGCTGAAGGTGCTGTTTACACCCGCTGCCGGGCATGACTGGGTTGCGGAAGATCCGGCCGGCCGGGTGAGGACGTTTTATGGCAGCTTCCATGGCCGAATCATGCGCGAGAGCCTCCTGTCGATGATACTGTATTTCAACCGGCAGCTCGGGAAGTCGCTCGATGATCAGAACAACCGGATTTGGGGGCGGCTGGAGTATAACCGTTGCGCAGCACTCTTCAGTCAACGGGTGCTGATAATCGGTTTCGGAGCGCTGGGGCAATCGATGGCAGAGCTGCTGAAGGCTTTCGGAGCAAGCATTACCGGTGTCAGACGCAATCCGGCAGGGTGCCAGGACAACCCTCACGTTGACAGGATGATCGCCTTTGACAGGCTGGAAGAGGAGCTCCCTTACGCCGATCACGTGGTCCTGGTTCTGCCGGGCGGGGCGGCCACCGACGGCATTTTCACCGCGCGGCACTTCGCTGCCATGAAGCCGGGCTCCCACCTGTATAACCTGGGACGCGGAAATTGCTACCGGGAGGAGGACCTGCTGATCGCCCTTGAAAAGGGCCCCCTTGCGGGTGCCGGTCTGGATGTCTTTGCAGAAGAGCCGCTGCCTGCCGACTCGCCGCTCTGGCAGCAGCACAACGTAATGATCACGCCGCATTCCAGCGCCATCAGCCAGGAGTATATCGATCTCTTTATTCAGGAGTGGCTGGGAACTCTCCAGAAGCTGTAACCTATCAGCCACAGCAATGACGAAACTGATTACCATAGCGCTGCGAGATTTTGCACTGCCCGCCCCGCGCTCAGGCAGCATCGAAGTGCATTCAGGCTACGGCCGCTCAGCAGCTGAGGGGCAGGAAATCCACCTCCGGGTTCAGAAGCTAAGAGCAAAGACAGACCCCTCGTATCAGGCGGAAGTGCCCGTCAGCTGTCTGTTTGAGAGAGACGGGTACTCGTTCCGGGTTGATGGCCGTATGGACGGGATATTTCGTCACGATCCGCCCAAGATAGAGGAGATCAAGAGTACCTTCAACATCCGGGAGCTGTCGCAACGCCTGGCAGGCGTACCGATGGACCATCCCTACTGCCTGCAGTTGCTGACCTACGGTTACGTCCACTGGCGCGAACAGCACGTGCTGCCCGCCCTTTCCTTTCATCTGGTCTCCTCCCGCAACAGTGACAGCACTGACATTGAACTTGTCCTTGATCTCCCCCGCTACGAACAATGGCTCGACCGCCGTCTTGACGAGCTGGTTGTCGAAGCGCGGCTGGCCGAGCAGCGTGCCGCCAGACGCCGCAAGGTCGCCTCCCGCTTCGCCTTTCCTTTTGCAAACCCGCGTCCCGGCCAGATCGAGCTCATGCAGACGATCGAACAGTTCATGGCAGAAAAGCAGCCGATGCTGATCCAGGCCCCCACCGGCCTCGGGAAAACAGTCGGCGTTCTCTACCCGGTATTGAGGGAAGCCCTTGGCCGGGGGCAGAGCGTCGTGTACGTCACGCCGAAAAACAGCCAGCACTCCGTAGCGGAGGATGCTGTCGCCCGCTTTCAGGAGGTAGGAGCAAAACTCAAATCCCTCTCGATCACCGCCAAGAGCAAGATCTGCTTCAAGGACGAGCCACTCTGCAATCCCGACTACTGCGAGTATGCCCGCGACTATTACGGAAAAGTCAATGGGCAGGGGGTTCTCGCCATACTGGCACGGAAAAAGAAGTTGAAGGCCAGCATGTTTCGCGAACTGGGCGAGCAGTACCAGGTATGTCCGTTTGAGCTGCAGCTGGACAGCGCCCGTGAGGCGGACATCATCATCTGCGATTATAACTACGTCTTCGCCCCGCGTTCCTCGTTAAGCCGCTTGAAGGACATCGCCGTCGACCAGACCGGCAAGCCCAACCTGGTGATCGATGAAGCCCACAATCTTCCGGCACGGGCCATGGACTACTATTCGCCAGCGCTCTCATCGATCCTGCTGGAAAAGATGCGGGACGAGATCCAGAAAGCACACCCGCGCTTTCGCCGTGAGGCAGAGGAACTTCTTGATGACTGCCTTCAGGCCGTTTCTGCCTGCCGGAAGGCCGGCTTCACACAACCGCAGCTGATCGATCCTCCTATAGACCTTTTCCTCAACCAGCACTCCCGGCTCTGCGCCTTCCTGTCCCGCTACCTCGCTTCAGGTGTGGAGATACTGCACCAGGATGTGATCCTGCGGCTCTGCTACTCTTGGGCTGAATTCATCGAAACTCTGGAGTTCGTCAGCGATCCCGCCCGGCAGGAGTTCTTCACCAGCTATCATCCCCATCCGACCGGTGGCACGGTTAAAATCACCTGTTGCGACGCCTCGGCCATGCTGGAGGATTGTTATCACGACTACGAGCAGGTGGTGGGGTTTTCGGCAACACTGAAACCCTTCGACTATTACGTGCGCCTTTCCGGCCTGAACAGGGACAGAGTGAGGACGGCGGAATTTAAAAGCCCGTTTCCGAAAGAGCGACGCAAGCTCCTGATCATCCCGCAGATATCCACCCGTTACAGCCAGCGAGAGCGCAACTACGCCAAGATCGCCGAGGCGGTCCAGAGGATGGCGGCACTGCGCAAGGGAAATTATTTCGTTTTTCTGCCCAGCTTCGGGTTTCTTGAGCGGGTGGCAGCTCTCTTTCAGCCACCGGACGGCTTCACCATTTTACTTCAGGAGCGGGGCATGAAAGCTGCCAGCATAGCGGCAATCGTCGAAAACCTGCGCACCATGAGCGTTCCAACGATCGTCTTTGCCGTACAGGGAGGCTCATTTTCCGAAGGGATGGACTACGCCGGCGAAACGGTAATCGGGGCCTTTGTGGTCGGGCCGCCGTTGCCCACCTATGATCTCGAACGTGAACAGATGAGAGCGTATTACCAGCAAAAGTATTCCGCCGGTTTTGACTACGCCTACACGATACCTGCCATGGCCAAGGCGATTCAGGCCGCTGGCAGGGTCATCCGCTCCGAGACGGACCGGGGGCTGATCGTCCTGATGGACAGAAGATTCCTGGAGCCCGGTTTCAGCCGGTCGATGCCGGCTGACTGGTTCGAATCAGATGTTTCCGAGATTGTATCAGACCGTATTTTGAATGAAATCGACGAGTTCTGGGCAACATAGTCCGGGTAAGTTGAGATTGAATGGAGGGAAAAAGAAAAGCGCCCTACATTTACAAATAGGACGCTTCAACTATCTAATGGTGCCGGAGGCCGGGGTCGAACCGGCATGGAGTTACCCCCGCTGGATTTTGAGTCCAGTGCGTCTACCAATTTCACCACTCCGGCGGAACTCAGGCACTATACTGTATATTTGACAAAACCGTCAAGAGCAAAGCGGAAGACAAAATGATTTTGAAAAAAATTATTGACAGCCGCAAACCGTTCTGCTAAAAACTAGTTTCCTTTGAACGTGGGGGTGTAGCTCAGCTGGGAGAGCGCTTGAATGGCATTCAAGAGGTCGACAGTTCGATCCTGTTCACCTCCACCAAAAATCACAAGGGCTTGCGAGAAATCGCAAGCCCTTTTTTATTGCGCTGAGCACAAATAAACCATTACCTTTGCCCCACACCACAAGCCCCTGTCCTGGCCTGAACCGACTGCCTGATTTTGATTCACCACCAAAACCAACCACGACGACTTTATCAGACAACCATAAAAATCATCTTGACTTGAATATACGTTTTAGTGTATCAAAAAGGACTTCATACGGTGGCTATGGTGAAGCGGTCAACACTTACGACTGTGACTCGTACATTCGAGGGTTCAAATCCCTCTAGCCACCCCAAAAATTCAAAGGCCGCGTCAAACGACGCGGCCTTTTTTTGTTTTTAGCTAGCCTGCCCTATTACCCAACTTCCGCAAACTCACGCACACGAAACTCGGCCCCCAGAGCTTCTGCCAGCTTCCGGCAGGCTTCAATATCGACCCCCGGCACGGTCACAGCACTGGCGACAACCTGCGGAATGTAATCAGTCGCTGTGCGAATGAAGTCACACACCGCGACGAATCCGGCCGCGGCAAAGGGTGTATTGCACAGCCGGTCATAGGTTTCGGCATCGGGAGCATTGAGGCTGACCGAAATGCTGTCCACCAGGCCAGCCAGCTCAGGCAGGACATTTCGGCCGTGAACAAGGTTGGCCTGTCCATCGGTATTGATGCGGATGAAATAACCGCGTTGCTTCAACTCAGCCGCAACCCGCTTGACCAGATCCAGACGGATCAGCGGTTCGCCGTAACCGCAGAAGACCACCTCGTCAATGCCCTGGGGCTGGCCAATGGCCGCCATGACCTCCTCAAACGAGGGTTCGCCATCCAGCAGCAGGTTATGGCCCTTGACGGTAAAGTTATCAAACTTGGCACAGAAGGAGCAGCGGTTGGAACAGCGATTGGTGATATTCAGATAGAGCGAGTTCCTGATGTTGTAGGCAATCTTTGTGGACTGGTCCCACAGACGGATACCGAACAGGTCACAGACATTCTTGGTGGTGATGCGGGCCACATCCTCCAGGGAAAGCCCCTTGACCTCGGCCACCCGCTCGGCCGCCAGACGCACATAGGCCGGTTCATTGCGCTTGCCGCGATGGGGTACCGGGGAAAGATACGGACAATCGGTCTCCACCAGCATGCGGTCGATACTGGTGGCGCGCACCACATCACGCAGCGGCTCATTGGCCGGATAGGTGATGGTACCGGGAATGGAGACATAGAAGCCCATGGCGATCGCTTCGGCCGCCATGGCGCTGTCGCCGGAGAAACAGTGCAAGACGCCGCGCCTGGCCTTTTCCTCCCGCAGACAGGCCAACACCTGTGCATGGGCATCACGATCATGAACGATAACCGGCTTATCCAGTTCAGACGCCAGGCGCAGCAGCCTGCGGAAGACGGCTCCCTGCTCATGGCGGGGAGCACGGTCACGATAGAAATCCAGCCCGATCTCGCCGATGGCCACCACCTTGGGACTGGATAGCGCCAGCTCGCGAATCACCCCATAGCAGTTATCGGTAACCCGGCCGGCGTCGTGGGGATGGATACCGACTGCAGCATACAGCTGGGGATATTTCTCGGCCAGGGCCACCGATTCGCGGCTGGATTCGATGTCGGTGCCCACCACCAGCATGGCGGCCACACCGGCATCCGTGGCCCTTTGCAGCATTTCTTCAAAATCGCCGGCATAGTCGCGGTAGTAGATATGGGCATGGGAGTCAACCAGTGCTATCTGCTGTGACATGTACGAGTTCCTTTTCATCGGTTTTTGGATTTGTTCCTGCGTGCGAGGCAATCATCACGACATCCGCTCAGAACGACTTGGTGATTTCCCGCACCACCGAGGTGGCATAGCTTCCCTTGGGCAGACCGAATTCCAGCACCAGGCTATCTCCCTCAAGGCTGTAGGCCGGCTCGCCCAAGGGCACCCGCAACGGCCGCCGCTCCCCTTCCATGCGCAGCCAGCCGCCCAGATCAAAGGCCTGGGGTGTGACGCCTTCATCCGCCAGCAGCTGTTGCTCCATGGCGAGCACCGGCCCGCCTGGCTGTTTCATCTTTGTGCCAAACATGGGACCAGTGGCTGAAATCTCGAAACTGGCGGCCCGTTGGGCCTCCACGACAGCATCCTCCACCAGAAAGCAGGCGCCATTGATGTGTTTCCAGGCCAGATCCCCGGCAACGACCCGGTCAATCTCCGCCAGTCGGCGCTCCACAATCATGTCAAACAGACTGGACTGGTAGGCCGATAGATAGAGCTTCTTCAGGCGCGGGTGGACGGCGCCAAAGGCCTTCTCCCAGGCATCGGACCGGCCGGCGAGCCGCTGGAGGATGTCACGTTCGCTGCGACAGTGTCGGGGCATCAGATGCATGGCCACGACCATGTCGCCCTGCAGATAAGCTGAAATGGCAGCACGCCACTCTTCATCGCGCACCGCCAGCGGATCACCGATCAGCCTGTCAACCGCTGCCCGCCAGTCCCTGCGCAGCATGGCCGCGCCGATCTGGTGCGAATTGCCCTGCCCCCCGTAGCGCTGACTACCGAACCAGTTGGGCACCCCCCGTTCCGCAAGCACCGCCAGGACGGACGAGGCGATTGCAGTCGCATCAGCGGAAACACCCCGTACGACAATCCTGAAACGATTACCCTTGAGGTGTCCCAGCTTGAGCTTGTTGCCGTGGCGCACGGCAGAGACGACCTTGACGCCGTCCAGATCACGCCCGGCCACATCCTCCGGCCTTATGCGCTGCAGCGATATGGCCTGCCTGGTAACCCCGACGCTGTCTTTCATGCCGGCATAACCCACATCCCGCTCAGGAACCCGCAACTCCTTCGCCACCCTGCGGATGGCTTCCAGCGTGGTCATACCGCGCTTTTCGATGGTCAGATAGACATGCTCTCCGCTGCCGCTGGGCTCGTAGGCCGGGACTTCCGTTACCACGAAATCCTCCGGCGCCTCCTTGATGACGCCGCCGCAGCCGGGTATCTCCTCGGTCAGATAGCCATGCACTGCAATCGTGTTTCCATATTGAGTAGTCATCAGCAGATCACCCCGGTCTGGCGCAGGGCTTCATAAAGCACAATCCCGGCCGAGGTGGACAGATTCAGACTGCGCACGGCATTGGCCGGCATGGGTATGGTGATGGCAGTATCCGGATTGGCCGTGATGATCTCCATCGGCAGCCCCTTGGTCTCTTTGCCAAACACGATGAAATCGCCCGGCTGGAAATCAGCCGCGAGATAACTGCGAGCGGCCTTGGTGGTCAGATAAAAGAAGCGGCCAGCCGGAAAGGCGGCCCAAATCCGGTCAAGCCCAGGCCAAACGCGCACCTCCACGCTTGACCAGTAATCCAGCCCGGCCCTTTTCAGCTGGCGATCATCAATGGAAAATCCCAGTGGCTCCACCAGATGCAGGATACTGCCCGTGGCCGCACAGAGACGGGCGATGTTGCCGGTGTTGGGCGGGATTTCCGGTTCCACCAGTACGATATTGAAGCGATTGCCAGACAGCATAAATGATAACTCCGATACAAGGGACAAGCCGGAAAATGTGAACATCGAAATCCGGCGACCACCGCAATGAGGAGCCGGCACAAAAAGGATACTCCGAAACAGTTACAACAGGAACCTCAATAGACCAGTACAGCTGCTTTTTCAGAACCGGGAAAAAATCCCGCACCCGTGGCGGACTGATCGGCCTTGCCCTGCGCGCACAACGCAAAAGCCCCGAATTCAATAAAACTCTCTTGGTGAAAGTTTTGGTGAAAGTCGGGGCAAAAAGCATGTAATCCAAAAGATTACTTTTATTTTTTTGGAGCGGGAAACGGGATTCGAACCCGCGACTTCAACCTTGGCAAGGTTGCACTCTACCACTGAGTTATTCCCGCTTGGGAGCTTTGTTTTTTAACAAAACATGGCCCGTGTGTCAATATTTTTTTATCACAGATATGCATTTTTTTATTCACCCTCGGTCACGGCAGATGACAAACAGACCTGGATTTGTTTGCCAAGGAGTGCAATCACCTATCGATCGCCAGGGGGGTCACCGAGAGCCTGCCGGTAAACTTCCACGATGCTGACACTTCTGGCGCGCCATGAATGTTCCCGCATTGCCTTTTCACGGACCAGATGAGACAGTAGCTCCCGTCGGGCTGAATCTGCCATCAATGCGGCTATCTGCCTGGCAAAATCGACCGCATCGCCATATGCGGCATAAATTCCGGTTTCTCCAAGAATTTCACGATTAACAGGGGTGTCAAACACGATGGCGGGCAAACCGCACGCCATATAATTGAACAGCTTGCCATTGGCTTCGGTACGGGACAACTTGGGGGATAGGGCAATATCGCCGGCACTGAGATAGCGGGCCGCTTCGGCATAATCAACCTTCCCGGTGAAGACGGCCATATCTGTCAAGCCCATCTGATCGGCCTTGCGCCGGTAGGCATCCTCAGGATATCCCATTACCAGAAAACGAACCGGACTTTCCTGCGCCTTCAGAATCCGCATGGTTTCAAGCAGCAGATCCAATCCCTGGTACTCGTTCAAGACCCCCAGAAAGACCGCCAGGGGAACATCAGCGGGTATCGACAGAGTGTGGCGTGCTTCATGGCGTGGATAAGGGCGGAAAATTTCCGTATCGACTCCGTCAATCACCGCACGGATCTTGCCCGGGGGCACGCCCCACCCCTGCCGCAGCAGTTCCGCACCCGCCGAGGAACTGGTTAAGATCGCGTCGGCGGCAGCATTGATCCTACATTCTATGGCCGCGAACAGCCGCTCAAGCAGGGAACCCGGCCTGAAAAAACCGTGATCGCGGCACTCCACCGTCAGGCTCCCCTGAAAATCCATTACCAGTGGAATGCGCAACAGCCATTTGAGCAGCATGCCGATAAATGCCCCTTCGTGCAGATGGGCGTGCAGGATCTGGGGCCGGAACGATCGGGATAGCGAGATCGCCTTGAAGAACAGCAGAATGTCGAGAAAAGGTTTCTGCCAGGAGGGGCCGGCCGTCAGGCGCCGGTACCAGGGCACTGCGGGAATGCGGACCGTTTGAATGCCGGGCATATCCCGGCCGATATGGTAGGTGACGATCCTGACATCGCATCCCAGGGCGATCAGGGCACGGGCTTCTTCGTAAATGCGGACGTGGCAGCCCCGATCGGCAAAATAAGGGGTCGGAGCTACCATGAGGATGCGTAGTGGCTTATCAGCCAAGATTCAGCCTCTCACGAACCACATAAATCGGTTTCCCCTGGGCTTCGTAGTAGGTGCGGGCATTCAGCTCTCCCAGGAGCCCCAGCACGATGAACTGGATGCCCATGAAGATCAGGAACGCAGTCATAATCAAGAGCGGGTTCCTGTTCATACTGAAGTGCTCAAAGATTTTCATGTAAACCGTTGCCGCACCACTGGCAAACCCGGCCAGAAGCGTGTAGACGCCCCATTTTCCGAACAGCTGAATCGGCTTGGTGGAATAGGCCAATAGAAACTTGACCGTCATCAGATCCAGAATCACCCGCAATGTCCTGGAAATGCCGTATTTGCTCTGGCCATGCAGTCGCGGGCGGTGATTGACCGGCAGTTCCGCGACTTTGGCACCCACCTGGGATGCCAGGGCCGGCACAAAGCGGTGCATCTCGCCATAGAGGTTGATGCCGTCCAGCACCTCGCGACGGTAGGCCTTGAGCGTGCAGCCGTAGTCATGGAGATGCACGCCGGTAAGGTAGGAAATGAGCGCATTGGCCAGCAGCGAGGGTATTTTTCTGGTAATGAAGGTATCCTTGCGATCACTGCGCCAGCCGGACACGACGTCAAACCCCTCACTCAACTTTTCCAGCAGACGCGGGATATCGGCCGGATCATTCTGCAGATCGCCATCCATGGGTATGATGACCGCACCGCTAGCGGCGTCAAAACCGGCCGACATGGCGGCTGTCTGGCCAAAGTTACGACGCAGCCTGATTACCTTCAGCCGCCCATCGCTTGCCGCCAGTCGCTGCAGCTCGGCGAACGAGGCATCGGTGGAGCCGTCATCCACCATAATGACCTCATAAACCGGGCCGGCAGCATCCAGGGCAGCCGCAATGGCCCGGTACAGCTCATCTATATTGTCCTGCTCGTTATATATGGGTACGACTATGCTGAAATCCACACTGAACTCCCGGAAAAAAAGATCGCCATAATTACCACACATCCTGCTCAAATGTCTTTACCCTTCTCACCGTCACCGCCGGAACAGAATCGCGGGCAAGGCCGGCTTTGCCCCCCGACAGGCCGTACAGCAGACCACAGCCGTTACTGATGTGCATTATGGGAAATACAAACAGCAGCAGTATCCGCGACAGGGATCTGGAGCTGATTACCGCCAGCAGAGAGAACGCAAGGTCGAGCAGCAGATAGACATACAGGGGCAGCAGCCACAAACCGGCCGGCGACAGCAAGAGGACCAATAGCAGATACAACAGAAAGGCAAGCGGGACGAAGCTGACAACGGAACCCGATCCGGCGATCAGCGTCTGCTGGGCGCGGCCGCGGCCATAGGAGAACATCTGCCGCACGAACTGCTTCAGGGTGCGGCGCTGGCTGCGCTGGATACACATCTCCGGCACATGCACCAGCCTGTGCCCCAAGGCTTTGACCCTGTCCAGCAGCTCGTTTTCCTCGTTGGGATACAGTCGTTCATCAAAGCCGCCGGCAGTGATGAAAACCTCCCGGCGCATGGCCAGGTTGCACAGGATCAGTTCCTGTTCCGTTGTCTCGCGCTGGGTGCCCACGGCTCGATAGCGGTTTCTGACACCGCCGGCACCAAACAGGGATGCCATGGCGCAGCCAAACAGCTGCTGCAAGGTGCTATCACTGGCCGGAGTCAGCGACGGCCCGCCTGCCACGGCAACCTGCGCCTGTTCCATCACCCGGGCGCAGGTTGCCAGACAATCGTCTCTGACCAATGAATCATCATCGATAAAATAGACGACATCACCCTCGGCCTGGCTGACGGCAAGATTGCGCTGGCGACTGGGCAGACAGCCTTCAGCCACCAGGATCTCAAAGGGGAATTTGCCGGTATCCAGACAACGAAGAGCGGCAAGGGCCGCGATGTCACCGCCCGGTTTAACCGGTATGATAAACGAAATGGAAAGCATGTCAGTCACACAAAAAAACCGGGAAAAACCCGGTAATATCCTGGATATGGGTCAGTAATGATCAGAACCTCTTCTTCATGTTTGCAGAAAATCTCTTTTCGATGCGGCCATCGGTTGAGCTCTTGCCGTAGGAGTAGTCAAGACTGGCTTCCAGCAGCCTGAACTGCATGGAAATGGTAGCGTAATAACTCGTACTGTAGACATCCAAACGATCAGCAAAGTAGTACCTGGTGCCCGCCCCTACCAACAACTGACGCAGAGGATAGTATTTGGCGCCAAGCGTAAATTCATTTTTTTGATTTGACGATCCGTTATTGGCAAGCCCTTCACGCCGTATGAAAGTCTCATTTATCTCAAAAAGCTTACGTGCCATTCCGCCTTTTTGGTAATAGTAATAATTAAGATTCTGTTCCACTTCCAGCTGGTCTGATTGCCTGGGTTGATCAAGCCACTTATAGTAGCTAACTCTCAGTCTGGCATCCAGGCTTCTGCTGAAGAGATAGTTGATTATATTTAGGGAACTCAACTGACTTTCGGTCGTATAAGGAGAATAAGTTCCGGATGAATTACCATATGAATAAAGATTCTTGCTGGAAAACATCATACTGGAACTGTTGTAGGTAACGGTATTTTCCAGTCTTGTTATGGTACTCTGTTGACCGCCGGCAGGCACATAAATGTCCTCGCTCACCAAAAACGACACATTCAGACGCGGCATGGGATTCCAGGCTGCAGAAAGACTGGTGACCGATTGGTAACTGGAGCCTGAATCGTATGATCCGTCGCGAGGATTAAAATATTGCGGTGTAGCAGTACTTACGCCGTTTATGTTTCCGCCGACCGCCCGCGATCTGCCGCTGGTAAAATTATTGCTTTGATTGAGCGAGAGCTGCAACTGGTTATTTACAACATACCTGGCATTAGCGTTAAGGCTTTGATCGGTGAAGGTTCCATTGGTATCGTACATGTAGTGACGGATATTGTAATCGGCGCCCAAAGAAAGCACGCGAGAAAAACGTGCCGTACTCGTCGTACCAATCACAGCGGTAACAATGTCGCCTCCTGTTGTTGTTCGTGATGTAGCCGACTCAATGCCCATGCCATGTTTCAGGGTGAACTCGGACTGGCTGAAAGCGTTAGCCTGATAACCGACAGTAGTCGAGGTAAACTGATCGCCTTTGTTTGTTTTATTGTCATTGTAGGTTACATACGCGTTCCAGGTTGAAGTCGGGCTGAAAATACCGCTGACATACACCGGCACGCTGGTCTTATAGGTAATCCGATCGACATTTTCTTTCAGCCTGATGAAATTGTTGTAAGTGCGCGCTTCCCATGTTTGACGGCGTGCCGTTGCGAACAGATTAAGCGCAAACTCCTCACTGGTTGTCGAGGCATTCGTAACACGCTTGGAAAGCTGGCCGTCGGCGGAGACCTGAAGCCAGTTGGAAAAATCGATCCAGCGGCGCTGCAAAGTCTGATCAATCGTTCCCAACTGGATCTGGGTTTCGTTAAAGTTATTGGATACATTGATATAATCCTTATACGTCATGTAACGGTAATGGAACCAGTTGTCCTTCTTGTTGAGACTGACAAAGGCCAGTCGGCTCAGTCGATTATTTTCAGGAAACGAGCTGCTCAAATCCTTGTTGATCTGATCGCGATAATCGAGCATCAGCATGGGAAAATGCCTGAGCACTTCATTGTAGCCATTGGTCATACCGTTCTTGACACCCATCACAAGCGTTGCGCCGCTTTCGATATGCTGTCCGTTTTGAATGCCGGTCGTAAGATTGGGCGTTACCATACCGTCGATCAGCAGAGGATTGCCGCTAAAAAAAGCTCTGCCGCCCGACGACTCAGTGGTCCAGGAAGTCCGGGAAAGGTCACGACTGAACATATGCAGTTTAAAAGGGAACTCTTTCGGATCGATCAGCACATCGCCAGTGTATATGATGTGACCGGCACTGGCGCTGGGACTGGTGGAGCCGGCACTGGACTTGATGGATGTATCAAAGGTTGCCCACTCGTACCCCAGGGACAGATCATACATGCCCATGCGACCGTTCATGAATTTACCGTTGATGTCGTAAAGAATTGAGTAGCGCTGGGTGAGAGAGTTGGCGGAAAGATGCTGGCCTGCATTGTTGCGGACATCGTAATTCACATAATTCAGGTCCGCCTCGGCAAACAGGCGGCAGAATGCTCGCTCAGGCATGAACAGGCCGAAGGCAACAAGCGCAGCCATAATTACAAGAAGACTGAATTTTCTATAAATTAAAGGCATGGGAACCTATGGAAATGATGCATTTTCATATTCAGGGTGGCATGGGCCACTCAAAGGGAATCCATAATGCCGGAAAAAGCAATGATACGGGCATGTTCAGGCTGATTTAAGTCATGCAAAACACAAACCAAACAACACCAAGAACAAGGGTCTTAATTAATTCAACTTTGCGCTAGAGACCCCTCCAGCAAAAACCGTCATTGCGCTGAATGATGCACTAATTCCGGCTATTTGGCTTCCACCGGTACTCTTAGTGACGGATTCGGGCTCTTATCGGAAAGATACTGAAAAACCTGCAGCCTGGCATTCAATTGGTCAACCACATACATCCTGTCGCGTGCATCAATATCAATACCCACCGGCAGTGCAAATCCGCCAGGCGCGGCTTTACCGGAACCGGTAACAACAAAAAATCCGCCGAATGCTAGCAGAAGATCGCCGGATTGATTAAATATCTTGATGCTATTGGAACGCCCATCAACCACATAGACATTGTCGTCAGAATCAACAGCCACACCCTTGATAAGCTGAAAATCAGCATCACCAGTTCCCCGTGCGCCAAAAGTTCGGACAAACTTACCTTGTCTGTCAAAAATTTGAATCCGGGCGTTGAATGCTTCGGCCACAAGCAACTCCCCGTTAGAGTTTACAGCCATGCTCACCGGTCGGTTTAACTGCCCGGCAGCATCACCCGGGCCGCCAAATGAAGAAAGAAGCTGGCCATTTAAGTCAAATACAAATATTTTGCTGAGTTCTGCATCTGAAACATACAGACGCTGCAGTTTTTTATCCAGCGCCAAGGCCAGCGGGCGCCTTGTCTCCTGCAGATCAATTGCCCTCAGAAATTGTTCCGAATAATTGAAAACAAGGATTTTACGGTAACGGGGTTCCAGTACATAGAGATTGTCATTGCCATCCAGAGCCAGTCCGACCGGCTTGACGGAACCGGTCAATCCCGTAGCCGCCATGGATAACAGCCGCAGTTCCGGCTCCTGAAAATCGAACACAAAAACAGCGGCTGCCTCAAGGTCGGCAATATAGACCTTGTCATGACGTGAGTCTGAGCGAACCTCGACAGGCTTTTTCAGCACTATCGCTGTATCTTCGCCAACCAACGTCTCCTTGATGCGTCGCCAGGATGTCATCCTAAGGTCCAGCTGGCTATGGTATCCGCTCAACCATTCAATGCGGGGTTTATCCGGTGGTTGCGGCCAGAAGTAGCGCTCGCTACGGAACGTATCCTGTACGGCACAGCCTGACAGTACCAAAAGAAGCGACAACGCCGCAAAATGCAAACGATCTGAAAAAATCAACATACCTGTCAGTATACATTTACGCATCATGGCCACTTATTGCGCTTTCCGGTGAATTGCAATACCATTGTTCCTGTCATCTGCATTTATGGACTCCCGTTCAATTCTTCTTTCGAGAAAAGGAAGGTATGTTGAAACTTTTTCAACCTCCTGGGAATATTCAAACACTCCAAATTTTACAAACATTTTGTAGTTCAATAGCGCCTCTTCAAGGTTTCCCAGACGGTCTTCGCTTTTGGCAAGAGTCAAATAGGCGCGGACATTATACCTGTTGAGACGAAGTGCTTCCTGGGCATGCCATTTGGCTTTATCGAAATCATGGCTGAGCAGATAACTCAAGGCAACCGTTTCCTGAACCCAGGTGGAATCTGGATTCACCTTGACCGCATGCCGCCAGAGGGTATGCTCATCTTTCCAGTAACTGTTCTGATGGATGACCAAAACGGACAGCAGGGCGACAACAAAAAAATAAAATGCTGCCAGACGCCTGTTGTCAGCCTTCTGAACAAGAAAAGCGGCAACAAGCGCTACGCCGGGCAAGCATAGATACATATACCGGTCAGCCAGCATGTATGAAACCGGCAGAACATTGGACACCGGCAGATAAAATATGCAAAACCAACCGATGCCAAATGAAACCGTCGGCATTTTTTCGCGTACACGTAACGCATACCAGAGCATGCCAGCCAGAACAACCCCACCACACCAGGCCCAGGGTTGAAACAGTCGTTCCGAAAAGGTCACATGGTACTCTGGCGCCAGATTGAACGGCAGCACAATTTTATAAAGATAGAAACCAAATACTTTAAGGTCAGCCATCCAGAGCGGAAGGTAACTCTTGGAAGCGATAAAAGAGTTCTTTGAATAAATGTTTAATAGCAGAACAGGATCAAACAGCCATCTGTTCAGATACATCAGGCACCCAACTGATGCGGACAGACCGGCAACAAACAAGAATGGCCTTTTGAATATCAGACGCTCTTTTTCGGTCAGAAACAATACGTCATACAGGGGCAGAAGGAGGGGAAGTGTTGACGCGGTTTCATTGGCGAGCAAGGCCAGCGCATAACAGGCGAGTGCCAGCAGACATAACAACAGACGACCTGCATCCGCTTGTCGGACCGCTTTCAGGTAGGCCCAAAAGGCCGACAGCGAAAAGAAAAGGGCCAATAGCTCCTTGCGGTGGGAGATATTGGCAACAGATTCAGACTGGAGCGGATGCACAAGAAACAGCAGCACACCCAATGCAGCATAGAGCGGACTTAAGCCAAGAAGTTCAAAAACAGCATACAGCAGACAGCCGTTGGCGCAGTGCCAGAAAATCTGCTGCACATGGTAGCCGGCTGGATTTTCTCCAAACAGCTGATACTCGGGAATATAACTAAGTTCGCGCAGCGGACGGCCCGAGCGGTGATTTTCCATGAATTCGCTTAAACTGTGGGCATCAGGATTATTCACCAGCACCGGCAGGTCGTCGTAGGTCCACTGGTTAAAAAAGGTATTGGCATACATCGCCACGGTAATCAGCACCAGCAGAGCAAATATGACAGCTCGACGGCGCAGAAAAGGGCTGGAAAAAACAATCCTATTCATAGAAGTCATTTGCAGGTCAGGCCTACCATTACTATTGCAGCTCTGTGCACGGGAACTTCGCCAAATTATCAGCAATCATTGAAAACAGCTCATATACAACAAAGGGGCGGTTTCCCGCCCCTTTGGCATTTCTGATAGTAGCTAAAATTATTTTTCGTGGCAGGTCAAACAGAGTGCACTGCCTTTGTTGGTGGTACGGAGAAACGGATGTGCCGCGTCATCATGGACAGCGTGACAGGAGGCACATTCAAAGGTGGCTGAGCCAACGCCGCTCTTGTATAGCGGCAGTTTTTTGCTGCCCGCTGTAGTCCAACCGGGACTGGAGGTACCTAAAGACGCTGCCAGTCCGTTTTTGTTTATGCCGGTTGAGACACTTACATTAAAGTTGACGGGATGGTCATCGCTAAGGTCTGTGCCGAGTTTAGCGTTGCCGGTTATCAGGTCAGCAGCAACTGTCCCACCATTTGCAACAAGAACTGCACCGTTAAAATCACTCGGTTTGTGAGCTATGCTGGCCCCCAAGGTGGTGGCGCCATCGTGGCAAGACATGCAGAACAGGGAAACACTCTTGGCGTCAAACGCGGTAACGGCAGAACCGTAATGGTTTTTCATGGTGGTGGATGAATAGAACTTGAAAGTGGTACCTGTGGGATTAGTGCGGTTCCACAAGGGAATGGCCACGGCGGCATTATGCGGAGTATGGCAGAAGGCGCATACCTGTGTAGTTGGCGAGGTGGTATACTTTCCTCCAGCCACAGTCAGGTCATGCTTGGTACCCACGATGGTAAGCGCCATGGCCCCCGTAACCGAAGCTGCCAGTGCCAATACCGTCATTGCTACAACATTTCTTGTTTTCATGTTTACCTTCTCCTCTCTGAAATTCCCTACAATAAAATTTGATTACGCTGAAAGCGATTAGTTGCTTTAATTAACAGCAAAACACGTGCCACCAGCCACTCCACAAAAATCAGCAAAACCAAAACAGCAATTACAGATCGATTATTTGGGCTGTTACGAAGGCAGGGGTTATCCTTTAAGAAAATGTCGATAAATTCGTGAAATGACGCTGCAGAGTCATTTCACGTCTGGTTACTGCCAAATAACGTCATCACCTTTTATGGCCGGGGCAAATACCCCTCAATCGGGTGTTTACTGACAAACCCGTCGGATAGGTACTGGAAAACCTGAAAACGCAGGTTTAACTGATCAACAACAAAAATCTTGTCATTAGCGTCAATATCAATCCCTTGCGGCATCAGAAAACCACCGGGAGCGATTTTTCCGGTGTTTGAAATTCCATAGAGGCCGCCAATCGTCAAGAGATACTCTCCAGCCTGGCTGTAGATAACTATGTGGTGCCCCTTGCCGTCAGTGATGTAAATATTGTCATCGGAGTCGACCGCCACATCTTTCAGAATCTGAAACTCTGAAGGGCTGTCGCCATGGGAGCCAAATTTACGCAAAAACTTGCCCGCCGCGTCAAAAATCTGAACGCGTCCGTTCATGGCGTCGCCCACGATGATTTCTCCTCTGTGGTTTACCGTCAACGCCACGGGATAGTTGAATTCGCCATCCTCGATACCCCGCTTGCCAAAGCTGAACTGGAACGCGCCATCCAGTGAGAAGACCACCACTTTGTGGTCCCGCGCATCAGTTACAAGCAGACGATTACGCTGGCTATCCACCGCTATGCCGCCATTGTGCTGCACGTTCTCGGCGGTTGAAATGGACCGCAACGGCTTTTCATCCTTGGTAAACACCAGGATGGCCCTCTTTTTCACGTCGTTGACATAAACATTGCCGGCGCTGTCCAGCGCAAGACTGGTGGGAGCCTCGAAGGAAGCATAACTGGAGGTGGAACCGAACTGACGGACCGACTTGTTTTTAAGATCGTACACCAGCACGCTGGCCAGCCCCGGATCGCTTATATAAACGAGCCCGTTCCCGTCGGAACGTATATCAAGCGGCTGCCTGAAGCGCAGCGGTATATCCTCACCGGTGATATTCCTGGCGAACTTTGCGAATCCTTCCTTGGGGAAGTCAAGTTCACTGGCATAAGCATCCAGCCATTCGACACGGGGACGTTCAGGAAGTTGCGGCCAGAAAAAGCGCATGGACTGGACCGGTTGTTGCGTTGCGCAGCCGGCTGTCAGTATGATCACAATCACCAACGGCATCAGTTTCGATATTTTTGACATAAACGTCTCCAGAAACTTCTACGAAAGTCATAATTTTGGCCATGCAATCAAGTTTATCTCTAACTCAGAGGGATAAAAATGAATGTACCTTTTGGATGTAAAGCCCAAACCTCAACTACACCACATTCAAAGGGGGAATATTTGCGGAAAATTGATCAGCTCAATTTATTTATTGTGGCACATCTGGCACAACAGCATTCTGTCTTCAGCATTATTGACAAAGAAATACCTGACCTGGCCGCCATGGGGATTATGGCAGGAGATGCATGTCATTTCCTTGCCGCTTACTTTTTTAACCGGATCAGGCTTGCCCTTGAGCGGATGCCCTTCACCGGTGGTGGTTCTGACCACATGAGCCTGTTTGGCAATGTGGCCATGACAGGAAAGACACAACTCGTTGATCGGCTTGATCAACTGGGATTCATTCTGGCTGCCGTGGGCATCATGGCAGGCTTCACACAGTCCTGCTTCGACTGGACCATGGACGAATTTCCGTTTTTTCAGCGCTTGGGCCATGTCGGCATGGCATTGGTTACAGAGTGTTGCGTTCCGTTTGAGCACTTTATACTTGGGATTGCTGTTGCTGCTGTGGCAATAGCCGCAGGAATAGGTGCCGACCGGACCGTGCACATATTTTACATTGACCAGTTTCCTGTGGCAGCCGAAACAGGGATTGCTCTTCTCGGAATTGCTGCTCATCTGGTCTGCCGAGGCCTTCATGTTGTGGCAGGCCGCACATGGCCGCTCCTTTTCAGGAACATGCATGACGTTGGCCACAAACTCTGGTGGGGCCTGGCGCTTGGATTCGGCCGGCGTGTAATATATCTCGGTAGCGGCTGTCTCTATTTTCTGCCCACCGTTGAACAGATCGACCTGCAGCTGGTTGCGCCCCTCATCCCAGATGGCCTGGGCCACGAAAAAATCCTGAAACAGCTTGCGATACTCGGGACTGCCAACATCTATCAGCTCACTGGCAACGCCGTTTACAGTGACCCTTACCGCAGTTAGGTCAATCTGATTCAGTTTGAGGATCATATGGCCGGTACGGTTAACCCAGCTGCTGGCAGCCGGATAAACAAACTCCACAGCCGCCTGAACGGACGACGCCAGGAGGAGCAGTGACAACAGCAACGCAACTGTAGAACGCTTCAGCATTGTTCCTCCATCACGGATTAAAGACCGCCTGGTTACGGTCATAGGACTTGGGTTTGTGGCAACCGACCACACAGGTCCCGCCGGTGTCGGTCTTGGTGTAGCGAATGGGAATGCCCCACCTGCCGAAATCGGGGATCTTGGCGGAAATCAGCCGCATCTGGCTGGAGGCGTGCGGATCGTGACAGACCTTGCAGGAGCGCCCCTTGTCCAACTTGTTCACATGGATGTAGTGTATGTTGGTGAGGCCGTTGCGGAAACCGGTCTCCACGTCAGTCAGCTTGTCATCGGCAATCTGGTTGTTGTGACAGCCAAAGCAGAGCGCAAAGTTGTCTTTTGAAAACGGCATGTAAAATTCGCGGTTAAAGTATTTCCTCAGCAGGCGCGGGTTGGAGGTGCCATGGGTGGCATGGCAGGCGTTGCAGTCTCCCTTGGCAACCGGGCCATGGACCGATTTTCCGGCAAACATGCCCTTGTCATGGCAGAGCACGCACAGCTTGGCCCCCTCCCCCCTCAGCATGAATTTGACATCGCTCTGGTGCGGCTCATGACAGCCGGTGCAATTGCCTTCGGCAATGGGGGGATGGGGGTATTTGCGGTCGAATGAGTCCTTATCGTGACACATGAAGCAGAGCTTGCTGCCAGAGGCCTTGAGCTGATATCTGTTGTCGCTCTGATGCTCATCATGACAGGCACGGCAATCGCCCGATCCGATCGGGCCATGCACGTACTTCATATTGTCCTTGTGTGCGTGGCATTCGTAGCACAGGCCGGCATTACCGTTGTCGGTCAGGACGAAGGCTCCTTTTTTGACACGGGGGTGATTTTGACCGGAGGGCTTGTGGCATTTTTGACACTCACTGTCAGCGACTGGCTTGTGGACGAATTTTTTTTCGGTTTTACTGGGATGGCAGTTGCAGCTGGTCAGGACGTAGGCGCCGGCCCCGCGGCCAAACCCCAGGGACATGAGCAGCAGCCAGCCGGCCAGCGGCAGTATGCCGTGAAATAGTCGTATCTTCATTACTGAGCCCCTGCTGGACTACATCTTGGAATTGCCGTAACTGTGTAGTCCGGACAGGAACAGGTTAACACCCAGGTAGCAGAAAATGGTGGCGGCAAAGCCGATGATCGACAGCCAGGCGGCCCGTTTGCCAACCCAGCCCCTGGTGAAGCGAGCATGAAGAAAGGCGGCGTACACGAACCAGACGATCAGAGACCAGGTCTCCTTGGGATCCCAGCTCCAGTAGGTGCCCCAGGCATAGTTGGCCCAGGCGGCGCCGGTGATGATGCCAAGGGTCAGAAGCGGAAAGCCGATCATGATGGCGCGGTAGTTGAGATCGTCCAGCACCCTGGTGGGAGGGAACATGGACATGAGTCCGCCGGCCGAGGCGCCGGATGCGTTGTTTTCCTCATGCTGGGCCTTGATCAGGTACATGATGGATACGCCGCAGGCCACGGCAAAGGCGGCATAGCCCAGGAAACAGGTGATGACGTGGTACAGCAGCCAGTTACTCTGCAGGGCCGGCACCAGCGGTTCGATGCCGCTGTTCAAGCCAAGCTGCGCCCACGCCATGCCCAGCAAAGCAAATGGAACGACAAAGGCGCCGACAATCCGGTATTTGAATTTCAAATCGATGTACATGTAGATCAGGATGATGGTCCAGGAAAAGAACACCACCGACTCGTACAGATTGGAAAGCGGGGCATGCCCCACACCCATATCGTAGGATTCTTTCCAGCGCAGACCGATGGCGACGGTTTGAACGGCAAGACCAGCGTAGGCCAGCAAACTGCCGCCCAGTCCCAGAGCCTTATTCCGGCTGGCCAGAAAAGCGAAGAACAGTACCATGGAAGCCATATAGGCAAGTGTTGTCACGTTGAACAGCATGGAACTTGTCATGATGAGCGCCTACCCCTCTAAATCTTCAGATTTTTCAGTTTGTTTGCCAATTCTTCAAACTGCATCGAAAAAGCGGCCTGATTTTTACTGGAATTGCCATACATACGGGCGTGCCCCTTGGTTACGACAATCCAGACCCGTTTGTGGGATAAGAAGAATGCAATATACAGGCCAAGCACCATCAGGGAGCAGCCCAGCCAGACAACCCAGACGCCCGGGTCTTTAGCCACCTGCAGACCGGTGTACATCCTGGCGTTGGTGCCTTCATAGCCCAGCACCAGATCATCGCCGCGCTGGGCATTGACATCGGGATAGTTCTTGAACACGATGAAAACCTGGGGAGCTTTCCCCTTGACCGTCAGTTCAACCCGAGCCGCGGCGCCGGACATGCCCGGGATGAACTGCTGCACTTCCTGGGCGGCCTCGAGCAGCTTCAGGGTACTGCCGTCTTTCAGGACAACCGCTTCCCCTTCACGAATGGCCAAACGCTGTGGTGCTCCGCCGCTTCGCGGGGTAGCGGTCAGGAAATGCTGGCTCCCTTCACTGGCCTGGCCATAGCTGGACTGGTAAAAAGTTATCCCCTTATAGGACAGGGGATCGTTGACGATGACTTTAACGTCCTTGTATCCCGGCACCGGTTGACCGTTTTCAAGGATCGTCAGCGTACTGCGAAACTCCTTGGGAGCACCGGTGGGATAAAAATCAACATTGAATTTTTCGCAACGGACCTCAAACCCGAGGGGGAGATGCTGACCTGTGCGGGTCTCGACGGTCGAGATGCCGGAACCCTCGACTATTGACACGAAGCCTTTATAGCCGAACAGCGAACCGACAATGGCACCGACAAAAATCACCAGAATGCTCAGGTGAACGACGTACACACCCAGGCGGCACCATGGGTTCTTCTGGGCAAAGAGATGATATTCGCCATTGTGTTCAGTGACAACCGCAGCAGCCAGCTCTTTAGCTAAAAATTCCTGCAATGCATCGCGACCGGCGGCCACTGCGCCCGTAAAGGTGATTTCCTGTTTGAGCGCAAAGGAACTCCGCTGGGACTCGCCCAGCACCAGCATCGGTTCGCTGATGAATTTGAAGACGTGCGGCAGACGCTTGATCGAACAGCAGATCAGGTTGAGGCTGAACACATACAGAAGCGTGATGAACCACCAGGAGTGGTACATGTCGAAGAAGCCGAGTTTGGAGTATATCTGCAACTTGGCAGGACTGATCTGGGCCACATACTCCGGAGGCAGCGACCCCTGAGGCAGGACTGTACCGATGATTGATGTCAGCGCCAATGAAATCAGCAGAAAAATGGTAAGTTTGAGTGAACAGAAAAAATCCCAGACCGATTGTGGAAAGCTACGTTGGGTGGTTGCCAATGCTCATCTCCCGATTAACTATGATACGACCATTGTCAGCAGACAAATAATCGGGCGAATCATAGACCAATTTTTAATTTGACGGTAGTCTTTTTTCCCAGCCATCAAGCGCCAGACAAAAAAAGAGGGACAACAAAACAGGTTTGTTGTCCCTCTCAAATCTAGATCGAAAAGAAGTTATTGCTTGTGGCATTCCTTGCAGGAAGTCGGCCCCTTCTTCATTTCGCTATGGCACCCTTTGCAGGTCTTGTGGGCCCACTCCTTGCCGAAACCCTCGATCTTGCCAGGGCCTTTCTCATGGCACTTCTTGCAGTCACCAACTGCAGCCTGGTGGGCCTTGTGATTGAACTTGACACCTTTTTTCAGCTCGATCACGTCGGCGGCAAAAGCGGTCCCGGCAAAAGCAACAAGGGCGAACATGGCAATTACAGTTTTTTTCATTTAAACTACCTCCGTTAAATAATTTTCAGTACTTCTACTACAGCCCCCGCGAAACTGTCAAGTGGATACTGTATACAAAATTCAGGGGGGCAGTAGTGACGTGTCTCTGACTTCGTAGCCATAAATTAGTATGGACCGCCCGACAAAATAATCTGGGTTACATTCGCCCGATGGCTTTCCTGCCGATGTCAGTGCGAAAATGAACGCCGGGCCAGGAGATGCAATTTACCGCCTGATAGGCCCGAGTAATGGCCGCCTGGACCGTGTCCCCCAAGGACGTCACCCCCAGCACCCGGCCGCCGTTGGTCACGCAGCGCCCATCCTTAAGGCTGGTTCCGGCATGGAACACATAGACATCTTCCAGCCTGGCCGCCGTATCAAGTCCCTCGATTACATCGCCGGCACTGTAATCGCCAGGATATCCGCCGGACGCCATCACCACACAGACGGCGGCCTTTTCGTGCCACTCGATGGACAGGCCGGAAAGGTCGCCATCGGCCACCGCCAGCAGTAAGGGGACGATGTCGGACTTCATGCGCATCAAAAGCGGCTGACACTCCGGATCGCCAAAACGGGCGTTGAATTCCAGGGTTTTGACCTGGCCATCCTTGACCATCAGTCCGGCATAGAGCACGCCGCGATAGGGACGCCCCTCGGCAGCCATGCCATCCACCGTCCGGCGCAGAACCTCGTGCATGGCGATTTCATGAACAGCCGGAGTGACCACCGGCGCGGGCGAATAGGCCCCCATGCCGCCGGTATTGGGCCCCTGGTCCCCATCAAAAACAGCCTTGTGGTCCTGGGCACTGGCCAGAGGAATGATGTTTTTGCCGTCGGTGATCGCCAGGAACGAGGCCTCCTCACCGACCAGAAATTCTTCGATCACCACCCGGGAACCGGCACTGCCAAAGGCATTGCCAGAGAGCATGTCCTTGACCGTATCCTTGGCTTCCTGCACGGTCTGGGCAATGACAACACCCTTGCCGGCCGCCAGACCGTCGGCTTTGACGACAATCGGAGCGCCGGTTTTTTCGATAAAAACATCAGCCTGGGCAATGTCGCTGAAGACGCCGTAGGCCGCGGTCGGCACGTCGTATTTGCGCATCAGGTCCTTGGAAAAGGCCTTGCTGGCCTCGATGATGGCAGCGTTTTTGCTCGGTCCGAACACCTTGAGGCCATGCTGTTCGAACAGGTCCACAATGCCGAGGGAAAGCGGCTGTTCCGGGCCAACCACCGTCAGCCCGATCCCGGCACCCTGCGCGAACTTCAGCAGTTCGTCCAGCTGATCCACCTTGATGGCAACATTTTCCGCCAGCGAAGCGGTTCCGGGGTTGCCGGGAGCGCAATAGACCTTATCCACCAGCGGCGACTGGGCAATCTTCCACACCAGGGCATGTTCACGGCCACCGCCGCCAATAACTAGGACTTTCATAATTTAACTCCTTTGGGGGACTGGGGACTGGGGACTGGGGACTGGATAAATGGGAACTAGGGACCTGGGACAAGTAAAGCCTTTCCCGGTCACCGGTCGCCGATCCCTGACCTCAGTGTTTAAAATGTCTCATGCCGGTGAACACCATGGCGATGCCATGTTCGTTGGCGGCCTTGATGACCTCTTCGTCGCGTACACTGCCGCCCGGCTGGATGATGGCGGTGACACCCGCTTCGGCGGCGGCATCCACGCCATCCCGGAACGGAAAGAAGGCATCCGAAGCCAGAACCGTGCCCCTGATGGGCAGCAGCGCCTTCTGGACGGCTATGCGGGAGGAATCAACCCGCGACATCTGTCCGGCACCGATACCGACCGTCTGATCGCGGTTGGTAAATACGATGGCGTTGGACTTGACATGCTTGCAGACCCGCCAGGCAAAATCCAGGGAAGCGTACTCGGAGTCGGTGGGGGTGCGCTCGGTAACCACCTGGCAATCAGCAGCCTTGACCATGCCCAGATCACGTCCCTGCAGCAGCAATCCGCCGACCACCTTTTTCAGGTCGTAGCCGCGGGCGGAATAATCGGCCAGCAGTGGCACCTGCATGACCCGCACGTTCTTTTTGGCCGTGAATATAGCCAGTGCCTCGTCACTGTAACCGGGGGCAATCACCGCCTCCAGGAAGGTGGAGGTCAGCTCCCGGGCGGTTTCAGCATCGACCTGGCGGTTAAAACCGACAATTCCGCCAAAAGCGGAGACCGGGTCACACTCGCGGGCCTTGAGGTAGGCGCTGAGCGGGGTTTCCGCCAAGGCAACACCGCAGGGGTTGGTATGCTTGATGATGACCGCTGCTGACTGTTCGAACTCCTTGACCGTCTCGATGGCCGCGTCCAGATCGATGATATTGTTAAAGGAAAGTTCCTTGCCTTGCAGCTGCACAGCGTTGGAAACGCATGGTTCGGCAACGTTCTTTTCCACATAAAAGGCAGCCGACTGCTGGGGGTTCTCGCCGTAGCGCAGATCCTGAGCCTTGTTGACCTGAATGGTGAAGGTAGCCGGATACGCCGCGACCGTCTCCCCCAGACGGGCACCCAGGTAGTTGGAGATGGCGCCGTCATAGGCGGCGGTGTGCTGGAAAACCTTGACCGCCAGACCGAAGTTGGTCTTCGGGGAAACAGCGCCGCCGCAGGCCTTCATCTCGTCCAGCACCGCGGCATAATCGCCCGCATCCACCAGCACGGTCACATCCGGATAATTTTTGGCAGCGGAACGGAGCATGGTCGGCCCGCCGATGTCGATGTTCTCGATGGCGTCCTCCAGGAGGCAGCCCTCCTTGGCCACGGTGGACTCGAAGGGATAGAGGTTTACCACCACCATGTCGATATTCTCGATGCCATGTTCCTTCATCTTGGCCACATGCTCCGGGTTGCCGCGCATGCCCAGCAGACCGCCATGCACCTTGGGATGCAGTGTTTTGACCCGTCCGTCCAGCATCTCGGGAAAACCGGTGAATTCGGAGACGTCCTTGACGGTCAGTCCCGCTTCGCGCAGCAGTTTGGCCGTGCCGCCCGTGGAAAGGAGTTCAACGCCATAACCGGCCAGTTCCCTGGAAAGTTCGATGATGCCTGTTTTGTCGGAGACGCTGATCAGCGCCCGGGTGATTTTTGCCATGTCGTCAACTCCTTATCAAGCGGTGGTTAGTAACTACAAAAACCATATAAAACAAGACACACGAACAGCGGGAATCAAAACCAAAGAGGTTGGACGAATCTTTAAACCTCACGTTTTTGATACTTGGTTTTCAATGAGTTTCTGGGTTGAAACTTGAGGTGTTGGGAAAATTGATGTGTTCCAGAAAAAGTGTCTCGAACAGCGGCGTGCCGGATAGCGGCAGCACTTTGAAACGGCCGGCCAGCTGCCCGACACTGTCAAAACCGTCACCGGCCAGCAGTGCCCGTTCAACTCCGGACAGAGCCCCTTCAGGGACAAAGCGGGTAATATCTACCATGCCTTCGTCGAAGATTCCAACAGTTTTAAGCCATTCCGGACGCAAAACAGCCCCGAACGATCCGGTCAAAACCACTTCCCGCAAGGCTTTATGGTGTATACGCGATCGCTCGGCCAGCACCTCCAGTCCGGCCCGGATGGCAGCCTTGGCCAGCTGGATCTGACGAATATCCCCCTGGGTCAACAGCAACTGCCGCTGTGAGTCCCGGTGGAGAACAAAAGCGTTTTCTCCATTATGCCGGATCACCCGCGTAGCCAGATTGGAAACAATCTCGTCACCGTCCAGCAACCTGCCGCTCGGCTCCAGCAGCCCGTGGTGCAGCAGTTCACAGACCGCCTCGATGGCGGCCGACCCGCAGAGACCTATCGGCGGCCCGTTGCCGATTACTGACAGACGCAGCCGTTCTTCAACGATGCGCACCGAGCTGATGGCCCCCGGCAGGGCCGCCATGCCACAGGTCAGATTGCCCCCTTCAAAGGCTGGTCCGGCCGCGGCCGAGGTGGCCCAGACCTCCTCTCCCGCCAAAAGAGCCATTTCACCGTTGGTGCCCATGTCTAAAAACAGGGACGCAGGACGCGGGATGCGGGACGGGTAAAAGAGTTTACCGATCCCCGGCCCGCGGTCCCCGTTTCCTGTTTGCCCGGTCCCATAAAGAAACGCCACCGTATCGCCACCCACGAAACCGCCCGGCATGGGAAAGACATAGAGCGCGGCGTCTCCCGGCCAACCCAGATCTCCGGCCGTGAGAGCGCTGCCTGCGGTCTGGAGCGGACGATAGGGAGGCAAGGCCAGGGACCTGACCGGAAGCCCCAGCAGAATATGCTGCATGGCCGGATTGCCGGCAATAGCAGCCTGGCGCACCGCAGACGCAGGCACGCCGGCCCTGTCGCACAGCTCAAGCGCCAGACGCCACAACTCGTCCCGGATCAGGCGCGACATCTCCTGCCGGGTCGCGTCGGAACGGAGCGCCGCATCCAGCCGAGAAACCACGTCGGCACCGTATGTGCGCTGCGGATTCATGGAGCCGGTCATGGCCAGACGCAGGCCTTGCCTGAGATCAATCAGTGAAGCAGCCAGGGTGGTTGTGCCCAGGTCAAAGGCGAGTGCATACATCTCTTCAGACGACCTCGATCAAGCGGGATGAAAGCGGCAGAACTTCGGCAATTTTCCTGGCATAGATGCCGCGCCCGGTCGCCAGCTCCAGGAAACGGAGCGCATCCTCAGGGGAAAGGGCAATCAGAAAACCGCCGGAGGTCTGGGGGTCAAACAGCGGCAGCAAGCGTTCGGGGGGGCTTTCCACAGCGGCCATGAGCGGAGCGTAGTGGTCGCGGTTGCGGTAGCAGCCGGCCGGGACCATGCCGTCGACAACCAGCTCCGCCACGCCGGACATGAGCGGCACAGCGGCCAGTTCCAGCCTGATGGTTACCCCGGCGCCCCGGGCCATTTCAGTGAGATGGCCGATCAGCCCGAAACCGGTGACATCGGTGGCGGCAGTGGCGTGGCACTCCTGCATCAGGCGGGCGGTGTCCCGGTTAAGGATGGTCATCCAGCGGACGGCTTCGTCAACGGAGGCCTGGCTGGCCATGTCACCCTTGATGGCTGTCGAGATTATGCCGGTGCCCAGCGGCTTGGTCAGAATCAACACATCACCGGGCCGGGAGGTGGAATTGCGGACAATAGCGTCAGGGGCGATCAGCCCGGTCACGGACAGGCCGTATTTCAGTTCGTCATCCTCCACCGTATGTCCGCCCACCAGGCAGACACCGGCCTCCTGCAGCACACTCTGTCCGCCGGCCATGATCTGCCCCAGCACCTCTCCCGGCAGGGAACAGGCCGGGAAAAAGACCAGGTTCATGGCCGTGACCGGCCGCCCGCCCATGGCATAAACGTCGGAGATGGCGTTGGCGGCGGCAATGCGGCCAAAGGTGTAAGGGTCATCCACCAGCGGGGTGATGATATCGGCCGTCTCGACCAGCGCGCACTCCGGCGACATCAGGTAGATCCCGGCATCATCGCTTGTTTCCGGCCCCACCAGCAGATTCGGATCGCGTTCGTCTGCCCAAAGCCCGTCCAGGGCTTTCGCCAGGCCCTCCGGGCCCAGTTTGGCGGCTCAACCGGCCGATTTCACCAGCTGTGTCAGTTTAATTTCGCTCATGGTCACTTCCTTTTCAACGACTGGGTCTACGGTCTCGTTTTTCACTTTATTCCCGGTTCCAGAGCCCCATGCCCTAATTCAGATAAACCCGCGGCACCCGTTTGCTGATGCCGCAGAAAATCTCGTAGGGAATGGTTCCGGCAGCAATGGCCAACTCCTCGGCCGAAATGCGGTTGCCGGAGTTATCCGGCCCGATCAGCACGACTTCATCGCCAACAGCCACATCCTTGACAGCGGTCACATCCAGCATGATCCAATCCATGCAGACGGTACCGGCCACCCGGGCCCTCTGCCCCCTGATCAGCACTTCACCCCGATTGGTCAGGGCGCGGGGATAGCCGTCGGCATAGCCCACCGGCACACTGGCGATCAGGGTTCTGTCACCGGTTGTGAACCGGCGGGCATAGCTGATGCTGGTGCCCGCTTCCACCCATTTCAGCATGGCGATCCGGCTTTTCAGACACATGACCGGCTTCAGGTCCAGCTTGCCTTGAAAGTCAGCGGAAGGCAGGGCGCCGTACAAGGTAATGCCTGGTCTGACCAGGTTGCAGCCGGGCACATCCCGCAACAGTGCAGCGGCACTGTTGGCGATATGGGTATAGCGCGGGGCAAAACCGGCCAGCCGGGCCTCTGACAACACCCATACAAAGCGCTCGGCCTGCAGTCGCGTGAAGTACTGGCCGGACTCGTCCAGTTCGTCGGCGGTGGCAAAGTGGGAGATGATCCCCTCCAGGGCAATGTTGGGCAGTTTTTTCAGCTCCCTGAGAAAATCCGGAGCATCGGAGTAGGAAATCCCGAGACGCCCCATGCCGGTGTCGATCTTGAGGTGGACCTGGGCCTTGCGGAAGAGTTTCCCGGCAGCCTGGTTAAGCGCCCGGACCTGATCCAGGGTAAAGACGGCAGTGGAAAGATTGTAGCCGATGCATTTTCGTTCCTGGCCGGGATAGACCCCTCCCAGCAGCAATATCGGACGATCGATGCCTGACTTGCGCAGCTGAATCCCTTCGGCCAGAAAGGCCACGCCGAAGGCATTGACATTCAGACGTTCCAGTTCACGGCTGATATCCATGAATCCGTGCCCATAGGCATCGGCCTTGACCACAGCCAGAATCTCGGTCCCGCGGGGGACGGATGATCTGATGACCTGGAAATTGTGACGAAGCGCGCCAAGATCGATCTCGGCGAATGTGGGACGACTGTCGTATAGAATCTGGCTGCTCCCTCTGCCGATTCGGCCGTTAATGCACATACTTTACCAAAGTCGGTAATTATCACGTCTGCCCCACCCTGTAAAGGGAAACAGCAGACATCCGGCAGACTGAAGGACGTCATAGACATTGACAGGTCGATCATTTTCCAGTAACCTTCCTTCGCTTCAAGGCCCTGGGGGAGTTCTACGGAACTGAGATGATTCCACCGAATCAGACCCTTCGAACCTGATCCGGTTAATCCCGGCGTAGGAAAGCGGCTCGCGTTAGATTGATTATTAATCCTAGCCGCCTGATTTGTCTGTCAGTGCGGCTTTTTTTGTAACACCAATCAAACATGGCAAAGAGTGTCCAGGGGATCGGCTCGATGAGTGACACCAGCAGACCATTCCGTCTCGTCGTCAACAAAGCGGCTCTAACACCACCCATAACAGGCGTCTACCTGATTACTGACCAGGGCGAAAATCTGGTGGAGCGGGTGCGCACCGCCCTGCGGGGCGGCGTCAGCGTGCTGCAGTACCGCGCCAAGGACAAGCCCCGTGAAGCATGTCTGGCCGAGGCGTTCCAGCTGAAGCAGCTCTGCCGGGATTTTGGTGTGGCTTTCATCATCAACGACGATGTGCATCTGGCCAGAGAACTGGACGCCGACGGCGTTCACCTGGGCCAGGACGATGACAGCGTGGGCGCTGCCCGCCTGCAGCTGGAACCGGGCAGGATCATCGGCAAGTCGACCCACAACCTGGATGAGGCCCTGCAGGCCGAACAGGAGGGCGCCGACTACATCGGTTTCGGGGCCATGTACCAGACCGACAGTAAGGCCGTCGCCCACATCCCCGGCATAACCGGTCTCTCGGCCATTCGCGATAAGGTCAGCCTACCGGTCGTGGCCATTGGCGGCATTACCACCGGCAACGCCTGCCGGGTGATGGACGCCGGGGCCGACGCCCTGGCAGTGATCTCCTCAGTCCTCTCCAGTCCCCGTCCGGATGTGGCGGTGGCCGAACTGAAACTGCTCTTCAACCGCCAGCGACCATTCCCGCGCGGCTCAGTCCTGACAGTTGCCGGCAGCGATTCCGGCGGCGGCGCCGGCATTCAGGCCGACATCAAGACCATCACCCTGCTGGGCAGCTACGCCGCCAGCGTCGTGACAGCCCTGACCGCCCAGAACACCCGCGGAGTGGCCTCGATCCACGGCCTGCCTTCCTCATTCGTCATCGACCAGCTCAACACCGTTCTGGCAGACATTCCGATCGATGTCATCAAGACCGGCATGCTGCACACCGCGGCTATCATTTCTGCTCTAGGGGAACGGCTCAGCGAACGTCAAACCATGCTGCCGCTGGTGATCGACCCGGTCATGATCGCCAAGGGGGGCGCTGCCCTGATGGACCGTGATGCCACCGTCGCCTTTGTCGAACAACTGCTGCCCCAGGCCTACCTGTTGACCCCCAATATTCCCGAGGCAGAGCGGCTATTGGGAACCCCGATCCGCTCGGAGAGCGAAATGGAGCAGGCCGCCCGGGCGCTGCATGCCCTGGGAGCAGCCAATGTGCTCATCAAGGGGGGACACCTGACCGGGCAGCACTCCACCGATATGCTCTTCGACGGCAACGAATGCCGCACCTACACCGCCGAACGGATCTTTACCAGCAACACCCACGGCACCGGCTGTTCCTACGCTTCGGCCATCGCCGCTTTCCTTGCCCAGGGAGAGCCGCTGGCCAATGCAGTCGAAAGAGCCAAGGGCTTCATCAACGCAGCCATCCGTCTGGCCCGACCACTTGGCAAGGGGCACAGCCCGATCAACCACTATCTCGCCGCACAGGAAATCAGATAAAGGACACCATTATGACCCAGTTGGAATATGCCCGCAGAGGCGTCATCACCGAAATGATGAAGGCAGCGGCACTGGCCGAAGGAGTGCCGCCCGAATTCATCCGCGACGGCCTGGCAGCAGGCAACATCGTCATCTGCCACAACATCAAACATNNNTCATCGGATGACACCGACATGCAGAAGGAACTGGAAAAGGCGCGAGTAGCTGTCAAGTACGGGGCCGATGCCATCATGGACCTGTCCACCGGCGGACCGGTCGATGAGATCCGCCGGGCAATCATAGCCGAAACCACGGCCTGCATCGGCAGTGTGCCGCTCTACCAGGCCGCCCTTGATGCGGTGCGGGTTAAGAAGAAGGCCATTGTCGACATGACCGTGGACGACATCTTCGCCGGCATCATCAAGCATGCCGAAGACGGGGTGGACTTCATCACCGTCCACTGCGGGGTGACCCGCAGCACGGTCGAGCGCATGAAGAACGAGGGGCGCCTGATGGACGTGGTCTCACGGGGCGGGGCTTTCACCATCGAGTGGATGCGCTACAACAACCAGGAAAACCCGCTCTTCGAGCATTTCGACAAACTGCTGGAGATCACCAAAGAGTACGACATGACCCTATCCCTGGGAGACGGCTTCCGCCCCGGCTGTCTGGCCGATGCCACCGACCGGGCCCAGATCCACGAACTGATCATTCTGGGTGAACTGACCCAGCGCGCCCAGGATGTCGGCGTACAGGTCATGATCGAAGGACCGGGCCATGTGCCGCTCAACCAGATCCAGGCCAATATCCAGCTACAGAAGCGTCTCTGCCACGGGGCGCCCTTCTATGTGCTGGGACCGCTGGTAACCGACATCGCCCCCGGCTACGACCACATCACCTGCGCCATCGGGGGAGCAATCGCCGCCGCCGCCGGAGCCGATTTCCTCTGCTATGTGACCCCCAGCGAGCACTTGCGACTGCCGGACGTACAGGACGTACGCGACGGCGTGATCGCTTCGCGCATCGCGGCCCACGCCGCCGACATTGCCAAGGGGGTCAAGGGAGCCATGGACAAGGATATCGCCATGGCCAAATGCAG
>DBMM01000086.1:54378-94092 GCA_002298925.1 Geobacter sp. UBA698 | reverse complement strand
GGCGCCTGCACCATGTGCGGCGAGTTTTGTGCATATAAGGTCATGGACGATGCCATGAAACGGTAAGGCTGGAACCCTGGAACCCAGGACGAGGGACCGGTATATGCTTTTCACTGGTCCCTCGTCCCCAGTCCCTGGTCCCCACATCATAAAAAAACGGGCAGAAGCTTTTCAGCTTCTGCCCGTTTTTTTATTGTTCTCTCCGTCCTGCCGTCAGCTTAAAGGACCTCCGGCGAGTTCCTTAACAGGTGGGCGACCTTATACCGCTTCAGGCAATTCCCGCATAATGGGGCAGCTCACCACGGTAGTAAAGGTCCCCCGTTCTTTGTTTATTCCGCCCGGGCACTACAACCAGCGAACAGGACAGAGAGAGCAACACTTCGTCTGTATTATTACACCGCCGTAATAGTATTTTCAAGCACTATTGCAGATCGAAACATTAATACCCCAGAAACGCCGTCAAGCGGCGCACATCGGTCATCAGGGCGTCAAACCCCTGGAACGTGAGTGACTGGGGACCGTCGGAAAGCGCTTTTTCCGGTTCGGGATGCACCTCAACCAGCACACCATGCGCGCCTGCCATCAGGGCCGCCAGAGTCATGGGAGGTACCAGGCTGCGCTTGCCGGTGGCATGGGAGGGATCAACCATGATCGGCAGGTGCGACATCTCCTTGATCAGCGGCGCCACCGCCAGGTCAAGGGTATTGCGGGTGGCGGTCTCGTAGGTGCGGATGCCGCGCTCGCAGAGGATGACCTGCTCGTTCCCTTCGGCCAGAATGTATTCGGCTGCTGCCAGAAATTCCTCCAAAGTCGCGCTCATGCCGCGTTTAAGCAGTACCGGCTTGCGGATCCTGCCCAGTTCGCGCAACAGGTCGAAGTTCTGCATGTTGCGAGCCCCCACCTGCAGCAGATCGGCATACTCGGCCACCAGCCCGACATTGTCCGGACTCATCACTTCCGTCACGATCGGTAGACCACTCTCCCTACCAGCCAGGGACAGCAGTTTCAAACCTTCTTCGCGCATACCCTGGAAGGTGTGGGGACCGGTACGGGGCTTGAAAGCCCCGCCCCGCAGCATGTCGGCCCCCGCCTTTTTGACGAACAGGGCGGTCTTGACGATCTGCTCCTCACTTTCCACAGCGCAGGGACCAGCCACGACCACCGGCCGACAACCCTGCCCCACCCGCACTCCAGCCACATCAACAATCGTATTTTCAGGGTGAAAATCGCGGGACACCAGCTTATAGGGTTTGGAAACGTGGATCACCTGCTGCACACCGGGCAGTTCCAGAATCTTGCTGTCATCAACATAGCCCTGATTGCCCAAAACGCCAATGGCGGTACGCTCACGGCCGGGGATGGGCGCGGCGATGTAGCCCATGGCATCGATCACAGCGGTAACTGCATTTATGTCTTCCTGGGTGGCACTATGATTCATAACGATCAGCATGGTTTCAGGTCTCCGTTTCTATTCGTGGCGTTCGCACAGTTTCTGCAGCTTCTCCATCTGGTGAATGATTACACGCCCCCCCTGTACTTCGATAATGCCCTCATCCTTCAGCTTGCGCAGGGTGCGCGAGATTGTCTCGCTGGCCGTGCCGAGCCGCGAGGCCAGTTCGCCCTTCTTGATTCCCAGATCGATATAGGTAATACCGCCATAACTGGCTGATTTCTCGTCTGACCGCCGAACGAGAAACGAGGCCAGACGGGAGGTGACATCCGCAAAAGAGAGTTCCTCGATCTGGCGGGCAAACTGACGCAGCATCAGCGAGAGGGACACCACCAGATTCAGGGCGAATCCGGGATTCCCTGACATCAGCCCCAGAAAACCCTCCTTGGGGAGATAGAGGGCCTCGCCGGACTCCAACGCTCTGGCTTCGGCCGGATATCTGCCATCCCCGAAAAAAGCCGCCTCGGCAAAAGTCTCACGGGGCTGAACAAAATGCAGCACCTTTTCCCGGCCGTCAGGGGACATGCGGCAAAGCTTGATGCTGCCTGAGACCAGCAGGTAAAAACCGGTGGCCTGATCCCCCTCGCAGAACAGGGATTCCCCCTTCCTGAACTTGCGGCGCACGGTGATGGTCGCCAGTTCAGCCAGGTCGCCATCGGCCAGGCCGGAAAAGAGCAGGGATTTTTTGAGCAGTTCGATCAGTTCCATAAATCCTTCTACAAAATTACACAGAGGCACGGAGACACAGAGAAATTCAAGAGACTAAAAAATCTGGCGTCGAAACCAAAGATTGTAGACTCTATCATGCTTTCCTCTGTGTCTCTGTGTTGATAATTATTTATTCAAAAATCCCTTTATCTTCTCCGCAACCTGCGGAACGGTGAAGCCGAACTGCTCGGCCAGCACCATATCCGGGGCCGAGGCGCCGAAATGTTCGATGCCGATGAACAGGCCGTCGCAGCCGATCAGCCGTCCCCAGGATTCGCTGCGACCGGCTTCGAAGGCCACGCGGGGCACACCGGCCGGCAGAAGCGCGTCCCGGCTGGACTGGGGCTGGGCCATGAACTGCTCCAGACAGGGCACCGAAATCACACTCAGCTTGAGCCCCTGCTCCGCAAGCGCTGCCGCCGCAGCAACCGCCACATGCACCTCGGAGCCGCTGGCCATGATGACGGCATCCGGCTTGCCGTCAGGACAGGAAACCAGATAGCCCCCCTTGAGGGCATCGCCAGGCTTGAACTCTGCTCTGCGGGCGATGACCGGCAGTTTCTGGCGGGTCAGGATCAGGGCGGTCGGACCGGCATATTGCAAGGCCGCCTGCCAGGCCATGGCCGTCTCCAGGCCGTCGGCCGGGCGGATCACCTGCAGGCCGGGTATCAGCCGCAGGGAGGCGACATGTTCGATCGGCTGATGGGTCGGACCATCTTCGCCCACGAAGAAAGAATCGTGGGTAAAGATATACAGTGCCTGCAGCTGCATCAGGGCCGAGAGGCGCACCGTGGGGCGACAGTAATCGGAGAATACCAGGAAGGTGGCGCCGTAGGGGATAAAGCAGCCGTAGAGCGCCATGCCGTTCATGACGGCACCCATGGCATGCTCACGGACACCGAAATGCAGGTTGCGGCCGCCGAACGTGCCCGTCTGCACCGAGGGGGACCCTTTGATGTCGCTGTTGTTGGAGGGGGCCAGATCGGCCGAGCCGCCAACCAGCGCCGGCACCAGGCTGGCAACTTTCTGCAGGACCGCACCGGACAGGGCCCGGGTGGCACCATCCTTGCCGGCAACCACGGCCAGCAACTCATCCGTCAGATTGGCCGGTAACGGCTTGTGCCACATGGCATCCCACAAGCAGGCCTTTTCCGGGTTGGCCGCATGCCAGGCCTCAAAACCGCGCTGCCAGGCGTTGTAGGCCAGCGTTAGTTCCTCCACCCGATTGGCGCAGATATCACGCACCTCCTGGGGAATTTCGAAACTGTCGTGGGTCCAGCCCAGATTGGCCCGGGTGGCGGCGATTTCGTCCTTGCCCAGCGGCGAACCATGGGCACCGCAGGAATCCTGCTTGGCCGGACTGCCGAAGGCGATGTGGGTGGTGGCGATGATCAGCGAGGGGCGCCCGGTTTCGGCCTTGGCCGCTGCGATGGCAGCCGTGATCTGGCCGTAATCGTGGCCGTCGACCCTGAGGACATGCCAGCCACAAGCCATGAAGCGGGCCTCCACGTCTTCGGACCAGGCCAGGTCGGTTTTACCTTCAATGGTGATGCTGTTGCTGTCATAGATGTAGACCAGGTTGCCCAGTTTGAGATGGCCGGCCAGGGCGGCAGCCTCGTAACTGATCCCCTCCTGCAGGCAGCCATCGCCGACCAGGGCGTAGATGGTATGATTGATCGGGCTGAAATCGGCCGTATTGAAGCGCTCTCCCGCCATCTTGGAAGCGATGGCCATGCCGACGCCGTTGGCAAAGCCCTGCCCCAGAGGCCCGGTGGTCACCTCGACTCCGACGGTATGGCCGAACTCCGGGTGTCCCGGCGTTTTGCTGCCCCACTGGCGGAAGTTTTTCAACTCCTCCAGCGGCAGGTCATAGCCGAACAGGTGCAGCAGGGAGTAAAGCAGCATGGAGCCGTGGCCGGCCGAAAGCACGAAGCGGTCGCGATTGGGCCAGCGCGGGTCAACCGGGTTGAAGTTCAGAAAATTACCCCACAGGGCAAAGGCGCAGTCAGCCGCCCCCATGGGGAGACCGGGGTGGCCGGAATTGGCCTTTTCCACCGCATCAACCGAGAGAAAACGAATGGCATCGGCACAAAGCCGGGCCTGGGATTCTGAAATGAGTGACCGCTGCATTACTGCTCCTTTCATACCTGCAAAATTATTATGTAAAGTGGTTAAAACCAGGGGGTTGCGGCTGCCAGCAGCTGCCGTCGGACAGCACAACCGTAACATCCGGCGAACTTGTTACTATACCAACAGGCGTAACGGGAATGCCACTATTTTTCATGAGTACGGCAATTTTTTCGCGGTTGGCCTCCGGAGCTGTGAAGGCCAGCTCGTAGTCCTCACCACCGGAAAGCAGACAGTGCTGCGGGAAATCCGCCAGGGAGCCCGCCAGCGACCGAAAGGCTGCCGAAACAGGCAGCGCATCCAGCTCAAGCCTGCCGCCCACGCCGGACATTTCAGCAATGTGCCCGAAATCGGCCAGCAGACCGTCACTGATGTCTATCATGCCAGAGATCAGGCCCGATTCGGCCAGGGTTATACCGGCAGCCGTACGTGGTGTCGGGTCCAGCAGGCGGTTGACCAGGGAGTCAAATGCCCCCTCGCCCCGCCCCTCTCCCGGAGGAATAGGAAGTTTCTTTTCCAGCAGGGACAAACCCAGGGCAGCATCCCCCAGGGTACCGGTCACCCAGATGTCATCGCCGGGTCGGGCAGTGCTGCGCCGGATGATCCGTTCAGGAAACTGCTCCGCCATGATTGTGACCGAGATGATCAGGCCGCTGCGCGAGGCGCAGGTATCGCCGCCGATCAGGGCGACACCATGTTCGGCGGCCATGGCCAGGAAACCGTGGGTGAAGCTGTCGAGATAGTCAAGTGGCAGGTCGGCTGGCAGAGCCAGGGAGAGCAGGGCCCAGCGGGGTATGCCGCCCATGGCGGCAATGTCGGAGATGCTGACCGCCAGGGATTTGCGTCCCAGGCGGAAGGGGTCATGCCAGGTGCGGCGGAAGTGCACCTCCTCCAGCAGCATGTCGGTCGAGGTCAACAGCTGCATGCCAGCTGTGAGGGCGGTCACGGCGGCGTCATCACCGATGCCGGTGATGACCCCTTCAGCCGGGGCAACCCCGGCGGCGATGCGCGAAATCAGGCCGAATTCGCCCAGCTCTGAAATCCTGTTTGATATCTTTTTTTGCACGCAATTGGCCTGAAATGGTTTGTCCGGCAGGAAACCGGATTAAGCAGAGACAGAGTGAGTATAATGAAAAGCGTCCCGGGGAACAAGGATAAAGACCGACCGCATCAGTTGTGTCAATCCACGAGTATGCCCGAATCCAGACACACCTGTACGACGTGCGGATCAAAGTGCGTTCCAGCCAGTGAGCGGAGGTGTTCGCGCACCTTTTCCACGGACCAGGAGGTACGGTAGATACGGTCGGACCTGAGCGCATCCCAGACGTCAGCCACCGCAAAGATCCGCGCCGCCAGCGGAATTTGCTCGCCCTTCAGGCCGAGCGGGTAGCCGCTGCCGTCCCACTTCTCGTGATGGGCATAGGGGATGTCGAGTGCCGAGCGCAGGTAACGGATGTGAGAAAGCATTTCGTAGGCAAAGACCGTGTGCTTTTTCATCTCAATCCATTCTGCCTCGCTCAGCGTGTCCTGTTTCAGCAGGATTCTGTCCGGAATACCCATCTTGCCAATATCGTGCAGCAGCGCACCCCAGCGGACCTGCACCAGTTCCGCATCGCTCAGTCCGAACAGGCGCGCCAGTTTGATGGTCAATGCAGTGACCCGCTCCGTGTGACCTTGAGTTTCGTTGTCGCGCAGCTCCAATGCCCGCGACCAGCCTTCGATGGTGGCGTCGTAGGCCTGGAAGAGTTCCCGGTTGGAGCGCTGCAAGTTATCGAAAAGGGTGACATTATCGATAGCAATCGCAGCCTGGTCGGCCAGGGCCTTCAGGAAATCGAGCCACTCTTCATCGTGCATGATGTGAGCGCGCTGAAAGACCTCCAGCACCCCCACGACCTGCCCTTTCGCTATCAACGGTACGCCATGGTAGCTGACGAAATGCTCACCCGCCAAAAGCAACTTGCCCAGAAAGTTGTCATGCTCCAGTGCCAGATCGGGGATATGAACGATGCTCCGTTCCTGAGCGGCGCGACCGGCGTATCCCTCACCCATGGACTGGCGTGCGAACTCGATGGATTTGTTATGAAATCCGCGGCCGGCGACGAACTCCAGCGTTTGGGAGGCGGAATTGAACAACAACACGTCGGCCGCGTCAACCCCCAACTGAACGATGACATGGGTAAGGAGCGTTGTCAGACTGAGATTCAGGTCAAAACTGAAATTGATGGCGCGGTCTATTTCAACCAGGGCGGTCAGATGCTCAAGATGCCGCCGGATCTTCTCCTCCGCAGACTTGATATCGCTGATATCCGCTAATGTCACCACAATCTGCCGCAACCGTTCGCCACTATCAAACTCGGGATAGGCGTTCACCAGCACCCACGTGTAGCCTCCGGCACTGCCGCCGGCAATCCCCATAACAAAAGCCTTCAGCACATGTCCCGTGGCGATCACCCGATTAACGGGAAACTCATCTACGGGCAACTTGGCGCCGTCCTCGCGTACAAAACGCCAGTCCGGATCGCCGGCCACCTTCCCCAGCATCTGAACCGAAGACATCCCCAGCAATTGTGAGGCCTCCGAGTTACTCAGCACAATCTGGGTATCGGGAGCATGAATGATAACACCTACCGGTAGATTTTCGATCAGCAACCAGTGCGCTTCCAGATTTTCAATCAGTGACAGGCGGGCTTGTTCTTTCGCCAGCAAGGCTGCCTCGGCCCGCTTGCTGTCGCTGATGTCACGGATAGTACACTGGATAACCATTTCGCAACCTAGCCGATAGGCGTTACTGACAAATTCCACCTGAAGCAGACGGCCGTCTTTTGTCTTGAGCGGCATGTTTTCGTAGCGGATGGACTCGCTATTCTGCAGTTCCAGGAAATACCTTCTGCCGTCCTCACTGTCCTTGAACGCTGCCAGCTCCCAGAATTTCTTGGCCACAAATTCTTCGCGCGAGTAGCCCAATATATCAAGCAGGTAGGGGTTAACGTCGTCTATCGAACCCGTTTCGGCATTCAGCATCAAAATGCCTTCCCGGGCTAATTCAAACAGATGGCGGTAACGAAGTTCCGCGTTTCTGATCAACTGTTCCACCTCAGGTGCCCCCGGTGAAAAAGCTGTCTCCGTTTTGTGCTTGCCGATACCCATTGTTTTACCCCTTGATATCCCCATCCGGTGTCAGCTGTGCCATCCGGCGGGAAAACCCGGTTTCTTTCCGTGTCGGTGATCAGATCGATATCCCTGCAGGCAAAACCAAAAGGGGGACACGCTGCCCTGTGGCATCGCATCCCCCCGTATCTTCCGGCACAGCAGCCGCACCTGCTTTCCTACCTGCGCGCTCCGGCCGAAATCTCCTTGCCGTTTCGCACCAGCACCTTGGGAGTTGCCAGGGCGGAGCGGGACTTTTTGGCCGGTTCGCTGCCGGTGCGCGGCGCCTGGGGCGGATACTTTTCCAGAGCCAGCTTCAGCACTTCGTCGATCATCTGCACCGGTACGATTTTAACTTTTTTAAGAATGTCGGCCGGGATGTCCTCCAGATCCTTCTTGTTCTGGAACGGGATGATGACCGTTTTCATCTCGGAGCGGACCGCGGCCAGGATCTTCTCCTTGAGCCCGCCGATGGGCAGCACCTTGCCCCGCAGGGTGATTTCACCGGTCATGGCCACATCCTTCCTGACCGGGATGCGGGTGATCACCGAAATCAGGGCCGTGGCCATGGCGACCCCGGCCGAAGGGCCGTCCTTGGGTATGGCGCCGGCCGGGACATGCACGTGAATCTCATGTTCCTGGAAGAACTCCGGCTTGATGTGCAGTTCGTCGGCATGGGCGCGGATATAGGAATGGGCCGCTTGGGCAGATTCCTTCATGACGTCTCCCAGCTGACCGGTCAGGGTCAGACCGGCCTTGCCGCTCATCAGGGTGGCCTCGATATGCAGGATTTCACCCCCCACCGGCGTCCAGGCCAGTCCGTTGACCACACCGATCTCGTTGTGTTCCAGATCCTCCTCACGCAGGTATTTGGGAGCCCCCAGGAAGCTTTGCAGGTTCTTTCCGGTCACCTTGACGATCCGTTTGGAACCTTCGGCCACCTTGCGGGCCACCTTACGGCAGACCGTACCGATCTCCCGTTCCAGGTTGCGCAGGCCGGCCTCGCGGGTGTACTTGGCGATGATCTCGCGCAGGGCGTCGTCATCAAAGCTGATCAGCCTGGCGGTGAGACCGTTTTCCTTCAACTGGCGCGGAACCAGGTAACGCTTGGCAATCTCCAGCTTTTCCTCTTCGGTGTAGCCGGAGAGGTTGATCACCTCCATGCGGTCGCGCAGGGCCGACGGGATCGGGTCGATCTGGTTGGCCGTGGCGATGAACATCACGTTGGAAAGGTTGTAGGGCTGGTTGATGTAGTGGTCCGAGAATGAGTGGTTCTGTTCCGGATCCAGCACCTCCAGCAGGGCCGAGGAGGGATCGCCCTTGTAGTCGTAGCCGAGCTTGTCCAGCTCATCCAGCATGAAGACCGGGTTGCTGGTACCGGCCTGCTTCATGCCCTGGATGATGCGGCCAGGCAAGGCGCCGATATAGGTGCGGCGGTGACCACGGATCTCGGCCTCGTCCCTGACCCCGCCCAGGGAGATGCGCACGAACTTGCGGTTCATGGCCCGGGCGATGGACTTGCCCAGGGAGGTCTTGCCCACGCCGGGAGGACCGACAAAGCAGAGAATCGGCCCCTTCATCTTCTTTTTCAGCTTGCGCACCGACAGAAACTCCAGGATGCGTTCCTTGATCTTGTCCAGGTAGAAATGGTCGTCATTGAGGATCTTCTCGGCCCGACTGATATCCAGGCTGTCGCGGGAGGCCTTGCTCCAGGGGATCTCCACCAGCCAGTCCAGGTAGGTACGGATAATGCCGGCCTCACCCGCATCCGGATGCATGTTCTCCAGGCGGCCGAGTTGCTTGAGGGCCTCCTTCTGAACATTTTCAGGCATTTTGGCGGCTTCGATCGCTTTCCGTATCTCGACCAGCTCCTCCTTGCCCTCGCCATCGCCCAGTTCCTGCTGGATGGCGCGCATCTGCTCCCGCAGGTAGTATTCACGCTGGTTTTTGCCCATCTCCTCACGGGCGGCACTCTGGATCTTGGCCTGCACGCTCAGCAGTTCGACCTCGCGATTGAGCAACTCATTGACCTTGGTCAGGCGCGTGATCGGGTCAACCGTCTCCAGCAGCTGCTGGGCATCGGCCACCTTCAGCCCCAGGTTGCTGGCGATCAGGTCGGCCATGCTGCCCGGATCCTGGATATTCTCGAGGATCACCACCACCTCGGGTGATATCTGCTTGCCCAGTTCGATCACCTTGGCCAGCTGTTCGCGCACGGTGCGGATCAGCGCCTCGGTTTCCAGGGAAATATCCACCAGTGGTGTGTCGTTCATCCGCTCGATACGCACACTGTAAAACGGCTTCTCGGTGATAAACTCGTTGATGCGGGCCTTGGCCAAGCCCTGCACCAGAATCTTGACCCGGCCGTCCGGCAGTTTGAGCATGCGCATGATCATGGCCACTGTTCCGACACCGTAAATCTTGTCGGGTGGCGGATCTTCCTCGCTGATCTCGTGCTGGGTAGCCAACAGGATCATGCGGTCCCCGGCCAGAGCACTGTCAACCGCCTTGACCGACATCTCGCGCCCCACAAAAAGCGGGATGATCATGAAGGGGTAGACCACAACGTCCCGTACCGGCAGAAGCGGCATTACATCCGGTATCTTCAGCTCTTCCACTTCCTGCTTTTCTATATCCTTTTCCGTTTCGCTCAATCTCTTATCTCCTTTATTGGTACCTGCAGGTCGCCGGTCTTGGTACATATCACCCGCAACACCCCCAGACGGTATTCAGCCGAAATGGAGCGCGGATCAACGCTGCCGGGAATCTGTACGACGCAGCTGAAATATCCGAAATGCCGTTCCAGGCAGATGTAGGCCCCATCGATCTGTTCCCTCGGTTTATTGGCTTCCAGCACAAGGTTGGCGCCGCTGGCCCTGAGGCTGATATTCTCCGGGTTGAAACCGGGCAAATCGAATTCGAGAACGATCTCGTCGGCGGATTCGTACATATCCATTCGCGGCCGGTTCTCGGCCTCGTCCAGTCCCTCCCTCATTTCGAGAACATGCAGAAGGCTGCGCATTTCTCCAACCTGACGATCGAAGAACTCCTGATGATACGGTTTCTTGCCTGAAAAACGTGGCATAGCGGATATCCGTTCGAAGGGTTGATTATGGCAGGACAGACTGGCTGCTATTTAAATGATGTAACCATTCCTGCCCTTCTTGTCAAGGTTGACGCTCATACAAAGTAGTCAGCTCCAAAAAACGGTTGACATGGGGGCGGTAATACAGGATATTTTGAAGCTTTTGTAGTAGTGGTGTTTCCCTGACCTCAATCCAGATTCCTGGTGCTGCAGGGCACCGGAAGCTTCACTGTTTAGCAGCAAACCGACATGAGCACCTCATCATCCTGCCGCTCGCATTTTTCACACATACAGAATGTAATACCATTATTTTCAAAAGTCTGCTCACACAAACACCGAAAGCTGGGGAACCGAGTATGGAGCGTTGGTCAATTAGTGATTCCGCCAAGATATACAACCTGGACAACTGGGGCGCCGACCTCTTCACGATCAACAAGAAAGGCAACATCTGCGTCCACCCCTCCTCCAACTCCAAGCATTCCATTGACCTGCGCGTCCTGGTGGACGACCTGATCAAGCGCAAGATCAAGCCCCCCATCCTGCTCCGTTTCATGGACGTGCTGCAAGGGCGCATCGCCAGCATCAACCGCGTCTTCAGGAGCGCCATCCAGGAAAACGACTACCCGGCCAAGTACCAGACCTTCTACCCGATCAAGGTCAACCAGCAGCGACAGGTGGTCGAGGCCATCGCCAGCTACGGCAAGCGCTACAACATCGGCCTGGAGGTCGGCTCCAAGCCGGAACTGGTGGCTGCCATTTCCATCTCCAGCGGCAACAACCTGCCGATCATCTGCAACGGCTACAAGGACGCCGAATACATCGAGACGGTTCTCTATGCCACCAAGATCGGCTTTGACATCACCCTGGTGGTGGAGAAACTGTTCGAGCTGGAAAAGATCATCGAACTGTCCAAGAAGACCGGCATCCTGCCCAAATTGGGCATCCGGGTCAAATTATCCTCAAAAGGTACCGGCAAATGGGCCACTTCCGGCGGCGAGGACGCCAAGTTCGGCCTGCGCATGACCGAGATCATAGCAGCCACCCGCATCCTGGCAGAACAGGGTATGCTGGAGTGTGTCAAGCTGCTGCATTCCCACATCGGCAGCCAGATAACCAAGATCGACAAGATCAAGTCGGCCCTGATCGAAGGGGCCCGCATCTACTGCGAAATGCGCAAGATGGGGGTCAACATCGACTACCTGGATATCGGCGGCGGCCTGGGAGTGGATTACGACGGTTCCAAGTCCAGCTACTTCTCAAGCGTCAACTACACCATCGAGGAATACGCCAACGACGTCATCTACCAGATCAAGAACATCTGTGACGAAGCCGGCGTCGAGTGCCCCAATATCATCTCCGAATCGGGCCGCGCCACAGTCGCCCACTATTCGGTCATGGTCACCAATGTGCTCAACACCAACACCCAGAACCTGATGCCGGATTTCGAAGAGATGCTGGCCCAGTCGGAAAAGGTGGCTCCCACGGTCAAGAAGTTGCTCGACATCTACAAGAGCATCGACCGCTATTCCCTGCGCGAAGATTATCACGACACCCTGCAATTGATCAGCGAAGCGGTCAGCCTCTTCAACCTGGGCTACCTGACCCTGAATGACCGGGCCATTGCCGAATGGCTCTATTCCAAGATCATCAAGAGGATCAGCAGCATTCTCGAAAAGATCAAACCGGTTCCCGAGGAGTTGCAGAACTTCCAGCTGCACCTGCGCCAGACCTATTTCGCCAACTTTTCCCTGTTCCAGTCGATTCCGGACTCATGGGCAATCGATCAGCTTTTCCCGATCATGCCGATCCAGCGCCTGAACCAGAAGCCGGACGTAATGGCCTCCATCGCCGACATCACCTGCGATTCCGACGGGGAAATCACCAGCTTCGTCGGCGAGAACGGCCGCACCAAGTCCCTGCCGCTACACAAACTGCGCAAGGATGAGGATTACTACATCGGCTTCTTCCTGATCGGCGCCTACCAGGAGATTCTGGGCGACCTGCACAACCTGTTCGGCGACACCAACGCCGTACACATCACCTTCAACAAGAAGACCGGCTACATGATCGACACGGTCATCAACGGCGACGCCACCTGGGAAACCCTCAAATACGTCCAGTACAAGGGGCCGGAAATCCTCAAGCATGTCCGCGACAACCTGGAAAAAAGCGTGGCATCCAAGAAGATCTCCATCGAGGAAAGCAGCCACTTCATCGAACTGTTGGACCGGACGCTGCTGGGATATACCTATCTGGGTGAGTAATCGTATTTCTTTGTAAAAGTTCTATTACGGGCATTGCGCTGGCAGGCGAATGCCCGTACTATCTTTGAAACCACGCAAAACATCATTGCGATGCACCAGGAGGAATCCATGAGCAAAGTCCTTATCATCGGCGCCGGCGGCGTCGGCCAGGTTGTTACCCACAAATGCGCCCAGCGCCGCGACATCTTCAGCGATATCACCCTGGCCTCGCGCACCAAGTCCAAGTGCGACGCCATCGCCGCCCAGCTGGGCAATTCCATAAAGACCGCCCGGGTGGATGCCGATAACGTTCCGGAGTTGGTGGCCCTGATCAAGCAGCTGCAACCCAGGCTGGTGATCAACGTGGCCCTGCCCTACCAGGACCTGACCATCATGGACGCCTGCCTGGAAACCGGAGTGGACTACCTGGACACCGCCAACTATGAGCCGCTGGACAGCGCTCATTTTGAGTACTCCTGGCAGTGGGCCTATCAGGAGCGTTTCAAGCAGGCCGGCATCATGGCCCTGCTCGGCTCCGGCTTCGATCCGGGCGTGACCAACGTCTACACCGCCCTGGCCGCCAAGAAGTACCTGGACGTGGTGGAGGAGCTCGACATCATCGACGCCAATGCCGGCAGTCACGGCCAGCCCTTTGCCACCAACTTCAACCCGGAGATCAACATCCGTGAAGTCACCGCGGTCTGCCGTCACTGGGAGAACGGCCAGTTCGTGGAAAGCGCCCCGCTTTCCACCAAGCGGGTCTTCGACTTCCCCGAGGGGATCGGGCCGATGAACTGCTACCGCCTGTACCACGAGGAGATGGAGTCGATCGTCAAGCACATCCCGACCATCAAGAAGGCCCAGTTCTGGATGACCTTCTCCGACAACTACCTCAAGCACCTGGAGGTACTGCAGAACGTCGGCATGACCCGCATCGACGAGGTGGAGTTCAACGGCCAAAAGATCGTGCCGATCCAGTTCCTGAAAGCGCTGCTGCCCGACCCCGGCTCCCTGGGCCCGCTGACCAAGGGCAAGACCTGCATCGGCGTCATCGCCCGCGGCACCAAGGACGGCCAGAAGAAGCAGGTCTACATCTACAACATCTGCGACCACGAGGCCTGCTACAAAGAGGTTCAGTCCCAGGCCATCAGCTACACCACCGGAGTACCGGCCGTGGTGAGCGCCATCATGATGCTGACCGGCAAGTGGCATGCACCCGGCGTCTGGAACATGGAGCAATTCGATCCGGAACCGTTCCTGGAAGAGCTGGGGCCGATGGGATTGCCGACGGTCGTCGTGGACGGCGGCCAGTGGCCGGAGCTATAAACCCTTGACCAATATCGACATAGACAAAATCCTTGAACTGGCCCCCTCCCCCGCCTACGTGGTGGACCTGGGACGGCTGCGCCACAACCTGGCCATCCTGGACCATGTCCAGCAGAAGAGCGGCGCCAAGATCCTGATGGCACTGAAGGCCTTCTCCATGTGGAGCGTCTTCCCGATCATCCGCCAGACGCTGCAGGGGGTCTGCGCCAGCTCCCCTTGGGAGGCCCGCCTAGGGCGGGAGGAGTTCGGAGGCGAGGTGCATTCCTTCGCCGCCGCCTTCAAGGAGCGCGATGTCGTCGAGCTACTGCAGATCTCCAACCACCTGGTGTTCAACTCCTTCAACCAGCTGGAACGTTTCCGCCCCCTCTGGCAGCAGGCGGCAGGGCGCGTCTCCATCGGCCTGCGGGTCAACCCGGAACACAGCGAGGGACACACCCCGATCTACGACCCCTGCGCCCCCTGCTCGCGCCTCGGCATCCCATATTCGGAGTTCGCCCTACGGCTCCGCTCAGGGGACGAAGGACGGTTCCTGAGCGGAGTCGAAGGACTGCACTTCCATACGCTCTGTGAACAGTTGTTCGAACCGCTGGAACGGACCGCCAGAACCTTTGAGGAAAAGTTCGGCCAGTTTTTGCCGGCCATGAAGTGGCTTAACCTGGGGGGCGGCCACCACATCACCCGCGAGGGGTACGACATCGACGGGCTGGTGAAACTGATCAAGTATTTCCGCGAGAAGTACGACCTGGAGGTCTATCTGGAGCCGGGCGAGGCCATCGCCATCGGCACCGGCGTGCTGGTGGGCGAGGTGCTGGACGTGGTGCACAACCAGCTGGACATCGCCATCCTGGATGTGTCCGCCACCTGCCACATGCCCGACATCCTGGAGATGCCTTACCGGCCTGTCATCAGCGGCGGTTTCGATGCCGGGGAGAAGCCGTACAGCTACCGCCTGGGGGGGCCATCCTGCCTGGCCGGGGACGTGATCGGCGACTGGTCCTTCGAGCAGCCGCTCAAGGCCGGCGACCGGCTGGCCTTCGAGGACATGGCCCACTACACCATGGTCAAGACCACCACCTTCAACGGCATCCAGCACCCGGCCATCTGCACCTTCGAGCCGCAAACCGGGACGTTGGACGTAGTCCGCAGGTTCGGATATGAGGACTTCAGAAGCCGTCTTTCCTGAAAGGATCAATCACATGGAACTGAAAACGAAACTATGGATGACTGGGGCCCTGGAGTGGATCGCCCAGATCGATGGCAAAGAGGTTTTTCTCGGCAAGCGCGAAGTGCCGGCGCCGCTGGATGAGGGCGACAGCTGGACTAACGAACTGGGGGACATGTTCAAGGTAATCGCTGGTGAGATCAAACTGGTGGGCAAGACAGAGCCGCCCAGAAAATACTGGTAGCCGGAGATTGTTCCGACCCCAGGCCGGATTCAGGTGTGCAGTTGCGAGTCAAAGGGGGGATAGACCCAGGCCAGACGGTTGCGCCCCCCCTGCTTGGCCTTGTCAAGCCCTTCGTCGGCCCGCTGCAGCAGGTCATTCAAACCGCGGTCTTTTTCATTAGAACAGGACACCCCCAGACTGACCGTCACAACCAGTTCTTCCCCGCCAATTCTGAACGGTTCGGAGTCCACGGCAACCCGCAACCGCTCGGCCACCATCAGGCTCTGCTCAAACGTGGTATCCGGCAACAGCAGCGCAAATTCCTCACCGCCGTAGCGGCCAATCATATCGTAGGGGCGTACGCGAGCTCTCAGGCGTTGGGCCACCTCCTTCAGCACCTGGTCTCCCACCTGGTGCCCCCACATGTCGTTGACTGACTTGAAATTGTCGATATCGACCAGAATGCACCCCAGACATGAACTCGGCAGATTTCGGCAGCTGTTGCGGGCAATGCGAGCGGACTCCTGCTCGCCGCGCTCCAGCAGGTGGGCGCGATTGTCGATTTCGGTCAGCGTATCGGTAACAGCCAGCATCTCAAGCCTGGCCCGGGCCTGCTCGAGGTGTCCGATGCCGCGCCTGATCTGCAGATACGAGAAAGACAACACCCAGGTGAGCAGCAGCGCCAGCGCAACAGCAGTGGCAACCACCCCATAATATTTCTGATAGAAGACAGATACCACCAGCAGAACTACCACCACCAGCGAGATCAGTCCGGCGACGGCATACCGTCTGAGCAGATTTTCGGGATTCCTGTGGCGGTCCAGAGCAGGACCTTGTTGATTCATGTCATTTTCCATGCCTGTTGGGAATATGCTTTATTACGTCCACATTTATATTTCACTCGCCAGATATAGTACACAAGTTTTTACAACATATGCTATCTATTAGACCCTGCAGCCCCGCGTCAGCTACCACATCACGGTGAGCCCCCCAAACATGTTGCCACACTCAACGATCATCGAAGTCGCCGTACCGCTGCCCATGGACAGAACCTTCCACTATCTGGTTCCGGGCGACCTTGCCGAACGGGCTCTGCCCGGGAGACGGGTTCTGGTTCCCTTCGGCGGCCGCCGGCTGACGGCCTATGTACTGACACTGCTCGCATCAAGCGACGTCAACACAATGAAGGAGATCGTCGAGGTTCTCGATGAGGAACCGCTCTGGACTGACGACGAACTGGAATTTTTCCGCTGGGTGGCATCCTATTACCTGCATCCCCTGGGTGAGGTCCTCAAGACAGCGCTGCCGGCCGGCATAAACCTGCAGACGAGGCGTTTCAAAGGGCAACAGGGCACGGAAACCCTGAGCGGCGGCCGCAACATCCGTCACGAGACCTATTTTCGGCCCGGACCGGCCCCTGACCCGCAACGGCCGTTGGGAAGCAAGGCGCAGCAGGTGCTGGAGTTCATCCGCCAGCAGGGCGATGTGGCGGCGGCCGAGCTGCGCGGCCGCTTCGGCCAGTGCGCCCTTCAGCTGAAACGGCTGCAGGAACTGGGACTGACGGCAGCAGAACAGCGCGAAGTCTACCGCGACCCCTTCCGCGATGAAAGCAACGAGCGGGACGTCAGCCGCCAGCTCAACCAGCACCAGCAGGCCGCCTTCGAAAGCCTGTGCCGATCCCTTGACAGCAGGGTCTTTGCACCCTGGCTGCTGCACGGCGTCACCGGCAGCGGCAAGACCGAGGTCTACCTGCAGGCCATTGCCCACGCACTGGACCAGGGCACCAACGCCCTGGTGCTGGTGCCGGAAATATCCCTGACCCCCCAGCTGGTACGCCGCTTCCGGGCCCGCTTCGGCAGCGGCATCGCCATCCTGCACAGCGGACTGTCCGATGGCGAACGCTATGACGAATGGCGCCGAATCCGCCGGGGTCAGGCCAATATCGTCATCGGCGCCCGCTCGGCCATCTTCGCCCCCCTGGAGCGGATCGGCATCATCGTGGTGGACGAGGAGCATGAAGCCTCCTTCAAGCAGGGGGACGCCCTGCGCTACAACGCCCGCGACCTGGCTCTGGTCAGGGGGCGCCTGGAGCGGGCCACGGTCGTGCTCGGCTCGGCCACGCCGCTGATCACCAGCCTGCACGCCGTGGAGCAGGGTCGGCTGGGGCTTTTATCCCTGCCCCAACGGGTGCGCGGCATCCCCATGCCGACGGTGGAAACGGTGGCCATGCAGGGCATCAGGTCGACCATCTCGCCCCAGCTGCACCAGGCCCTGGAGCAGACCCTGGCGGACGGCGGCCAGGCGATTATCTTCCTCAACCGGCGCGGCTTCGCCACCTTTTTGGTCTGCAGCGACTGCAGCCAGCCCCTGACCTGCCCCAACTGCTCGGTCACCCTCACCTTCCACCGCAGCCGCGGCCAGAGCGTCTGCCATTACTGCGACTATGCCGTACCGGCCCCCGGCACCTGCCCCGCCTGTGGCGGCCTGGAACTGAAGGAACTGGGGGCCGGCACCGAACGGGTCGAACATGACCTGGCCGAACTGCTGCCCCGGGCCCGCATCCTGCGCATGGACAGCGACACCACCTCCGGCAAGGGAAGCCATGGCCGCCTGCTGTCCCGCATGGCCGACGGCTCGGCCGACATCCTGATCGGAACCCAGATGATCACCAAAGGACACGACTTCCCCGGCGTGACCCTGGTGGGGGTCATCAATGCCGAGGCCAGCCTGAACATGCCCGACTTCAGGAGTTCGGAACGTACCTTTCAGGTCCTGTCCCAAGTCATCGGTCGGGCCGGCCGCGGCGACACACCGGGCCGGGTGCTGCTGCAGGCCATCAACCCCAGCCATTACGCCATCCAGTGCGCCATCGCCCACGACAGCCAGGGTTTCTACCGCCAGGAACTGGATTTTCGCCGCGAGGCCGGCTATCCCCCCTTCGCCCATCTGGCCGGCCTGGGGCTTTCCGGAACAACGGAAAACGGGGTGGAACAGCAGGCCGAGCTTACCGGCCGCCTGCTCGGGCAGCTCAAGCGCGAACTGGCCCTACGGGTCGAGATCCTGGGGCCGGCCCAGGCGCCGCTCTACCGTCTGCGCGGCCGCTACCGACGCCAGATCCTGCTCAAGGCCCCTTCGCGCAATGACCTGCGCCGGCTGATCGCGGCCTGGATGGCCCGCCGCACAAGCAGCTCCACCATCCGCGAGATCATCGACATCGATCCGGTGGACATGATGTAACCAATCCCCTGCCATTAATTAACGGCTTGACTTTTCCAGCATTGTGCTTTTTTATGCATTATCTCTTGACGCTCCGTCAAATAGCAGCCGCTCCAAAAAATTTGATCAAAGAATCAATCCAAAGGAGACTCCCATCCCATGAACCTGACCATCAAAGCAAAACTGATTTCCATGGTAACCCTGGCCAGCATCTTCATGGTCATAATCGGCATCACCGGCCTGACCGCGCTGAAAAACGCCAACAACAAGCTGGAGGTTATGTACAAGGAGAACATGGTCGGCGTGGAAAAACTGGCGACCCTGGGCACATTGATGCGGGAAAACAGGATCCAGCTGCTGCTGGCCATCCAGCATGATTCCCGCTTGCCATCAAGCAAGCTCCATGACCATCCGGTCACGCTGCATCTGGAACAGGTACAGAAAAACATCCAGGAAATCACGAGAATTTGGGGGGAGTATTCCGCCACCCTCGACAAGAACAACCCCGAAGAACAGAAGCGGGCTGAAGCCTACAAGGCCAAACAGGGTGATTTTGTCAACGAGGGACTCAAACCCTGCCTGGCGGCCATCGAGGCCGGAGATTACGACCAGGCGGTGGAAGTGACCCTTAAAAAGATCAACCCCCTGGCCAAGGAGGCCATCGGCCTGGCCGATGAATTGGTCAAGACGGAGTACAGCCAGGCCGCCGCCAATTACGCCAAGGCCGAAGCTGACTACCATCGTTCCGTAGCCATAACCGTTACGTTACTGGTAGTGACGATTGTGCTGGCGGCATTGATCTCGCTCTTCATCATCCGCGGCATAACCCGTTCCAGCAGAGCACTGGCCATTGCCGCCGACCGCATGGCCAACGGAGACCTGACCGCCAGGATCGACGGAATCGCTCACGACGAAATGGGGCAGATCGGACAGGCCTTCAATGCCATGGCCGATTCGTTCGGTTCGCTGATCGCTCAGGTCGCCCAGACATCCACCCGCGTGGCCACGGCCGCCAGCCAGGTTTACAGCACCTCGGAGCAGATGGCCACCGGCGCGGAGCAGGTTGCCTCCCAGGCCGGCACCGTCGCCACCGCCGGCGAGGAGATGTCGGCCACCTCCGGCGATATCGCCCAGAACTGCAGCATGGCTGCCGAGGCCTCCCAGCAGGCCAACCAGAAGGCGACCAGCGGCGCCGAAGTGGTGGAGAGCACCGTGACCATCATGAACCAGATCGCCGACCGGGTGAAGGCGACCGCCGTCACCATCGAGAGCCTGGGGACCCGCTCCGACCAGATCGGAGAAATCATCGGCACCATCGAGGACATCGCCGACCAGACCAACCTGCTGGCGCTGAATGCCGCCATCGAAGCGGCCCGGGCCGGCGAGCAGGGGCGCGGTTTTGCCGTGGTGGCCGACGAGGTGCGGGCCCTGGCGGAACGGACCACCCGCGCCACCCGCGAGATCGGCGACATGATCAAGTCCATCCAGAGCGAGACCAGGACAGCGGTTGGCGCCATGGAAGAAGGGGTCCACAAGGTTGAGGAGGGACGGGAAGAGGCGGCCCGCTCCGGTGAGGCCATCCAGAGCATCCTGCAGCAGATTAACGAGGTCACCATGCAGATCAACCAGATTGCCACGGCGGCCGAGGAACAGACCGCCACCACCAGCGAGATCAGCAGCAACATGCTCCAGATCACCGATGTGGTCCAGCAGACCGCCCGCGGTGCCCACGAATCGGCCCAGGCCGCCAGCCAGCTCAACCAGGTGGCGGAAGAGCTCCAGAGCCTGGTGGGACGTTTCAGGCTGGCATAACCCTCTTCCCGAAAAACGGAACAGGAAAGCCCTCCCGGAAATCCGATCCGGGAGGGCTTTTTCATTGCCAGGCAGCATGAGCCTACGGACATCAAGCGACCACGGGCTAGCTCCGCAGTCGCGTGGTCACCTCCGCCACCCGGCGGCCAAGCGCCCGGGCTATGGCCAGATCCTCGGGCGTGGGGCGCAGCTCTCCCTGGGGGCCGGCCACGGTCGATGCGCCGTAGGGAGTGCCGCCGCGTCCCTCGGTATGCAGCATGCCGGGGGTCGAATAGGGTACACCCACGACGATCATCCCCAGGTGCAGCAGGGGCGGCATCATGGTCAAAAGCGTCGTCTCCTGGCCGCCATGGGTGGTGGCGGTGGAAGTGAACAGACCGGCCGGCTTGCCTTCCAGCTCGCCCTTCAGCCAGAGCGAGGCGGCCGAGTCGAACAGCTGCTTCATCTGGGCCGCCATGTTGCCGAAGCGGGTCGGAGAGCCGAAGACAAAGCCATCCGCCCCTCGCAGATCATCCAGAGTGCAGACGGGGATATTCTTCTGGGCCTCGCGGATGTTTTTCAGGAAATCGTTAGCGTCAATCACCCGGTCAACGGCCTCGAACTCCTGTACACGCCTTACAACCGGCTGCACCCCCGCCACCTCTCCGGCGCCTTCGGCTACCGCCCTGGCCATGGCCAGGGTATGGCCATACATGGTGTAATAGGCTATCAGCACATTCATACTTGCTTCCTCCCTTTCAGCGATGCTGCTTACGTTAGCTATTTTTGACAAGTTTCAAGTATATGCCGGACTGGCCGACTGTCAACCGTACGATTTTGGACAGTTTGTTGCTGCCGAAAATTGCTTGCCCAATCACTGAGTAATGCTACACTGTCCACAGAATAACGGCGTTACACAATGACGCGACAGGAGTGGGCAATGATCACGTTCCAAGGCGTGCACAAATGGTTCAAGCAACTGCATGTGCTCAACGACATTAACCTGCATGTCACTCCGGGCGAGGTGCTGGTGGTCTGCGGTCCATCCGGCTCCGGAAAATCAACACTGATCCGCACCATCAACCAGCTGGAGCCGATCGATCAGGGCACCCTGATTGTGGACGGCAGGGACCTGTCCGACAAGAAGACCGACCTCAACAAACTGCGGGCCGAGATCGGCTTCGTTTTCCAGCAGTTCAATCTCTACCCCCATCTCTCCGTCATCAGCAACATCACCCTGGCCCCGATCAAGATCCGCGGCACATCCCGGGCCGAAGCAGAAGCCCAGGCCATGACCCTGCTGGAGCGAGTCGGACTGTCTGAAAAACGGGACGCCTACCCGGCGCAGCTTTCCGGCGGACAGCAGCAGCGGGTGGCCATCGCCCGCGCCCTGGCCATGAAGCCCAAGATCATGCTGTTTGACGAGCCGACCTCGGCCCTGGACCCGGAAATGATCGGCGAGGTACTGCAGGTCATGCAGGATCTGGCCAAAAGCGGCATGACCATGGTGGTGGTGACCCACGAGATGGGCTTCGCCCGCGAGGTGGCCCACCGGGTGGTGTTCATGGATGCGGGCGCGATCCTGGAAGAGGCGCCGCCCCTGGAGTTTTTCTCCCGGCCGAAGCACGAGCGCGCCCGGCAGTTCCTGCGCCAGCTGCTGACGCCGATGCAGTGCCAGATTCCCTGACGACATTTCAACCGCAGCCGGAGCATCCATAGCCCGTAGATCTTGCAGGCAACCAACACTAGGAGGAAACAGAAATGATCAAGAAACTGGTAACACTGTTTATGCTGACGGCGCTGGCCGCCGTCTCCGCCAAGGCCGTCCTGGCCGCCGACACCCTGGTCGAGGTGAAAAAAAAGGGGGTACTGGTGGCCGGCGTCAAGGATTCGCTGCCCCCCTTCGGCTACATTGACGAGAAGAGCCGCCAGATCGTCGGCTACGACATCGACTTCATCAACGCCATCGCCAAGAAGCTGGGCGTCAAAGTGGAACTGAAACCGGTCACCTCCGCCAGCCGCATGCCGCAGCTGCAGGAAGGGCACATCGACATCATTGCCGCCACCATGACCAAGAACCCGGAGCGGACCAAAGTGATCGACTTCAGCCACACCTATTTCTTCACCGGCCAGAAGTTCATCACCAAAAAAGGCGCTGTCAAGAGCCTCAAAGACCTGGAAGGCAAGCGCATCGGCACTGCCAAGGGCTCCACCTCCGAGCAGAATGTGAAGAAAGCCATCCCGTCCGCCACCGTGCTCTCCTTTGACGACTACCCCCAGGCCTTGCTGGCCCTGCAGCAGGGCAAGGTGGCGGCGGTCACCACGGACGAGGCCATCCTGGCCGGCATCCTGGCCAAGGCCCCCAACAAGGCCCAGTTCGAGATCCCCAGCGTGCAGATCTCCGAGGAGCCCTACGGCCTCGGCATGCGCAAGGGGGACAAGAACTTCGTCGACTTCGTCAACAAGACCATCCTGGAGATGGAGAAGAGCGGCGAGGCCGCCAGAATCTTCAGCAAGTGGTTCGGTCCCACCACCCAGTTCCACCTGAACAGGAGCTTCAAGATCACTGCTGACAAATAACCACGGGTGGGGAGTGAGGGCTGCCACCGCCTCGCTCCTCACGTTTCAACCCCTCCTCACTCCCGGCGAGGTTTCCATGCTGAGCTACCAATTCGACTGGTCGATCATTACCTCCGGCAAATACCATGACTGGCTGGTGGCCGGCCTGAAAACCACCCTGCAGCTGTCGGCCATCTCGATTGTTCTCTCCTTCCTGCTGGGGCTGCTGATAGCGGTCATGCGCATGGGCCACAACCGGCCGGCCCGCTGGTTCGCCCATGCCTATCTGGAGTTTTTCCGCAACACGCCGCTCTTGGTGCAGCTGTTCTTCTGGTACTTCGGCTCCTACAAGATCCTGCCCACGGCGGTCAACGACTGGCTGAACAGCGTCGGCTTCGAATTCGGGGCGGCGGTGATCGCACTGACCATCTACACCTCGGCCTTCATCGCCGAGGACATCCGCTCCGGTGTGCTCTCGATCCCCCGGGAGCAGATGGAAGCGGCCCGCAGCGCCGGTTTCTCCTACCTGCGTTCCATGCAGTACATCATCCTGCCCCAGGCGGTGCGCATCACCGTGCCGCCCCTGGTCAACCAGTTCCTCAACCTGGCCAAGAACTCATCCCTGGCCATGACGATCGGCGTGATGGAGCTGACCTACCAGGCCCGCCAGGTGGAAAGCTACACCTTCAAGGGCTTTGAGGCCTTTACCGCCGCCACGGTGGTCTATGTGCTGCTGTCGTTGCTGATAACCTTCCTGGTGAACGTCTATAACGAGAAAGTCCTCAATATTCACAAAGGGGCCTGAGATGGAACAGTTCTTCAACACAGCGGTCATCAGCGACAACTTCACCTACTTCATGATCGGACGCTTCCCCAACGGCCCCCTGGGCGGCCTGGGGCTGACCCTCTATCTGGCGGTCGTCTCCTGCATCCTCTCTTTTTTCGGCGGTCTGTTGCTGGGGCTGCTCAGCATCTCCCGTATCAGCTGGATCCGTCTTCCGGCCCTGGCCTGCATCAACCTCGTGCGGGGCATGCCGCTTTTGATGGTCATCTTCTGGATGTATTTCCTGATGCCGGCCCTGTTCGGCAAGGTACCCGAAAGCCAGACGGTCATCATGGCCCTGTCGCTGTTCACCTCGGCCTACATGTCGCGCATCGTGGTGGCCGGCATCGAAGGCATCCCCAAGGGGCAGACCGAGGCGGCCATCTCCACCGGCCTGACTCACTGGCAGACCATGCGCTACATCGTGCTGCCCCAGGGACTGCGCAACATGATCCCCTCCTTCGTCAACCAGTTCGTTTCGCTGATCAAGGACACCTCCCTGGCCTTCATCGTGGGGGTTTCCGAACTGACCCACGTCGCCACCCAGATCAACAACCGCACCATGGCCTTCCCGACCGAAATCTTCGTTTTCATCGCCTTTGTCTATTTCATGCTCTGCTACGCTTTCACCTCCCTTTCCCGCTGGCTGGAGCAGCGTCTGGCCTGGCGCAAGGCGATCTGACAAAAGACGTGACAGGATTGCTGAAAAAACGGTCCGCCACAGACGTCATTGCACTGAGCGCCCCATATCTGCTATCGTCGGCTGCAGCAGCGGGGAAAACAGCCAGCGGAGCGACAATGTATCACGGCGGAATTTATGCAGAAGAGATCACCGGCAAGGCCTATGACAGCCGTATCCTGTCACGGTTTGCGCGCTATGTAAAACCCTACCGGGTCGCCATCACGGTGGTGGCGGTGATCCTGCCGCTGGTGGCGGCCTGCCGCCTGGCACAGCCCTGGATCATCAAGATGGCCATCGACACCCACATCACCACCGGCCGCCTTGCCGGGCTGGAAAACATCGCCGTTCTCTTTCTGGGGATCCTGCTGAGCGAAGCCTTGCTGACCTACCTGGAGATTTTTCTGCTCCAGTCGGTGGGGCAACGGGTCATGTCCGACATGCGCCAGGAGCTCTACCGGCACATCATGCGCCTGCCGGCCTCCTGGTTCGACCGCACCCCCACCGGCAGCGTGGTGACCCGCCTGACCAGCGATGTGGAGGTGCTGGGGGAGATGTTCGCTTCGGGCATCATCACCATCGTCGGCGACATCCTGCTGCTGATCGGAATCGTCTCGGTCATGCTCTGGATGAATCCGAAACTATCGCTGGTGACCTTTTCGATCCTGCCGCTGCTGTTCTACATCGCCTGGGCTTTCCGCCGCCGCATGCGCCAGTCCTTCCGTGAGGTGCGAGCCCGCCTGGGGCGCCTCAACGCCTTCTTGGCCGAGAGCATCGGCGGCATGACCATCATCCAGGTCTTCAACCGCCAGCGGGACGAAGAACGCCGCTTCACCGAACTGAACGCTTCCTACCGGGATGCCAACATGCCGGTCATATTCTGGGACGCATCGCTCTACGCCGTGGTGGAGGCGCTCTCCTCGGTGGCAGTGGCCCTGATCATCTGGTACGGCGGCGGCGAGATCCTGCGGGGCGCCCTGACCTTCGGTATCCTGGTGGCCTTCATCCAGTACATCGAAAAATTCTTCGGCCCGATCCGCGACCTGTCGGCCAAATACTCGGTCATGCAGGGCGCCATGGCCGCCCTGGAAAGGATCTTCGCCCTGCTGGACACGCAACCGGAACTGGAACCAGGGGGGAGCAGGGACCGGGAGACGGGGACCGGTAAACAAAAAACCGAAACAGTTGAGGCGGCTGCGCTGCCAAGCCCAGTCCCCAGTCCCTCGTCACCAGTCCCTCGTCCCCCGTCCCCGGTCCCCGGTCCCCGGTCCGGCGTCCCGATCATAGAGCTGCGCGACATCACCTTTGCCTACCGGGAGGGTGAAAACGCCCTGGAAAACTTCAGCCTCTCCGTCCGGCGGGGAGAACGGGTAGCCCTGGTGGGGGAAAGCGGCGGCGGCAAGACCACCATCACCCGCCTGCTGACCCGCCTGTACGAGATCGACGGCGGGCAGATACTGCTCGAAGGCCGGGACGTTCGCCAGTTGCCCACCTCCGAACTGCGCCGGCGCATCGGCATCGTCCTGCAGGACCCCTGCCTGTTCAGCGGCAGCATCGAATTCAACATCTGCCTGGGGGATGAAACGGCCCGGGCCAGGGTGCGCGCCGCGGCGGCCACCGTGGGGGCCGACCAGTTCATTCAGCGCCTGCCGTCCGGCTACCAGGAGCAGGTCAGGGAACGGGGCAGCAACTTCTCGACCGGGGAGAAACAGCTGATCTCCTTTGCGCGGGCCGTGGCCTTTGACCCGGAAATACTGGTGCTGGACGAAGCCACCGCCAGCATCGACAGCGCCTCGGAACAGATGATCCAGGCCGGCATCGCCGCCCTGATGCGCGGACGCACCTCGCTGATCATTGCCCACCGGCTGTCCACCATCCAGGATGCCGACCGGATCGTGGTGGTGCAGCTCGGCCGCAAGATCGAAGAAGGCACCCATCAGGAACTGATGCGGCTCAAGGGAGTCTATTTCCATCTGCATCAGCTCCAGTTCGAGCGTTCCCGAGAGGGGAATCCGTATACGGCACCCCCGGTTGCATAACCGCGCTGAAACTGCTAACGTTACAGATCAGCACCACCCCAACAGCCTGCCAAATGGAGACCCCCATGTGCACCACCTGCGGCTGCGGCCCCGACCACCAGCAGCACGGTCATGACCATGACCATCACCACCAGCACGGCCACCAGCACGGCCCTCAACACCAACACGACCATGGCCAGCACAACCTTGGCCAGGCGCCACGCATGAAAATCACGGTCGAAGAGGATATCCTGGCCAAGAACAACCGGCTGGCCGCCGCCAACCGGGCCCTGTTCAGGGAGAAACAGATTTTTAGCCTCAACCTGGTCAGTTCCCCCGGATCGGGTAAAACCAGCCTGCTGGAGCGCACCCTGCGCGACCTGGGGGGGCGTTTGCGCTGCGCCGTGATCGAAGGTGACCAGCAGACCGACAACGACGCCCGGCGCATCGCCGCCACCGGCGTACCGGTCAGACAGGTCAACACCGGCGCCGGCTGCCATCTGGACGCCCACATGGTCATGCACGCCAGTGAAAACTTCGATCTTGACGATCTGGACCTGCTGCTTATCGAGAATGTCGGCAATCTGGTCTGCCCGGCCGCCTTTGACCTGGGCGAAGACCACAAGGTGGTCGTGCTGAGCGTGACCGAAGGCGAAGACAAGCCGCTCAAATACCCGCAGATGTTCCACAATTCCACGGTCATGCTGCTCAACAAGATCGATCTGCTGCCCCATCTGGATTTCGACGAGGAAAAGTGCTGCGAATTCGCCCGCCGGGTCAGCCCCGGCATCACCATCTTCCAGGTTTCGGCGCGCAGCGGCGAAGGCATGCCGGCCTGGTACCAGTGGCTTGCGGAGAATATCAGCTGACCCTGATCCGGATTTTGCAACTGGTGACTACTGGCAAAGCCTGATTGACTGCGGAATGCCAAAGCTGATAATTGCCTGCATGCACACAAAACACCTTGCAAATTGATGATGACATCACTAATATGTGACCATGTATCGTAACCGACTCCTTTCAGCACGTCTGCTCCGTTTAACGGAACACTTTCCGGTGGTCGTTGTCAGCGGGGCCCGCCAGGTGGGCAAGACAACACTCCTGAAACATATCTTCCCCACCCACGACTATGTCGTTTTCGACGCCAGCATCGATCTCGAAGGCGCCAGGCGTGACCCGGATCTTTTCCTGCTCAATCATCCGGCCCCGCTCATTCTTGATGAGATCCAGTATGCACCGGAACTGGTATCAGCCATCAAACGCCTGGTTGATCGCAGCGGCGCTCTCCCGGGACAATTCATACTGACCGGCTCACAGCAGTGGCAGGTGCTGAAAGCGCTTTCTGAAAGTCTGGCCGGAAGGGCCGCTTTCCTTGACTTGCAGGGCTTTTCCCTGCAGGAATTATCTGATAGCGCCAGCTGCTGGTCATCCCGATGGTTCGCCGGTCCGGATCATTTTATTGAATCGAGCCGGACGGCAGCCTACTACTCTGGCGAGCTGACAAAATGGCTATGGAAGGGGAGTATGCCGGGAGTCCAAAATCTCCCCGACGATCTGGTCACTGATTTCTGGGTCGGCTATCACCGCACCTACGTTGAACGGGACGCGCGCCTGATGGGAGAAATACAGGATTGGCAGGAATTTGGCCGTTTTATCGGACTCATGACGGCGTTGACGTCTCAGGAGATCAATTACAGCCAGCTGGGACGTGAAATCGGCATGACACCACAGACCTCCAAGCGATGGCTGAGGATTCTGGAGGCAACTTTCCAATGGTTTACCCTTGCCCCCTTTTCAGGAAATCCGGTCAAAAGGGTTTCCTCGCGCCCAAAGGGGCATATCTCCGATACAGGTCTGGCTTGTTATCATGCCAGGGTCTCGTCTCCTAAAATGCTGGTCTCAAATCCGTTATACGGCGCGTTGTTTGAAACCGCCATGGTACAGGAACTGCGCAAACAGGTTGCCGCCCAGGGTATTGCAACAGCCTGGTATCATTGGCGCTCGGCAGGAGGAGCCGAAGTGGACCTGCTAATGGAAAAAGATGATACGCTTTATCCGTTCGAGTTCAAATTGACCACCAGACCTTCACGACGTGATGTTTCCGGCATAGCCGCATTCAAGGCGGCCTATCCGGGGCGGAAAATCGGCAGTGGCGCGGTTGTCTGTGCTGTGGAAAAACCTTACTGGCTGTCAAATGACGTCATGGCGATACCATGGAACCTCTTGTAATCTCGACAGGGCAGTTTGAAACAGAAGAGTCACCATGAGCCGATCTCAGATCACCATAACCGGCATCGTGCAGGGAGTGGGCTTCCGCCCCTTTGTCTTCAGGCTGGCAACTGAACTGGGGCTGACCGGCTGGGTATCCAACAGCAGCGCCGGCGTGATAATCGAGGCCCAGTCCAACGAAGAGGGTTTGGCCGATTTCTGTCGCCGCCTCCAGTCGGAAGCGCCGCCGCTGGCCGCCATCAGCAGCTTCTGGCGAGAGCCCCGGCCTGATGTGGACGGCGAAGAGGGCTTCAGCATCCGGGAAAGCAGCAGCCAGGGCAGAGCAACGGCCCAGATCGCCCCGGATGCGGCCCTCTGCCACGACTGCCTGCGGGAGCTGCTGGACCCGGCTGACCGGCGCTACCGCTACCCCTTCATCACTTGCACCAACTGCGGGCCGCGCTACAGCATCATCACCGGCATCCCCTACGACCGCCCCAAAACCACCATGGCCGCCTTTCCCATGTGTCCCGACTGCCGGCAGGAGTATCACGATCCCCGCAACCGCCGCTTTCACGCCCAGCCCAACGCCTGCCCGGTCTGCGGGCCGCGGGTGCAGCTGCGTACCGCGGCCGGTGAACTGCTCTGCCAGGAGGATGCCGCCATCCGCAGGAGCGTTGAACTGCTGCAGGCCGGCCGGATCCTGGCCGTCAAGGGGCTCGGCGGCTACCACCTGGCGGTTGATGCCTGCCGGCACGAAGCGGTCCAGCGTCTGCGCCGGCGCAAGCAGCGGGACGAAAAACCGTTCGCCGTGATGGCGGCCGACCTGGCAACTGCCCACAGCCTGGCCCTGATCAGCGCACAGGAACAACGCCTGCTGACCGGAGCGGAAAGCCCGATCGTGATCGTCCGCCAGCGGTCGGACAGCCCCCTGTCGGCACTGGTGGCGCCCGGCAACGGCTGGCTCGGCCTGATGCTGCCCTACACGCCGCTGCATCACCTGCTGTTTAATTCGGGGACCGGGGATCGGGAACCGGGAACCGGGGACCGGGGACCAGGGACCGGAATTGAATCACCAGTCCCAGGTCCCGCGTCCCACTTCACCGCCCTGGTCATGACCAGCGCCAACCTCTCCGACGAACCGATCGCCTTCGAGGACAACGATGCCCTGCTGCGTCTGGGGGGCATGGCCGATTATTTCCTGAGCCACAACCGCCCGATCCATATCCCCAGCGATGATTCGGTCATGCGCGTCTTCCAGGAGCGTCCGCTCTTCTACCGCCGCAGCCGGGGCTATGCACCGCGCCCGGTCCGGCTCCCCGTTCCGGTCGTCCCGATCCTGGCCGTGGGGGCGGAGTTGAAATCAGCCGTCTGCCTGGCGCGGGGCGATCAGGCTTTTTTAAGCCAGCACATCGGCGACCTGCAGAACACCGGCACCTGCGACTCATTCCGTCATATCATCCGGCACCTCTCCGGCATCCTCGAGATCCGCCCGGAGCTGATCGCCTGTGACCAGCACCCGGATTACCTCTCGTCGCTGTATGCCGCCCGCTCTGGCCTGCCTGTTGTCAGCGTGCAGCACCACCATGCCCACCTGGCGGCCTGCATGGCCGAAAACGGCCTGGAGGGTGACGTCATCGGCCTGATCTTCGATGGCACCGGCTACGGCAGTGACGGCACCATCTGGGGGGGGGAATTCCTGACAGGTGGCTACGACGGCTTCCGGCGGGCCGGCCATTTCCGCCCCCTGGCGCTGCCGGGAGGCGATGCGGCCGTGCGGGAGCCATGGCGCATGGCCCTCTCCTGCCTGTACCACTGCCTGGGTCAGGCCGCCTTCAGCTGCAGCCACCCGCTGGTCAGCGCACGCAGCGAGCTGGAAAAGGAACTGCTGGCCGCCATGCTCGCCAGGGGGATCAACTCGCCGCTCACCTCCAGCTGCGGCCGACTGTTCGATGCCGTGGCGGCCCTGCTCAACCTGCGACAGATTGTATCCTATGACGGCCAGGCCGCCATCGAGCTGGAAGCACTGGCAGAAAGCTGCCTCAACCCCAGGCCAATCGGCACAGGAGAGAGCTATCCCTTCAGCATGACTCCCGGCATGCCGCTGCAGCTGGACTTCACCCCGCTCTTCCCGGCCATTCTGGACGACCTGGCCCGCTCCGTCCCGACCGCTGCCATCGCCTATCGCTTCCACGCCACCCTGGCGGTAGCCGCGTTGGAGGCCTGCCTGGCCATCGCCGACGAAAGCGGCCTGGAGCGGGTGGTGCTGTCCGGCGGCGTTTTTCAGAATCGCCTTTTGAGCGAAATGATATATACTGGCCTGCTGGAACGGGGCCTGCAAGTCTTCACCCACCGTCTGGTGCCCCACAACGACGGCGGCCTGGCCCTGGGACAAATCGCAATTGCCGGAAGGAGAACCAGCTGATATGTGTCTAGGCGTCCCCATGAAGATCATCAGCAGAAATGGCGACGAGATCGTCGCCGAGATCGACGGAGTCCGCAAGGAAGCCAGCCTGATGCTGCTGGGCGAGGAGGTGGCGCTGGGCGACTACGTCATCGTCCATGCCGGTTTTGCCATCTCGCGGCTGAATGAAGAGTACGCCTTGGAAACCTTGGCGCTGATGAAGGAAATCTATTCCCCCGAGGATATGCAATGAAATACCAGGATGAGTTCCGCGACCGCCAACTGGTCACCATCATGGCCGACAACATCCGCCGCATGGCGGAGCATCTGAAGCAACCGGTCAAATTCATGGAGGTCTGCGGCACCCACACCATGGCCATCTACCAGTACGGCATCCGCTCGCTGCTCCCGGACAACGTGCAGCTGGTGTCCGGTCCGGGCTGCCCGGTCTGCGTCACGCCGGTCGGCTATCTGGACCAGGCCCTGGCCTGCGCCCGGGACAGCGCCAACATCGTGGCCACCTTCGGCGACATGCTGCGCGTGCCGGGCAGCAGCTCCTCGCTGATGGAGGAACGGGCCCGGGGGGCCGATGTGCGCATCGTCTATTCCCCCCTGGACGCGGTCACCCTGGCTCAGGAGCATCCCGAACGGCGGGTGGTCTTCCTGGGGGTCGGCTTCGAGACCACGGCCCCGGCCATCGCCGCCAGCATCCTCGAGGCGGCCCGGCTGGGACTGAAGAACTATGTCGTCCTGGCCAGCCACAAGACCATGCCGGTGCCGATGGAGATCCTCACGGCCGACCCGGACCTGGCCCTTTCCGGCTACCTCTGCCCGGCCCATGTCAGCACCGTCATCGGCGGCAAGGCCTACCAGCCGCTGGTGGATAAATTCGGCATCCCCTGCGTGGTGACCGGCTTCGAGCCGGCCGACGTCATGCAGGGCATCGAGCTGCTGCTGACCCAGGTCCTGTCGGGGAAAAGCAGCGTGGAGATCCAGTACAGGCGGGCCGTAACCTGGGAGGGCAATCCCAAGGCCCGGCGCATCCTGGAGCTGGTCTTCGAGCCGTGCGATGCCGTCTGGCGCGGCCTGGGGCTGCTGCCGGGCAGCGGCCTGGCCATCCGTCCCGCCCTGGCCAGCTTCGACGCCCAACAGGTACTCACGATTGCCGTTGCCGAAGAGCACGAGAATCCCGCCTGCCGCTGCGGCGAAATCCTCAAGGGCAAACTGGCCCCCTTCGACTGCCCGCTCTTCGCCACGGTCTGCACGCCGGAAGCGCCGCTGGGGGCCTGCATGGTCTCCAGCGAAGGGACCTGCAGCGCGGCCTACAAATACGGGAGATGACACCATGATCACCATGCAGGAACTGCGCGACCATTACCGCTTCAGTGACGACGACGGCGAACTGCTCAAGTCCCTGGCGCCCCTGGCCGGCCAGAACCAGGAACGGTTTTCCCGGGAGTTCTATGACTATCTCTACGGGCTGCCCGAAACCGCCGCCATCCTCAACAGCAGCAATCGCGAGCGGCTGCGCGAAATGCACAGCAACTGGTTCATGTCCCTGTTCGCGGGAATCTACGACAACCACTACCTGAATCACCTGACCCGCATCGGCCATGCCCATGTCAGGGTCGGCCTGAACGTACATTTCGTCAATGCTGCCATGAACCAGATCCGGCACTTCCTGCTCAACCTGATCGACGGCAACTATTCCGACCGGGAACAGCGCCGCATCCTGCGCGAGGCAGTCGAGAAGATCCTCGACATGAACCTGGATGTGATGAGTTCCTCCTACCGGGAGGAAGAGCTCAAAAAGGTCTTTGTCTCCCGCAAGATCGAATCATTCCTGATCAAGGCCACCGAGCGCTTCACCTACGGCCTCAACCTGGCGCTGGTGCTGGCCCTGGCCGGGGTGTCCATCTCGGTGGTCTGTCTGTTCGTCTGGGATATCACCCACATCTTCACGGGAGACATGGAGAAGGGCATCCTCTCCGCCCTGGGGGAACTGCTGATCCTCTGGATGATGATCGAACTGATGGACAACGAGATCAAGAACCTGAAAGGGGGCAAGTTCAACATCCTGGTCTTCATCGGCGTGGTCATCGTGGCCATGATCCGCGAGATACTGATCACCACTCTGCGCCATGACGCCCTGCAGACCCAGACCTTCCTGGCGGTGACCCTGCTGATCCTGGGCATTGTCTACTACCTGGTGTCTAAATCCCAGCAGATGCAGCCCAGGGTCTAGGAGCGTGCTAGCCGGAGCCCATATCCTGGCCGGATTCACCTGGGGACTCCGCCACCGCCGCTCCCTGGCCCATCTGCTACGGGAAACACCGGCGGACAACTCCATTGCCAGCCTGGCGCCGGCCGCACTCCGGGCCCGGGGCATCACCACCCTGGCCCTGGACTTCGACGGCGTGCTCTCGCCCCACGGCTCGGCCGCCCCGCTGCCCGAGGCCGTGCGCTGGCTGTCAGGCTGTGCCGCCGTTTTCGGCCAGGAGCAGATCTTCATCCTCTCCAACAAACCGACCGAAGAACGCCGCCGCTGGTTCAGGGAACATTTCCCGGCCATGCGCTTCATCTCCGGCGTCCGCAAGAAGCCCTTTCCCGACGGCCTCAAAAAAATAGGGACACTCGCCGGAGTCCCCCTCTCATCCATCCTTATGGTCGATGACCGCCTGCTGACCGGCTGCCTGGCCGCCATCAACGCCGGCGCACGGCCGGCCTACATCCGCAACCCTTGCGTATCATTCCGCCAGCGCCCGGCCGCCGAACTGTTCTTCATGCTGCTCAGAGCGCTGGAACGACTACTGATCCGGCTTGTATAATTCCTCAAGGGTTCGGCTTAACCTGACGAAACTTGTAATAATATTCCGATCTTGGGAGGGTGACAGTAACCCATTCATGTTACGTTCCAAGGAGAGTATAGGTATGATTTCATCCCCAAAAGTGCTTCCGCCATGCAACGTTAGCTATCGACGGCAAACACATCGAACATCAAGGTATATTAGAACTCTGTGGGATGGCCTGGGAGTATGAGTTCTGCCTCGTATCCAATAGAGTTTCCCGAATCTCCCCTGCTGACGATGATCCAATGGAGTGGTCCGTTTCCGGAGGATGACGCCGGCTTGTGCCCGAAGCGCTGAGGACCCATGCCACCACGCACTTTTGTCATCAGTGATATCCACGGCTGTGCCGCCACCTTGCGACGGTTGGTCAATGATACACTCCGCCCTATGCCCAATGACCGCATCTATCTGCTGGGCGACCTGATCGACCGGGGACCGGACAGCAAGGGGGTGCTGGATTTTATCTTCGAACTGCGGAGTCGCGGCTTTTTTGTCAGCAGTGTTCGCGGCAACCACGAAGAGATGTGTCTGCAAGCCGGTGGTGATCATTACTACCTGGAACTGTGGATTGCCAACGGCGGCCAGACTACCCTGAGAAGCTTCCAGGCCAACGGTCCCGGCTATATCCCCCACCGTTACCGAGACTTTCTGGCTTCTCTCCCGCTCTACATTCTGCTAGATGACTTCGTTATCGTCCATGCCGGGTTAAATTTCGCCCCACCGAATCCATTTGAGGACATCAGTGCCATGCTCTGGACACGTTCCAGCTATGTTGACCGACAACGCATCGGTGGCCGGCGATTGATCTGTGGTCACACACCGGTCTCGCGTGCCATGCTCGAAACATCGCTGAACTTCAACAAGATCATGCTCGACAACGGCTGTGTTTTTGGCGGATTACCTGAAATGGGCAGCCTGGCGGCACTTGAGCTAGGTAGCATGAGCGTCTATTATCAGGAAAACATTGACCTGTAGCACCGAGTGGCGATGTATTCTGTCGCATCATTATGCTATTCTTTTCCCACGTTTTCACTTCCCCTCGAACGAGTTGATCTGCAAGGAATTCAGTGAGATACCTAATTCGGGTGTGACGCCGAGAAACGATTTTATCCATGAAAATGAGTACCGGCATCGAATGGACGCCCATCAATCTGCTCACAGTCAATCTTAGCTACCTGTTTTCGAAGAACGATTCCGACGATGCCTCCTTTGACTTTAGCAACCACACCCTAGCGTCGAGCATCGCCTACCACTGTTAACTTGCCAGGCGCTGGCGGCTAGCAGCTATCATGTTCCCTGTGTCTCTTTCTTCTCTTTTAAATTGTCTTTCAGAATATCTCCGCGTCACCGCGAGAGGCCGTTTCTCAGGATATCAGCTGCTCGCCGCTACTTCTTCAACGCCTCCTCGATACGCTCGCAGAGCGTCTTCAGAACCTTGATGCGGGCGAAGTACTTGTCGTTGGCCTCCACCAGAGTCCAGGGGGCGATTTCGGTGCTGGTGCGGTCGATCATGTCGCAGACCGCCACTTCGTACTCGCTCCATTTGTCGCGGTTGCGCCAGTCATCGTCGGTGATCTTGAAGCGCTTGAAGCCGATCTTCTCGCGCTGCTTGAAGCGCCGCAGCTGCTCTTCCTGGCTGATGGAGAGCCAGAACTTGACCACCACCGTATGGTTGCGGACCAGCTGTTCCTCGAAGTCGTTGATCTCGCCGTAGGCCCGCATCCAGTCGGCCCGCTCGCAGTACCCCTCCACCCGCTCCACCAGCACCCGCCCGTACCAGGAACGGTCGTAGATCGCAAAGCGGCGCTTGCTGGGGATGCTGCGCCAGAAGCGCCACAGGCAAGGCTGGGCCCGCTCCTCCTCGCTGGGAGCCGCCACCGGGATGACCCGGTACTGGCGGGCATCCAGGGCCTGCACGATGCGGCGGATGGCGCCCCCCTTGCCGGCGGCGTCATTGCCTTCGAACACCACCACCACCGATAATTTCTTGAAGTCGTCATGGCGGGTCAGCAGGTTGAGTTTGCCCTGGTATCTCTCCAGCTGATCCTCGTAGTCACTCTTCTTGATTTTTTTGGACAGGTCCAGCGTCCTCAGCAGGAGCAGGTTGTCGATGGTCGGCATGATGGGGGGGATCGGCTCGGTGTGGCAGCCGGCTTCGGGCGCGTCCAGACGCTGCCGCAGGGCGCCCAGCAGAGATTTAGCGATGGTCAGGTAGCGGTAGCGCGGGTCGGTTCCCTCGACGACGATCCAGGGTGATTCCGGGGTGCTGGTGGTACGCAGCATACGTTCGGAAACCTTGCGGAACTTGTTGTAAAGTTTGTAGTGCTGCCAGTCCGTGTCGGTTACCCGCCAGCGGGTCTTGGGGTCTTTTTCCAGCAGCTTGAGGCGTTTCTTCTGCTCATCCCTGGAGAGGTGCAGCCAGAATTTCAGCACCAGCGCCCCTTCCTCACAGAGCATCTTTTCGAAGCGCAGGATGCGCTCCAGCTGCTGATCGAGTTCGGCATTTTTGATGGTGCCGTAGACGTTATCCACCAGCGGGGCGGAATACCAGGTGCCGATGAAGATGCCGATTTTGCCCCGGGGAGGGAGCACCCGCCAGTAACGGTACATGGCGGGGCGTTCCAGTTCTTCGTCGGTCAGGTCACGCAGGGCGTGGGTCTCGATGTGGCGCGGGTCCATCCATTCACTGAGCAGGTTGACCGTTGCCCCCTTGCCGGCGCAGTCCACCCCGGCCACCAGGATGATGACCGGGAATTTCCCGGACTGCTGCAGGTCGAGCTGGGCGTCGAGGAGTCCCTCGCGCAGAGCCGGCATCTCCCGTTTCCAGGCGGCCTTGCTGATTTTATGCCCCAATTCGGCTGATTCGAACATACCCTGATCCTCCTATTTCTATCTGCGGCCAGCGGTCAGTACCTTGTAACTCTTATTCTTTCGNNAACCCCTCTAAATCTCCCCTTATCAGGGGAGACTTCAAGGCTTCCCCCCTGACAAGGGGGGACGGAGGGGGGTTGGTTTTAGGTGTTCCAGCGTACTTGTTTAATAACGCAGCACCTTCTCCAGAAAAACCCGCATCTCGGCTGTACGCGGCTGTGCAAACAGCCGGGCGGCCGGGCCGTATTCCAGCACTCGCCCCTGGTGCAGAAACACCAGCTGGTCGGCCACCTGACGGGCAAAGCCGATTTCATGGGTGATCAGCACGATCGGCCGCCCCTCCTGGCGCAGCTCGGCGATCAGGTCGAGCACCTCCACCGTCATTTCCGGGTCCAGGGCCGAGGTGGGTTCGTCAAACAGCAGCAGGCGCGGCTTGATGGCCACGGCCCGGGCAATGGCCACCCGCTGGCACTGGCCGCCGGAGAGCTGGGCCGGCGTACGTCGGGCATGGTTGGCCAGCTGAAAGCGTTCCAGCAGCTGCAGGGCGTAAGCGGCGGCAGCCCGGGGCGTGTAGCCGTGCACCTTTTCCAGCGGCAGCGCGATATTGTCCAGGGCGGTCAGGTGCGGAAAGAGATTCAGAGACTGGAATACCATTCCGATACTCCGCCGATGCCGCAGCAGGCTCTCTTCGCCATACTCCATGGTTTCTCCGTCCAGCAGCACGGCTCCTCCGTCGGGCGTCTCCAGGCCGGCCAGGATCCGCAGCAGGGTCGATTTGCCGCCGCCGGAGGGGCCCAGCAGCACGGTGGTGCCCACATCGGCCAGCGCCAGCGATACACCCCGCAGGGCGGCCTGCTCGCCAAAGCTCTTGCTGACGGCGCTCAGCTCAAGTCGCATAGCGGTATCTCTTTTCCAGCTGTTTGCTCCAGAGGGAGATCGGCAGGGTTAAGAGCAGATAACCCAGCGCCAGCGGCAGGTAGCTTTCCAGGGTACTGAAGGTGAAGGCGTTGACCTCCTGGGCATTCAGGGTGAATTCGCTGATGGAAATGATCGACAGCAGGGATGAATCCTTGATCAGTGAGGCGAACTCCCCGGCCAGCGGCGGCAAGACCTGGCGGGTGACCTGGGGCAGGATAACGTAGCGGTAGATCTGGGGACGGGTGAAGCCGATGGCCCGGGCCGATTCCAGCTGGGATTCGCCGATGCTCTCGATGCCGGCCCGAAGGATCTCCGAGATGTAGGCGCCTGAGAACATGGCCAGGATGATGATCCCCACCAGGTAGCGGTTCTGGATGCCGAAGGCGTCGGCCACCACGTAGAAGAAGATCAGAATCTGCACCAGAAAGGGGGTGCCCCGGATCAGCTCCATGTAGATGCGCGCCAGATAGCGTAGCGGCAGAAAGCTGGTCCGCCGGGCCAGGGCCGTGAGCAGGCCGATCAGCAGGCTGACCAGCATGGCGGCGGCCGAGATGGCCACGGTCATCAGCCACCCCTTGACGAACTTGGCCCGGTAGGCGTAGACCGCCTCCCAGCCCCAGGCAAAGCGGACCTGGCTGAAGACGAACCAGAACAGCAGGCTGAGCAGCGCCAGCACCAGCAGTCCGCTGGCCCAGGCTGCGGCCGGCGCCACCCTCTGATCCCGGTTGTCGTGGTCCATGAAGAAGTAACGACGCATTCCGGCCGACCTAGAAGAAGAAGAGGTAGTTGAGCTCGCGGAAGGTCTCTTTCTGCTCCTTGAGATAGCTGTCGCCCAGACGCTCGAAGCCCCCCTGCTGGCGGAAGGTTTTCAGGAAGGCGTTGACCTGTTCCTTGAGCCGGTCATCCCCTTTGCGCAGAGCAATGCCCCATTGCTCCTGTTGAAAGGGGTTGAGCAGGGCGCGGGTGGTCTGGCGGTTCTTTTTCCAGTTCTGGTAGGTGGACATCTGGTCATAGATGAAGGCATCGGCCTTGCCCTGAACGACCTCGAGCACGGCGGCCGCCTCCTTGTCCAGCACCAGCAGCCGGGCGTTCCTGATCTTTTGGGCGGCATAGCTGTGTCCGGTGGTGCCCTTCTTGACCACCACGGTGACGCCGGCCCGGTCCAGGTCTGCCACCGTCTGGACCGGTGACTCCCTGGCCACCAGCAGGCAGAGCCCGGTGGAGAGGTAAGGATCGGAGAAGTCCACCGACCGCTTCCGTTCGTCGGTAATGGTCATGGAAGATATGATCAGATCAAGCTTGCCGGTTTTCAGGGCGGGGATCAATCCGTCAAAGGAGGTGTTCTGGATGACGATCTTCTTGCCGAGAGCCTTGCCCAGTTCGTTGGCCAGTTCGACGCTGACCCCTTTGGGGGCGCCCTGCTCATCGGTCATCTCGAAAGGGGGGTAGGCCAGCTCCATGCCGACCGTCAAGGTATCCTTGACTTCCGCAAACGGTCGGTCCCGGCAAGCTGACAACGCCAGCAGCAGCGCGAGGACGATCAAACCGGCAGCAGTTGCCGTACCGAACGAGAACTTTTTCGTCATGACCACACTCCTTTTCCATCGGATCTGGATGCCTGTATTCTCTGTATAGCACATTAATCGACCACATCCAGCTCCCGGCAAGGAAAATCATTTTTTCTTGGAAAAACAGCCATAAACATGATAAAAAGAGTAGTTACTAAAAATCAGGAGGTTGCAGGTGAAAAAAACAGCATTGATACTTCTCTCCATCGCAGCACTGGCCCTGGCCGGGTGCAAAGACAAACCTAAGACTGAAGCTCCCCAGCAGCCCGCAGCTGGCCAGGCAAGCCAGATGCCGGCAGGCCAGATGCCGGCCGGACATCCCGGCGGCGCCCCCGGCGC
>DBMM01000086.1:0-54370 GCA_002298925.1 Geobacter sp. UBA698 | reverse complement strand
AAAGCCAAGGTAGTCCAGACCATGAACTCCGGCGGCTACACCTACGTTGAAGCCCAGGACGAGAAAGGCCAGAAAACCTGGCTGGCCCTGCCCGAGCTGAAGGTCAAGGTCGGCGACAGCATCGAGTTCCCCGAGACCCCGCCGCTGGCCAACTTCCAGAGCAAGACCCTCAACCGGACCTTTGAAAAGATCTCCTTCATCCCCGGCATCAGGATCGTCAAGTAATCTCCTGAAACGGAACAGCGACAAAAAAGCGGAGCCTCACGGCCCCGCTTTTTTGTTGCCCTTAAGAGCAGCTTTTGATGGACCGTGCTGTGGCACAATCCGCAGCACCCGGCCATAGTACTCCCTGGCCAGCCCCACCTCTCCCAGTTCCGCGTACAGCTCCCCCAGCAGAAACCACCCCCAGGGATTGTCCGGCTCGCGCTCGGTTATTTCCCGGAATTCCCGCTCGGCAGCAGTGATATCACCGGCCTGCCGGTAGCACTCGCCGGCCGTCACATTGGTCACATAACAGAAGCCCAGCTCGCGCTTGACCCGCTTGATGTTTTTTGCAACCGCAGCGCCCTGACCGCTAAGGGCTGCCAGCAGCCGGCGCGAGCTCTTGCCCGGCTGCGGCGAGGCATAGACGGCCGGCTCACGGCTCGTCTCGAAGACATCAGCGGCCACCCGGCCGGCCTGGACGGCCTGCTCGAACAGCCGCGTGCCGGGGTAATAGGCCAGGGGCGAGACATAGCCGTCATCGGGACGGATACGCCGCATCAGGCTGACGGTCGCATCCTGATCCTGGCGGGTCTCTGCGGGCACGTCACTGATCAGATAGACCGAAAGGTGGATGCCGACTTTTTTGATGAGAGCGGCGGCCTGTTCGACCTGGGCGGGGGTGATGGATTTGTCCAGCAGGGCCAGAATCGGCAGCGAACCCGATTCGATCCCCAGCTGGATGCATTCGCAGCCGGCCCGCTTCATCCAGACCAGCAGCTCCTCGTCCAGGGTGGTGACACGTGACTGACAGTTCCAGACAATGTGGGCCTGGCGTTCGACCAACTGCCGGCAGATGGCGATGGTCCGCCTGCGGTCGGCAGTGAAGGTGTCATCCCTGAACGAGAAATAGATCAGCCCGTAGCTGGCACGCAGATACAGGATTTCATCCACGACATTTTCCGGCGAGCGGAAGCGCACCCGGCGAGACCAGAAGGTGGGCGAACTGCAGAAGCTGCAAGCCGACGGGCAGCCCCGGGCGGTGATGATGAATTCGGCCTGCAGCTCCCGGTCAACGCCGATGGAGTGCTGCAGATGCCGTGCGGCGAAGGGAATCCGGTCCAGACTGTTCAGGGGCTGGCGTGTCGCATTCACCACGACCTGCCCCTGCCGGCGGAGTGCGATGCCGGCCATGTCCCGCCAGTCGCTGCCCCCCGCGACCCGCTCGGCCAGTTCCAGCAGGGTGGCCTCACCCTCCCCCAGTACGACGGCATCCAGAGGGGTGTCTTCGGCCAGTATTTCGCGGCAGCGGAAGGTGGCATGACCGCCCCCCAGCAGAATCAGGCTGTCGGGCAGCACCCGCCGCGCCAGCCTGGCCAGTTCCATGGATTCATGGCGGTTATGGGTCCATTGGGAAATGCCCACGACTGCCGGCCTGGCCGTTGTCAGCTGACGGGTGATCTCCAGCTGGGACCAGCCGGAAAAATTGGCCAGCACGGCATCATGGCCGGCCTCGCGCAGGGTTGACTGCAGATAGCAGAGACCGCTGGGAAGCAGGGATATGTAGGGGTCCTGGCGGTCCGGCTGACCGGATATGTAGCTAAGCAGAATTTTCATATCCCCAAGCCAAAAAAAATCCGGGTCAGAGGACCCGGATTTTTATCGATGTGATGTTATGCCGCCAGATATCAATTGTTCTTGCTCAGGGCTATGCCCAGCGTATCGTTGGCCAGCACTTCGGTCTCATTCTCTTCCTGAACCCCCAGCTGCAGTTCATTGAAGTTGATGCTGTCCGGAATTGACTGTCCCATGCGGCGTGCGCCCAGAAAGCGCGACAGATAGTAGGGGGTGTCCATGGAGGAGATCACCACGCGGCGGTCGCGGGATGAAGCGTGGATCATCTTGCGGTTGCCAAGATAGATGCCGACATGGGAGGGAAAGCGGGCGTAGGTCTGGAAGAAAACCAGGTCCCCCTTCTGCAGATCGCCGCGTACCACCTCGTTGCCGACCTGGAACTGTTCACGGGCGGTACGGGGCAGACTCACCTTCAGGTCACGAAAGACCTGCTGGGTAAAACTGGAACAGTCGAGGGCGGTGCGGCTGCTGCCGCCGAAACGGTAGCGTGCGCCCAGGAAACTGTAGGCCGACTTCTTGATTTTATTGACGCCGGAAGCGTTTTCTTCCAGGTTTTTGGCCAAGTCCACTGGATGGTCATTATCCAGGTCCGTCAGTTCGGCCAGGGTATTGGTAAGTTCCTGCTCGTTCAGCAGGTCAGGATTGATCAGCTGAAGTCGCTCGGAAGCCGTTGCCAGCCGTGGTGTTTCCTCGACCGGGTGAGTTTTCTCGCTCAGCGCCAGCACCTGGCCCGGCTTGACCCGGTTGCCTCTGATGCCGTTAAGACGCCGCAGTTCAGCCATCTTGACCCCGGTTTTTTTGGCAACGGCGGCCAGGGACTCACCCTTGGAAACCTTGTAGGTGCGGGCCTTTTCTGCAACTTTTGCTTTTTTAGTATGAACAGCGGCCTGGGAAGGGATGATCAGACGGGCACCCTTGGAAACGCGGGAACCGGACAGGTTGTTGACGGATTTAAGTTCATCTACGGATACGTGGTATTTGCGGGCAATGGACTGGAGCGTCTCACTCTTGCGTGCGACGTGGGTTTTGGATGCCAGTACCAGTTGGGGAAAGGCGAGAAGCATGAGGCATAACATGAGTATGTGTCTCAAATTAACCATTGTTCCTCCTTTTGTTTTAATATACTGCACGGCGTCCGTGGTTTATATAACATATGTCAGCAATTGTCAACCACTAAGTCAGCCAAATACCCGACTAGATATGCAACATATATGCCAACCAGACAAAACATCACTTCTTCTTGTGAACTGAAACCCTGATCGAGACCGGATCCTCCCTTAGAATGGTGACCATCTTCAGCGGCGGAATCAGATTCTTGCTGTACTCTTTACCTTTGACCAGCCGACCGGCATCGATCTCCTCGGTGGCGACGGAATCGACCCGGGCAATCTGACCGGCCGGACCTTCCACCACCACCGAGGCAGGCTCGACAATCAGCGCCGATTCCGACAGGCCGCGCGACAGTTTACCTTTCAGCACCACCCGGACCGGGACGGTTTTGCGCTCCTTCCGTTCCGCAACGATTCTGATCGCCGTTGGATTGACACTGCTCATGGTCATGCCGGACGGCAGGTTCAGATCGGAGCTTTTGATCCTGATGCTGGTCTGACCTTCGCGGATACCGGAGAGATCGAGATCAGCGGCTATATCCAGCTTGGAGGGCAAGGGGGTCAGGGTGGAGAAGGATTTCAGCTGGACATCCACCTCTTCGGGAATAGTGCGCACCAGCACCAGATCGCCCGGCAGGCCGTGCATCCTGACCGGCGCCACGGCCGTTGTGATCTCTCCCTGGCGGGACGTGACCAATGCCCAGAAAGTGATCACGATCAAAAGAATTGCCGTTTTGGGGAGCAGGTTATTGAAGAGCTGACGAAACAGACTGCTTTTAACGGTCTCCCGGACCGGATTGATCAGTTCATCCAGAGTGGCCATCAAATGAGCCGGGGATGCCATGGGACGCAGCTCCCCGGCCACTGCCAGCGAAACTTCGCCACGTTCTTCCGAAACCACGGCCACAACGGCATCGGTCCGCTCCGAGAGTCCCAGGGCCGCCCGATGTCGGGTCCCCAGGAACTGGGGCAGTTCGGGGTTGGCGGAAAGCGGCAGGTGGCAGGAGGCCGTCACGATGCGGCCGTCGCTGATCAGGACGGCGCCGTCATGCAGCGGCGCACCGTTGAAAAAGATCGACTCCAGGATCTGAGGGGTTATCTCGCAGTCCAGCCTGACCCCGTTCAGCATCAGGTCCGAGAGGGACTCGCTGCGCTGGAATACGATGATCACACCGGTCCGCTGCTTGGCCAGATCGAAGAGCGTCTCGCTGATTTCCTGAAAATTGCTCTGTCGGGACTCTTTCTGGCTGGCGAACAGATGCCGCAACAGACTGAAGCGGTACAGCGCCTGGCGAATCTCGGCCTGAAAGACAACGATGATCAGCACGATCAGTACGGTTCCCAGTTCCTGCAGGATCCAGCTGGTCATGTACAGCCCGAGAAAACGGGTGGCAAAATAGATCAGCGTCAGCACCCCCAACCCGATCAGCACCTGCATGGCGCGGGTGCGGCGGAACCAGGAATAGAGCTGGTACAGTAGAAATGTCATGATCAGGATGTCGGCAACATCCTGGATACGGATAAAAGACGCCACGCTGGTGGTCCTCTTGTGCTTGACGGTTGCGAGTGGCTGCCGGCCTGTTTTTGCTGGCCAGAGCCCCCTAAAGTATGCTACAAGGCAAAGTATTGTTATATAGCATTAAATCAAGGTAAAGGGTAGTAAAACCATGTTCAGACTCTCCGAAAAGGGCGAAAAAATCCAGCAGATGTTCGGCACCATCGCACCTCGTTACGACTTCCTCAACCGCCTGCTCAGCTTCGGCATCGACCGTCGCTGGCGCACCAAGGCCGTCAGCCTGCTCAAATACCAGGAAGGATCGCGGATTCTGGATGTGGCCACCGGCACCGGCGACGTGGCCCTGGAAATCGCCCGCAGCACTCCCCCCTCGGTCAGCATAACCGGGGCTGATTTCTGCAAGGAGATGGTGGAACTGGGCCAGGTCAAAGTGGCGGCGTCCCCCTATGCCAGCCGGATCAATTTCCGGGTTGCCCCCTGCGAGGACCTCCCCTTTCCCGACAACACCTTTGATTCGATCACCATTGCCTTCGGCATCAGAAACGTGGTTGACCGGCGGCTGGGACTGGCGGAAATGTGGCGGGTGCTGCGTCCCGGCGGAAGAATGATCATCCTGGAGTTTTCCACCCCGCGCTCACAGTTCTTCCGGCAGATTTACTACTTCTATTTCCGGCGCCTGCTGCCGATGATCGGAGGGCTTTTCTCGCGATACAACGCCTACAAATATCTGCCCGATTCCGTTCTGGAATTCCCGAGCCACCAGGAATTTTCGCGCATGATCAGCGCAGCCGGGTTCAGCAAAATCCAGATCAAGGAGCTTACCTTCGGCATCGCCAGCATCTATGTCGGAGACAAGGAATAGCAATCAGCAAGCAGCTGCAAAAAAGGCCCGCTGGATTCAACCGGCGGGCCTTTTTTTGTCTGCAATGGAAGAATAGAATCCGGCTGTCAGGCCTTGAACCGGTTCTCCGTTCCTGACAGCAGGCGGCGGATATTTTCGTGATGGCGACCGATCACGACCAGTGCAATCAGCAGCGTCACCAGGATCAGTGTGCGACCACCACCCAGCAGGGCCACCGCCAGCGGCATGACAGCGGCAGCGCCGACTGACCCCAGGGACACATAGCGCCAGAGCAGCATCAGAGCCGCGAATACCGCCACAGCGATTGCCACTGCCAGCGGAGAGAGCGCCAGAAAGACCCCCAGCGCGGTGGCGACCCCCTTGCCCCCCTTGAAGCGCAGAAAAACCGAGAACACATGGCCGCAGAAGGCTGCCAGCCCGACCCAGGCGACCTGATCGGCCGACAGGCCGAATTGCCGTGCCGCCAGCACCGGCGCCAGCCCCTTGATGCAGTCGCCGATCAGGGTCAGGATCCCGACCCGGCGGCCGACCGTACGGTAGAGGTTGGTGGCACCGATATTGCCGCTCCCCTCTTTGCGGACGTCAATGCCGTACAGCCTTCCCAGCAGCAGCCCGGTCGGTATCGAACCAAGCAGGTAGGATGCCGCCAGCCAGAGTATGAAATATGTCAAAGTCTGTTCCATGGTTTTATCTGCTCATAATCCGGAGATGATTTTCCAGCCGCCGGTTTCCCGGGCCAGCCGGATATGTTCCTTGCCGTCCAGCACCATATCGCGACCGCGGATGACAACCTTCATGCGGTAGCTGCCCGCCACTTCAGCCTGGTTCCCGTTGATCTCCAGCTTCTGCTCCCCGGCCTGATACGAGACGCTATCATAGGTGCTGAATGCTGTTTCCAGGCCGCCGCGCAGGGCGTCAAAATCACGCGTCCTGTCACGGTAATTCAGGGAGATTGCGCTGAGATACAACGGAAGATCACGCCTGTTCAGGGCCTGACTGCGCAGCCGCAGCACCTGCAGCACCTGTTCTTGCTCGGCCCGGGACGGGCCACAGCCGGCCATGGCAGCCAGGCAGGCGCCAGACATGAGCAGCAGGACTGTAAGCCGTCGCAGCACTAGAAGAATGAATCCATGGCCTTGTTGGCGTCATTGACATAGGGGCTGGAAGGGAATTCCTTGAACAGGCGCCCGAAGACCTCTCGCCCCTTTGTTTTCTGCCCATCCTGCAGATAGGAACGTCCCAGATTGTAAAGCACTTCGTCGCGGCGCGGCAGGTCGGGAAACGACTTTAGGGCCTCCTCGAAGCGGGCGATGGCAGCCGGGTACTTGCCGGACTTGAGGTAGAACTTGCCCACATACAGCTCGTACTGCAGCTGTTTGTCACGGCAGTCACGGGCTTTTTCCTGGGCATCCTTCACATATTCGCCGGTCGGGTAGCCCTTGATATATGACTCGAGGATGGTCAGGGCATTTTTCACCGGCGTCTGATCGGTGTCGATGCCGCTGATCTGCTGGTAGTAGCTCAGCGCCTGACGATACAGGGCATAGCCGGCCCGTTCGTGACCGGGGTGCAGCTTGCGGAAATCCTCATAGGCAGCGGCGGCCTCGATATAATCCTTGTTTAGGAAGTAGGCGTCAGCAATGTTGATCTCGGCCTTGGTGGTCAGTTCCGGCGACTGGTAGCTCTCCTTGACCTTCTTCCACTGAGCGATGGCATCTTCGTATTTGCCGGACTGGAAGAACTGCTCGCCATCCTTGTAGAGCACGTCGGTCGGCTTGTTCAGCTGAGGCGTGGCGCACCCCTGGAGCAGCGCCAGGGCAAATGCGGTAAGCAGAAGAGATGTGCTGGTCTTGTTCATGGTTTCCCTCATGTTTTTGTCAGCTATGTTCCCGAAGGGGGTGCGATGCTTACCTGCGGACAGGGACTACAGCAGGCCGCTGCCACGGCTGTCGGCCAGCAGTCGGGCGATTATGTCGTGATTGAGCCAGACAACCGGCGCGGCCGGCTGCCAGGCCGACTGGACCATCAGCCTGCCGGTGGCCAGAAAGACCACCCGCGACAGTTCGGCGCAGACCAGCTGTTTCTGATCGGCATGCATCCCCATCAGTTCGGCGGAAGCGGCCAGCATCAGCTCGGCCTGCTGACGGCTGTTGTGCTGGGGCCAGGTGGCAAAGTCGAGCAGATCAGACAAGAGGGGTGAGCCCAGATAGGCATCGGCCCGCTCCAGCAGCTGCTGCACTGTTTCGCCTTCCTTGAGCATGGCCTGGCAACGCTCGTGAAGCGCCGCGCCCGCAGCATCGCCAGCCTCGCGGCGGATGGCATTCAGCAGTGGGTAGAGCGAAATTTCCACCCCCAGAAAAAGGGCGCTGGAATTGGTCTGGATCTCGGGACAGTTGAAGACCGTTGCCGAAATTCCGCGCTGAAAGGCCTCAGCAGCGATATCCTCAAGGCGCATTTTGGCCCAGCCCTGCACGTAGGGGGTGTAGGACTGCCAGCGGTACTGGTCAGCCATCAGGATGCCGGTACCATGGTAGCCGTAGGCGGTGTAGCTTACCCGGCCGCCGCCGGAGGCGATGCGCTGGCGCAGGCCTGCGGTTTCCTCCAGCAGATAACGGAACGTGTCGGCGGTGACTTCATTGAAACTGGCATCGCACAGGCGTCCCAGTCCGCTCTGCCAGAAATCGGCCGAAGAGAGGTACTTGTCGCCGGTGCCCTTGAAAACCCGGTTCAAAAGGGGCATGAAGACCCGCGCCCGGGGGATGCCGCCCGCCATGGAGTGGGCGAAGATGACGTTGGCGCCGGACGGTATCAGGCTCTCCAGCTGCAGCGCCACCCGGGACATGGCTTCCCGAAAACGGGCGCTGCCGGCAGCCCGGGCCTGCTCGATGTAACCGTCGGCAAAGGTGATGGCATTCCAGTCGTCCGGCCGGGCCTTCTTGAGCTGTTCAGCCAGCGATGGCTGGCCATTGACCGACTCCATGTCGAAACCGGCCTCCAGCGGAACGTTGATGATGGTACCACCCAAGAGCGCCTGGGCCTCGCCCAGCTCCTGGTCGGTCAGCGACCGCAGGGTGCCGTCGGAGTCACGCCTGCCCACGGTGGTGCCGATCACGGTCATGCCGAGGCGCTTGGCCTCGTCCACCATGCCGTTGGCATAGCCCCGCCCGAAAAGTTCCCCCACCAGCACCAGTACATCACCCGCTCCGTAGCCTGCTTTATCCGGCAATTGCTGCATCGGTCTGTATTCAGTCATCGCATCCTCCTTGTGAACAATCCTGCTTTAATAACACGAACACCCCCGGATTGTGAACATAAAAAGCGTACCCGGATCGCGTGACAAGGCCGGTAAAGCGTGCTATCCTGCGGGTTAAACAGATGGAGGAACCTGCATAGCAATGAACAGCGATCTCATCCTGCTTGGCCACGGCAGCGGCGGCCGACTCTCGCACCAACTGCTGGACCAGCTGATCATACCGGCCCTGAACGGTGCCGACCCGGCCAGCCAGAACGACGCTGCCGTTCTGGATCTGCCTGAAGGACGACTGGCCTACACCACCGACTCGTTCGTGGTGGATCCGATCTTTTTCCCCGGTGGGAATATCGGCAGCCTGGCGGTGCACGGCACAGTCAACGATCTGGCCATGATGGGCGCCCGGCCGCTCTACCTGAGCGTCGGCCTGATCATCGAGGAAGGCTTCGGCAAGCCGGATCTGGAGAGAATCCTCCGTTCCATGCGCGAGGCGGCCGACCAGGCCGGCATCCGCATCGCCACCGGCGACACCAAGGTCGTGCCGCGCGGGAAAGCCGACCGGATCTTCATCAACACCTCGGGCATCGGCCTGATCAGCCCCGGCCTGACCATACAGGGCGCCAATGCCCGCTCCGGCGACCTGATTATCCTGAGCGGCACGGCCGGCGACCATGGCGTGGCGGTCATGGCCAGCCGCGAGGGGCTCAAGGTCGGCACCGATATCCGCAGCGACGCCGCCTCGCTTAACGGCATGGTGGCCGAGATCATCGCCGCGGCCGGCTCCAACCTGCACGTCCTGCGGGATCCGACCCGCGGCGGCGTGGCCACCACCCTCAAGGAGATCGCCATGCAGTCCGGCCAGGCCATCACCATCCGCGAAGAGGACATTCCGGTCAAGCCGGCCGTGCGCGGGGTCTGCTCCATCCTCGGCCTGGATCCGCTTTTTGTGGCCAATGAGGGCAAACTGCTGGCCTTTGTGGCGCCCCAAGCGGCCCAACAGACCCTGGAGCGCATCAGACAGCACCCCCTGGGGGGACAGGCGGCCATCATCGGCAGCGTGTCGGCCGGAGAGGCGGGCCGGGTCAGCATGGAAACCATCGTGGGTGGCCTGCGGGCGGTGGAGATGCTGGCCGGCGAACAACTGCCGAGGATCTGCTGAATGGCCAGGGAGAAGGCACCGGTCACCCCGGCCGTACGCCTGCTGCGAGCCGAAAAGGTAGAATTTACGGACCACCTTTACGCCTATCAGGAGAAGGGAGGCACGTCCGTATCCTCCCGCGAGCTGGGGGTGGCTGAGCACTGCGTGATTAAAACACTGATCATGGAAGACGAGGCCAGGAACCCGCTGATTGTGCTGATGCATGGCGACCTGCAGGTTTCGACCCGGGAACTGGCGCGCAGCATCGGCGTCAAGCAGGTCACCCCGTGCACCCCGGACATGGCCAGCAAACACAGCGGCTACCTGGTGGGCGGCACCTCCCCCTTCGGGACCCGTCGCCAGATGCCGGTCTACCTGGAAGAAAGCATAACTGCACTGGAGAGGATCTACATCAACGGCGGCAAGCGTGGCTATCTGGTGGCCATGGCGCCCCACGAGCTGGTGCGGGTGCTGCGGCCGGTGATGGTCAAGGTCGGCATACGCTAAAGGAGTGTTACCATGATCCGCAAAGCACAGATCCAAGACGTCAAGGAAATCCAGAAACTGCTGTTGAACTTCGCCAGCCGGGGCGACATGCTCCCCCGTTCCCTGTCGGAAATCTACGAATCCCTGCGCGATTTCTACGTCTCTGACGACAACGGCCAGATCCAGGGTACGGCCGCACTGCACATCGTCTGGGACAATCTGGCCGAAGTCCGATCGGTGGCGGTGGCAGAGAACGTCGGCCGCAGCGGCATCGGCAGCCAGCTGGTGCAGGCCTGCATCGCCGAGGCGCGCCAGATCGGGCTCAAGCGGATTTTCTGCCTGACCTACAAACCAGATTTTTTCGGCAAGCACGGCTTCCGCCTGGTGGACAAATCGGAGCTGCCCCACAAGGTCTGGGGCGACTGTATCAAGTGCGCCAAATTCCCGGACTGCGACGAAAATGCCATGATACTCGATCTGTAAGCGGAGCGGGCATCAGGCGCCCGCTTTCCGCAACTTCCCGCAATTCAAGCCTTTTCAGGCCGATCACGCATCCCCCGCCGCTCACGACCGCATATCCCGAAACAGCGCCGTCACTTGCCGAAATGCCCAGCCATGCTAGTATTAAACAAAGCTAATCAAAAACGGCACGGATGCCATGGGTACCTCTGTCATGGGTAACAACATTGATGCAGCCGAAAACCTCCCCGACTATCCGGAACTGAAACAGCTGCTGGGCCGCACGACTCTGCCCGGCCATGAGCTGATTGAGCTGCTGCATGCCGCCCAGCAGCAATACGGCCATCTGGACCAACCCCTGCTGGGACAGATCGCCCGGAGCCTGAAGCTGCCGGAAAGCCTGGTATACGGCGTGGCCAGCTTCTACCATGCCTTCCGGCTGGAGCCACCCGGCCGCACCCGTTGCGCGGTCTGTACCGGCACTTCCTGCCATATCAAGGGGGGCACACGGCTGCTGGAACAGCTGCAACAGCTGCTCGACCCGGCCTGCGGCGGCAGCTCAGGGGACAGCCGGCTCAGCCTGGAGAGCGTCCGCTGCCTGGGAGCCTGCGGCATGGCTCCGCTGGTCAGAATCGAGCAGAGCAGCACCCCAGCCCGCCTGTACTCCCAAATGACCCCGGATCTGACCTTAAACCTGCTGCAGTCGGCCATGGAAGGCGGACTTCCCCCGGGAGAAGCGCTGGCGCCGGTGCGCCTGCTGGGACCTGCCAGCCAACGGATCGTACTGGCGAACTGCGGGGCGATCGACCCGGACAGCCTGGCAAGCGCCCGGGCAGCCGGGGCCTACACGGCCCTTGAACAGTCCCTGCGCCGGATGAGCCCGGACCAGGTCTGCGGGCAGATCAGGGACAGCGGCCTGCGGGGACGGGGGGGCGGCGGCTACCCGACCGGCCTGAAATGGGAGCTGGTCAGGTCTGCCCCGGGAAAGCGGAAGTTTGTGGTGGCCAACGGGGACGAGGGTGATCCCGGCGCCTTCATGGACCGGACCCTGATGGAGCTGGATCCGCACCGCGTACTGGAGGGAATGGCCATTGCCGGCTTCGCCACCGGCGCGGATCATGGCTTCATCTACGTGCGGGGCGAATATCCCCTGGCAGCCCGGCGGCTGCGCGCAGCGATCGCAGAGGCCGAGAGCGCAGCCTGCCTGGGACGAAACATCTTCGGGACACCATTTACCTTCCAGGTGCGGGTGCGCATCGGAGCCGGGGCCTTTGTCTGCGGCGAGGAGACCGCCCTGATGGCCTCCATCATGGGGCGGCGCGGCCAACCGGTCATCCGCCCCCCCTACCCGGCCCAGCACGGTCTGTGGGGCCGCCCCACCCTGATCAACAATGTGGAGACCTTCGGCTGTGTAGCTCCGATCATCCTCAAGGGCGCGGCCTGGTTCAGTTCCATCGGCACGCCGGGCAACAACGGCACCAAGGTCTTTTCGATTTCCGGAGACGTAACCGTGGCCGGTGTGGTCGAGGTGCCCCTGGGCACGCCCCTGCGGCAGATCCTGGAAATGGCGGGAGGCGTTACGGGGGGCGACTTCAAGGCGGCCCAGACCGGCGGTGCCAGCGGCGGCTGCATTACGGCCGAACATCTTGACATTCCGGTGGATTACGACAGCCTGACCGGTCTGGGCACGATCATGGGCTCGGGCGGTATGATCATCATCAACGACCGGCGCTGCATGGTCGATCTGGCCCGCTTCTTCATGCGCTTCTGCCAGAGCGAGAGCTGCGGCAAATGCACCCCCTGCCGGGCCGGAACGGAGCAGGCACTGAGGCTGCTTGACGCCCTCTGCAGCGGCGAGGCCGACCTGGAGCAGCTCGAGCGCCTGGAAGAACTCTGCCATCTGATGCGTGAGACCAGCCTGTGCGGCCTGGGCATGGCCGCCCCCAACCCGGTGCTGAGCACTCTGCGCTGGTTCCGCCAGGAGTACCTGGACCATCTACGCAACGGCCACTGTCCGGCCGGGGTCTGCCGCCGGGGGGCAGCGCCATGCCGCGACTGAAGCTTAGCATTGACGGCATCCCGGTCAGCGCCGGGCCGGGCGCAACCATCCTGCAGGCGGCGCGGGCCAACGGCATCGACATTGCGACGCTCTGCCATCTCAAAGGGCTGATCCCGGCCGGGGCCTGCCGGATCTGCATCGTCGAGGTGGCAGGCGGCCGCCGGCCGGTGCCGGCCTGTGCCACCAGGGCTGAAAGCGGCATGGTAATCACAACCGCTTCGGAACGGCTGCAGGCGGCCCGGCGTCAGATCGTGGAACTGCTGCTGGCGGAGCGCAACCACCAGTGCCCGGTCTGCGTGATGAACAACAACTGCGAACTGCAGGCAGTGGCCAGACGCTTCGGCATCGATCATGTCCGCTACGGCTTCATCGCGCCTACCCTGACGGTGGATATCAGTCACGAGCGTTTCGGCCTCGATCACAACCGCTGCATCCTCTGCCGGCGCTGCGTCCGGGTCTGTGACCAGGTCGAGGGAGCCCACACCTGGGATGTCAGGGCCAGGGGCACGGCCAGCCGCATCATCAGCGACCTGGCCCGCCCCTGGGGCGAAAGCGGCAGCTGTACCGGCTGCGGCAAATGCGTGCAGGCCTGCCCGACCGGGGCCCTTTTTGAAAAGGATGTCCAGGGCACCCGCAAAGGTACCCTCTGTCTGGAAAAACTACTGGAATGGCGCCGCCGGAGGACGCGATGAGACCCATCAGACTGGCCACGGCCTGGTTGTCGGGTTGCTCGGGCTGTCACATGAGCCTGCTCAATCTACACCATCATCTGCTGGAACTGCTGCTGAAGTGCGAACTGGTCTATTCGCCCCTGGCCGATATCAAGGAATATCCGGCCGGAGTGGATATCGCCCTGGTGGAGGGGGCGGTGGGGAATGCGGACAATCGGGAAATGGCCGCCCTGATCAGGGAGCGGACGGTGTGGGTGGTAAGCCTGGGGGATTGCGCAGTGAACGGCAATGTATCCGGCCTGCGTAATCCGATCGGCAGGGAAGCGGCCCTGGCGGCGGCCTACCCAGCGGAAAACGGTTCACATCAGAGGTTTGGCAGTGATGTTCCGCTACTACTGCCCAGGGTACTGCCGCTCCATCAGGTCATACGGGTGGACGCCTTCATCCCCGGCTGCCCCCCCCTGCCTGAGGATATCAGCAGGATGCTGGCGAGTTTTTTCAAGCAGCCGGCGGCCGGAGGCTAGCGGCGATCGCCCTCCGGGGGATTCATCGACCCGCAGCGGTACCCCTCCAGATCAAGAGTCACGAAGGCAAAGCCGGCCTGGCGGAAAAAGGCCGTCACCGCGCTGCGCAGGCCATCTTCCAGCAGGCGCGGCAGCTCTTCGCTGGTCAGCTCGATGCGCGCGGTCCCAGCATGGGCCCGTACCCGAAAGAGCCCGAAGCCCTTGTCCCGCAGAAAATCCTCGCAGCGCTCCACCATGGCAAGCCTCTCCGGAGTGATCTGCTCGCCATGGGGAAAACGGGTCAGCAGACAGGCTAAGGCCGGCTTGTCCCAGGTATCCAGCCCCAGCCGTCGGCTCAAAGCCCTGATCTCGGACTTCTCAAGACCGGCCATCAGCAGCGGACTGACCACGCCCAGCTCTTCCAGCGCCCTGCGACCAGGACGGTAATCCTTGAGATCATCGCTGTTGCTGCCATCTGCCAGCAGTTCGAATCCGTTTTCCCGGGCCTTGTCCCGGCAGATGCTAAAAACGGCCTGCTTACAGAAGTAGCAGCGTTCGGGCGGGTTGGCGGCCAGTCCCTCAATCTCGAGAGCGTGCACATCCAGGACCAGATGGCGCACGCCGATCAGTTCCGCCAGACGGCAGGCTTCAGCGATCTCATGGCGGCTGTGGAAAGGAGCATCGATAGTGATGGCGGCCGCACGCTCCCCCAGTTCATCATGGGCCACCTTCAAGAGCAGCGTGGAATCCACCCCGCCGGAAAATGCCACCAGCAGTGACCCCATCTCCCTGACAATCCGGCGCAGTTCTGAATATTTATGATCAAGTTGTCCCATATTTCTCTCCTCAAACAGCAAACGCCCCTGGAGGGCGCTGGCGACTGTACTGGACTGCCCTCCGCTGACGGCGGTCAGATGTAATACATGAAGCGATGGTCCTGTTCCTTCTTGATCCCCATGCTGTGTCCTCGTTCGCAGAGCGTCTGCAGCGTCAACCCACCGAAGAGATTGTTGAGAAGGTTATTGGCCTCTTCCCAGACCGTCTGGGTGACGCAGTTCCCTTCGAAGGGGCACTCGCTCTTGCGCTTCAGCTTCTTGGGCGTAGCTCCGGCGCAGTCGACCAGCAGGACATCCTGCTCGGTGGCGTTGAGGATCTCCAGCACCGTGATCTCTTCCGGTTTTCTGGCCAGGCTGTAGCCCCCCTGCGGTCCGCGCTTGCTCTTGAGAATGCCGGCCCGCTTGAGGCTCTGGAAGATCTGCTCCAGGTAGCGGGGCGAAATCTGCTGGCGGCGCGAAATATCCTGGATCTGGGCCGGTGCGCTGCCACAGTTGTAGGCGATGTCAAACAGGGCGCGCAGGCCGTATCGGCTTTTGGTTGAAAGGCGCATGCTTTCCTCCGTATTCAAACGTAATCACAGTCAATTCAGTACAATAATACACCTTTACTGTCAAGAAAATAGCTGGCGATCGAGATGCTTTTCCACATTAATTAACGAACATATCCCGCAACTGAAAACAACGCTATGCGGTTACCGCCCGGGCCACGGTAATCACCAGCACCTGAGCCGCCCCGGCCTTCCTGAGCATGCGGGAGCACTCCTCCACCGTGCTGCCGGTTGTCAGGACATCATCCAGCAGCAGCACCCGTTTGCCGGCCACCAAAGCGGGATCGGCAACGCTAAAGGCACCCTTGACGTTGTCGCGACGCTCGGCAGCGGACAGGCTGATCTGTGGTTCTGTCCAGCGAATGCGCCGCATGGCACGCCGCTTCAGCGGGATGCCCCACTCACGGGAGAGCAGTTCCCCCAGTAGGACAGCCTGGTTGAAGCCCCTGCTGCGCAGACGCCTGACATGCAGCGGAACCGGCACAAGCAGATCCGGCTGAAACGAGGCGACACAGGCAGCCAGCCGGCGGGCGGTCAGCAGGGCCAGCGGCCGGCGCAGGTGGATCTTGTAATTATATTTGAAAGCATGGATCAACTCCCGGGTCGGACCCGCATAGACCAGCGCGGCCCGGGCAGCGTCATAGCCGGGAGGGGTGCGGATACAGGCGCCGCAGAGGTGATTCTCCCCCTGGCCGATGAAGGGGATGCCGCAGACCGGGCAGTGCGGCTGTGATACCGCCTGCAGCCCTTCCTGGCAGGAGGGGCAGATATGCAGGCTGCCGGCGTCGGGGATGAACGACCGGCAGACATGGCACAGGGGGGGAAAGATGAAATCGAGCAGGGCACTGAAAAACGGTTTCATTACATTCATCCCGGTTTCAAATCTGGGATCAAATCAAAAACCCAGCTCCGCATTGACCACCAGCACCCTCACATCGGTGAAACGAGGCTTGCGTTCGAGAATGGTCGTCACGCGGCAGAGCCGCTCGGGAGAATTGCAGTTGCTGCAGAAGCCGGTCGTTGCGCAGGGGGTATTGAATTTCAGGCGCCTGGCATTGGGTGGGGTGGCCCAGTTCTTGACCCGCAAGATCGCCTCCTGGAGCGTGCCGTCCACCAGCTTGTTGCGGCCGGCCACCACGATCACCTTGCGCGGCCCGAAAAACATGGCGGCGGCACGATTGCCGGTGGCATCGATGTTGACCAGTTCTCCGGACAGGGTCAGGGCGTTGCAGCCGGCCAGAAACAGGTCGCTGGTCAGCTGGCGCCGCATGATCTCCAGGCGCTGCTCAAGGGACAGACCGGGGACGCCGTGGTTGAGGATCTGCTTGCCCTGCTCCCGCAGATGGGCCTCCACATCCAGTCCGGCCACGGTCATGGAACCGCCGAAACCGATCGTGACGGCCTGCGAGGCTTCATTGACAATGTAATCAAAGGCATCTTGCGCTGTCGGACAGTACTGCGCCGTAAAATCATGCCTGATCAGCGCTTCCACCGCCTTACGGCACTTCTGTTCATGGCTCCAGCTAACAAGCTCTTCGGTCATCTCCATTGCTGACTCCTTTAGTTTGGTTTGGTTACGTTATTAGCTTAATAGCGCATCAGTACACGATAGGTAAGCTTTGTCTCGCCATCGGCTGGCACCGGCAGGCTGAACTCCAGCAGGGCGGCATTGGCCTTGAGGTAGTCATGGCTCGAGCTGAGCAGTTTCCAGTCGCCGGGCACCGGCTCGGTCACCCGCACGACAACCGCCTCGTTCTTGTGATTGCGTACCACGATCTCATAGGCGGCCTCGTAGCTGTCATTGGCCCGTTTTTTCCAGTCGGTCTGTTTCTTGTCGGCCACCACATCAAAAGCTTCGCCCAGCTTGATGCGCACCTTCTCATCTTTCGGAGTATGGTCGATGGCGTCCTCGCCCACAAACTGCAGCGCCCGGCGGCTGTCCCGTTTGTAGACCCGCATGGTACCCTTGGGAAGCGGCATGCCCAGGTGGTTTTTCTCGCGGTTTTCCAGTTCAACATACACGCCAACCTTCTGCTTCCTGGCGATGTCGCCGCCAACGGCGTTCTGGTAGTAATAGGGGGCGCCGGCCAGCAGCAGCTCCTTGCGCACCGGAATATCGGCCGCCGCCAGCAGGCTGATCTGCTTGGACTGATTTTCCTTGATGGTGGAAGGGCGCTGCAGGGTGTAGATATGGTACTCCAGCAGCCCCTCCTCTCTGAACTGGGGCGCCGGGGCCGCCAGGGCCGCTTCGGCCTTGTAGACCCGTTTTCCGGCGAACTGCTGCTCATCCCGCACGCGGTTCACATCCCCGGCCACCAGCTGGATGGAGGCCTCACGGTAACTGGCGCCGCTGTTATTGGTGATGGTCACCCACCCCCCCAAGTCGGCCCGGTCATCCTTTTCCCCCAGGGTGAGCACATAGTCGGCCCGCCAGGTGATGCCGCCGGTCAGGTAGCTGGTCTCCACCAGTTGGGGCTTGTCGCGGTCATTCTCCAGCAGCCAGACCAGGGTCGGGCTGGCAATCAGGTTGTCCGGCACGCCGGGGAAGATGATCCGGCCGGGATGGCCGTAGGTGATGTCGCTGCCGATCCGAAAGACCGGTCCGCCGTTGGTGGAGAGCAGCGTGGCGCTGACCAGCTCCTCCCGTTCGCTGTACTGGTTTTTCTGATAGAGCCTGACCTGCTTGCCCACATACTTGTCCATCAGCTTCTGCGGGCTGAGCAGGTCATACTCATAGTTCTGCTCGAAAACACTGAGGCTGCCGGCAGCGGAGAGGGAGCGGATCTGGACGCTGGCCGGAATGATGCTGGTGGCCACATCCATGAAGCGCAGTTCACTGCGGCCGCGGGGCAGCTTCAGTTCCCGCTGTTCCTTGACCAGACCCAGGCTGGAATTGTAGATGGTCACCGCCACGCCGCTCTGGTCGGCGATGGTGGAAGTTGTGATCAACGGCGCCGTTTCAGCGGCGCACAGCGGAACAGCCAGAGCGGCCAGCAACAGACCAGACAGCAGCGCAACCTTCAGGGCACACCTGTTCATACCCGCCTCCCCTTTTCCATAGCGGCGCTATTTCAGAACCTTGACGGACTTGATGACCACATCCGTTTCAGGCACATCCGGGAACCCCTTGCGCACCGTCTTTACCTTGGCGATCTTGTCGACCACATCCATCCCGTCCACGACCTTACCGAAGACGGCGTAGCCGTAACCCTGGGGGGAGGTGTCGCGGTTGTTGAGGAAATCGTTATTAATCACATTGATGAAAAACTGGGCCGTGGCCGAGTCGACAATTCCGGTGCGGGCCATGGCCAGTGTGCCGCGATCGTTTTTCAGTCCGTTGGTGGCCTCGTTTTTGATCGGCGCACTGGTCGGCTTCTGCTTGAAGTCGGCGGTAAATCCGCCCCCCTGGATCATGAAGCCGGCAATGACCCGATGGAAGATGGTGCCGTTGTAGTGGCCGTTCTTGACGTATTCCAGGAAATTCGCGACGCTGATGGGCGCCTCCTTCTCGAACAGTTCCAGCTTGACGTTACCCAGCGAGGTTTCCATCAGCACCAGCGGATTCTTGGCCGGTTTGGGGGCATCGGCGGCGCAGGCGATACCTGCCAGGGCAAACAGGGCAACAGCAATAACGATAAGTTTTTTCAGCATGTGTCTCTCCTCTTGGTTGGTAGTGCTGCCTGCGGCAGCAGGCAGTGCGGGTTATGTGGACTGAACGGCATTGCGCACCAGATCAGCCAGACAGGCGATGAAGGCCGGCGAACTGTTGAGGGATTCGATCCGCCGGAAATCGGCGATCCCCAGCCGGTGAGCCGCCTCGCGATATTCGATATCGATCTCGTGCAGGGTCTCGATATGATCGGACACGAACGACAGCGGCACCATCAGAACCTGCCGGCACCCCTGGGAAGCCAACTCATGCAGCTTGTCTTCCGTCGATGGCTCCAGCCACTTGACTGGACCGGCCCGGGACTGGAACGCCAGGTGATGGGAGACCCCCGCGAAACGCTCCATCACCAGCCGCACCGTGGCCTGAATCTGGTCCAAGTAGGGGTCGCCAGAATCGATGAACGACTGGGGCAAAGAGTGGGCCGAAAAGAACAGCTGCACACGGGAGCGGTCCGGGAAGCCGGCCAGGCCGGCTTCAATCTTTTCCGCCAGGGCAGCGATGTAGAGCGGGTGGTCGTAGAACTGGCGGACATAGCCCAGGTCGAAGCGCAGCTTTGAGCGGGTCAGCACCCGCTGCAGTTCGTTGATGCTGGAGCCGGTGGTGGCGCGGGAATAGTGGGGATAGAGCGACAGGGCGATCACCCGTCTGATGCCCGCCCGCTTGACGGAGACCAGGGCAGTGGCACTGTCCGGCTGACAGTAGCGCATGGCAACGAAGCAGCGGTAGCCGTCGCCCAGCACCTGCTCCAGACTGGCGGCCTGCTGACCGGTCAGCTCCAGCAGGGGCGATTTACCGCCGATCTGGCGGTAGTTTTCCCGGACCTTGGCTGTACGCTTCCGTACGATCATCCGGGCGATGAACGGCTGCAGAAACCATGGGCCGATCTTGATGATGTCCCGGTCGCTGAACAGCTTCAGCAGGAACGTCTTCACCGACTCCAGCGAATCCGGTCCCCCCATCTGGAGCAGCAGTACGGCGGTTTTAGCGGACATGCTCAGGCCCGGATCATGACGAGCAACATCTTGAACGGCTTGACCGCCTTCAACTCATGGGGCCGGTTGGCCGGCATGATGATCATCTGCCCGGCCGTGACCGTGTGGGGCGTCCCCTCGATGGTGACCTCGGCCTCACCGTCCACCACCTGCACAAAGGCGTCGTAGGGCACGGTATGTTCGGAAAGTCCCTGACCGGCATCGAAGGAAAACAGGGTCACCGTGCCGACTTTCTTGTCGATCAGGGTCTTGCTGACAACCGACCCGTCACCGTAGGCGACCAGATCGCTCATGGTCAATGCAGTACCGATTATATCCATATCTGCCTCCACTATCGAATTTGAGGAAATAATACCGCCCGAACCGGGGGCAGGCAACAAAAAAGGCAGGAAACCGTAGTCCCCTGCCTTTTTGCACGTCTAGCAATGTTCGCTGAAAACGTTCTATTTTTCGTCCTGGGCAGCAAATCAAGGGATTGCGCGGAGACGTAGCAGCGCCACGTCGCACAAGCAAGCACGCGGATTGACGCAGCCAGGGCGGAAAAGAGACGTTTTCTTTAGTACATGCCACCCATGCCGCCACCCATGCCGCCCATACCACCGGGCATTGCGGGCATACCGGCATCTTCCTTCGGCTTCTCGGCGATCAGCGCCTCGGTGGTCAGCATCAAACCGGCGATGGAGGAAGCGTTCTGCAGAGCCGAACGGGAAACCTTGGTCGGATCGATGATGCCGGCCTGGATCATGTCGACATATTCGTCGGAGGCGGCATCGTAACCGAAGGCGTCTTTGCCGTTCTTGACCTTGTCAACCACGATGGAGGCGTCGATGCCGGCGTTCTCGGCGATCTGGCGGATCGGGGCTTCCAGGGAGGCCTTGACCACGGTGACGCCGAACTGCTGCTCGGTAGCCAGCTGCAGCTTATCCAGGGCAGCCAGGGCACGGATGTAAGCCACGCCGCCGCCGGGGACGATGCCCTCGTCAACTGCTGCGCGGGTTGCGTGCAGGGCGTCTTCCACGCGGGCTTTCTTCTCTTTCATCTCAACTTCGGTAGCAGCACCGACCTTGATGACGGCCACGCCGCCCACCAGCTTGGCCAGACGCTCCTGGAGCTTTTCCTTGTCGTAGTCGCTGGAGGTCTCTTCAATCTGGGCACGGATCATCTTGACGCGGCCCTGAATGACGTCTTCCTTGCCGTCGCCGTCGATGATGGTGGTGTTGTCCTTGTCAATGGTGATGCGCTTGGCACGGCCGAGCATCTCCATGGTGGTCTGGTCGAGCTTGAAGCCGACTTCTTCGGAGATAACCTGGCCGCCGGTGAGGATGGCGAGGTCTTCCAGCATGGCCTTGCGGCGGTCGCCGAAACCGGGAGCCTTGACGGCGCAGACGTTGAGCACGCCGCGCAGTTTGTTGACTACCAGAGTGGCCAGCGCTTCGCCTTCGATATCTTCGGCGATGATCAGCAGCGGACGGCCGGACTTGGCGGTCTGCTCCAGAACCGGGAGCAGGTCCTTCATGTTGGAGATCTTCTTGTCATGGATCAGGATCAGCGCGTTCTCCAGGGCAGCTTCCATGCGCTCCGGATCAGTTACGAAGTAGGGGGAGAGGTAACCGCGGTCGAACTGCATACCTTCGACGGTCTCGAGGGTAGTGTCCATTGCCTTGGCTTCCTCAACGGTAATGACCCCTTCCTTGCCGACTTTTTCCATGGCTTCGGCAATGATGTCGCCGATGGTCTTGTCGTTGTTGGCCGAGATGGTGCCGACCTGGGCGATCTCTTTGTGGTCCTTGATCGGTTTGGAGATTTTCTGCAGTTCGGCAACGATGGTCTCAACGGCCTTGTCGATGCCGCGCTTGATTTCCATCGGGTTGTGGCCGGCAGCCACCAGCTTGGAGCCCTGCTTGTAGATGGCCTGGGCCAGAACGGTAGCGGTGGTGGTGCCGTCGCCGGCGACATCGGAAGTCTTGGAAGCAACTTCCTTGACCAGCTGGGCGCCCATGTTTTCGAACTTGTCTTCCAGTTCGATTTCCTTGGCAACAGTCACGCCGTCCTTGGTGATCAGCGGAGAGCCGTAGGACTTGTCGATAACAACGTTGCGCCCCTTGGGTCCGAGAGTAACCTTGACAGCATCAGCGAGTGTATTGACACCCTTGAGAATGGCGTTGCGGCCATCCTGGTCAAACTTGATAATCTTTGCAGCCATGTTTTATTCCTCCATTAAGTAGTATTGATTATGGGATGGTGATATTTATTCGATTACAGCCAGGATATCGTCTTCGCGCATCATCAGGTAGTCGTCGCCGTCAACCTTGACTTCGGTACCGGCATACTTGCCGAACAGCACCTTGTCGCCGACCTTGACATCCAGCGGCAGCACCTTGCCGTCTTCGGTCTTCTTGCCGTTGCCGACTGCCACGATCTCGCCGCGCTGCGGTTTCTCTTTTGCGGTTTCAGGGATAAAAAGCCCACCTGCTGTCTTCTGCTCTTCTTCCATCCTCTTAACGATGATGCGGTCCTGCAGCGGTCTCAAATTCATGTGTCCTTCTCCTTTCTATCCTTTGGTGTTGTATTCTGGTTTCAGAAACATTTAGCACTCACAACCAGCGAGTGCTAACACTCAAGGAATATAATCAGCGCACTTTTAAAAATCAAGGGCTAACTGAAAAAAAATTCTCCTCTGGCGCTATCGTCTCTGTCTTGACGCCCCAGCTGCCGGCCGGCATGCTGCCTGCCAGCGTTTTCCCTTTGACTTTCAGCCCCCCGCTCTGCTACAAATCCTTCCACAATTGTAGTCAACGGTTTTGGTGCCGCGCTCAAAAGCTTGAGTGCGGTTAAAAGGGAAGCGGGTGCAACTCCCGCGCTGACCCGCAACTGTAACAGGCGATGAAAGCCGCAACAAGCCACTGGGGAAACCCGGGAAGGCGCGGCGAGTAAGATGACCCTGAAGCCAGGAAACCTGCCATGCCGATGCTTGCTGGAACCTCCGTGGAACGAGGGGCCGAAGCCGGATTGTCTGCAACCACTGCTTCGAGCCCCTGCCCCCCCACGGACAAGGGCTTTTTTGCATTTGGGAGGTACGACGTGTCACAGACCATATTCATCACCGGCGGAACACGCAGCGGCAAGAGCCTTTTTGCCGAACAGCGCGCCCTGGAATTCGGCCGACCGCTCTGCTACCTGGCCACGGCCCAGGCGCTGGACGGCGAGATGGACGAACGCATCAGGAGACATCAGGAGCGCCGCGGCGACCAGTGGCAGACCATCGAGGAAGCGCTGCACATGACCCAGACCCTGGCCGGCAGTGACGGCATCTACGGAGTCATCCTGGTGGACTGCCTGACGCTCTGGCTCACCAACCTGCTGCTGCTCTACCAGGACCAGGCCGGAGATGCGGAAGAGCGGATCATGGAGGATGTGCACCGCCTGGCGGTCACCCTGCGCGGCATGACCACCCCGGTCATCATCGTTTCCAACGAGGTCGGCATGGGCATCGTGCCGGAACACCGCCTGGGACGCGTCTTCCGCGACCTGGCCGGACAGGCCAACCAGATCGTGGCGGCCGCCGCCGGCGAGGCCTGGCTGGTGGCCAGCGGGATACCGCTGCGTTTGAAATAACTCCGGTTTCAAATCAAAGATGAAATCAAGGCGGCGAGGATTTCGGCGACGAGGCGTACAGATAGTACGTTGAGGAACCGAAGACGAGCCAATGCAGATAGCGCTTTGATTTGGAATTGGAATAATTCAGGAGAAAATCACATGGACATCATCACCAGCACGCTGGCCCGCATCAAACCGGTCGACACCACCCTGCTGCAGCAGACCCAGGTCCGCCTGGACAACAAGACCAAGCCGCCTGGATCACTGGGCCGGCTGGAGGAGTTCGCCCGCCGCCTGGTCGCCATCAGCGGGCAGGCCGAGCCGGATCTCTCCAAAAAGGTCATCTTCACCTTTGCCGGGGACCACGGCATCGTCGCGGAAGGGGTCTCGCTCTACCCTAGCGAAGTCACCAGCCAGATGGTGTTCAACTTCCTGCGGGGGGGCGCCGGGGTCAACGTGCTGGCCCGCCATGCCGGAGCCGAGGTGCGGGTGGTGGACGTGGGGGTCGACTACAATTTCGGCGCTACCCCCGGCCTGATCCACCGCAAGGTGGCCCGCGGCACAGCCAACTTCGCCAAGGGTCCCGCCATGAGCCGCGGGGAGGCTCTGGCCGCCATGCAGGTGGGCCTTGACCTGGCCGACCAGTGCAAGACCGAAGGCATCGCCCTGGTGGGGACCGGCGAGATGGGCATCGGCAACACCTCCCCCTCCTCCGCCATGATCGCTGCCATTTCAGGTTTGTCGGTGCGGGAGCTGACCCATCGCGGCACCGGCATCAACGACGCCGCCCTGGAGCACAAGATCCGGATCATCGAGCAGGGGCTGGCCCTGAACAGGCCGGACCCCCGTGACCCGCTGGACGTGCTGACCAAGGTGGGCGGGCTGGAGATCGCCGCCATCGCAGGACTGGTGCTGGGCTGCGCCGCCAACTCCATTCCGGTGGTGATCGACGGCTTCATCTCCACGGCCGGAGCACTGATCGCCTCGGAACTGCACCCCCATGTCAGAGAGTATATCTTTGCCGCACACCAGTCGGTGGAGGTCGGCCACCGCTTCATGCTGGAGCGCATCGCTGTCGCCCCGATACTCGGCCTGGACCTGCGCCTGGGTGAGGGCACCGGAGCCGCCCTGGCCATGACCCTGATCGAGGCCGGTGTGAAGATTCTCAAGGAGATGGCCACCTTCGACGAGGCGGGAGTCAGTCACTGACCATGAGGCTCTACCTGATCGCCTTACAATTCCTGACCATCATCCCGCTCCCCTTTGACACCAACTGCCAGAAGGAGGATCTGGGGCGTTCCCTGGCCGTCTTTCCGCTGGCGGGTTTGACCATCGGTGGCCTGCTGGCCGGGCTGAACTGGCTGATCGCCCCCTGGCTGGCCCGCCCCCTGAACGATGCCCTGCTGATCGCGGCCTTGGCGGCCATCACCGGCGCCCTGCACCTGGACGGACTGGCCGATGTCTGCGACGGCCTGGCGGCCCGGGGCGGCCGGGAACGTTTTCTGGCGGTGATGAAGGATTCCCACACCGGTGCCGTCGGCGCGGTCGGGGTGACCCTGGGGCTGCTGCTGAAATGGCAGGCGCTGGCCGCGATTCCCGCCGGGCTCAAGTGGCAGGCCCTGCTGCTGTTTCCGCTGCTGGCCCGCTATGGTCAGGTGCAGACCATCGTTTTTGCCAGGAGTGCCCGTCAGGACGGGCTCGGATCAACCTTTATCAGCGGGGCCGGCGCTTCCCGACTGATGGTGGCCGGCCTGATCACCCTGACTGGCGCCTGGCTGCTGCTGGGCGCAACCGGACTGGCCGTATCCGCCGCAACGATCAGCTGCAGCTGGCTGCTCAAGGCCTGGTCACAGCGCCGGCTGGGCGGGATCACCGGCGACGTGGTCGGCTGCATCAACGAACTGAACGAAATTCTGGCCCTGCTGCTGATCCCGGTACTGCAGCAGGCCACAGGGCTGGCCCGCTGATGCCGATCGAGCGAAACAACCACCCGGCCGCCCTGCTGGAGGGCTTCTCCGGCGGCCGCTTTGGCCGCTCCTTCCGTTTTGAAGGAAAGGAGGCGGTCATAACGGCCCACACCCCCGGCCAGGTACTAGGGGCCCTGACCCGGGTTGAGCAGGCCGTTGCCCGGGGACGGCACGCGGTCGGCTTCGTCGGCTATGAAGCCGCGGCCGGCCTCAATCCGGATCTCGCCACCAGGGTGCCGTCCGAACTGCCGCTGGTCTGGTTCGGCATCTTCAAGGAACGCATCGCCTGCAGCGACAGCCGGGATGAATCAGCCGACGGCAGCTGCGCCATGACGCCCCCCGCACTGGCCATCACCGGCACGGAGTACACCAGCGCCGTGGAAGCCATCCGCGAAGCCATCGCGGCCGGTGAGACCTACCAGGTCAACTACACCACCCGCCAGCACTTCTCCGTCAGTGGCGACCCTTTTTCACTCTACCGTCGCATGTGCCGCAACCAGATGGCTCCCTTCTGCGCCTGGCTCGACATCGGCAGCCACCGCATCCTGTCCGCCTCGCCGGAGCTGTTCTTCTCCCTGGAACAGGACCTGCTGACCATGCAGCCGATGAAGGGCACCGCGCCCCGGCTGGCGCTGCCCGGCGACGACCGGGTCCAACGGGAGAGACTGGCCGCCACCCCCAAGGAACGGGCCGAAAACCTGATGATCGTGGACCTGGTGCGCAACGACCTGGCCACCATCGCCGAAACCGGCAGTGTCGAGGTGCCGGCGCTGTTTGAGGTGGAGACCTACCCGACCGTGCACCAGATGACCTCGACCGTCACCGCCCGCATCCGGCCGGAAATCGGCCTGACCGACATCTTCCGGTCCCTGTTCCCCTGCGGTTCGGTCACCGGCGCCCCCAAGCGACGCACCATGGAGATCATCAGGAAACTGGAGACATCGCCGCGCGGGGTCTACTGCGGGGCCATCGGCTACGTCTCCCCCGGCCGGGAAGCGGTCTTCAGCGTTGCCATCCGCACGGCGGTCGTGAACGCTGACAGCGGAGCCGCGGAAATCGGCATCGGCAGCGGCATCACCTGGGATTCGGACCCCCAGGCCGAGTTCCGGGAGTGCCTGGCAAAAAGCGCCTTCCTGCAGCGGGACAGCAGCCCGTTCCAGCTGATCGAGACCCTGCGCTGGGACCGGGAAGGCTATCTGCTGCTTGAGCGCCATCTGCATCGTCTGGCCGAATCTGCGGCCCGCTTCGGCTTCGCCTGCGACACAGGACAGATCCGCTGCCGGCTGGACGAGTTTGCCCGGGGACTTTCCGGAAGCCACAAGGTACGCCTGCTGCTGGCCAGCACCGGCACGTTCACCCTGGAGGCCGATCCGATCACCACCAGCGAGCGGGCTGCAGCGCCGGCCCTGCTGGCGGTCTCCCGGCAGAGGACGGACCCGGCCGACCCGTTCCTGTACCATAAGACTTCCCGCCGGGAACTGTACGAGAGCGAACGGAGCCGCCATTCGGATTGCTACGATGTCATCTTCCGCAACCAGCAGGATCAGTTGACCGAAGGGAGCTACAACACCATCGTGATCTCGCTGGGGGGAGAACTGCTGACCCCGGCCCTGAACTGCGGCCTGCTGCCGGGAGTACTGCGGCAGGAACTGCTGGAGGTAGGCGCCATCCGCGAAGCGCTGTTGACGCTGGACGACCTGCAGGCTGCCGACGCCGTCTGGCTGGTCAACTCGGTGCGTGGCTGGCGGGAATGCAGATTACACATGCCATAATCCCCCTTTTTCAAAGGGTGTAGTCAAACAAAAAGGAGATACCATAACATGCTGACCCAGATCGAATCCGCCCGTCAGGGCATCATCACCCCCCAGATGGAGAGCGTGGCCCGCAACGAGCAGCTCGCAGCCGAATACATCCGCCAGATGGTCGCCGAAGGGAAGATCGTCATCCCCTGGAACCACAACCGCAAGCCGGCCCGCATCGCCGGCATCGGCAAGGGACTGTCCACCAAGGTCAACGCCTCCATCGGCACCTCTTCCGACATCATCGACTACGCAGCCGAAGTCAGAAAGGCGCTGGCCGCCCAGGAATCGGGGGCCGACACCCTGATGGAGCTCTCGGTGGGGGGCGACCTGGACCGGGTGCGGCGTGAAGTGATCGCCGCAGTGGACCTGCCGGTCGGCAACGTGCCGCTCTACCAGGCCTTCTGTGAAGCAGCCCGCAAATACGGCGACCCCAACAAGCTGGACGAGGAGCTGCTCTTCGACCTGATCGAAAAGCAGTGCGCCGACGGCATGGCCTTCATGGCGGTGCACTGCGGCATCAACCTCTGCACCATCGAGCGCCTGCGCAAGCAGGGCTACCGCTACGGCGGACTGGTCAGCAAGGGGGGCGTCTCCATGGTGGCCTGGATGATCGCCAACAACCGCGAAAACCCGCTCTACGAGAAGTTCGACCGGGTGGCAGGGATTCTCAAGAAGTACGACACGGTGCTCTCCCTGGGTAACGGCCTGCGGGCCGGGGCCATTCACGACAGCTCCGACCGGGCCCAGATTCAGGAACTGCTCTTCAACTGCGAACTGGCCGAGATCGGCCGCGACATGGGCTGCCAGATGCTGGTGGAGGGTCCCGGGCATGTGCCCCTGGACGAGATCGAGGGCAACATCCAGCTGCAGAAACGGATGAGCGGCGGCGCCCCCTACTACATGCTCGGCCCGATCGCCACCGACGTGGCCCCCGGCTTCGACCACATCACCGCCGCCATCGGTGCGGCCCAGTCCAGCCGCTTCGGCGCCGACCTGATCTGCTACATCACCCCGGCCGAGCATCTGGCCCTGCCCAACGAGGAGGACGTGCGCATGGGGGTCAAGGCTGCCAAGATCGCGGCCTACATCGGCGATATGAACAAGTACCCGGAAAAGGGGCGCCAGCGGGACAAGGAGATGTCCAAGGCGCGCCGCGACCTGAAATGGGAGCAACAGTTCGAACTGGCGCTCTATCCCGAGGATGCCCGCGCCATCCGCGCCAGCCGCACGCCGGAGGACGAGGCCACCTGCACCATGTGCGGCGACTTCTGCGCCTCGCGCGGGGCGGGCAAGCTGTTCGCCGGGGATCTTAAGGACGACAAGATATAAACCTGAAAAAAGCAGTTCAACACAGAGACACTGAGGCACAGAGATAACATAAGAAATTAAATCAAATGATTACTTCAAGTTATTCTGTATTTGTGGATTCACCTGATAGGTTGATAATTCATTTCTTTTTTTATTCAATGATTTCTCAGTGTTCTCTGTGTCTCAGTGTTTTAACTGCCGTTTAGGATAACCCTATGAAAATCCTCCCCTCCGACAATTCCTACAGCACCTTCTGTGAGCTGACCAGCGGCTACCGCCTGTTCTGCGTCATGCGGGAAGCGGTGCGCTCGGGTATCATCGACCGGGTGGCGGCAGGCGCCTGTACGCCTGAGGAGTTGCTGGTGAGCTGCGGCCTGCGGCTGGAGGAGGGACTGCGCTTCATCCGGTCCCTGGTGAACATGGGACTTCTGGAGCAGTACGACGGGCAGCTCTACCTCACCCGTTTTGCCGCCACCTACCTGGCCGGCGCCAGCCCCCTGAACCAGCGCTCTGTGCTGGAGTTTGAAGAACTGCTGATGGAGAACTGGAGCCGCCTGGGTACGGTTCTCGCCGAGGGACAGGGGGCGCTGATCAGCGAACAGCCCCGGGACGAGTACCAGCGCCGCCTGACCCTCTTCCAGCAAGCCATGGCCGAGGCCGCGCACGTCCGGGCCCGGGAGCTGTGGGAGGCGCTGCCCGGACTGCCGGAAAGCGGCCTGATCGTCGATATCGGCGCCGGAGACGGCAGTTACCTGCGGGCGTTTCTGGAGCGGCACCCCGGCTGGCAGGCCATCGCCTGCGACCTGCCGGACGTCTGTGCAGCGGCGCAATCCTGCCCCGCCCCTGAAAATCTGCACTGGCACCCCATTAACATCCTGGAGCCGGCTGAACTGGAAAAGCTGGTTGCCGCCCACCGCGCCAGCGCAGCGGTCGTGCTGCTCTCCAACCTGATCCACTGCTACTCAGCCGCCGAGAACCGGGCCTTGCTGGCTCAGCTGCAAGAGCTGCCAGGGACGGACGGCCTGCTGGTCGTCCACGACTTCTTCAGCGACGCCAACGGCTTCGGCGCCCTCTACGACCTGCATATGCTGGTCAACACCTGGAACGGCCGCTGCTATACCCTGGAGGAGACCGCCGACCTGCTGCGACAGGCCGGATTCCTGCATCAAACGCTGCTCGAACTCCCCTCCCGCTCCCATGCCGTTATCGCCAGCCGCAGCCGCCCCTATCAGGGCAGTTCCTCGCTCTACCCGCTGCGCATCAAAGCCGGCCAGCTCGGCTTTCATGCGGCGCTGGACCTGGACCCGGCCGTCATCAGGAGCGAAGCCTGGGTCAGGGCCAAATGCGCCTATGGCTGTGGGGAGTACGGCCGAAAATGGAGCTGCCCGCCCCATTCCATGGGGAGCGAAGAGTTCCGGGAGTTGCTGGGGGGGTATTCCCGGGCCCTGCTGGTGGCGGGACAGCCCCCCTTGCGTTCGTTTCAGGAGAGATTGCTGGAACTGGAAAAGAGCGCCTTTCTGGCGGGATTCAAGAAGGCGCTGGTCTTCAGCGGCGGCCCCTGCTGCTGGTGCGACAGCTGCCCGGACGAGCGCTGCGCCTTTCCCGAGAAGCGCCGACCCTCGCTGGAGTCCTGCGGCTGCGATGTCTTCGCCCTGGCCGGGAGCGCCGGCCTCACGGTAGCGCCGCTGCGCAATAGCGACGACTTTGTGCAGTACATCGGGATGCTGCTGGTGGATTGAAGCTCCGGCTACCCTGCCGCCAGCGCTTCCAGTTCTTCAGGTGAAAGCCCCTCCACGTACTCCGTCATCCCCCGCATGGTATTGCCCAGGAAATGTCGCTCCCGGGCCCGGATATCGGCCGGGAGCCGATCGATATTCCGGTAATGTTCGTCCCGCTCCAGCAGCCAGATGAACAGCGCCTCCTCGCGCCGGGACGGATCGACCGCCGCGGTTGCCGCCACCCCCCGCACCCAGAGCAGCAGCTGGCTGCGGGCGATCCGCAGGTGATCGAGGGCGTTTTCCGCCAGGCCGTGGTGGGCAAAGACCATGGCGCGGGGAGCCAGGGCGATCATCCGGTCGATGGAGTCCAGCGCCACCTGCAGGATAAAGCGGGGGGGTGTGGCCGGCCGCATGAAGATGCCGTCGGGTATCTCACTGCGCACCCCCGCCACCTCGCCGGCGAAGAGCAGGTCGTCCAGCAGGTAGCAGCAGTGGTGCTGGGCGTGGCCGGGAGTGAGAAAGCTGTGCACCCCGCTGTCGCCGACCGTCTCGCTATAACCGATCCGCTCCGCCGGCACCGGCACGATCTCGCCGTACACGTCCGCCAGCCTTCCCAGCACCTTGCGCGATCCCTCCCAGAGCTTTTCCGGCGCCACCAGATGGCGGATCCCCTCGGGATGGCAGACCACCGCCGCCCCGGGAAACTCCTTCAGCAGCGCCCCGGTCCCGCCGGCATGATCGATGTGGATGTGGGTCAGCAACACATGGTCGATCCGCTCCACCCCCAGCCGGCGTAGCTCGGCGCAGAGCCGGGGAATGGTGGAGAGGGGTCCCGGGTCCACCAGCAGGGTGAAGCCGTCCCCCCGGTAAAGCCATGAGCTGATGAATTTGCGGAACCCTTCCAGTTCCGGCAGGTCCAGGTCAATGCAGGTAAGGTTGGCAAGTTTCACAGTATTCCTCCAGATAAAACGTCGCTGTTATGATGTTAGGCGTGCCGCTGACCGCTCTTCCTGCTGAACTTGTGATAGTACATCCGTGAGTCGGCCTGCTTGAGCGCCTCGTTGAGCTGCTCCGGGCGTTCAGCAGTGGCACTGCCGATTGAGAGACTCAAGATATACTCCTCCTGTGGTTCAGCCGGTTTGAAATTCATGATCCGTTTGACCGCCGCCTTAACGACACTCGCATCGGCATTAGGCAGGATAACGGCAAACTCATCGCCGCCAATGCGTGCCACCACGTCATCAGCGCGGAACGGATCTTTCATCGCCTGTGCCGCCAGCTGTATCAGGTGATCACCCGCGGCATGCCCGAAGCTGTCGTTGACCAGTTTCAGGCCATTCACATCGGCGATGATCACGCTCACCGGATAGCTGCGACCCGATTTGATGCGGACGAATTCGGCATCGAAATAGGCACGGTTGTACAGACCGGTCAACTGGTCATGGGTGCTGGCGTATCTGAGCTGTTCTTCGTACATCTTCTTCTCGGTTATGTCGGTGCAGGTACCGGTAACGCGTGTGGCCATACCGTTTTCATCCCGCTCAACCACCTTGCCGCGATAAAGGATCCATTTCCACTCCCCGCTCTTGGTCATCATCCTGACCTCGATCTCGAAGGAAGGATGACTGTTGGCCATTTCCTCATCCAGAAAGTTTTCCACCAGCGGCCAGTCGTCGGGGTGCACCATTTTTTTTACTGTTTCCGGCGACGGGACCAGTTCGCCCGGCTCATAGCCGAGCATCTCGACATAGCGGGCGCTCATGCGCACCTTTGCCGAGGGGACATGCCAGTCGCAGAAACCGTCATTGCTCCCCTCCAGGACCAGTTTGAACTGTTCCTCGCGGTTACGGAGAGCTTCATCGGACGTTCTGTGCTGTTCTTCCCGCAAAAAATTTTCGAGACCGAATGATATGTTGGCCGCCATTTCCTTCAGCAGATCGACAATTTCCCCATCAAAATAGCCGGCATGGTCCGAATACACCTTCAAAGCCCCGACTGTCACCCCCTGAAGCTTGAGCGGAAAGGCAGCCGAGGCACGGATACCATGTTTTTGAGCGGCAACACGCCAGGGCGTCGTAATCGGATCGACATGAAAATCATTACAGATATAGGGAATCCCTTCACGAATGGCTCTGCCGGTGGGGCCGCGCCCCTCTTCGCTGCGAGCATCGGCATGGACGACCAGAGCATCCAGATATCGTGAAGCAACGCCACAATGGGCCACTGAACGTACCACACCATCCGGGCCGGTCAGTCCGATCAAGGCCAGAGTAAATTTGCCGAACTCCACAGCTGCTTTGCAGACGCGGTCAAACATCTCCTCGCGGGAAACGCTCTCCATAATCGCCTTGTTGGTGTGACTCACCGCCGCATACATGTTGATGAAACGAGTCAGTCGGTCTTCAGTCTGCTTGCGCGAAGTGACATCATGCAGCGCCTCGACCGCCGCTATTATGCGTCCATCCGCAGCTCTGATCGGTGAGGCCGTATTTTCCAGAACGCGCATTTCACCTTTTATCTGAATATGCCGTTCCGCCTTGTGAATCTTGCCATCCGCAAAGCACTTTGCCACCGGGCAATCCGGACAAACCCCTGAGTTCCGTTCATAAGCGGTGTAACAGACCGTACCGAGACAATCGCCAAAAAGCTCCTGCATGGCTGCATTCTGATAGATGATGCGGAAGTCACGATCCTGAACCGTGACGGCATCACCCATGTCGGCGAGCACAGCGGCATAGGGGAGAGCAAGGGGGTCCAAGGCATGGCGACTCTGTTCCGTCATTTAATGTATCCTCCTGCAAACGGACAGTCCATGAAAACCATGACACCGTCATTACCTTGCAATTAGCTGATTTATTGTGATTATCTCAAACTATCAGACAGCATATTCAATGTTCCGGCGCATACAAGTCAAGCACTTTGAAGGTTGTGCCGGCTATTTACTGCAAAAAAAACATCAAAACAGGCGTTGCCACCCTGTGAATCTCAAAATATCCTGCCAGGATCATGTTGACAAGAGCATCCAAATTGCGGATAACCCTGCCATGAAACTGCTCATCGTCGAAAATCCCCGCCCCCTGACCTTCGAACACTACAACGATGTGGCCAATGCCCCGCTTTCGGCCAGCCTGAACAGCGGCTATGCCCTGGCCATCGCCCGCCGGGCCGGCTGGGACACGGCCCACCTCGATTTCAGCGCCCATGGGGCCGACGCGGCCGGCATCGCTGCCCGCATTCTGGCCGAGGAGGCAGACCTGATCCTGTTCCACTGGGTCTACTCCTGGGGCCACGAGGAAACAGTCCGCGCCCTGCTCGCCCTGCTGCGGCTCGAAAGCGATGTCCCCCTGGGGGCCTTCGGACTGTTTGCAACCCTCGCCCGCAGCAAACTCCTCCAGTACGCCCCACAGCTGGACATGATCCTGGCTGGTGAGTTCGAGGAGACGCTGGCCGAGCTGTTGGCCGGTTTCTGCCCGAACGCCCTGACAGCGCTCCCCGGCCTGGCAGTGCGGGGCGAGCCGTTCATGCCCCGCCCCCTGATCGCCTACCTGTCGCGGCTCCCCGCACCCGATGATGTCGGCGCCAACCTGGGCTACCCCAGTCTGAACATCGCCGCCAGCCGCGGCTGTTACGGCGATTGCAGCTTCTGCTTCATCAGCCCCTACTACGGCTGCAGCCGCCGCCGGGTACGCAGCCTGGACTCACTGGAAGCCGAGCTGGCCACCCGCCTGCCACGGCGGCCGGTTGACAGCCTGTACTTCATCGATCCGACCTTCATCGCTCCCGGGGTCCAGGAGCGCCAGCGGGTAATCGCCATCAGCCGCATCGCCCGCGCCACCGGGCTCCCCTTCGGCTTCGAAACCCGGGTGGACACCATTGAAGAGAGTCTGTTGACAACCCTGGCCAAAAACGGGGCCAGCTCGGTCTTTCTGGGGATCGAATCGGGCTGCGACAGTGTGCTGCGCCGCATCAACAAGCGGATCACGAAACAGCAGATCAGTGCTGCCGTGCGGACCGTTCAGGGGTGCGGCCTGCAGCTGAACATCGGCTTCATCATGTTTGAGCCTGATTCAACCCTGGGCGAGCTGGAAGAGAACTACGCCTTTCTGGATGGGTTGGGGCTGCTGGCCGAACACGACCTTACCGCCAACCTGCTCTACCACAATCAGATCGTCCTGCGTGGCTCCCCCGCCTGGCAGCTCTTTGAACAGGAGCAGCGCCTGCTGTTGGATGAGCGCCTCCCCTTCGAGGCGCGCTACCGTTTCAGGGACGAGCGGGTGGGGCTGGTCTGCACCGCCATGGGCAGTCTGGCGTCGGTTTATTTCCAGGCAATGGACGACATCCGGCAATACAGCCCTGACAGTTGGGCGGTTTGCAGCGCTGCCGGAAATCCGGGAACGGCACCACGCTTCAATAAGGATGCTGTCAATCTCCTCCTGAAAGAGGCCTTCCGTACTTTTTGCGCTGCCGCCCGAATCCCGCTCCCAGAGAAACTCAACAGACTGGAAGAGCGCTATCTGCTGCAGTTGAGGGGCATCATCACCTGAAAGCGCAAGCAGGCCGAACGCCAGGCCGCCCGACAAGCTGGACCCGGTTGTTTCCATTACCGGCAAAGAGTGATAAGATATCTTTTTATATTTCAACCCGGCCCATCTGGAGAACCAGCACCGATGACACCACACACCCGCATCCATCTCATTCGCCACGGACAGGTGGTCGGACACGATCAGAAACGTTACAACGGCCAGACCGACGTGGCCCTGACCGACCTGGGCGTCGAGCAGTATCACCGCCTGAAAGAACGCCTGGCCGGCACCCCCATTTCGGCCTGCTACACCAGCAGTCTGACCCGTTGTGTAACCGGTGCCAACATCATCTGTGAACAGTTCGGCATCGAACCGGTCCGGCGCAGCGAACTGCGCGAATTGAACATCGGGGTCTGGGAGGGGCTGACCTGGACCGAAATCATGGCGCGCTGGCCGGTGGAATGGCAGGCCCGCCTGGCTGACCTGGTCAACTACCGGGTCCCCCAGGGGGAGAACCTGCTGGATGTTCAGGCCCGCGTCATGCCGGTCATCAATGAAATCGTGGAGCGGCACAAAGGCCAGGAACTGCTGGTGGTGGGACATGGCGGGGTCAACCGCATCGTGCTGCTGAATGCCATCGGAGCACCGCTGGCCGGGATGTTCAACATCGAGCAGAACTACGGTTGTTACAACATCATTGATTATTACGTTGATGGCCTGGTGACGGTGAAATTGCTGAACGGCTGATGACGCGGCTGACCGTCGGGACAGATGCGGTTTGTGAAAACCGTTAAATGCAGCAGATCGAAGGTGGCCAATCGGCCGCCTTCGATGCTACAGATTGCAGAATGCGACATGATGCAATAAGCTGAACCGAGTACTAGTACATTGTAACTCTTATTCTTTCGCGGCAAACCCCTCTAAATCTCCCCTTATCAGGGGAGACTTCAAGGCTTCCCCCCTGACAAGGGGGGATTGAGGGGGGTTGGTTTTAGATGTTCCAGCGCACTAGGCCGCCTCGGCCACACCTACATTCGCTTCGTCATCCGCCTCCATAATCCCGAACTCCATCAGCAATTCTTCCAGTTCTTCCATCTCCAGCGGTGTGGGTATGACCAGCATCTTGTTGTCGTTTATCTTCTGGGCCAGATTGCGGTATTCCTGGGCCTGGGGATGATCCGGTGAGTATTCGATGACGGTCATCCTGCGCATCTCCGCCCGCTGCACCTGATTATCCCGGGGTACAAAGTGGATCATCTGGGTACCGAGTTTTGCAGCCAGCGCCGAGACAAGCTCAAACTCCTTGTCGGTCTTCCTGGCATTGCAGATCAGTCCGGCCAGACGGACCTTGCCGGAACTGGCATACTTGAGAATGCCCTTGGAAATGTTGTTGGCAGCGTACATGGCCATCATCTCGCCGGAGGTGACGATGTAGATCTCTTCGGCCTTGCCTTCACGGATCGGCATGGCGAAACCGCCGCAGACAACGTCGCCGAGAACATCGTAGAACACGAAATCCAGATCAGGGGTATAGGCGCCGTTCTCTTCCAGGAAGTTGATGGCGGTGATGACGCCGCGGCCGGCACAGCCGACACCCGGCTCGGGACCACCGGACTCAACACATTTGATATCGCCGTAGCCGACCTTCATGACTTCATCCAGCTCCAGGTCCTCAACCGTTCCCAGTTCGCGTACCAGATCCATGACCGTATTCTGTGCCTTGGCATGCAGGATCAGGCGGGTAGAATCGGCCTTGGGATCGCAGCCCACTATCATGATTTTTTTGCCCAACGCCGCCAGCCCGGCCACCGTATTCTGGGTTGTTGTTGACTTGCCGATACCGCCTTTTCCGTAAATCGCAATCTGTCTCATGTGAGTCTCTCCCGTCCGTTGAAGTGGACACCAGCCTGTATCGGGGTGGCGAAACGAGGCGCCTCATGGCAACTGAAAACAGCCGGCCATGATCCCCGGCCTTTTGAGCCGCGTGCTCCATTCATGCCTGACATCGTATTCTCCAGCAAACAACGGATTCAAACAAAACGCCCCGCATCTCATGGCTGAGAGCGGGGCGTGGGTGCCTGGTCGACAGAGTTTGATGGTTGTTGCGGTGACAAATCTTCCGGTCACCGTGCTCTGGTAAATACATTATCCATGCCAACCGGCAATAACGCTCGCCAAACCTTTAATCCAGCGCACTGGGGTAGTTATGCCATTCGTACTGAACAGGGGAGTAGCGACGGATATGATTATCTTCTATACAGGGTGACTGCTAATCATACAGGAAACGGCTTTACGACTTGCCGTAAAGCAAGATCCCTGTGTAATATGAAACAAAAAACGAGCAAGGAAACGTTAACATGAAATCCAGAGCCCCCCGTACCGTTACCCTCCCCACTCCCGATGAGGCCGCTGCCCTGTTGAAAAAGATGCGGGGCGAGGTGGACAGCAACAGCAACTACCGGACCAAGTCCCTCAAGATCCATGGACCGGTCTGCGCCAAGTGCGGCCGCGAATTCGATGCCGCCAACCTGAACCAGCTGACCGTCCACCACAAAGACGGCAACCACCACAACAACCCGCCCGACGGCAGCAACTGGGAGAACCTCTGCAGCCACTGCCATGACGACGAACACAGTCGCGGCGTTCTGGGGGAGTATTTTTGCAAGGATTGACCTTACTTCCCCCCTCTCTTCCCCGGCAGACCCACCAGCAAAGTTATTGACAAATCACATTCCAATGGCACTGTTATATTGATTCAAACCCATGAGCAGTCCCGATGACCGATCACAATTACGGAGAGATCCGATGGATATTTCAAGCAGGCGGAAATTTTTGACTGTCAGCCTGGCAGCCCTGGCTACCGCGGCGGGCGGTGCGACGCTCTACCCGCTTTTCCGCTATCTGGCCCCGTCCAGGTCCGCCGAAAGCGGGCAGAAGATAACCTTGCAGCTGGCTGATATCCCCGAGGGGGGCGCCAAGTACTTCGAACTGAACGGCACTGCCGCCGTGCTGGTGAAAAGCAAGAGTGGCAGCCTGGCCGCCTTTTCGGCCGTCTGCACCCACCTGGGGTGCATCGTCCAGTGGCAGAAGGGGCAGGACCAGTTCCTCTGCCCCTGCCATGGCGGTCTGTTCTCCGTTGCGGGGGCCGTACTGGCCGGACCGCCCCCCAAACCGCTTGAAAAACTGCCCTTTGTGGTGAGCGGCGACAGCATCGTAGTTGGCTAGCAGCCAGCAGCCGTCGGCCGAATTGATCTTGGGAGGAGAGATGCCGTTCCTGAAAAAAATATACAGATGGCTGAATGTGCGCATCGGCGCGGACGAGATCCTGGAGCAGGAACTGACCGGCTACCGTCTGCCCGCCAACATTAACGGCTGGTACTCCCTGGGCAGCGTGCTGCTGTTCGCCCTGGCGCTGCAGGTAGTCAGCGGCATCCTGCTGCTGGTCTACTATGTGCCCGACGCCGACAAGGCCTTTGCCAGCGTCACCGCCATCATGAACCAGGTACCCTTCGGCTGGCTGATCCGCATGTGCCACGCGGTCGGCTCGAACCTGATGGTGCTGGTACTGATCCTGCACATGCTTTCGGTGCTGTTCATGGGCAGCTACAAACGGCCGCGCGAACTGAGCTGGCTGTCCGGCTTCATGCTGCTCAACCTGGTCATGGCCATCTCCCTGACCGGTTATCTGCTTCCCTGGAGCCAGCTTTCCTTCTGGGCAACCACCGTGGCCACCAACAGCTTCGGAGCGATCCCGGTCGTGGGAGGCTTTCTGGTGGAATTCCTGCGGGGCGGCAAACTGGTTGGCCCCCAGACCCTGGGGCGCTTCTTTGCCCTGCACGTGGCGCTGATCCCGCTCGGCATCGGTGCCCTGGTCGGACTGCATCTGTTCCTGCTCAAGCGGGTCGGCGTGTCAGCCCCCCCTTTCGGCCTGAGCGACACGGGCAACCAGTGGCAGGGAGACCGCTACCGCTACGAAGACCATCCCGATGGCATCCCCTTCTTTCCCAACTTTGTCGTCAAGGATCTGATCTCGATCTGCCTCTACCTGGCGTTTCTGCTGCTGGTGGTATTCTTCAACCCGTTTATCTTCTTCCCGAAAGACGCCTTCATTCCGGCCAATCCCTTCCAGACGCCGGCCCACATCAAGCCGGAGTGGTATTTCCTCGCCAACTACCAGACCCTCAAGATCTTTCCGAGTGAACTGCTCGGTCTGACGGCCCAGGGTGTTGCCATGACATTTCTGGCCCTGCTCCCTTTTATTGATCGCGGCCGGGAGCGGCATCCGCTCAAGCGACCGCTCTTTCTGGCCTGTTCCATCGGCGGCATCGCGGTCTGGATCGGCCTGACGATATGGGGGCACTACTCATGAACCTGCCAGGAAAGCTGATCTACGGTTGGAAGGCGATAGTTGTGGTCATCATGGCGACTCTGGCGCCGGTCGCGCCCGCCATGGCCCAGGGTGAGACCGTCTGCGTCCAGTGTCACAGCACCCAGTCCGGCCGGGCGCTGAAACCGGTCAAACCCTGGCAAGGGAGCATCCATGCCGAAAACGGCATCTCCTGCCACAACTGCCATGGCGGTGATCCCAAGGACGCGGCCAACGCCATGAATCCGGAACGTGGTTTTCTCGGTGCCCCCCGGGAAACCGGCATCCCCGCTTTCTGCGGCCGCTGCCATATCGGCATCAAGGGCGATTTCATCACCAGCGCCCATGGCCGCGCCTTGGGCCAGGGCGGCCCGACCTGCGTGACCTGCCATGGCAGCCACGAAATCCGCAAGGCGACCCTCGACCTGATCAACGAGAAGAGCTGCACGCAATGCCACAGCTACGATCGTGCCCGTACGATCCGCCAGGCCATGGAGCAGACCGAAAACACTCTGAGCTCCCTGGCAGGCCGCCTGGAGAGTTTCAAAGGCCAGGGTGTTGATACGCTGCCCCTCGAGAAGCGACTATTCTCCCAGCGCAACCGTTATCGCAGCCTGTTTCACGAGGTGGACACGGTCAAGGTCAAAGACGAATCGGCCAAGATAGCCCTTGAACTCACGGCACTGAAGACCGTACTGGACAAGATTGATAGCGAGCACCGCCAACGCAGAATCATCGGCGTGTTCGCCGTCGCTGCCACACTGCTGGCCGCTCTGCTGCTGTTGTTGCTGCGCAGGACATATTCCCGGTGAAAAATCGGCACAGGCACAAAAAAGCCCGCTTGACGCGGGCTTTTCAATTTCATCTTATCAACCGGGAACATCACTTCTTGTCAGGCCAGTAACTCCCCCCGACCAGGGTCGCCGTGATGCTGCCGATCTTTACTTTGGACTTCATCTGCACCGGTATGCGGCGCTCATCATCGGTCAACCAGATGAACATATCTCCGGTGCGGGCAAAGATCCCCTCCGATTTCAGGATCGGCTTGATCACGACGGTTTTGAAGCGCCCCACCGGGGTCTGGACCTCCTCCCGCCGCAACACCTGCACCTCGGTGTTCCAGAGCTTCTTGCAGTCGAAGATGTCGATATAGGTGGATGCGCCCACCTGCAGGGCAACCGTGCGGAAATAATAGAAACTGGACATGGTATCATAGGTACTCGCCGTGATCTTCTGGTTCTTCTCGGTTTTCTTCAGCAAGTCCTTGGTAACGACCTCCAGTTTATCCCGGTCAAAGAGAGCTTCCTTGTGGTAGCGGGTCCCGCCCTCACGGATACGTTCGCGGTACACGCGCGGCACACCGATATGCTGAGGCGGCGCGCCGGCTACCAGCACCGACTCGATCCTGTCATCCACCGGAAAAAACAGATTCAGCCAGTCGGCCGAACGGGCGGTGGAGACGATATGAATCTCGCTGCCGACCTGAGTCACCTCCTGTACCGCCCTTCCGGCCGGAATGCCGGTGTAGGTGACCTCGAACTCAAGCCGTTCCGGAATGGAAAAGGCCGAGGCCTGCGATACAAGCAGGAGCAGGACTGCAAACAGAACCAGCACTCCCGGCTTCAGTTGCATATCTGCCTCAGCTGCTCCTGGCATCCCCATGGACATCAAGCCTGTCCCACGGCCTGAGCGCTTTCAAACTCGGTGCGGGCCTTGTGCAGTTCCTCGACTTCACGCAGCTTGTCACCCATCCAGGCATGAAAAACCTTGGCGTTCTCGTAGCTCATTACCACGCCCGTATCAACAAAACGGACCATACTGCTGGCCAGATCCTCCGGTTCAACGGAAATCTCGCGGCCGATGGCGCCTTCCGGGGTGATTTCGTGGCTGATGGCCTCGGGCAGCGGCTGACGTTCGAGGTAGAAGTTGATCACCATCTCGCCGCGCGGCGAAAAGCCACCCTGGGCGCCGTTGACATAGGACGGGTTGTAGCCGTAATTGAAAATGTACTTGAAGGTAAGTTCCGCTTTTTTCTGGCTCATTACTGATTCTCCTTGGATATGATGAGATGTGCGCTGACATCAGGTGTTATCTCTCTCAAATACCATATTCCATGGCAACATGAAAAGAAAACTTGCATTTTCTGTGCATGCAGAGCAGTAAAAGGCAAAATTGATCTCGTTGAAAGGAATGCGTTTTATGCACTTTAACAACCGCCGGCTGGCCCTCAACCTGTACAGATGGCTGCTGGGCCGCTAACAGCCGCTGATAATCTGTTGACAAGCTTATTAACGACTGCTAAACAGGCACATTCACATTTCAAGGAGGTAGTTCATGAAAAAAGGACTCATCAGATCCATCCTGGCCGCCACAGCTATGCTCGTTTCCGCCAACCTTGCGCTTGCGGTCGACGCCACAGTCAAAACCCCCGACGTCAAGGGCGCCGTACAGTCTTCGGCTGACAGCACCAAGGCCGGCGTAAAAGGCACGGCTGCCGACACCAAGGCCGCCGCCAAGAGCGCTAAAGAAAAAGCCAAAGGTGCTGCTGCAGACACCAAAACTGCTGCCAAGGGCACTCTGGTCGACATCAACACCGCCAGTGAAGCAGAATTGAAGGCAGTCCCCGGCATCGGCGACACCTATGCCGCCAAGATCATCGCCGGCCGCCCCTACGCCAACAAGGCCCAGCTCAAATCCCGCAACATCCTGCCGGGTCCGGCCTACGACAAAGTACACGACCAGATCATCGCCAAGCAGCCAGCCAAGGATGCTGCCAAAGCAGCAACCAAACCTGTCAAGAAATAGTATTCTTCACCAGCATTAAACAAGACATGGGCACCCCAAACGCGAGTGCCCATGCCTGTTTGTACCATCGTCTTCAGCCCCCTGCCCCCCTCGAACAGCCTGACCTACAATCCCCACGACCAGATTTGCCCGTACGGCTCAAAGCCATCAACCGGAACACACCACCGGCTCGTGGGTTCATAACACTTGACTTAATTCAGAAAAACTTCTATTTTTACAACTTTACGCAAATTCAAGGAGTTGCAATGAAACCGCTTTTTCTCAATCCTCCCACCTTCGAAGACTTTGACGGCGGCGCTGGCGCGCGCTATCAGGCTTCCCGCGAGGTAACCTCTTTCTGGTATCCCACCTGGCTCTGTTTTCCTGCTGCCATGATCCCCGGCAGCCGCGTGGTGGATGCGCCGGTACAGAAATTCACCCTGGAAGACTGCCTGACAATTGCCAAAGAGTTCGACATGGTAGTGATGTATACCTCCACCCCCACCCTGATGATCGACATCGAGACCGCCCGGCGCATAAAGGCGGTCAAGCCGGATATCGTTACCGTCCTGACTGGGCCGCACGTGACCATCCTGCCCGAGGAGTCCCTCAGGGCCGGCAAAGGCGCCATCGACATCGTCTGCCGGGGTGAATTCGACTATTCCACCAAGGAACTGTGCGAAGGGCGCTCCTGGGACAAGGTCGACGGCCTCAGCTTCCTGCAGGACGGACAGATTGTCCATACCGCTGACCGCCCCATGATCGAAGATCTGGATGCGCTGCCGTTTGTTGCCCCGATCTACAAGCGTGATCTGCCGATCAAGGAATATGTCATCCCGCACTTCAAAAGCCCCTACGTCTCGATTTACTCCAGCCGCGGTTGTCCGTCCAAATGTATTTATTGCCTCTGGCCCCAGACCTTCTCCGGCCAGCGGATGCGCACCCGCAGCCCGCAGAACGTCTACGAGGAGATCAAATGGATCGTGGAAAATGTTCCCGAGATGCGGGAACTCTCCTTTGATGACGACACCTTCACCGCCAACCGGGAACATGCCCGTGAAATTGCGCGCCTGATCAAACCGCTGGGCATCTCCTGGACCATCAACGCCCGCGCCAACTGCGACTACGAGACGCTCAAGATCATGCGCGAGGCCGGCCTGCGCCATGTGGTGGTCGGATTCGAGAGCGGTAATGCCCAGATCCTCAAGAACATCAAGAAAGGCGTCACCAAGGAGCAGGCGCTCCAGTTCACCAAGGACTGCAAGAAGCTGGGACTCTCCATCCACGGCGCCTTTATCATGGGTCTGCCTGGCGAAACCAAAGAGACCATCCAGGAGACGATTAAATTTGCCAAAGACATGGATCTCAACTCGATCCAGGCCTCCCTGGCCTCTCCCTATCCCGGCACGGAGTTCTACGACCTCTGCAAGCAGCAGGGCTGGATCGCGTCGGATAATTTCCTGGATGAGAGCGGCCACCAGAAGTGCGTGATCAACTACCCGCATCTCTCCAATGCGGAAATCTTCAACTCGGTGGAGGAGTTCTACGACAAGTTCTACTTCCGCCCCAAATACATCCTGCGCAGCATCGGCCGCATGATCATGGACGGTGACGAGCGCCGCAAACTGCTCAAGGAAGGCAAGCAGTATCTGGCCTACATGCGCAAACGCAAAGAATCCTGCTCTGACTGCAAATAACCGTCATTCATGAAAAAAATCGTTATCACCTCCGATGATTTCGGGCTCTCCAGCGGCGTCAACCGGGCCGTCGAACAGGCCTGGCGCCAGGGCATCCTGACCTGCGCCTCGATCATGCCGGGCGGCGGCGCCTTTGACGAAGCGGTTGAAATTGCCAAACGCAACCCCGGCCTGCAGGTGGGCCTGCACCTGACGCTGGTGCAGGGGCAGGCGGTGCTGCCGCCTGACAGGATTCCCGAACTGGTGGACAAACAGGGTAGTTTCACGGACAACCCGGTTGCGGCCGGAATGCGCTATTTTTTCGACAGGGGCCTGTATACCCAGCTCAAGCGGGAGATCGGAGCCCAGATCGTCAAGGTAGTTGATGCCGGAATCCCGCTGACCCACGTGGACGGACACCTCAACATCCACATGCATCCCACGGTCTTCAGGATCCTCTCCGAGTTGATGCAGGCCCATGGCATCACCAGCTTCCGCCTTTCCCGGGAGCGGCTGTCCCACAACCTGCGCTTCGATCGCCAGCGGCGCCTGGGCAAGAGTGTCGAACGGGTCATTTTCGGATCGCTGGCCAACAACTGCCTACCAACGCTGGACCAAGCGGGCATCCGTTACGCCGGCGAGGTCAAGGGCGTACTCAACTCGGGCCGCATGACCGAGGAGTACATTCTCAACATCCTGGATGGACTGACCGCGGAGACAACCGAGATCTACTTCCACCCCGGACTGCTGCCGGATGCCGAGATCACCCGCCGCATGCCGGACTACCGCCACGGCGAGGAACTGGCCGCCATTACCAGCCCAGCCGTCGCGCAAAAACTGAAAAAACTGGACATCAAGCTGGTTAACTATCGAGGAGACCTGAAATATAATGTTTAAGACTGTGATTGTCATGTTCCTGGCGGTAAGCGCCGGGACCGTGGGTGACATACTGTTGGCCAAGGGCATGAAGGAGATGGGCGACATTTCGGCCATGAACCTGCGCGGCATCATGGATGCGGCCCTGCGGGCCCTGACCAACCCGAAACTGATCTTCGGCACCTCCATGCTGGCTGTCTTCTTTTTTCTCTGGCTGGCGGTGCTTTCCTGGGAAGATCTGTCGGTAGCCCTGCCCATGCAGGCGCTCAACTACGTGCTGGTGGCCTTTCTCTCCCAGTACTTTCTGGGCGAGGTGGTCTCGCCGCTGCGCTGGGCCGGAACGGTACTGGTCTGCATCGGCGTGATGATGATCACCAAAAGCGGCGGACAATAACGATTTCATGCTGCACTTCATTCACGGGGGATTATGACCATGCTGGACGGCAAAAAGATAGGATTCATCGGTGGCGGCAATATGGCCGAAGCCATCATCACGGGTCTGCTGAACGGCAGGGTTCCGGCTGATGCCATCATGGTGGCCGAACCTCTGCAACTGCGCCGGGATTTTCTCTCATCGGAATACGGCACAATTGTCAGTGACGACAACCTGGATGTGGCTCGCCGGGCTGACATCATTATACTGGCAATCAAACCGCAGATGGCCGCCAGCGTTCTGACCGGCCTTGAAGCGGTCATTTCATCCGATAAACAGGTCATCTCGATCATGGCCGGAGTTTCCACCGGATTCATCGAGGACTCTCTTACCAACGGCGTGAGGGTGGTACGCGCCATGCCCAACACGCCGGCCCTGATCCAGGCGGCAGCCACAGCCATCTGTACCGGCAGAAAAGCCGGCAGCAGCGACCTGGATACGGCCCGCGCGATTTTTGAGAGGGTCGGAACGGTGGTCACTGTCCCGGAAAAGCTGATGGATGCCGTTACCGGACTGTCAGGCAGCGGTCCGGCCTACGTCTACACCTTCATCGAGGCCCTTTCCGATGCCGGAGTGCATAACGGACTGCCGCGGGATGTGGCCTCCGAACTGGCCGTGCAGACCGTGATCGGAGCGGCGCGCATGGTGGTCGAAACCGGCGAGCATCCGGCCCTGCTGCGGGAAAAAGTCACTTCGCCCGGCGGTACAACCATCGCCGCTGTTCATGCCCTGGAGAGCGGCTGTTTCCGCGGCACAATCATGGATGCCGTGCATGCCGCCTGCAGCAGATCCAAAGAGCTGGCCGGGAAATAACCTTGCATCAACAGTTTATCAACAAAAAAGGCAGCCGCCGGCTGCCTTTTTTGTTGTATTCGCGTGCCCAGTCGCATCCCATTCAGCGGGAAGAGTCATCCTGCGACCGATTAAGACTCTCGTAAAGCGCGATCTGCTCGGCCTGGGAGAGTTTTTTACGACAGCCGCCGCGCTGCAGACAGAGCCGGCAGCGGTCATCCGAGCACCATTGACAGAAAGCGCAGTCGGAGCAGGGATGTTTTTTCGGTGTTTCGTCACTCATCAGTAGACCACATTGCGCTTGACGGCATTGCCTTCCAACAGCTGCGCAAAGGCCTTGCCGCTGTCGGCATTGACCAGCAGATAGCGGGGCAACCTGGTGATGCTGTCACCAGCCGAGGCATGGTGCCGCTCGATGGTAAATGTGGCGATGTACCCGGCCTCGGCGGCCTTCTTCAGCAGATAATCGTCGTAGATGCCGAACGGCCAGGCCAGCATGTCGACCGGCCCTCCCAGCTCTTTTTCAATTTTTGTTTTTGATTTCTGCAGTTGGGTCACCACCAGCTTCTCGAAGGCATCCGGTTTCAGTTTCTTTCGGTCGCGCTTGAAATTGGGGTGCCAGTAGGTGTGGGACTGAACATCGAACAGGCCGGTCTTCTTAAGCTCCCGCAGCTGATCCCAGGTCATGGCGTACTTGGCGTTTGAAATGGCAGAGGGATAGGTAAAAACCGTCACCGGATAGCGATACCTGCGGATAACGGGCAGCATGTCGCTGTAAACGGATTTATGGGCATCATCCTCGACAATCACCACCGACTTCGGCCTGGGCGCCGGCCCCTTGCCACGGTAATGGTCGATCAGCTGACGGAGCGGAATCACGCTGTAACCGTTGTCATGGAGATATTTCATGTGTGTCTCGAACACCGGCGTGGTGATGGTCATGCCATCGGCCACGGTTGGTCCAAAGCGGTGATAGAGAAGAATCGGTACGCGGAAATCATTGCCGGCGAAAGCGGACAACGGCAAGAGAAAAAGAACAACCAGCAGGGTCAGACCGACAACTTTACGAACATCCATTAAACTGAACCTTCCTATACGGGATTTTTTTTGCAGATTCTTACTGATTAACGATGGCTACCTGACTATATATACCGAACAATTGGCACTACTGGCAACCTTATGTGAAACGCTGCCCTTGATGCGCCGCTGCAGAAACCCTTTGCCGGAGCTGCCGATAACAATCAGGTCCACCTGCTCTTTCCTGGCAAAATCCAGCAGTTTCTCGGACGGTTCTCCATATTCCACTACCATTTCGAGCGGGACGGCATGCTCAAGGGCGCACTTTTCGATCACATAAAAAATCTGCCGCCGCAGATCATTCCATTTCTCCGTTTCAGTGGGCGGAGCCGTCGGCACGAAATCGGAATAGGTGGCGGTGGGGGCGTTGGGCAATATCAGCATGGCATAAATGCGACTTGGAAACTGACTCCGGTTGCCGGCTGCAATCCTGACCGCTTCTTCCGCGGCTTTATCGGATTGGGGCGAGCCATCGATAGCGACCAGAATTTTCTTACTGAGGTTCAGCATGCCCACTCTCTTGTATTTTTTTAATTTAAGTGCGGATAACAATAACTATAACGATAGCTTATCACAATGAAATATAAAAGCTTTATTCCCGCTTGACAACTATAAAACATTATTCTATGATTTTCCAAACATAAGCATCTTGACTGGCTTTTTAATCTTGTGCTATTTTTAGCCAATTGTTTCGGTACGTTGAAAAAACTGTAAACATCACAAATACATCAGAATTCACAGGACACCATCATGGCAAAAAAAGAAAAATCAGATTATCTCATCCAGGCCGTTTCTCATGCCCTGGATCTTCTCGAACAGTTTCACGGAGAAGTGGACGAACTGGGAGTCACCGAACTCAGCAAACGACTCAAGCTGCATAAAAACAACGTCTTCAGGTTGCTGGCCACACTGGAATCCCGCGGCTACATAGAACAGAACCGGGTTACGGAAAACTACCGTCTTGGACTGAAAACATTGGAACTCGGCCAGACCTTCATCCGCCAGATGGGGCTGCTGCGCCAATCCAAACCGGTACTGGAAGCGCTTGTCAAGGAATGCAACGAAACCACCTATGTCGCCATCCTCAAGGACTTCAACATCATCTATCTGGATGCCGTTGAAACCGACATGACCGTCCGGGTCGTAACGCGGGTCGGCTCACGCCTGCCGGCGTATTGCACCGCCGCCGGCAAGATCCAGATCGCCTTCATGAGTGACGAGGAACTGGAAAACTACCTGCCGACCAAGGAACTCAAGCGTTACACCAGCAACACCATCACCGACCGTGACGAACTCAAGCGTCAGCTCAAGGTGATTGCCGAACAGGGTTTCGCCATTGACAACGAAGAGCTGGATATCGGAGTCAGGTGCGTCAGCGCACCAATCCGCGACTATACCCGCCGCATCATCGGAGCGGTCAGTATATCCGGCCCATCCATGCGTTTCAGCGACGAGCGCATGGATACGGAACTTATCCCCATGGCGATCAAGGCTTCGGAAGAGATTTCAGCCAAACTCGGCTTCCAGAAATAATTCCGATTCACCATCACGAATGAAACCAAGGCGGCCCTGGAGCCGCCTTTTTTATTTCTGCTTGTGGACAATCTGGCACTTGGCTACTATGACAGAAATAAAACGAGGTGCGATTCATGCTGACCTATAAAGTAATCGAACTGGGTACCGTCACCGAAGAGGCCATCCAAGATACTCTCAACGAATGGAACTCCAAGGGGTGGCGTTTCGACAGCCTGCAGTTTGCCATGCGCGAGTCCAGCCGAAGACCTTCCATGGCCTTTGTCCTGTTCACCCGCGAAGAGACCCGGACGGACATACCATCATGAACAATGAAACCCTCTACCTGGTTGACGGCTCCTCCTACATCTACCGGGCCTACTACGCCATCCGCCACCTCTCGTCACCCTGCGGATTCCCCACCAACGCCATATACGGCTTCATCCAGATGCTGCTCAAGCTGCTCAAGGATTGCAATCCCCGGCATGTGGCCGTGGTCTTCGATGCCGGCCGGATCACCTTCCGCACGGAGCTGTACCCGGAATACAAGGCCAATCGCGCCGCCATGCCCGACGACCTGCGTGTCCAGATGGGACCGATCCGCGAGGTGGTGCGGGCCTTCAACATCCCCTCCCTGGAACTGGAGGGGTTCGAGGCCGACGACATCATCGCTGCCCTGGCCGAACGTTTTGCCGGCAACGGCGGCCGGGTGGTGGTGGTCACCGGCGACAAGGACCTGATGCAGATCGTGACCGACAGGGTCACGCTGCTGGACACCATGAAGGCCAAGGAGTCCGGAATCGCCGAAGTGATCGAACGCTTCGGGGTGGGACCGGAGCTGGTTGCGGATATCCTTGGCCTGGCCGGGGATTCCTCCGACAACATCCCGGGCGTGCCGGGCATCGGCGAGAAGACCGCCACCAAACTGATCCAGGAGTTCGGCTCGCTGGACCAGCTGCTGGAACGGGCCAGCGAGGTCAAGGGGAAAAACGGGGAAAAACTGCGCGAATTCAGGGAGCAGGCGCTGCTCTCCCGCCGCCTGGCCACCGTCGAGCGCAACGTGCCGCTCGAAATCGGCCTGGAAGAGCTGACCGCCAGGGAACCGGACCGCGAAGCCCTGAACGCTTTTTTCAAGCAGTACGGCTTTACTACGCTGATCAAGGAACTGACCGGACGATCAACCCTATCCGCTGAAAATTACCGTACGGTGACGACCCGGGAGGAACTGGAGTCACTGGCCGGCGACCTGGAACAGGCGGGAGAATTCGCCCTGGACCTGGAAACCACCAGCCTTGACCCGCGTCAGGCCGAAATAGTCGGGCTCTCCTTCTCGTTCAGGGACCATGAGGCCTACTATCTGCCGGTGGGGCATGTCCTCGGCAGCGCGCCATCAAACGGAACCTTATTCGACAGCATGGCGGTCACCGCTCTTGCCCCGGACCAGCTTCCCGGCACCGCAGTCCTTGAGCGACTGCGCCCGCTGCTGGAGACCCCCGCCCTGCGCAAGGTCGGCCAGAACATCAAGTTCGACCTGCAGGTACTGGCCACCAACGGCATCCACCTGGCCGGGGTCTGGTTCGACACCATGCTGGCCTCCTACGTCCTCAACCCGGCCCGCCAGGGACATGGCCTGGATGCCCTCTCCCTGGAGCACCTCGGCCACAAGATGATCAGCTACAGCGAGGTGACCGGCAGCGGCAAGGATCAGAAAAACTTCTCCCAGGTGGCAATCGCGGAGGCCAGCCGCTACGCCTGCGAAGATGCCGACGCCACCTGGCTGTTGCGGCGCAAGTTCGAACCGCTTCTGACGGAGAAAAGCCTGGACACGCTGTTCCACGACCTGGAGATGCCGCTGGTACCGATCCTGGGCGAGATGGAAAACCATGGCGTTCTGCTGGATGTACAGATACTGTCCGCCATGTCGGCGGATTTCTCCGTCCGGCTGAAGGAGCTGGAAGGGCGCATCTCCCAACTGGCCGGCGGCCCCTTCAACCTCAACTCCCCCAAACAGATGGGAGAGGTGCTGTTCGAACGGATGGGGCTGCAGTCCGGCAAGAAAAACAAGGGCAAGACCGGCTGGTCCACCGACAACGAGGTCTTGACTACCCTGGCCGAAGAGCATGAAATTGCCCGGCTGATCCTGGACTACCGCGGACTGGCCAAGCTCAAATCCACCTACAGTGATGCCCTGCCCCGCCTGGTCAATCCCCGCACCGGACGGGTGCACACCTCCTACAACCAGACCGTCACCAGCACCGGCCGCCTGTCGTCATCGGACCCCAACCTGCAGAACATCCCCATCCGCAGCGACGAGGGACGTCTGATCCGCCACGCCTTCATCGCGCCCCCCGACCATGTCATCCTGGCCGCGGACTACTCCCAGATCGAGCTGCGGGTGCTGGCCCATCTTTCCGGCGACCAGGTCTTCTGCCACGCCTTTGCCAATGACGAAGACATCCACACCCGCACCGCCGCCGAGGTTTTCGGCCTGTTTCCCGAAATGGTCACCCCGGAAATGCGCCGCCAAGCCAAGACGATCAACTTCGGCATCATCTACGGACAGGGCGCCTTCAGTCTGGCCAAACAGCTGGGCATTGCCCGCAAGACAGCCGAAGAGTTCATCGATGCCTATAAACAGCGCCATAGCGGCGCGATCGCATTCCTGGATGCCTGCATCCGCCAGGCCGAGGAAAACGGCTTTGTCACCACCCTGCTGGGGCGCAGGCTGCCGATTGCGGATATCACCAGCAGCAACGGCAACGTGCGCGCCTTTGCCCAGCGCAACGCCATCAACTACCCGATCCAGGGCTCGGCGGCCGACATCATCAAGGCGGCCATGATCCGGGTCGACCGGCGCATCCGTGCGGAACAGCTTAAAAGCCGCCTGATCATGCAGGTCCATGACGAACTGGTGTTCGAGGTGCCGCAGGAAGAACTGCTGCGGATGGAGCTGCTGGTGGAGCAGGAGATGTCCCGGGCGGTGCCCCTAAAGGTGCCGCTCAAGGTTGACATCAGCCATGGCGCCAACTGGAGCGAGGCGCACTGAGGCGATGCAGGCCGAGAAACTGCAGGCCTTTGTCCTCTCTGCCCGGGATTACGGCGACAGCGACCGGATCGTGTCGCTGTTCAGCCTGGAACATGGCCGGCTCAAGGCTTTTGCCCGGGGAGCCCGCAAGAGCCGCAAGCGCTTCGGGGCGGCCCTGGAACCAATTGCCAGAATCGATGCCCAGCTCAGGCTCAAAGCGGGGCTCTCGGGTCTGCAGCAGGCCGACATCCGCAACATCTATCCCGGCATACGCCTTGACCTGAACCGCATCGCCCAGGCCCTCTACGCCTGCGAACTGGCGGACGCCCTCACCCCGGAGGGGCAGCCCCTGCCGCGGCTTTTCCGCCTGCTGGCGGCCTACTTCGAACACCTGGAAGCGGCAACTGCCGGTGAAGATGACCGGCGCTTCTTCGAGCTCAACCTGCTCAACATCCTCGGCTATCGCCCCTCACTGGAGGGGTGCAGCCGCTGCGGCAATCTTTTCGGAGAATCCGGAGCGCTGCTGCTGGAGGGGGGAGAACTGGCCTGCCGGTTCTGTGCCGCCAGCGGGCGACACCTGGAGGAACTCACCCTGAAGATCATGCGCTCCTGCCTGGCAACCGGCACCTTCGGCCTGATCGCCTTTCCGCAGCAGGCCCTGGAGCAGGCCGGCACCCTGCTGGACGAGGCCGTGGCAGCCCATGCCGGTCGACGCCTGAAGAGCCTGGAATTCCTGCGGCAGGTCAACAGCTGATACTGAAAAACTGAAAAATCCGGAAAATTACAATTACGATAAGGAGCAGCAGATGAGCAAGAACAAGGAACTTTACGTTGGGAAAATATCGCAAAACGCGGGAGAGGAAGATATCCGCAAGCTCTTTTCAATCGTGGGAACGGTCACGTCGGTTCATCTGATCACAGACGCTCAAACCGGGGAATTCAAGGGGTGCGGCTATGTCAGGATGGCGACGGCGGAACAGACCAAAGCGGCCATTGTGGATCTGGACGGCGCACTGCTGATCGACAAGGTGATCACCGTCAGCGAAGCCCGGCCGCAGACGCAGCAGATCAAGCAACGCCCCTTTGGCGGGGAGCGCCGCAAACCGTCGGCGGGGGCGCGTCCACCCAAAGGCAAGAAATAATTAAACCCCAAGAAGACGGTTGAATAACACGGAGAAAACAGCCTCCGTGTTATTTCAAATCCCGCTTTTTCCCTTCCAGCAGCATGCGCCAGTAGTAGCCGGCCGCAAACCCGCCCACCACACCGGCCAGCAGAAAGACAAACAGCTGCAGATCCCCCTCGCCGGTGTTGATCAGCGGCGCACGGGCCTCACGCCCCTGTTCCCGGGCAATCTTCTTGACCACGGCCTCGTCGACCCCCGGCCACTTTTCCTCGGCCCGCACTCCCCCGCCTGACCAGCCGACCATCAGCAGTGCCAGCAACAACCACATCGACCGCTTCATCGCTTTTCCTCCCCCCGAATGTCGGCCAGGGCGGTACGGGCCAGCAGATCGGGCCGTTTTTTGCTCAGCAGCGAAACCATGCCGGCCGTAATCGCCCCTTCGATGATTCCAAGGGGTAGCTGGGTGGGTATGAAGGCCAGACCGATCTTGGCGGCCAGCGGCCAGAAGGGAGTGGTTCCCTTGATGCCGGCGGCCAGGATCAGGGCGGTGGTGGCATAGGTGGCCCAGTCGGCCATCAACCCGGCGGTAAAGGCGGCCAGCACCGGTCCGGCGCCGCAGGCGCGCATCAGCCGAAAGCTGAAATAGCCGGCGAACGAGCCGACTACTCCCATGGCAAACAGGTTGGCGCCCCAGGTGGAAAGTCCACCGTGGGACAGAAACAGCGCCTGGATCAGCAGCGCCACGGCCGCCACCACAACCCCCAGGGTCGGGCCGAGCACCACCGCCGCCAGACCGGTGCCGCAGGGGTGGGAGCAGGTCCCGGCGGTCGGTACCGGTACCGGCATGCAGGAGATGATGAACACTACCGCCGCCAGCATGCCCACCAGCGGCTTGCTGGACAGATCAAGGGCCGAACGGCGGGACAGGGTGCGCAGCCCCAGTGCCAGAAAGGGGGCAGAGGCGGCAAACCAGACCAGCGACCAGGAAAAGGGCAAAATACCTTCGGAGATATGCATGGCAAAGGAACGAGACGGCAGGAGAACTGCTGGCAGGACAATTGACAACAACAGATTGCGGTGTTTCATGAATACGCTCCCGTCCCCACGGTTGGAGTGATGTCTTCCGATTTCGGATCTTGCATGAAATCGGAATCAACGCTTCCAGCCAGGTTTCCTGGCTCAGGGATCATCCCTTCAGCGCGCCTTCCCATCCCTGCGGACAGTGGCCACCTGCGATGAAAGTCCCCCTTTACAGTTGCGGGGCAGCGCCGGATTTGCACCGGCTTCCCTACAGCTGGAAGCAAAATGGAACTGACTTGTAGCACAACCGGGATGCCAGCGCAAGCGGTGCAATTTGACCGCGTCTGCCGGCACGATTCCTATAACAAGCTCTATATGAATCACCTCAGAATGATGTTATATATATTATCAGCGTTTCATGACAAATAGCTGCAGCACGGGGGCAAACATGGGAGCAAAGAAGATTCTGGCCGTGGATGACGAACCCAACATCCTGATGTCGATCGAATTCATCCTGGAGATGGAAGGCTACGAGGTCCACACCGCACGGGATGGGGAGGAAGCCCTGGAAGTGGCCGGGCGCGTGCGGCCGGATCTGATCCTGCTGGACGTCAGCATGCCGCGCAAGGACGGCTACGAAGTCTGCCGGATACTCAGGGAACGCGAACAGCTGGCCGGGACGAAGGTGATCATGCTCACGGCCAAAGGGCAGACCCTTGAAAGAAAGAAAGGGATCGAGGTGGGCGCGGACGAATACGTGACCAAACCGTTTAGTGCCGAGGATCTGCTGGAGAAGATCCGGATACTGGTCGAACCATGACAACTCAGCAGGAGG
>DBMM01000098.1:4903-103385 GCA_002298925.1 Geobacter sp. UBA698 | reverse complement strand
GCCGAAGAGCTCTACAACCTGCGTCAGCGCAAGGGGCTGACCCTGTCCGAATCCCAGCGCATCCTGCGCCGCAAGTCGCGCACCCACTTCGGCTCGATGATGGTGCGCCAGGGTGATGCCGACGCTCTGTTGGGCGGCATCGATACCCACTACCCGGAAACCATCCGTCCGGCGCTGGAAGTAATCGGCAAGCAGCAGGGGCTCTCCAGTGTGCATGGCCTCTACATGATGGTCTCCAAGAAGGACGTTTACTTCCTGGCCGACACCACCGTCACCATCGACCCGACCGCCGAGGAGCTGGCCGAGACCGCCATCCTGGCCGCCGAAAAGGTGCGCATGCTGGACATCGAGCCGCGGGTGGCCATGCTCTCCTTCTCCAACTTCGGCTCGGTCAACCACCCCCAGACCAAGAAGGTCAAACGGGCGGTGGAGATCGTCAAGGAGCGCGCCCCGGACCTGATCGTGGATGGTGAAATGCAGGCCGATACCGCCGTCACCCCTGAACTGCTGGAGGGCTTCACCTTCTCCAAGCTGAAAACCCCGGCCAACATCCTGATCTTCCCGGACTTAAGCTCCGGCAACATCTGCTACAAGCTGCTGCACCACCTGGGGGGCGCCGAAACCATCGGCCCGATCCTGATGGGCATGAGCAAGCCGGTGCATGTCCTGCAGCGGGGTGATGATGTCACCGATATCGTCAACATGGCCGCCATCGCCGTGGTGGATGCGCAAACCGCATGATAGCGATAGTGACGTAACTACTGATAACTGCAGTTCCCACCTGTAACGGCAACAGGGCTGGCCATGCGGCTCAGCCTGTTGCCGTTTTTCTTCAGCAGAGCAGGACGGCTGACCTCCCAGCCTGACCGCAAACCGCAATTACCGCCCCAAAACGACACCATTTCACCGCCTGCGACGCCATAGCACGCTGATTGACAGCCGTTTTGCCAAACAACGTGAATGGGTCCGCAAATACAGCTGTTACGCACTGTTACAGCCACGAATAGTTTGACTTCAACCATCGATTTGATCTATAAAATACTGTTGATTTACCGTGATTTAGATGAAGGTTTACAATTGATGGAGGCGCAGATGTTTCTACTCCCAAAAGGTAATCCGCTGTTCGAGAACCTGGCTGCCACAAAACTGAAGCTGCCCGAAGTCATGACAAAGCTGAGTACTGCTGGTTTTACCGGCTACGCCAGTTTCGTGTTTCAAACCGCCACTGCCATCCTGGTCTTTGAGTCGGGCCAACTGGTGTGCGCCCTGCTGGAAGATAGGAATGGAGTACGTCAAACCGGCCTGGCAGCAATGTCGGATCTGTGCCAGCTGATGCAGACCTCGGGCAGCGGCATCCTGAATGTTTATAAGCTCTCTAAAGATCTTGCCATCTGCATCCACGCCCTGCTTGAGGGTGAAATACGCTACAAGGCCCAGGAACTTAAACTGATCGACATCAAGACCCTGCTGGAGAAGATCAAATCCGATCAGATGAACGGATGCCTGCGGATCTACACCGATGACCGCTCCGCCATGATCTTCTACAAGGAGGGCAATCCGCTCGGTTTTTTCCATGACGGTTCCCATGACATCGAAACGTCATCGTCAGAGTCACAGAAAATAGCATCTCTACCGGACGCAAAAATCGATCTCTTCTCAACCCAGAGCGCCGAGGTACTGATGGGGATAAATCTCCTGGAGGTGGTCAATGTCCAGAACCTGTGGGATTCGGCCCTGGCGCTCCAGCAGTCACAGGCCGGCAAGGTCGACAGGGAACGCGAAGAGCGCGATAAAAAGGACATTGGCATCAAGCTGGCGACGCTGGAAGAAGATATCAAAAACATTGTAATCGAATACGTCGGCAAGGTGGGGCGCGGCATCGTGGACAAGGAAATTGCCGGTTTGGGAGGCAACACCTGTCTGGCAGACAGCACCAAGACCTCCAGCCTGCTGGCGGCTATCGAGCGCTCTGCAAAACTGCTGATCAGCACGACCAAAATCAAGCTCATGCAGGAGAAACTCTTGTCGTTAATAGCGGCGGCAGTGCTGGAAGATTTATAAAACATTTAATGCTATCACCGGAGGCCATATGGATCAGTTTTTGACTTTTTTCGGCCAGTTGCAGACATTTGACATTATCCAGGTCATTTTCTGGGGTTTGGCCGGAGCAGTAAGCTTTCACTTCAGCATCGGCAACGCCCGGGTCTGGACAAGTATCGCCATCGGCTTCTTCCTGATTTTTCTCAGCCAGGCCTACACCATCAATCCCTGGCTGCACTATTACAAACTCTCCGCCTATCACTCCATCATCGGCACCGTGGCAATCATGATGATCACCCACGGTTTCCTTGAATATTACGTCTTCTGCCGAACATTCGAGATATCAGGCAACAAACTGACCGTTTACCTGACAGTGCTGGTGATCCTGGCCTGTTCGGGCGGCTTTCTGCTGATCAATCCGACTCCCAGCCCCAACACCCTCAGAAACATCAAAATGGTGGAAAACGCCATCTGGGTCTTTCTATCGGTCATGAACCTTGAACTGGTGCGCAAGATCTACCTGGCCATCAAAGACTCCACTATTTCAAAGGGATTCATTGCTTTTGGCATCGTCTTCTTCTGCATTTTACTCTGGAAGGGATCGGAGCTGTACCTGCAGATTTACCAATGGGACCGAGACTGGCAGGATATAATCGCCATGATGACCGAAGAGTCTTCCGACATTGGCCAGTACCCGTTGAGAGTCGAGCTTTCTCAAACCGTCAGCCGCTATGCCGGGTTGTTGTCAGGCTTCTCGGTCGGAGGAACTTTTATTTATATTTACCGCCTGCTGAAATAAGAAACCTCGCGGTCCGCTCTATTCATCTACTTCAAAACACAGCTGAAGACCTAATTCAACCAGGGAAGGATTCGCAGCAATTGTACCAGCGACCGGATCATCATCTGAATTTGCACACAGAACCTGCTGCTGGGAAAGTAATGCAGTCGAACCTGCCGCGGACTCTCTTCACGTTCTGCCTGGCGGGCTCACTTCTGATTCACGTGGCAACAGCCTTCATGCTGCTTCAGCCCCGCACATCGCCCGGATTTGCGACCAGAATACCGTTCATTGAAATGAGAGACGTCTCACTGCCGGCAGCGGTTGAAACCCCGCAGTCCCTCCCCCCAGACGTACCGGTCCCCCAAAACGTACCGCAGCAGCAGCCCCCTGAAATACAGCCGGAAGTCGGCAGAGACACGGACAAGGCGCAAGCGGTCGATGGTAGTGCCGAAACGGTTTCACCTTCCCTGGGGGCCGGCATGGCCAAAGGCTATTTCCGGAGCCTGGGAGAAGGCAAGACACTGCGCGACGACATACGCAACTATTATTTCGAAATGGTGGAGAGAATCAACGCCGGATGGTGGCAAAGGGCGAGCAACTTGAATGACAGTGCACGTCAGGAAGGGATCATCGACTTGGTGCTGGGACGGGACGGCACGCTCCTAGACGTAAGACTGGCTGCCGGCACCGGCTCGGCGGAGGTGGATCAGGCCATCATCGAGGTAATCAGGGACGCTTCGCCGTTTGCGCCGCTGCCTGCAAGCTATCAGGGGGAGCAGTTCAGGGCGCCGCTCAGGATAGTGACCCCGTCGACCCTGCTTCGATTCAACAGATAATTCCGGATCCGGAATCAAGAGCTGATTAGTTCAGCTCAAACCCCTGCAGGTCTTCATCGGAAAAATCCAGGGTCGGTTCGCTACCGGCTGCATCCAGGCGGGAGCGAACATCGCGGAACCCGGGGCAGGCCTGATCGATCTCTTCCAGCAGCGCGGCCGCTTCGTCACCCTTGAAAGCGGCTTCGCAGGTCAACGCCAGTTCGTACTTGATTGAGCAGAGATCATTGAGGGCCAAACCCGGCTTGAGCAAGGAACGCAGTGCACTCTCAGCCGTCACCACATCACCCTTTTCCCGCAGACAGGCTCCCTGCAGTGCCAGACACTCAACCTTGCGGGCCGGGTCACCGGCAGCATGACGAAACTCGCTGATCGCCTCGTCGTAAAGCCCCATCTCCTTGAATGCCACTCCCAGATCGTAGTGTGACTGGGCATCGCTTGTATCCAGGTCAATGCCGAACTTCACGGATCTGGGCGCGGTGGTAATTGCATCAAAGACTCGGCCGACCGAATTAAGCCAATCCTCTCCAGTTTCCTCCGCCGGTAACTCAAGCGGACCAAGTTCGCCGAAGTCGCCTTCCTCATCGACCTCTACCTCAATCTCGATCTCATCCTCGTCGCCACCACTCAAATCTAATACTTCAACCGGCTTAACAGCCAGATCCGACCGCTGCCCGGCACCAGCATCAGCAACAGATTCTGCTTCGTAAACCGCCTCGGTTAGGGGCTGGCCAACCGACTTCTGCTCACCAGCCTCAGGCTGAGCAGCCGTTTTCCGATCCGCCTGGCCGGCAGGCTGTCCCGTGCCTTGCCCCCGGGAGAGTGATAGCAGGGAAGACAGTTTGACGTCAAGATTCGCGGCAGCAGTCTCGTCCCCCGCTGCCAGATAGGCGCGCTGCAGACCTTCCAGGATGCGGATATTGACTGGGTCGATCAATTCGAGCGCCTGATATACTGCCACCAGGCCGGCTGCCACCTGACGATCAACAAGATCAGGCGGGAAAGCTTCAAGACATTCCAGGGTTCCCGTGACATCCCTCTCGGCAGCCAGACACTCTGCCAGACCGGTGCGGGCCGACAGCTCATCCGGGAAAAACTTGATAAACAGCTGATAGGCGGCCTTGAGCCGTTGCTGCTGACCGGTCTTGCGATAGGCGGCAACGATCAGATTCCAGATACGCTTGTCGTGCGGATTGCTGCGCAGCAGAGCCTGCAGCGCATTCAGGGCACTGGCGGCCTTGCCGCCCAGCACCTGTTCCGTCAACACCTCGAGCATGAATTCTGATTTTTCAGGAAAAAGCTGCTGAATGCGCGTATTGATTCGGTTACAGGCCGCATTGTCGCCACGCTCCTGCAACAGTGTAGCCAGGCGCCCAAACGCGGCATAGGACAGATCCTTTTTTCCGGCCTTGAAGTAGGCCTCAGCCAGCTTGAGCCGTATGCCGATATTCTGCATATCGACATTCTGCATCTTTTCGAGGATTTTGAGCGCTTCTTCCTGATTAGCGACCTTTTCGAAGTACTCATAGACCTGTTTGTATTCTGCCAGGGCATTGGCAGCCAACCCATGCTTCTCGTTCAGCCGGGCCAGATTCAGGGTAATCTCGATGTCGGCGGGAAACATCACCTGCAGTTTCTTGAAAACCGCAATTGCCTTGAGATAAAATCCGTTGGAGGCATAATAATTGCCGATGGTGAAGAACTCGGCTCTCGCCTCATCGGAACGCCCTGTCTTGACGAGCAGTTCGGCCAGTTTCTGACGCTGGTTTATTGCTGAAGGATCAAGGGCAAGCAGTTGCTCGTAGGCCTTGACAGCCTTGTCCAGCTGTCCGCGCGCCGTCATCCGCTGCGCTTCTTCTATGAGCTTGTCCCGCTTTGAACTCACGACCGACCAACCCTTTCAATGCATCGAAACAAAAAGTAAAATACCAAAGATAAACGCTGTAAAATTATAGTAACCACCCAGCACTGTCAAGCATAAACAAGGCCGGTAATATTACGATTTTCAGCATGCCGGCTCTCAATTTTGAATATTTTTGACATGCTCCTAAAAATACATTACGGTATTTGATTGTCGTGCCAAAAACAATTTACCTGCACTGACAGCAAACAGCTCGCAGCTTTCCGGAGACCGCAATCGATGCATTTTTTGCCAAAGATAAATCCGCTTTATGAGCATGTCTCCGTAAAAAGGATCAATCTTCCTGACATGCTGGATAAACTCGGCAAGGGCGGCTTCACGGGCTGTGTCACCTACACCTCCCTTCTGTTCGAAGCCAGCTGCCTTTTCGCATCCGGAAAATTGATCGGCGCCGTCTGCACTGAACAGGATGCAAAGGACAAAACCGGCTTTGAAGCCATTGTACTCATGTTTGACAAGATCTTGAGGACCGGCGGCACGGTCAACGTCTATCGTATGACTGCAGATCTGGCCATGTGCGCTCACGCCCTGATTCAGGGTGCCAGACTGATCAATGGCGATGAAGTCAGGCAGGTGGACATAAAGAACGTCCTGGCTCGCCTTAAAAGCCAGGAACTTAACGGTGTGGTGCGCTTTTCGACGCCCGAGCGGCATGCCCTGATCTTTTACAAAAATGGCCAAGCGTTCGGGTTCCATCACGACGACGCCCCGGCACTGGAAACCTCGCCCGATGAATCGCGCAGAGTGGCGTCACTGCCCGGCGCGCGTTTATACGTCTGCGCCACCAAACCGCTCGAAGAGCTCATGCTGCAGGATCTGCTGCAGATGCTCAATCTGGCGAAATTGTGGGACGCGGCCGCAGCGCATCTGGCAGCATCACCACCTCAAGAGGCAAAGCCCCCCCAGCCGGTGCAGGACGTTGGGCTGCAAAAAGAAAAGCTGCCTGAACTGATCGAGGATCTCCGGGAAATCGCCATGGCATACCTTTCAAAGCAGGGCAGCATAATGATCGACAGACTGCTCGAGGACGCCGGCGGCGGCAGTATTCTTTTTGACAGCGGCAAGACTTCAGATTTTCTCGAAAAAGTCCATCGGGAGTCCCAGGACATCGACAGTTTCGCCAAGATAGACGAGATGATCGCCTTGATGAGGTCTGAGATTGCAGGCCGCCTGTCACTATAAACCCACACCATGCACTTTCAGCAACTCCTCAAAGAATACCTCCAGATCCATGGCTACTGGGTGCTGTTCATCGGCACCTTTCTAGAGGGGGAGGCGATTCTGATCATGGCCGGCTTCCTGGCATTTCAGGGCTACCTGGACGTGCGCGGCGTCATCATGACCTCTTTTGCCGGCTCATTTCTGGGCGACCAGTTCTATTTCTATCTCGGTCGTGCCAAGGGTAAAACACTGCTGCGTCGCTTTCACTCCATTGCCCGCAAATTCCGCGAAGCGCTGCGCCTGATCGAAAAATACGGCGTGCTGGTAGCCTTCCTTTCACGCTACACCTACGGTTTTCGCATCGTACTGCCCATTATTCTCGGGATCACCAACCTGGCCCCACGCACATTCATGTGGATCAACCTGGCCAGTGCCTTATCCTGGGCCATCGTCTTTTCACTGGCCGGCTTTCTGTTCGGCAAAAGCGCTTCACTGTTTCTGGACGATGTCGGCAAGCACGAACATTACCTGATGCTGGCGCTGGCAGGATTCATCATGGCCGCCTGGCTGGTCCATATCTATCACGTCTGGAACCTCAAAAAACCTGCCCGTCAGCGCCTGACTCGCATGCGCGCCAGACGGGTTCAAGGGAGTAAAAATCAGTGAACTGTACAAGCGATAACATCAGCATCGTCATGGTTGAACCGCAATCCCCCGGCAACATCGGCATGGTCTGCCGGGCCATGAAGAACATGGGGCTGTCGCGACTGAGACTGGTCAAGGGATGTGACCGATTCCATCCGGAATCGGTCAAGTTTGCCGTAGCAGCCAGAAACCTGCTTGAACAGGCTGAACTGTTTGACGACCTGGCCTCGGCCCTGGCGGACTGTCCACTGACCGTCGGCACCACCCGGCGACACGGCAAGTACCGCCAGGAGATCCTGGCTCCGGCCGAGGTGGCAGGCCTGCTCAAGGCACAGGTTTCACCCGACTGCCCTGCCGCCATCGTCTTCGGCCGTGAGGACAGCGGACTGACCACCGACGAACTGGCCCTCTGCCGCTGGCACGCCACCATTCCCTCTTCGGCTGAGTACGGCTCCCTCAATCTGTCCCAGGCGGTACTGATCTTCTGCTACGAACTGGGCAAGGCGGCCGATTCACCCGGCGGCGGCAGAAAAGAGCCGCTGTCAACCTCGGGCGAAATGGAATCACTGTTCGTCCAGATGGATGCCTGCCTGCAAAAGATCGGCTTTCTGAACGAGCAGAACCCGGGGCACATCATGCGCTCGCTGCGCCGGATGCTTTTCCGGGCCGACCTGGACAACCGTGAAGTGGCCATCCTGCGGGGCATGTTCACCCAGATCGACTGGGCCAGCACCGGCTTTGACGGCAGGAAGCGTTCATGAACCCGACCCACATCGGCCTGGTGGCCGGGACGCTGACCAGCATCGCCGCCATCCCCCAGGTCGTAAAGACCCTGAGCACCCGCCACGCCAGGGATATCTCCATCTGGCAGCCGTTGCTGCTGGCATTCGGAGTTGCACTCTGGATGATCTACGGTATCCTGATTAATGATCTGCCGCTGATTCTGGCCAACATCATTCCGCTGCTCTGCAATGTTTTGCTGACCGTACTGAAAGTGCACTATCGCAACAATAACATCTGAAAACAGCAACCATTACTCACCACTGGAGGAATCATCATGAAACGTATTCTTGCAACAATCCCGCTGCTTGTGCTTCTGGGGCTTCTATCCGGATGTGGCTACAACACCATGCAGGCCAATGAGGAGGCGGTGATCGCCGCCTGGGGCAATGTGGAATCTTCCTATCAGCGCCGGGCCGACCTGGTTCCCAACCTGGTGGAGGTGGTCAAGGGCTATGCCAAACATGAGGCTGACACCCTCAAGGCGGTTACCGAGGCCCGCGCCAAGGTCGGCTCAATGCAGGTTTCCAAGGATGTACTCAACGACCCGGCCAGCCTGAACAAGTTCCAGCAGGCTCAGGGGGAACTGTCCAGCGCTCTTTCCCGTCTGATGGTGGTGGTGGAAAAATATCCCGATCTGAAGGCCAACCAGAACTTCATGGACCTGCAGAAACAGCTGGAAGGGACCGAAAACCGCATCAATGTGGCCCGTGAGCGCTACAACACGTCGGTACAGCTCTTCAACACCAGCATCCGCACCTTCCCCAACTCACTCACGAATTCACTGCTGCTGCACCTGAAGCGCAAGGAAGCCTTCAAGGCCGAGGAAGGCGCCAAAACCGCCCCCAAGGTAAAGTTCTGACAGGGAAAGCTGCAATGGGGGTCCCGGCATGGGCATGAAACGCATACTGCTTGTACTGCTGCTCATGCTCGTGCCGCTCCAGCTGCTGGCGCTGGACGTCCCCCCACTTTCCGGCCGCGTCAATGATCGGGCCGGGTTACTCTCGCCGGAAACCGCAGCGGCGCTGGAACAGAAACTGGCCGCTTTCGAGCGGGATCAGTCCACCCAGATCGTGGTACTGACCATCCCTTCCCTGCAGGGAGACGACATTGACCAGTTTGCCATCCGGGCGGCCGAGCAGTGGAAGATCGGCCAGGCCGGCAAGGACAACGGTGTGCTGCTGATCCTGGCCCAGGCCGAACACAAGGTGCGGATCGAGGTCGGCATGGGGCTGCAGGGAGTGCTGCCGGACATCACCGCCAGCCGCATCATCCGTGACGTCATGCGGCCACACCTCAAAAACGGCGACTTCAACCAGGGCATCAGCGCCGGGACAGACGCCATCATCTCCGCCACCAAAGGTGAATTCAAAGCCGCGCCAACAGACACAGTCCGCAAGTCGCAGCGTAAATCAACTTCAGCGGTCACCATCATCCTGATCGCCATGGTGGCCGCACTCATCCTGAGCACATTTTCCCGTTATCTGGGCAGTCTGGCCGGCGGCATCGGTCTGCCGCTGGCAACCTGGCTGGCCTTTCCGGGGATCGGAACCGTCACCCTGGCGGTCATCGCGCTTGCGGGGCTGGTGGCCGGCTGGCTGATCAGCTCACTTTTCAGCAGCGGCGGTGGGGGCGGTTTTATGGGGGGTGGCGGCTGGGGCGGTGGATTTTACGGTGGGGGCGGCTGGGGTGGTGGTTCAGCGGGCGGCGACAGCGGCGGTTTCTCAGGCGGAGGCGGCCAGTTCGACGGCGGCGGATCGTCGGGCGACTACTGAACCTGAAAAATCCGTTTCAGATTGATGCAAACAGCTACTTCATCAGCACCTTCAGAGCCTGCTTGAGCAACTCTTCCAGCGAACCACCCCGGGATGCGTCCAGACTGCCCAGCACCTTGCGTACCTGCGGCTCCTTGTACCCCAGATTCAGCAGGGCCGATACCACATCCTCGACCAGATCCTCCCCAGGCATATTCCTCGGTTCGGCCGTCGGTGCCGAAGTCATGTCCAGCTTGCCCATCTTTTCCTTCAGCTCCAGAATCAGCCGTTCGGCGGTCTTCTTACCGACACCAGGAATGGACAGCAGCTTATGGATATCGCCCTGCAGGAGTGCCTGTGCCAGAGGTGCCGGCTGGATATTGGAGAGGATGTCCCTGGCCAGCTTGGGACCGACTCCCGAGACGGCAATCAGCAGTTGAAAGAAGGTTTTCTCCAGCCGGGTGCGAAAACCGTAGAGCTGGATGGCGTCCTCGCGCACACTGGTATGGATCTGCAGGGTGGCGCTGCCCCCCTCCTCGGGAAGTTCATAGTAGGTGGAAAAGGGGATCTGAACACGGTAGCCGACTCCATGCACGTCCAACACGATATGATCCGGCGATTTGTAGGCGACGATGCCTGTCAGCATGGCAATCATGGTTTATAGCTCCTCCAGGAAGCTGCCCGTTTCGATGAAAAGGGGGCGGCCTTCTGTGCGAGTCCGCGGGAATTGATGTGGCAGATAGCCACTGCCAGGGCGTCGGAGGCATCGGCCTGGGCCACCTCGGGCAGTCCCAGAAGCGCTTTGAGCATCTTCTGCACCTGTTCCTTGGCCGCCCTGCCCTGCCCCACCACGGCCTGTTTGACCTGCAGGGCGGTGTACTCCGCCACAGGCAGGCCGGCATGGACAGCAGCCACGATGGCCGCCCCGCGCGCCTGCCCCAACTTGAGGGCACTTTGGGGATTGGTGGCAAAAAAAACGTTTTCCACCGCCACCTCTTCCGGTCGATAGGTGGCAATCACCTCGGAAAGTCCGTCAAAGATACGCTTGAGACGGCCGGGAAAATCCACGGCGCTGTCGGTAAAGATGGCGCCGTTATCCACATGGACCAGGCGGCTGCCCTGCTGGTCTACAATGCCATAGCCGGTGATACGCGAACCGGGATCGATGCCGAGCACCCTCATCTAAAACCCGCAGCCGCCACCATGCTTCAGGTGGTATTTCTGATGATATTCTTCGGCCTCCCAGAAGGTGCCTGCTGCCGTAATCTCGGTCACAATGGGCCGACGCAGCCGTCCGGAGCGTTCCAAACCATCGCGGGAGGCCTCGGCAGCCTGACGCTGCTGATCGGAAAGGTAGAATATGGCGGAGCGGTACTGGCTGCCGAAATCCGGCCCCTGGCGATTCAACTGGGTCGGATCATGGCTCTGCCAGAAGATAGCCAGCAGCTGCTCAAAGGAGACCAGTGCGGGATCAAAGACAACCTCCACCGCTTCGGCATGGCCGGTATCGCCGCCACAGACCTCGCGGTAGGTTGGATTGCTGGTATGGCCGCCGGTATAGCCGACCCGCGTGGCGGTAACTCCGGCCACGTTGAGAAACGTGTCTTCCACCCCCCAAAAACAGCCTGCCGCAAAGATCGCCTTTTCCATCACCGCCTCCAAAAGCAGAACAGGGAGCCGAAGCTCCCTGTTCTGTTTTTACATCATCTTTTCCATCTCATCCGACGAGATGTCGAAGTTGGCATACACGTTCTGGACATCATCATTATCCTCCAGCTTATCCATCAGCTTGAGCATGCTCTCGGCCTGCTTGCCCTCCAACGCCACCTGGGTCTGGGGAATCATGGTGATTTCGGCGTTGGTGAACTTGAAGCCTTTGGCTTCCAGCGCCTCACGGACCTCGATGAAGCTGGTCGGATCGGTCATCACCTCGAACTGCTCGTCTTCCTCGGTGACATCCTCAGCGCCGGCCTCGATGGCCGCCTCGAACAACTGCTCGAAATCAATCCCCTTGTCCAGGGTGATCAAGCCCTTCTTGCTGAACATCCAGGCAACGCAGCCGGCCTCGCCCATATTGCCGTTGCTCTTGGTGAAACAGCTGCGCACCTCGGAAACGGTACGGTTGCGGTTGTCGGTCATCACTTCTACCAGCACGGCAGTACCGCCCGGGCCATAGCCCTCGTAGACGATCTCCTCGTAGTTGACCCCTTCCATACCGCCGGCACCCTTCTTGATGGCGCGTTCGATATTATCCTTGGGCATGTTCTCGGCCTTGGCCTTGTCAATGGCCGTGCGCAGGCGCGGGTTGGCGGCCGGATCGCCGCCCCCCAGCTTGGCCGCCACCGAGATTTCCTTGATAATCTTGGTAAAAACCTTGCCGCGCTTGGCATCGGCCGCACCCTTTTTATGCTTGATCGTGCTCCACTTATTATGACCTGACATCTTTCCCGCTCCTTTGAGATTAATGTGATAATTTGCGATTTATATGTTGCCTTAAAAAGCGGCAGATATTAGCATGCAGACCAACCGCTGTCCAGAAGGAAATTTCCCCATCAGAAAAGGCCGTGCCATGCCCGTACCGCGTTACACAATTATCCTCGCCAGCCTTCTGCTGGCATTGATTGGCAGCAGTTGCAGCCTGCTGCCGACCCGTGTCACCGGACAGAACCTGCCCCCCATCCTGACACAGGACGAACTGATCCGCCCCTATGTCAAGCTGGGCAAAATCCAGATCACCCGGGAGGTCTACGGCATTATCGACCCGGAAATCAAGCCAGACATCAGCGAATGGGGCTACACTGCCGTTCGGACAGAGGCAGAAAAGATGGGGGCGGATGCCGTCATCCTGCCCGAGGTATCCGGAGCCACCGCAACCTATCTGGTGATACCCACCACGGAATATCGGGCCAGCGGCGTCACCATAAAATTCAAATAGGGATTGACAGGTCGAAAATAAATTTATATAAACGATATTCACATTACAGATGGCGGCGTAGCCAAGTGGTAAGGCAGAGGTCTGCAAAACCTTTATTCAGCGGTTCAAATCCGCTCGCCGCCTCCAAATTTTACAGGCACTTAGATATTTTCTAACTGCCTTTTTTTATTCCACGTTCTTCACAATCGCCAGATATGCGAAAACCCCGGGATTCAACGTTTTTCCGAAACCAGACATATCATTCATGATTACAGCCTGACCGCAAAGCACACGCCTGACAATCACGACCCTCCTTCCGTAAAAAAAAACGCTCACCTGAACCTGATTCGCAACCAGCAACACTCCAACCGTTAGTTGTCATCCCCGTCAGATTCCTACGCAATCTCGATTACGGCATCATTTATGCTCGTGTTTGTAAAAGCTCATATCGAATATTAATGCCAAGCATTCACCAGTCATCAGAATCCACACTAAAACATGCGGCAACTGGGCATGGCCCAAAAAAAAGCCTGACAACTCATCCTGATATACGCATGCAGACAAACTGACTGAATTTTGTCATTTGACGCTTTTATTGACTTTTTTTGTCACAATGTACGTTATTTCGCATCCGATACTCTTTTGAGGGAGTAACCATGTTATGGGCGTCAAACAGAAAAAATACGAAAACCTGCTCATCTTCAGTCTGCTGCTGATCACTGGGGTTGTACTATTTTGCTCCACCTGCCAGGCAGCCATTCAATGCTATCAATGTCACGGTAATGGAGCCTTCAGTGACTACCGTCCCGGTGACGCCGCCTACAGGAACATATCCACCGGCGCCTTCCAGGGAAATCACCAGACCCATATGACCGCGCCCGCCGTCCCGGCTGTCTGTGTAAAATGCCATAACAACCAGAACTACATATCAAGCCATCGCGACGGCAAGATCCAGTTTGCTTCAAACATCAACAACTCTCCAGCCACTGAAGGAGGGCAATACAAGCTGTCAGGGAATGCCATTACATTCAAGAACCAGACATCCCTGCCTATTATGGGAACTTGTTCCAATATTAACTGCCACTTCGAGGCAGTCACACCTCAGTGGGGCAGCGCTGCATTCACCTCACCAACCGGCTGCAATAAATGCCACGGTACGCCGCCAAATGGCACAAACGGAGCAGCCGGCAGCCACGGCAAGCACGACCAGTATTATTCTGGAATTGCCAACTGCCAGCAGTGTCACTCCAACAATACCTCCTTCCAGCATGCAACCAGCGCCGGCAAGCGCCCCCTCAATATCAGCTTCGCCGCAGCCCCCAACAACGGCAGCGGTTCATACTATGGTGCGCTTAATGATTATCTCCCCAGCCAGACCAACGTATTCGGCACCTGCACCAACCTTTACTGCCACAGTCCCGGCACAAAATCGACACCACCGTTTACCGCCCCACTCCAGATACCTACCTGGGGTGGCGGATCACTCAGCTGTTCTGCCTGCCATGGCACCCCTCCTACGGCAACTGGAAGCCACACACAGCATGTCTTGACAACCAAAGGCGTGCCGGTTCCCTGTTACAAATGCCACGCTGCAACTGTCAATTCCAGCATGACAATTTCAACACCTGCCAATCATGTCAATGGTTATGTGACAATCGCATTTGGAAGCTCGACAACGGCAGTCAGTGGTAAATACAGCAGCCACGCTACTCCCTACCAGAAAAAACCTGGATCTGGACCAGGCAACTGTGAACAAGTGTACTGCCATTCAAATGGCCAGAATAACGGTGGTACATGGCCCCCGACATACTCCCAGCCCGTATGGGGCACTCCTGCAACGGGGAAATGCGGCACATGCCATGCTACTGGCTATCATGGAGATACCGGGCCCAAGATAAGTTCCGGCAGTCACACAAAACATTTGAATAATGGTTTGGGCTTTACTAGTCCCACGCAAGAGATATGCGGTATTTGTCATTATGGTAACGGGCAGGCCTCTGCCAGTTGTGCAACGGCATGCCATAATATGTCGGATCCGGCGGCTAGTAATTTAGCCCGCAACCATGTAAACGGCAAAATTAATGTCAGTTTTGTGTCAAAATTCGGCGGCACTTATAATGGTTCCGGAAAACCTGGCAACAACTACAGCGGCAGTACATGCAACAACGTCTACTGCCACAGCGACGGATTGGGAACCCCTAACTACACCTTCCCCCAATGGGGCTCGCCTTCTTCCGGAGCCTGCGGTAGCTGTCATGGCGTTTCCGCAGGTAATCCACCCTCCTCATCATCTCCGCATACCAAGCACCTTGGCAGTTCCAACCCATACCTGTTTGCCTGCGCGAACTGCCATTACGGATATGTTCAGGCCACAGCAAACTCTTCGATTGCACCGACGTACACAAACACAACCAGCCATGTCAACAAATTGAGGGATGTCAGGTTTGGACCAACCAACCCCTTCGGCACCTATTCGACCGCCACCCAGAGTTGCCGCAACATGTACTGTCACAGCATCGGCAACACCAGCATTGTTGCCGGCAGCCTGCCAGGCGCTTACAACGGAAAGATCTATGCACGCCAGACCTGGTCCGGATCAGTGTCATGCAACTCCTGCCACGGCCGTTCGACCAGCAACGGCAAACCTGACTACACTGATGGCGGAATCGGAACAACAGCCAACACCCACGGCAAACATGTCGACGGTTCTTCGATCTCTTGCGGTACATGCCACAACAGAACCACCAAGGACAGCTCCACAATCAGGGCCAATATCTTCCCCAGTTCCCATGTCAATGGTTCACGGGATGTCTTCTTCGACCTTAGCAGCAACGCCGCCCAAAACGGCAGCTACGACAGCAGCCAGAAAACATGCAACAACATTGTCTGCCACAGCAATGCCAGGGGCAGCTACCAGCAGCCCAAATGGGGTGAGTCAGACAACTGCAACTACTGTCACCCGATTGCCAACCTTGGTGGTGCCCATACCAAGCACGTGGACCTGTCGCAAACAGTTGCCTATTACACCTACACCGCCAACCGTTCCACAACTGCAGCCTACAGTTTCGGCTGTTCATCCTGTCATCCGTTAACAGCCGGCTCCAGCCATGCAACCGGCACTATCATCCTCGACCTGCGGCCATCAGTTGCCAATATCGGCACGCTCCGGGCCAAGAACGCGAACACCATCAGCGCTGCTGGACCGGCAGGCACAACAAACGGCGGAACAACAGCCGACTCCACCTCGGGCTCTGTAGTTAAGTGCCTGAATATCTATTGCCACAGCAACGGCTACACATCCAACCTGGTCTTCTCCACCACACCCAACTGGTATGGTGGGACCTTCAGCGGCGACAAGTGCGCCAATTGCCACGGCAACTCCCCCAACAGCACGGTTACCGGTTCACCGTCCCATTTCAACAGTAATTTCGCCGGGTCTGGTAATCCGGGCGGCCATGTAGTCGGCATTCATTACGACAATATCTTCAACGGTACTGTCGGTACTGCAACCCCTGGGACATCCGCTACCAGCAGTCACGGCAACCCGACAACATCAACGACTCTCAACTGTAATACCTGTCACTATGCGACCGTTAGCGGCAGTAATAACGACAAGAACATCGTGTGTACAACCTGTCATACTGGCGGCTCTGCCCGTAGCGACGCAGTAATCACCAACAAGGCGAAGCATGTCAACGGTGTACCAGATATCGAATTTAATCCGATCCAGATACGTTCGAAAGCACAAATCTTGCCTGCAGATGCGACGGTCTGGACCAGAAACGGCGATTATAAGACTTCAGGCTCCTTCGACATCGCTAATACCTCGCTCAACACGGCAACCATGTGGAACGGTACGACCAAGACCTGTTCCAATATATCATGCCACTTCAACAACCCGATCAACTGGGAAGGCAATACCGGCATTGCAGCTAAGTGCACTATCTGTCACGACTCACTATAGGATTATCTGCATCCTTCAGTTCCATCCCGAATTGGGCAGGGCTGGGGGTTAAATACTATCTGCATAATCATATTGTTATTCATTATGCGAGGTTACCATGGGAACAACTAGCGCTACTACAAGCAGGGCATTGAATGTGCGGGCCAAACTAGGCCTGGTAACTGTTCTTACTCTGCTGATGACTATATTCATTGGTCAGGGGGGGTGGTATTCGCCAACACCGGTTCATGCTACCATTACGACTGTTAACGGGAATTCATGGAGCAGCGTCTATGCTGGCGCCGCCTTTCCCGGCACGTACCTATACACGGTAAGTCCCGGTTCAGGCCACAACCGCATGCTGGTTGTGGCAGTATCAACCACAATTTCTGCCGTATCGGCGACGCAGACATGCAGTGTAAGGTATGGCGGTCAGGCGCTGACCGAGCAGACGTCAAATAAAACTGCCAGTACACAGCAACATACCTATCTGTTTTATTTGAAAGAGGCCGGTCTTGATACAGCAACGGATTCCAATCTTGTGGTGACGGTTACGGGAGGGACATCCAGATATAATTATGTGTATGCAACGGTACTTGATGGCGTCGATCAGTCTGGAACCCCGATATCCGGCCAGCAGAGCGCTACCGGCACGACCGCGGTAGCGCTACCTTCCCTGACGGTGGGCGCAAATGAGCAGGCAGTGGAAATAGTTAATCTCACCAGAACCGGTGGTACAACTGCACGAACACTTACCAACGCAGCCAATTGGACCTTTCCGCTCGGACCCAACTCGTATTCGGACACAACCAACAATATGGCTTTTTCTGCCTATGCAGCTGTTGACACCACTGCAGCCGCAACCACGGCAAGCCACACTCCGAGCAGTACCATCAGCCTGATAACAGCAATGTCTGCCATGAGCGTCAAGGCAGCGGCGGTCGTCATTCCGACGGTCTCCTCGACCAGTCCCTCATCCGGAGGACAGGGGGCAACCAGTCAGGACATTACCATCAACGGGAACGGTTTCTTCCCTGGGTCTGTTGTAAGCTTCAGCGGTACCGCCGGTCAAATTATCGTTAATTCGACGACCTACGTGAGCGCAACTCAATTGACAGCCAATATAACCGTTTCTGCCGCCGCCACAACCGGCGCCCGCAACGTGACAGTCACCAATTACGATGCCGGCGTTGGCACCGGCACCGGCGTGTTCACCGTCAACGCAAAGCCAACCGTTACCTCAACCACCCCCAATTCCCTTTTTCTCGGTTCGACGAATCAAGACGTGACAGTTACCGGGACCGGTTTTGTCAATGGTGCGGCGGCCGTATTCAGCGGCACCGGCATCACCGTCAATTCAACCACCTTTGTCAGTGCTACCTCACTTACCGCAAATATCAGCATCGACAGCGCCGCTACAACGGGTGCGCGGAATGTTACTGTCACGAACCCAGATGCAGGCGTTGGCACCGGCACCGGAGTTTTCACGGTTGCCAGTCCCACCCTGACGGTCGGCGCCGGCACCAACCCGGCCAGCGCCAACGCGTATGTCAACAGCACCAACAATGCGATCGATGGCTTTACCATGGTAGTTAACTCCGGCACCGGCCAGGTCAATACACTGACGCTAACCAATACCAACTCTGCCGCAACTAACGTCTCGAATATCACCATATATCGTGATACCGGGACAGTGGGCACCCTGGATGTCTCTGACACATTTGTCCCGACAACCTTTTCCATAACATCAGCCACGGCTGCGACCGTCACCTTTACCACCCCGGAAACGGTCACCACCTCTTCACAGAATTATCTGATCGTGTACGACATAGCCAGTACGGCGACAGTAGGAAATACCATGACCTCCCGGGTTACCGCTGCCACCGGCACGGGGCTGGGGACTCCAACCTACAGCGACGCCGGCTCAGGCACCCTCACCGTTGCCACCGGCACCCTGACGGTCGGTGCCGGCACCAACCCGGCCAACGCCAATGCGTATGTCAACAGCACCAACAATGCGATCGACGGTTTTACCATGGTTGTTTCGGCAGGCACCGGCAAGGTCAGTACCCTGACGCTGACCAATACCAACTCTGCCGCAACTAACGTCTCGAATATCACCATATATCGTGATACCGGGACAGTGGGCACCCTGGATGTCTCTGACACATTTGTCCCGACAACCTTTTCCATAACATCAGCCACGGCTGCGACCGTCACCTTTACCACCCCGGAAACGGTCACCACCTCTTCACAGAATTATCTGATCGTGTACGACATAGCCAGTACGGCGACAGTGGGTAATACCATGACATCCCGGGTTACCGCTGCCACGGGCACGGGGTTGGGGACTCCTACCTACAGCGACTCCGGCTCAGGCACCCTCACCGTAGCCACCAGCAACCTTACAATAGGTGACGGCAGCAGCCCACTTTCTATCACTGCCTACAAGGGAAACACGTACGCCATCGACGGCTTTTCCTTGGTTGTTGACGTTGGAGTCGGCCAGGTCACCGGCCTGACGCTGACCAATACCAACTCTGTGGCAACCAACGTCTCGAGTATCAAGGTATATCTGGACGATGGGGATACTCCCGGCACCCTGAGTAGCTCCAATACGCTGGTCCCGACCACTTTTTCCATAACATCGGCCACGGCTGCGACCATCACCTTCACCACTGCGCAAACAATTAGCGCGACAGCACAGAACTACCTGATCGCGTTCACCATCAACAGCACGGCCGCGGCTGTCACGCTCACATCCAAGGTTACCAATGCCAGCGGAAGTGGACTGGGAACGATAGTAAAGAATGATACAGCCTCTGCCACTCTGACCACCGACACCAACAACCTGACAATCGCCAACGGCACTGACCCGGCCAGCAACGCCAATGTCTACTCTGGCGTCTCCTATGCAATCGATGGTTTTACGATGGTCATGTCAGCCGTACCCGCCACGGTATCCACCCTGACACTGACCAACACCGGTACCGGCTCCATGGATACGCACGTTTCCGGAATCACAGTGTACCGTGACGCGGGGACGATCGGAACCCTGGACAGCGCCGACACGCCGATTCCCACAAGCTTTTCCATATCAGGCAATGTTGCAACCATCACGTTCACAACCCCGGAAACAGTTCCAATAACATCCCCTAACAAGTATCTCGTCGTACTGACGATTTCCGATTCGGCGGTCAATAACAATACCCTGATAGTCAAGGTTACCGGCGCCACAGGCTATGTGGGGGTCCCAACATATAGCGACACCGCTTCGGCCACCCTAACTGTTGATGTAGGAACTCTTACAATTGGCTCCGGCTCGGCCATCACCAATGCGAATGTCCCTCAGGGTACAACTGGCAGCAGTATCGATTCTTTTTCAATGGTGCTTTCATCACTGTTTGGCAGGGTCGATACCCTGACTCTGACGAAGAACGCCCAGTTTACTGCGGGAAACGTGACGAGTATCAAGGTGTATAGCGATGCCGGAACGATTGGTACATTGGACGGCGCCGACACGCTCATCCCTACTACCTATTCAATAGGAACATCTACTGCCACCATACTGTTCGATCCACAGGAACAGCTTACGAATGTTGCCAAGAACTACCTGATTGTGATCGATGTCGCCCCCTCGGCCAAAGTCGGCAATACCCTGGCCGCAAATGTAACAAATGCAAGCGGTATTGGATTTACCTCCACCAACAGCAACACAACACCAACGACCCATACCGTTACCACAGGAGTCTGCGCACGCAGCACACCGGCTCTGTCGCTGACCGCGTACGGACAAGTGAAGCCCAATGACCAGACGACCTATGACATTAGCATCACAAACAACGACAGCATCTTCTGCGACAACACAACATTCGATCTGGCGGTCGGCTCTGAAACCGGAACGACGTCAAGCTTTACCATTCCATCTACTCTTGGTGCGGCAACAACCGGTGCAATGCCGCCCGCAGCAACCTTCAGCACCACGCTTACGGTTACTGCAACGGCATCAGCCATTGTCGCAGATGCCCTGACTACAACGGTTAACGTCACTGATGCAACAAACCACGCTGGCCAACCCGCTTCCATCAATGTCAAGACTTACGCCAACAACCCGCTTCTCCACAACAGCATAAGCATGACTTTAAACAACTCAAACAAGTGGACTTCCACCGGATGGGGCATTCCGGGCGGCAAATACGGCGCCTTTGATTGCACCACTTGTCACACCCCGAAGACTTCCAACATATTCAGGGTAAAACCCTCAATTACTGCTCCGAGTGAAAATTTTCCCGGTACCGACAGCACTGTCAATTTCCAGTCCAAGACAACACCGAACGGTTTTGGCGTCTATTCGACAACAGTCTCCAATTCTCAGCAGATCTGCGAAAGATGCCACAGCCTGACCTTGTATCACAAGAACACCATGCCGACAGTCATCAGCCACGAGAACGAAGCGCAAACCCGTGACTGCACCATGTGTCACAAGCATGAAAACGGTTTCAAGGCCATTGGCGGTTGCACGAAATGTCATGCCCGCCCGCAACGCGGAAGAGCTGCAATTTTCGGCCAGTTCAGCACGGGCAACTCTCATCACATCCAGGGGGTTCCTGTCACCGACACCCTCTGCTATCAATGCCACTGGGAGGCCAACAGCGACGGCACCGTTAACCTGACATATCACGTAGGCTCTGTCAGCTCCCAACAACCGGTGAACCTGGTTGTGTACCAGAACGGCGTAAGACCCACTTCAAACAATGCAAGCACAGCAGTACTGTACACCGCTAACGGATCGCGCACCGAAATAGCAAAACTGAACAATGTCTGTCTGGGTTGCCACAACGCAGGCAGCGGGAATGCCCAACCCTTTGGCGACGGTAAAACACCCAAAAAATATGCCTGGGACGGTTTGAGCATCTACGAACGGTATCTGCAGCCAGACACAACCCCGTGGGGCAAGTACAACGATACCGCCACAACCAACGTCAACCCCAAGGATAAACAGAAGAAGGCCTATTCCGCACACGGCAGGGCAGCACTAAACGACCATGGATCGAATACAAACGAGACCTGGCCCGACACCAGCGGGGTTGCAAATGTGCTCTGCTTCGATTGCCACAACTCCCACGGCTCGACCGTAACCGGTGTTACCAGCAACTACTCCAGCGCCACAGGCCGCAACAGGGGCGCGATCCTCAAGGACACCATTGCCGGTCGGGGCGGATACTCGGTGACCTACAAACCGCAGGCGGGCGGTTCGGCCGCAACAAAAGACGCATACAATCCGGGTGCCGGCATCTGCTTCGATTGTCACAATTCGATTAATACCACGGCACAACCATGGAGTTACCAAGCAACCTATGGTGCCAGCCAGGCAATCCTTGGCTACTGGGATACACCATATTTTTCCAACGGCACGTTTCAGTCAACCCAGCGTTACCCCTACAAGGCTGGTAATGCAAGCAACAAGGGGGGACATTTGGGCAAATCTTCGGCAATGAATACTACACCTGCAGGCTCAATCAATGGGCTCTGCACCCCATGCCATGACCCACACGGTGTCAGTCCTACTCTGGGTGTCAACCAACAGTATGCTGTGCCGCTTTTAAAAGGAACGTGGCTTACCTCTCCCTATCCAGAGGATGCAGCACCAGCTCTAACCAACGAAAAACGAGGCGGGGCAACCAGCAGGGGGCCGGGTGCAATTAATGTCGGCAGTACACCGGGCTATCACATTGACCAGAACACGCTGGCAGCTGATACCGGAAACAACTCCAATGGTCCTGCCTGGAATTTCGCCAACACCACGAACCGTGTTACCCAGACGGACACACAATTCGCTGGGCTCTGTCTCCAGTGTCACACAAAGGCGGCCATCGGGCCGGGGACAAGTGCCAATACCACTGCCACCTGGAAGAGCATGGACCGGATTCACAACACGGTTAAAGGTTGGGGTACCATCGGAGGCAACGCAGCCAATGCTGCTCATTCCTTTGTCTGCTCCAAATGCCACACCCCGCACAATTCACGTCTGCCGCGACTGATGGTGACCAATTGTTTGGATTTCAAACACCGTGGCCGTGTTGCTTCTGGTAAGACATTCGGGTCTGGCGCGCAAAGCGGAAGCAGAGGGGCTGGTGGTGGTAGAGGACCGATGGGGGGTGGCGGATCCGGGTCTAACGCGGATTGGCCGGGCCCATGGTTTTTCGCCCCTGCTTCGCCTGCTCAAAGTACAACTTCAAATATCAGGACCTGCCATAATGTTGCAAACGCAGGCGGAACCGGCACTGCTGCTGCAAACCAGTTGTGGAACACCAGGACACCATGGTAGTGCCCATGCATGATTGCATTTGGTAGCATATGAGGAGCTGGAATCAGAATATGTACCAGAGTATTAGTGCGAAAAAAGGATAGCATCTGAGTGTAATGTGTTTCAGTAAGTTGCCGCTTGATTCCTATCGGTAGTTCATGATACTTTTTTAAAGCAACTACATGTGTTTGTGTCGACTCGACTGTCCGATTCTTGAATAATTTTATGATCACAGCCGGCAATTAGAGGCACCCGGAGCGATCCGGGTGTTTTTTCTTTAGCGCCACAGCCGAACGGGTGTTCGTTTGAAGAGAACGTATAACGGAGGGAATGCGTGAGTATCCTGACTCTCAACTGCTGGAGAAATGCAATAAGCTACGGACTGTTTTCCGGGGACAGGCGTTCCGTGCTCGCAGGCGGGACGGTCGAGCGGGTGTCACTGGGGGGATCGTACCTGATTCAGAGGGTGCCCGGCCGGAAGAACTACTGCATCGAGTCGAACTGCAGCGACCATGGCAGCGCCATCGCGTTGATCATTGCCACACTGGCCAGTCCGGTCCACGGGGTGCTTGACAATGCGGACGGGATCGCGGGTGTCGGCCACCGGGTGGTCCATGGCGGAGAAAATTTTCACAGCTCGGTGGTGCTTGACGACCAGATACTGGAAGCCATCATGCAGCTTCAGAACGTTGCGCCGCTGCACAACGCATCCAATATCGCCGGCATACTCGGTTCACGGAAGGCCCTGGCGGACATCCCCCATGTGGCCATATTCGACACCGCCTTCCATCTGACCATACCCGAACACGCCTACATCTACCCCCTGCCCTACGAATGGTACCAGAAACACGGTGTCCGCCGTTACGGCTTCCATGGTCCTTCACACCTCTACCTGTCACGGCGGGCAGCCACGCTGCTCTGCAAACCGGCCGACAGCTGCAACCTGATTACCATCCACATCGAACGGGGAGTGTCTGTCTGCGCCATTTCCAACGGCTATTCCGTCGATACCAGCATGGGCATGACCCCGCTGGAAGGGGCGGTCATGGACACCCGCAGCGGCGACATCGACCCCGGCATCATCTCATTCGCCATGCAGGAGCTGCACCTCTCCCACCAGGAACTGGAGCGGGTGCTCAACCAGAAGAGCGGCATATCCGGCATCACCGGCCGGCACTCCGACCGGCGGCAGATGCTGGAAGCGGCCCTGGACAACGATCCCAAATGCCGGCTGGCTCTCTCGATCGAAGCCTACCGGCTCAAGAAGTACATCGGCGCCTACCTGGCCGCCGCCGGACCGGTGGACGCCATCGCCTTGACCACCGGCACCGGGCCGTGCGAATGGCTGTCCCGGGAGTTGGCCCTGTCCGGAATGGAGTCTTTCGGCATCCGGCTCTGCCATGACAAGAACCGTGGCGCCAGCAGGGAAAACCGTGAGGCCGTTATCAGCAGCGACAATTCCGCCATCAAGGTCTTCGTGATACCCTCCAACGAACAGCTGGTTTTTGCCGAAGATGTGGCCGCCATCCTGTCAGCCAGCTACAACGGCCACCAGCAGTGCGACTATTCCTTTGCCCGGCCGGATTTCGTGCCGCTGCAGCCGGCACTCTAGCCGGCGGTCGTCCCTGATCCGGCGGCACCACGCTTACCCCGGCCGTCAAGCCGGCCGGCCGTTGCCGATGATAGTCACCAGCGCCCCTTGATGACGACCGCATTGGAGAGTTCGTTGCTGTCGTCAGGCTTTTCCGGGAAGTGTTCCGAAAGCATCCCGGCTATCCCGGCCACGGCCGTTGTGATTCCCCGGGCGGGGTTGCCCCCCTTGATGCCCTCGACAACGCATTGCACCATTGCAGGCCAGCTGTTTTCCGGAACGACCGAATTGATAGCGCTCCCCGCGAGAACCTGCACCATCCGTTCTTCGATTGAGATCATGATCAGCACACCGGTTCTGTCCCTGGTGTTCTGCATTCCCAGCCGGGTGAATTCCCGTTCGGCACGGTGCCGCAGAGCCCTTTTCTGATCCTTTTTACCCAGCTTCGGCAGTACGCTTGATGCAGCGACCACCAGCACGCGGATCTCGCCCGATGTCAGCGCTTCAGCCCTTGCTATGGCATCTGCAATCCCCACCCTTTCTTCACTCGTAAGGAAATTGAGGGCATCTGCGTAAGTCTTCATGTCTCTCTCCTCTCTTCACCAGTCACCGGAAGCGCCCCCACCACTGAAACCGCCCCCGCCCCCGCTGAAACCGCCCCCTCCGCCAAGGAAAGAGCCGCCAATGTTGAGGGCGATGTAGCCCAGATGCCTGGCGATGGTTCCGACCATGAATCCGGCAATGACCAGCATGACCAGAGTGGCTGCCCCGACATGAAAAAGCAGGAATCCGCACAGCGGGGCGATAATCGCGCCGGCGGCTCCCCCCAGCAGGAAGTGTACGCAACTGGCGATCCCGGCGATGGCCAGAAACAGGATGCAGGCCATTAATAATTTGATCTTAAGATTTTCTGATCCCGAGCTGCCGGCAGATCCGGACGCGGCCGTGCTGCCGTCTCCCCTGTATTCTCCGCTGATCGCCAGTTTGATCTTGGCAATTGCCGCCTCCAGGGCTGCGGCGTTCTTTCCCTCCCTGAGCAGCGGTCCCATATCTTCACGGATGATCCGTCCGGAAGTAAGGTCCGTGAGAACCCCTTCCAGCCCCCGGCCGACCTCGATCCTGATCTTGCGTTCATCTTTCACCAGGATCAGGAGCACTCCGTTGTCCCTCGCCTTGCGCCCGGCTTTCCATGCGTCGGCCACCTTGATACTGAACTGCTCCAGTACCTCCCCTTCCAGCGCGGGGATGGTCAGAATGAAGATCTGGTTCGAAGTCGAGCTTTCGTAGGCTTGCAGGTCATGGCTGATCCGGTCCGCCTCGTCTGTGGTCAGCATGCCGGCATAATCGTTCACATACCCCTTCAATGCCGGCACTTCGAGGGCCAAACATCCGGTGGGGATAGCGAGGAACAACACCAGCAGGAACAGCAGCAATCCGGTTTTCATGGTGAGACCCTCAAAATGACTCAGCAGTATCCGGTTTGGGATTTGCAGTTGTCTGATAGCCCCCCTCCCCTTGTGGGAGGGGGTCAGGGGGTGGGGTAGTTTGCCATATCTGACACTATCGCCAGCTTCACCCACCCCTCAATCCCCTCCCGTCAAGGGAGGGGAGGCTAAATGCAAAGATCTAACCGAACAACACTGACAATGACTGACAAAATGTCAGGACCGCGGCGGCAATCGGCGATTAACGTGTCCGGGCAACTTACAGCGCCAGCGGCTGACAGCGGCCCTGGCACAATGGTACCATAATTCCTGGCCCCTGCAGCCTGGGGCCAGGAATGGCTAATGCTGCTGCGCCCGGGTCAGCTCCGGGTAGACGTTCAAGGGGAGCGGGCGGCCATCCCTGAGCTGCAGCACCGTCAGGTGCAGATGGGTCGGCGAGCGGCGCTTGGCAGCGTTGTAGCCGCTGCGACCGACAGTTGCCAAAAGATCCCCCGGTTTGACGATCTGTCCCAACTCCACCTGCAGCTCACTGTTGTGGGCATAATAGACCAGCAGCTCGTTGGCCGGATCATATACCCACAGATACTTGCCCCCCCGCAGGGAACTGCCCGGCTGCCATTGCCGCTCCAGCGCCACCACCATCCCTCCGGTCAGGGAAAGCACCTTGACCGGTTTGCCGCTGCGGTCGTCCAGGCTGTCCTGGTTGCGGTCGCGGATGAAGGTGTCGAAGGAGGGGTGGCCACCGTGACGGTTGCCGCTGAAGTAATCGTAGCCACTGGCGATATAGCCCTTGTTGCGGCCGCCGGTAATAGCCCGGTAGTCGTAACCGGCCAGCGGAAAGACCCAGGCCGGGCGTGGATAGTCACTGCCCCCCTGGCGGTAAAATTCCTGGCGCAGCTCGGCCAAAAGCAGCTTCAGCTCTGGCAAGGCAGCCCCCCTGCTGATCTTGCCATCACGGATGCGGGTGTTGAGCTGATCGAAGCGGACAGCGGCAGCCGGAGCCGTGGTGACGGCCTTGGCTGCCGGCGGGGCATCGCTCAGTTCGTTCAGATCAGGCTGGGAATCGGCCAGAAGGAGAGTGGCGGGGGCAAGCAAAGCAAGCAGGAGGGCGGTCAGCGGCACGGCATGGAAAAATTTCACGGGACATCCAGGGGCAGGAAAAAGTTAGCAAATTGGTGCGGAAAAGCATATCATTCTGCCACTATACGAACAATATAAAACAGCGGATGGATCAAACCATGCAACTTTCCAAGAAAAATATCCTTTCATTCCTCAAGGCCCAGGACGGCGCCATTCACTTTGCCGGCATCCTGCGGGAATTCGGCGGCCGCCACGTCAAACACGAACTGAAACGGATGCTGGACGACATGGCCAACGACGGCGAACTGGCCAGGTTCAAGGGAAACAGCTATGCCCTGACCACGGCGGTCAAGAGCATCCGCGGCAAGCTCTCCACCCACCGCGATGGCTACGGCTTCGTCACTCCGGAAGGGGGCGGCGAAGACATTTTCATCCCCCAGCGCGACATGAAGAGCGCCATGCATGGCGATACGGTCAAAGTGCGCTCCGAGCGCAGCCGCATGGGGGGCGACAAACAGCAGGGGCGCATCCTGGCCGTGACGGAACGGGCCAGCACCCGCATCGTGGGGCGCTATGAGGAGACCCGCCGCGGGGCCATCGTGATACCGGAAGAACAGCGCCTCAACCTGGTGGTGGCCATCCCTTCCAAGGGGCGCGGCCGGGCCGAGGACGGCCAGCAGGTGGTGGCGGAGATCACAACCTACCCCATCGGCGGCCGGCCGGCCGAGGGGCGCATTGTCGAGATCCTGGGGTGGCCCGATGATCCCGAGGTGGAGGTGCAGTCGGCCATCCGCCGCTTCGACCTGCCCCATGTTTTCGGCCCGGACGCCCTGGCCGAGGCCGAAGCCGTCCCCGAGACCGTTAGCGAGGCGGAACTGAAGGGGCGGGTGGACCTGCGCAGGATGCCGACCGTCACCATCGACGGCGAAACGGCCCGCGATTTCGACGACGCCGTTGCCCTGCGCCGCGAGGGGGCCAACTTCCGGCTGTGGGTCTCCATCGCCGATGTGTCCCACTACGTCAAGCCGGGCAGCGCCCTGGACCGGGACGCCTACCTGCGCGGCACCTCGGTCTATTTCCCGGACCGCTGCATCCCCATGCTGCCGGAGCGGCTCAGTAACGGCATCTGCTCGCTCAACCCCCAGGTGGACCGCCTGACCATGACGGCCGAAATGCTGTTCGACCCCAGCGGCACCATGCTGGAATCCAGCTTTTACCCCAGCATCATCAAGAGCTCCGCCCGCCTGACCTACACCCTGGTGAAGCAGATCATCGTCGATCAGGACCGGGAGGCGTCCGACAAGTACCGCGCCCTGACCCCCATGCTGCTGGAGATGAAGGAGCTGGCCCTGTGTCTTCAGGCCATGCGCAGGAAACGGGGCAGCATCGATTTCGACCTGCCGGAGCCGGAAATCATCATCGGCCTGACCGGACTGACCGAAAACATCATCCGCGCCGAGCGCAACCTGGCCCACCAGTTGATCGAGGAGTTCATGCTGGCCGCCAACGAAGCGGTGGCAACCTTCGTCACCAACAGGAACATCCCGTTCCTGTACCGTATCCATGAAAACCCGGACCCGGCCAAGCTGATCAATTTTCAGGAATTTGTCTACGGCTTCGGTTATGAATTCCCCCTGTTCGAAGAGCGGGTCAACCCGGCCGAACTGCAGCGACTGCTGGCCCAGGCCGAAGGGCGGCCCGAGGAGCGCATGGTCAACTATGCCCTGCTACGCTGCATGAAACAGGCCCGCTACGCCGCCGAGAATCTCAGTCACTTCGGCCTGGCATCCCACTGTTACTGCCACTTCACCTCCCCCATCCGCCGTTACCCGGACCTGGTGGTGCATCGCATCCTGAAGGCGGTACTCTTGTCCCCCTCCTCCTTGACGGGGGAGGGTCGGGGTGGGGGTGACGCTGCCATGACCACCGTTAGCGATAATCTCAGCCTCTCTCACCCCCCAGCCACCTCCCGCAAGGGGCGGGGGAGCAACAAGGCAGAAAAACAGCTTTGCATCGCCACCGAAAACCTGCCGGCCATTGCCGAGCACACCAGCAAACGGGAACGGGCCGCCATGGAGGCCGAGCGGGATATCGTCGATCTGCGCAAGATCCAGTTCATGCAGCGCCATCTGGGTGATGAGTTCGACGGCTACATCAGCGGCGTGACCGGCTTCGGTCTTTTCGTGGAGCTGGATGAGCTGTTCGTGGAGGGGCTGGTGCACCTGTCCACCCTGAATGACGACCTCTACAGCTACATGGAGAAGCAGCACGCTCTGATCGGCCGCCGGTTGAAGCATGTCTTTCGCATCGGCGACAGGATCCGGGTCAAGGTGGCGGCGGTGCTGCCGGCCACACGGCGGATCGAGTTCGTCATGGTCAGCCACACCGCCTCAACGCCCCCTGCCCGGACTCTGGCCGGCCTGGAAGCTGCCGAGGAATACCCGCGCAAACCGATCAGGGGCAAGCGGGTCAGCGGCTTTGACACAAAAGCCAAGGGCGGCGCGCCGAAAGCCGGCGGCAAGACCAGGGGCGGCGGCAAGACCGGAAGCGTCGACGGCAGGAAACGCCGATGAACACTGCCGGCATCATCTGCCAATGCTTGGTGCCTCGGTGATGCAGATCTACGGCCGGCGATCGCAACCAACGAAAAGAGGCTTATGTCATGGACAGTGAATGGCTCAACGTAGTTTTGCATCTTTCTGTTGCAACGGTTGCTGGTGGACTTATCGGCCTTGAAAGGAGCTATCATGGCCGGCCGGCCGGCTTCAGAACACATACCCTCGTTTGCGTTGCATCGAGTCTGCTTATGCTCGTTACAATGTATCAAGGCAAGTGGTTTGTCGGAGCGCCAATAGATACCGTCAAGGTAGATCCGACTCGAATGGCTCAGGGGATCATGACCGGTATAGGTTTTCTTGGCGCTGGAGTTATCATGCGTGAAGGACTTAGCGTACGAGGGCTAACAACTGCAGCGTCCATCTGGATTACGGCTGCAATAGGGATTCTTGCCGGAGTGGGTATCTACAGTGCTGTACTGATTGCGACAGTCATAACTATCGGAACATTAACTGTATTACGGAAGATTGAAAACAAGATGCCCTCCCAGATCTATGCAAATCATACTATCATTTTTGATCGACACAGCTATATGTCCGAGATGGAAATCAGGGAGCTGCTATTACAAAATGGCTTTTCAGTTGCCAATGTAAGTTACCGGCTGCTGGAGAAGGGTGAGCAGTTAGAATATCGCATGACCGTGCGTACCATGGACAGGAATAATATTGAAAAACTGTCAAGAACACTCATGGGGTTGGCCACAGTTGTCGAATTCAATATTTCGATGGCTAATGATTAAGTTCCCCCCCTGGCGGACACACTCCCTGAAACGCTTGAGGCGAAATCGCCCCCCCTTTGGGGCAGGCAACCCTTGAGGCACTCTCGGGTGGTGCCGTCAAGCGGCACACCCTCATACCCGCTGAACCAAGTCCATGACTAAAACCAACATCTAGAAAACATGACTAAAATTAAGGGAGCGACAATGCGTTTATTAGGAGGATCGGCTGTTTTGACGCTTTTTGTAATGCTGGTTGGATGCAGCGGAAACAACAAGGTCGTTATGGAAAATTACAGAAAAAATTATTCCGTCGAGGTTGTAGGTGAATCTGATGCCGCTATTTCTGACGGCTTGCCGGAAGGCATTAATGAAAATAACGTGTCCAAGTCCATCCTTAACGATGTGGTTGGTAGTCTAGCGAGCAAAGCCCTGACAAAGAACAACAATAAAAACAGGTTTAAGGTGAAATACAGCATCTCGTATTTTGGTCACAAGTGGAAGGGCGGTATCAAGGTAAAGTACATAATTGGATACAATATTCAGCTAATCGATGAAAGTAACGGAAACGTCATAGCTTCCGAGAAGAATGACAAGGACGACACAGAATTGCTGAAAGTAATAGAGGATGTCTCCGATAATATCGTTAACTTTGCTACTAATAACATCAAGTGATCACCGAACCTTTAAAAGGCGCTAGCGCGGGGTCGGACCAAGACAACCTGCTGTTACCTTAAACAGGCGATATCAGAGCTTAGAGGCGCCCTTTTAGGGGCAAAAACGGTATTGTAAGGCGCGGTTGCAATCCTATCGAACCGATCACTAAACGTTACTAGCCCCTTTTTGCCAGCAAAAACATGCCGTTAAGGGGTAATATGGTGGGTATTTTACCAAGTATTCTGTTGAATTTCAGTATGTTGTCTTGGTCCGGCCCCAAAGCCACCCCAACAAGCGCACCTGTGCTTGACCCTGTGCTCTGCTGTTCTGATTGTAGGTAATAAGGAAGTACGAAATTGGAGGGATTTATGGGTAGATCAATGCAAGAGTTGATGATATTCAATTCATTCTTGGAAAATACTAGCGATTCTATTGTGGTTAAAGAATATTTTGCTAATGAACAAGGTGAGTTCATCGGCGGAAAAATTATTTGTGCCAGCGCTGTCAAAGCCCGCCATTATGGTCTAACTATGGACACTATCCGAGGACATACTGATTTTGATCTTATGCCTCATGAGCAAGCTGAAAAGGCTCTTCAAGATGACCTTTGGGTTATGAAAAATCGCAAACCAATCGAAGATATACGAGAAACAATAACTCATAAAGACGGCGAAATAGTTAATGTTTCTGTAACAAAATTTCCTTGGATTTTGCCTGGAGGGGAAATTGTGTGAGTCATGTGCATCGCTCGAAATATAGACATTAGAGAAAGACGCAAATAACCAATTCAAGACAACCCTAGCAGTTGACTAGCGCGGGGTCGGACCTAGATAAACTGCTGTATTTGTAAAACAAACATGCCTTAAACAGGCGACATCAGAGCTTAGAGGTGCCTTTTTAGGGGCAAAAACGGTATTGAAAGGCGCGGCTGCAATCCTATCGAACCGGTCACTAGACGTTACTAGCCCCTTTTTGCCAGCAAAAACATGCCGTTAAGAGGTAATCTGGTGGGTATTTTACCAAGTGTTCTGTTGAATTTCAGTATGTTGTCTTGGTCCGACCCCAAAGCCACCCCAATAAAAAAGCCCACCAAGTCATACGGTGGGCTTTCTCTTTTCAACAAATCTTTGCTTCCTTTTCAGGATTATTCCGATTCATCTTCAATCGGATCAATTACACTTTCTATGTCGAAAACCTACCCGGTGGAGTAACTGCCATAGGCATACCTCACTTTCGAAGGGATTTCTTTCCATCCCTTCATTTATATTATACCACCAAAATCTTCAAAATATGGCATTGTTCTAATAGAATTTAAATGATATTCTTCAAATTTGTGTGCCAGAGCGGTACGTGCAACAAATTCTAATCTTGGACGAAAAAATCCCGCACCAAGTTAGTCGGTGCGGGATTCTGTTTAGCAATTTCTTTCATCCCTTTTCAGGTAGCTATCCGATCTATTTTTTAATCGGAGCGATGTTACTTCCTATGTCTGGTTGTACTCAGGTGGAGTGTCTTCCATAATAAAATAAAATTTCCTCCTTCTGAATAAATTGAACTTCATTCGATCTGGTTAAAACATATCAGATCGAAAATTTAAAAAACAGTCTATGAAAAATATTTTTCTGGGAGTAAAGTTGTTAATTGTGATCCTCAACAGGCGACTACCAGATTCGCTGTCTCCGTAGCGAAATCAAAAACCACCTTTCCTGCTTTCTGTTATCCCAGAACCTGTTCCACTTTATCGTCCAGTTGTGATTTTTCAAGACCATTCCCCCACTTTTTGACCTGATTTTTCAGGAGCATTCCCCCACCCCTTTTTCAAGAGCATTCCCCCACCAAGGCAGGATTATCTACCCGACGCTCTGGCCTACGCGGGGGCCTAGCGCGGGGTCGGACCAAGATACCCTGCTGTATTTGTAAAACAAACATGCCTTAAACAGGCGATATCAGAGCTTGGAGGCTCCCTCTTTTAGGGGCAAAAACGGTATTGTAAGGCGCGGTTGCAATCCTATCGAACCGATCACTAAACGTTACTAGCCCCTTTTCGCCAGCAAAAACATGCCGTTAAGGGATAATATGGCGAGAATTTAACCGAGTATTCTGTTGGATTTCAGTATGTTGTCTTGGTCCGACCCCAAAGCCTCCCAAAACTCCGGTCCAACGGCGGCACGAAGCGCCGACCGCCGAACCGGATTGTGAGCTGACCATCTTTTCCCGCCTTGTTAGAAGCCCTCGAAGACATTTTGCCAAGATCAGGCCAGGTCGAAACGGTCTAGGTTCATCACTTTGCCCCACGCCGCTACAAAGTCGTTCAGGAACTTCTCCTGCGAGTCCCCGCATCCATAGACTTCCGCCTGGGCCCGGAGTTGGGAGTTCGAACCGAAGATCAGGTCGACACGGGTGCCGGTCCATTTCAGTTCGCCGCTCTTGCGATCACGCCCCTCGAACAGGCCGTCATCTCCCGGAGCCGCCTTCCAGGTGGTGCCCATATCAAGCAGATTCACGAAGAAGTCATTGGTGAGCGTCTCTGGCCGCGTGGTGAAGACGCCGTGCCGGGTCTGTCCGTAATTGGCATTCAAGACGCGCAGACCGCCGACCAGAACCGTCATCTCAGGGGCGGTCAGTGTCAGCAATTGCGCCCGATCGATCAGCAGCTCCTCGGCCGATACGGTGTATTTGGTCTTGAGGTAGTTACGGAACCCGTCTGCTGTCGGCTCGAGTACGGCGAACGACTTAACGTCGGTTTGCTCCTGCGACGCATCCGTGCGTCCCGGCCTGAAGAGAACGGTCACAGCGTGGCCGGCATTTTTCGCAGCTTGCTCGACTCCAGCGCATCCGCCCAGAACAATCAGGTCAGCCAGCGAAACCAGCTTCCCGCCTGACTGCGTGCTGTTGAACTCTTTTTGGATTCCCTCAAGGGTCTGCAGCACAGTCGTAAGTATGGCAGGCTGGTTAACTTCCCAATCCATCTGCGGCGCGAGACGAATACGCGCGCCGTTCGCCCCGCCACGCTTGTCGGAGCCGCGGAAGGTGGATGCCGATGCCCAGGCGGTCGAGACCAGCTGGGAAACTGACAGTCCCGAAGCGAGAATTTTGCCCTTGAGGGCGGCGATGTCCTGATCGTCAATCAATTTATGAGTGACCGCAGGGACGGGGTCTTGCCACAGGAGATCTTCTACAGGCACTTCCGCGCCGAGATAGCGCGAGCGGGGTCCCATGTCGCGGTGGGTCAGTTTGAACCACGCCCGGGCAAAGGCATCTGCGAACTCCTCCGGGTTCTCGTGGAACCGCTTCGCGATCGGCTTATAGATCGGATCCATCCTCAGGGAGAGATCCGCCGTGGTCATTATGGTGGTTACCCGCTTCGAAGGATCGTGAGCAGCCGGCGCGAAATCCTTTTCAGCCGGATTGACCGGGACCCACTGGTGTGCGCCGGCAGGGCTTTTCACCAAATTCCAATCATGGCCGAACAGCATATCGAAATAGCCCATATCCCACTGGGTCGGTTTCGGCGTCCAGGCACCTTCGATGCCGCTGCTGATCGTATCGCCGCCTTTGCCGCTGCCGAAACTGCTCTTCCAGCCGAGTCCCTGTTCTTCGATGGGGGCATCTTCCGGCTCGGGGCCCACATGGGACGCCGGGCCCGCGCCATGACACTTGCCGAAGGTGTGCCCGCCGGCGATCAGCGCGACGGTCTCTTCGTCGTTCATCGCCATGCGCGCGAAGGTTTCGCGAACGTCACGGCCGGAGGCTACCGCATCCGGTTCGCCGTTCGGCCCTTCCGGGTTCACGTAGATCAGGCCCATCTGCACGGCGGCGAGCGGATTCTCGAGATCGCGGTCGCCGCTGTAGCGCTTGTCTCCAAGCCACGTGTCTTCAGCCCCCCAGTAAATGTCCTCTTCGGGCTCCCAGACGTCTTCGCGCCCGCCGCCGAAGCCGAACGTCTTGAAGCCCATCGACTCCAGAGCGCAGTTGCCGGCCAGGATCATCAGGTCGGCCCAGGAGATTTTCCTGCCGTATTTCTGCTTGATCGGCCAAAGCAGGCGGCGCGCCTTGTCGAGGTTGACGTTGTCCGGCCAGCTGTTGAGCGGTGCGAAACGCTGCGAACCGGAGCAGGCGCCGCCGCGGCCGTCGCCGGTGCGGTAGGTGCCGGCGCTGTGCCACGCCATCCGGATGAAGAGCCCCCCGTAGTGACCGTAATCGGCCGGCCACCACTCCTGCGAGTCGGTCATCAGCGCAAAGAGGTCTTTCTTCAGAGCCTCCAGGTCGAGTTTCTTGAATTCCTCAGCGTAATTGAACTGCTCGCCCATCGGGTTGATCAGGTTAGAATTCTGATGAAGAATCTTCAGGTTCAACTGGTTTGGCCACCAGTCCCGGTTCGACCTGCCGCTGCTGGCAGTGGGTTTGTCAACTCCGCCCGTTACCGGACATTTGCTATCTTTATTCATCTCTGCTCTCCTTTCCTTTCAGGTTTGGATTTGTACAGATAAAAAGTTATTATACCATTGACGTGTTACAGGTAATCAACTTCTTTTATTGCCCTGCTGTGACAGCCGCTTTCATTCTGTCAAGTTGCCCCCCTGGCGGGCATACTCCCTGAAACGCTTGAGGCGGAAGGAAAATTCCCGCTCCCGCTCCCCGAGGAACTGGGCGATGGAGCGCACCTGCCGCGTCAGCTCGGGCAGTACCCGCTCCTCCAGCACCCGGATGCGCCGCGTGACGCGCTGCACCTCCTCGGCCAGCCGTTTTAGCTTGCTTTCGAAGGCCGCAATCTCCAGCATGCTTTCCAGGATCTGCTCGAAGTGCTCCAGTGCCTGCTCCAGTCGCGGGGTGGTGAAACGGTAATCGTACCCCCGCTCGTCGACCCGCCTCAGCAAAGATTCCCGCACGCTCACCTCCCGGTAGCGCAGCCCCATGACACTCTGCTCCCTGACCTCCAGCCCGAAATCCCGCTCCGCCACCGCCTCCAGCGAATCCAGGAAAGCCTGCCCCTCGATGCCGGCGCTCAGGGCCAGTTCCCTGATCGCCAGGCCGTAGGTGGCCTGCACCTTGTCGCGGCTGGCCAGAAACGGCGCCGATGTTGCCAGCAGTTCACGGATCAGCCCCTGGCGGCGAGCCTTGAGGATGGCGGTGCTGTTTTGCACGGAATGGCGCTTTTCCTTGAGTTGCAGCAGATTGGTGCGGGTGGGATGGTTCATGGCACGGCTCCCTGTCAGGCCCGCAGCCCAAAGCGCCCCAGCAGGGCCAGACCGCTGTCCAGGCTTTCAGCGATGGTGCGGCGCGTTTCCCCCTGGTGCACCAGCTCGGACTCGAAGGCATCGGCGAAATCCAGCATATGACGGTCCCGCGGCGACATCCCCTCCCGGCCGACGATGGTCTCCAGCCGGCGCAGCTCCCGGCCGCGGGCATAGTGGCGGTAGAGCAGGCCGGCGGTACGGCGGTGGTCCTCGCGGGTCCGACCAGGGCCGATCCCCTGCTGCATCAGCCGGGAGAGGCTCGGCAGCACGTCCACCGGCGGAAAGATGCCCCGCTGGTGCAGCTCGCGGGAGAGCACGATCTGCCCTTCGGTGATATAGCCGGTCAGGTCGGGGATCGGATGGGTGATATCGTCTTCCGGCATGGTCACCACCGGCAGCATGGTGACCGAGCCGGGCCGGCCGCGGATGCGTCCGGCCCGTTCGAAGAGGGAGGCCAGGTCGGAGTACAGGTAGCCCGGATAACCGCGCCGGCCGGGCAGTTCCTCGCGGGCGGTGGAGACCTCGCGCAGGGCGTCGCAGTAGTTGGTCATGTCGGTGATCAGCACCAGCACGTCCATGCCGCGCGAGAAAGCCAGGTACTCGGCCACCGCCAGGCCGAAGCGCGGGGCCAGCAGGCGCTCGATGACCGGCTCGCCGGCCCGGTTGATGAAGGCGGTAAAACCCATCCGCATTTCGGTCAGCACATCCATGTAGAAACTGTACTCGTGGTGGGTCAGCCCCAGGGCGACGAAGACCACCGCAAAGTCGCTGCCGGGGAGACGGGCGTTGGCCAGAATGCCGGCCGCCATCTCCTTGGCGGGCAGGCCGGCGCAGGAGAAGATCGGCAGCTTCTGCCCCAGCACCAGGGTATTCAGGGCATCGATGGTACTGTAGCCGGTTTCGATGAAATTTTCCGGCCGGGCCCGGGCCACGGGATTGATCGGCGCACCCGAAATCGGGCCCCACCGTTCGGGCACATAGGAGGGCTCACCGTCAAGTGGGGCAAAGGAGCCGTTGAACAGCCGCCCGATCACCGCCGGCGAGAGCGGGACACGCTTGACCACATCGCTGAAGAGCACCGGCGACCTGGTGTCCAGGCCGCGGGTCTCACCAAAGACCTGCACCAGGACCGTGTCCCCTTCGATCTTGATCACCTCCCCCTCCAGGGTCGCCCCGTCGGGAGCGGTGATGCGCACCACCTCCCCGAAGCGGACCTGACGGATCCGGTCGAGGAACAGCAGCGGCCCGCGGATGGAGGCTATGGTCCGGTAGACATGCTCACTCAGCCGCATGTTGCCCCTCCGTGACCAGGAGTTCATCGAGGGTCGCGCCGGCGGCCATGCTCCCTGCCAGCCGCTCCTGGTCGGCCAGAATGGCCTCAAGGCGCTGCAGCGAGCTTTCCGGCCGGCTGAAGGCATCCTCGGGTTCATAGGCGTTCTGGCAGAGAAACTCCTGCCGGATCCGTTCGGCGCCATGCAGGATCAGCCGGTCCGCCTCCTGCATCCCCTCCAGGCCGACGATCTCGGCCACCTCCCGCAGCGACTCCTCCCGCTGGAGCAGCTGCCGGCAGCGCAGGCGGGCCTCGCCCCACCCCGGGCCGACCGTGCGGCTGAAATGACGGACCATGGGCTGTTCGTAGAGCGAATAACTCTGGAACCAGTTGACGGCCGGAAAATGGCGGCTGTGGGCCAGGGACGAGTCCAGCATCAGAAAGGCGCCGGCGCTCCGCAGACAGGCCTGGGTGACCGGCTCGCTGAAGTCGCCCCCGGGCGGCGAGACCGACAGGATCATGCTGAGCGAGCCGATGCCGCCCCCCAGGGTCTCCACCACGCCGGACCGCTCCATGAAGCCGGCCATGCGGGAGGCCAGATAGGTGGGGTAGCCCTCTTCGCCCGGCATCTCCTCCAGGGAGGAGGAGATCTCCCGCAGCGCCTCGGCCCAGCGGGAGATGCTGTCCGCCAGCAGGAGCACATGGCAGCCCATGTCGCGGAAATACTCGGCCATGGTTACGGCCGTGTAGATGGACGCCTCGCGGGCCGCCACCGGCATATTGGAGGTGTTGGCCACCACGATGGTGCGCTCCATCAGCCGGCGGGAACTCCAGGGATCGAGGATGCCGGCGAACTCCTCCAGCAGTTCGGCCATCTCGTTGCCCCGTTCGCCGCAGCCGACGTAGACCACCAGATCCACGTCGGAGAACTTGGCGATGGATTGCTCCAGGATGGTCTTGCCGGTGCCGAAGCCGCCGGGGATGATGGCGGTGCCCCCCCGGGCCAGGGGGTAGAGCATATCCACCACCCGCTGGCCGGTCACCAGCGGCACCGTGGGGGGCAGCTTGCGCAGATAGGGGCGCGGACGGCGTACGGGCCACTCCTGGCAGGCGTTGATCGGGCTGCCGTCGCAATACCGGCCCAGGGGGGCGCCCAGGCTGAACGTCCCGCCGGAGAGTTCGGCGATCTCGCCGTCACTGGGGGCACGGATCAGGTGCCTGACAACCCCCTCGGCGACCTCCCCGATGATCTCGCCGGCCAGCAGCCGCTGGCCGGGACGCTTCAGCGGGACAAACTCCCACGCACGGCGTTCATCCAGCGTCTCGCAGCGACTCCCGCCGGCGATGAAAGGTCCGTCCCGCTCCAGCAGGCGTTCCAGTGGACGCTGCAGTCCGTCAAACATGCCCGCCAGCAGACCGGGGCCGAGCCGGGCCGTTAGGGGCGAGGCCGTGCCCCGGGCCGGCTCTCCCACGGCCAGGCCGCGCGTCTCCTCGTAAACCTGCACCACGGCCCGCTCCCGTTCCAGCCTGACCACCTCGCCGGTCAGCCCGGCCGACCCCACCAGGACGATCTCGTTCAGGCACAGCCCCCGCACATCGACGCTGATGGTCGGTCCGGCTATGGCGATGATGCGCCCGGTCACAGCCGTACCCTGACATGATAGCCGACGGCCCGCCGGATCAGGCGCGCGGCGTAATCCTCCTCCAGGGCGCCCGCTACGGGGGCCGGCAGGATCACCAGCACCCCCGGCCAGCGCTGCTCGATGGCCCGCAGACGCTCTTCACCCACCTCGGCCACCAGGCGTTCGTCCAGTATCACCACTCCGCTATCCGGATCGGCCAGGAGACGCGTCAGCACCTGGGTCGCCTCGCCCGGTGCGACCGCCTGCTGCACGGCACCGCAGCAGGCAAAGCCGTTAGCGGCATCCGCGGCGGTTATGGCGACGATTTTCCTCATGCTCCGATCTCCCTGGCAACCAGCTCGCTGCCGGCGATTTTCTGCCGCAAGAGCAGTCCGATGGCGGCGGCCTCGCTGCTGCAGCGCCACAGATAACCGATGATCGCGCCGATACCGTCCGCTTCCCGTGCCAGACGGGTCAGCACAATGTGACGGGCCGTGGCGACCGTCCGTTCCAGCTCGTCCGGGTCCCCTTCCCGGCCGGCTCCCCCCAGCCCGGCGGCCAAGCGTGCCAGGCCGGCCCGGTCCCCCCTGGCCGCCAGTTCCCGCAGCAGCGAACAGCGCAGGCTGCCCCCCGCCCGCAGCAGGGGCGGGTCGGCCAGCTTCCAGCGCAGCGCCTTGGCGATGGCCGTCAGATTGGCGCCGTCGATCAACAGGGCCAGGCAGCGTTCCACCACCGGATGGCGGTCTCTGCGACGGCACTGCACTGAGATGTCCCACAGGGCGGCCTCCAGGGCGACTGTTCCACCAGCCCGGTATATGGCCGGCAGACGCTTGAAGGCGGCATGATAGGGGACGAGCAGAGCGCTCAACCGATCGACAGTCGCCGTGATACCGGCCGGTGCGTCGAGCAGGGTGCGCAGCGGGCTGTCAAGCAGACTCCAGCGCAGGAGATCCTGATTGCCCTGACTGCCGCCGGCACAACTGCGCAGGCAGATGCCGATCGTCCGCACCTCCTCCAGCCAGAACAAGGGCGCCAGCAGCCGACGCAGCGGCTCCCCCATCCAGCTGAAGAGACGGACGTACTCATGCTGCAGCGCCCGGCGCGGCCACTCTTCCCCCTTACCCTGGAAGCCGCTGCGCCAGGGGGCGAGGCCGAGTCCGTCCAGCGGCTCGGGCAGTTGTTCCAGTCGTTCCCAGTCGCTGACCAGAAACGAGCGGCGCCCTCTGATGCGGGCAGCGAGACAATCGTCGGGCACCCCTTCGGATGCTGTGCGCAGCAGGGCCCTCACGGCCGCCTGCCCCGTACTTCAGCCATGATCCGCGGCAGCAGTTCGGGCCAGCTCCGCTCCAGGCGCGCTTCCAGGGTGTTGACCACGCTGAAATCGCCGTCGGCGGTCACGACCGCCAGACCGCCCCTGACAGTATCGTCGGCCTGGACAGCAACCCCTGGAAAACGGCTCACGGCCAGGGTTGCGTCCAGCGGATTGACCCGAACAGCGCCCCAGGCCTCACGGGGCAGTTCCGCTGCCAGACGGTCAAACAGAGTGTCACCCCCCCCGCGGCGCAAGCCTTCCAGACCGGCTGCGGCCCGCTGCCGCAGCCGCAGCGCCAGGTCGTGCTCCTTCCGCAACCGCACCAGCGCCGCCTCACGCTGCGCCTCGGCCAGCACGTCCCGCCGGCAAGCCAGGCAGAGCTGTTTCCGTCGTTCTTCCTGCTCCGACTTCAGCTCCCGCAGTTTCTCCCTAGCCTCGTCCCGCAACTGTTGCGACTGCTGCCCGGCCGCCTGCCGCAGGGCGGCGGCCTGCTCATCTCCCTCCCGACGGAGGGTCTCCAGCAGCTCACGCTGTCCCATGGCCGGCTCACTTGTACAGGATCATGGCGGCCACCACGAAGCCGAGGATGACCATCGTTTCCGGGATAGCCAGCATGATGATGATTGTACCGGTCATTTCCGGGCGCTCGGCAATGGTGCCAGCGCCTGCGGCGCCGATCCGCGACTGGGCCCATCCGGTGGCAATGGCGCACAGCCCGATGGCCAGTGCCGCGGCAAAACAGATCAGTGCCTTTTCCATGGTCTGCCTCCTTGGTGACGGGGTGATTGACGACCGCCCCCGTTTCATTTGTGCAACGGTTCAAACCTCCGGCCGCCCGCTTCGACGAATTTGCTGAAGAATTCCACGAAATGAAGCCGCAGGGCGTGTATGGCGGGTGCGAATGTCCCCAGGACGATGGCCACCGCATGCAGCACGATGGCCGCCAGCGCGCCGAGGACGACATCGCCGGACAGTCCCGCCAGATGGTTGGCGACGTTGGCCAACAGCGCCGAACTGAGGCCGATGGCCATGATCCTGGCATAGGAGACGATGTTGCCGATCTGCTTCACCAGTTCCAGGGGCGCCAGCAGACCGCCCGACAGGAACAGAAAGGGAATCAGGATTCCGGCCGCCACCAGGAAGGGAGTGCTGCGCAGCCAGGGAGCGGGCGCGATCAGTGATGCGGCCAGGGCCGCCAGACAGAGCAGCAAACAGATGGTGACGATCCGGCCGGCGGCATCGCGCCGTTCATGCCGTTGCAGGGCGGTGATCAGCCCGATCAGCAGGCCGAGCAGCACGTGGAACACCCCAAGGGCCATGGAGAACATCAAGAGCGGCATGATGGCGCTGCTCCGCTCCGGCAGCAGCGGGGTGATCGGCAGCATGTGCCCCCCCGCCTCACCGAAGAATTCGCCGAACAGGATGCCGAACAGGACCGCAAAACCGGCCGAGACCAGCAGGATCCTGGCTGCGTCGGTCAGCATGCCACTCCTGCGGCGGCGCATCACCAGCAGGGCTACGATCACCAGCACCAGCCCGTGGCCGGCATCCCCCAGCATCATGCCGAAGAAGATCGGGAAGAAGAGGCCGATGAAGGGGGTCGGATCCCAGGAAGAATAGCGGGGAAGCGGCAGCAGGCGGGTAAACAGCTCGAATGGCCGCAGATAGGGAGGGTTCCGCAGGGCAACCGGCACCCGACCCAGATCCTGCTCCAGCAGTTGCAACTCATCCACGGCCACCTCGCCCCTGAAGCGCCCGTTCAGCTGCCGGGCAAGGCCGGCGGTCGCATCGCTGGGAGCCCAGCCGAGGATGACGAAACACATGCCGGTCTCATGCACCACACTGCTGGTGGAGAACAGCGCCAGACGCTCGGCGAGCCACTGGTCGATGCGCCGATAGAACGGCAGCCAGCGCCGGGCAAAGATCTCGCGACGCAGATCGAGCTCAGCCAGTTCCCGGTCGGCGACTGCGATGCGCTCCCTCGCCAGACGGATCCGTTCCGGAAAGGGCAGATCACGCAAGGCCGGCGGAAAGGGGAGCTCCGGGAACTGCTCCTCATTGAGCGCCTGGCGAATCCGGCGGCTGCCTGCCGCCGGAGTGGCGATCAGTCCGATCAGAGCGCCGTCGGCGGCAATGCTGGTCGAAAGGGTAAAATCCCCGCCGGTGAGACGGGTAAGCCCCTCCCGCAGACGTTCCACCTGCTGTGAATCCCGCAGGGTGACGCCGATGAATTCCAGACTGCCATGGGGTTCCAGATCCCCCACCAGCGTCTCGATCGCCCCGAGCAGGGCGGCGCAGCGGGCCAGCTCGTTAATCTCGCTCAGCCGGGCCGTGCGTTGTGCGTCAAGGTCGCGGCAGAGCGCTAGATGACGTTCCGCCACCGAGGCGATGGTGTCCAGCAGCGGAAGCGGGTCGAGCAGACTGGCGCGTGTCTCCACCGCCGGCAGCAGTTCGATGATCCTGCAGGTCATGCGTCGCAGGTTCTCGAGGAACAGCCGTTCGGCCATGGTGCCCTGATCCGGTATCAGCAGGTGAATGTCTCCCTGCCGCTCCGCTGCGACAAAGTAGCCCACCTCCGGCTCCGGCTGGAAAACCCCCAGCTCCCGGATGACGTCCAGCACCTCGAGCAGCCGCTCCTTGGGGCCGGCTATCTCAAGCTTGCTCATCCGGGCAATCATGGCCAACCTCCGGGCACAGGCTTTCAAGATAGCGAGCGATGATCGGGTCTAGTTCCGGATCAGCGAGGGAGTCGATCCAGGCGGCATAGGCGGAGGCTTCGGCCAGCAGGGCGTCCGCTTCCCGCTGGGCCGCGGTCATGGCCTCTGCGACCGAACGACTGCAGTCGGCGTCACAGCGCGCCTGCTCCTGCTGCAGTTCCTGCTCCAGCTGCAGCCGGAGGGAGTCAAACGCTGTCTGCAGCTGCTGTTCCAGTGCGGAGATCCGCTGGCGGATGTCACGCTCCATTTCCAGTATTTCGGACAGCAGTCCTTCTTTCATGGCGACGATTCCCCGCTGGCTGGGTCAGCAGACGTGACTGCGCATTCCATACTGTTAAATTCTATCAAACTTTCCACAAACCACACGCCGGCCGGCATTTTTTCTGCGTCACCGATCCGGCCCCTGGCGGGAAGCCTGAAAGCGGTTGCACTTTGCCGCGCCGCTGTGGTAGGTAAGAGGCATGTCCGAAGAAAAAGTACTCCCCTTTATTGAGCACCTGGTCGAGCTTCGCAAACGCCTGATGGTGATCGTCATTGCCGTGGTTATCGGCATGGGTGTCGCCTGGAATTTCTCCGGCGCCATTCTCAATTTTGTCGAGAAACCACTCACCGGCCACACCTACCTGACCGACATCAAGAAACAGGCCTACAGCAAGGTCAAGGAACTGGCACCGTCACTGTACAGCCGCTACAAGCTGGAGCAGGAGATCACCGCTCCCGAGAAGAAGCATACCCTCAACTACAGCGCTCCGCTGGAGCCATTCTTTATCCAGTGCAAGATCTCCATGCTGGCCGGGTTCATCCTGGTGCTGCCGATCGTTTTCCACCAGCTCTGGCAGTTCATCGCCCCCGGCCTGACCCGCAAGGAGCGGAGAATGGTGGTGCCCTTCATTACCGCCGCCACCATCACCTTCTGTGTCGGGGCCCTTTTTTTCCTGATAGTGATCTGGCCGGTCATCATCAACTTTTCACTCTCCTACGAGGCCGAGGGGCTGCAGAGCTGGTTCAACATCAGTGCCTATGTCAACTTCTGCCTGCGGCTGATTCTGGTGTTCGGCCTGATCTTTGAACTGCCGGTCCTGACCCTGCTGCTGGCCCGTTTCGGTATCGTCAGCTACCAGCTGCTGGCCCCCAAGCGCAAGTACGCCCTGCTGGCCAGCTCGATCATCGCCGCCTTTCACGCCGATCTGATCACCATGTTCGTCATCATGGTTCCGCTGTACCTGATGTACGAGATCAGCGTCTGGGTGGCCCTGATTTTCGGCAAAAAGAAGCCACCCGCCGAGCAGACACTCCAGACCACCTGACATCAGAGATCAACGGCATTTCCCCAGACCCCCGCTGTAAGTTTCTTGTTGACTTTATGCGTAAAAACCCCTAAAAAGACACAAATGGTCTTTTTAGGGGTTTTTACATGATGGAACTGACTCGCAAAGGTGAATATGCAATCCGCGGCATCGTCTATCTGGCCTCCTGCCCGCCGGACCAGGTCTGCCTCCTGAGCGACATCGCAGCAGCCGTAAATGTACCCCAGACCTTTCTGGCCAAGATCTTCCAGCAGTTCAGCAAAATCGGTTTGGTCCGGTCATACCGGGGCACCGGCGGCGGGTTCATGCTGGGGCGCTCGCCTGACAAAATCACCCTGCTGGAGGTTGTGGAAGCGGTGGAAGGGCCGATCGTGCCCAATCGTTGCGTCACCGGCAACGGGGAATGCGAACGGAGCGTCACCTGCAATGTGCATCCGGTCTGGATGCGGGTCAAACACCAGATATGCGACATTCTGGCCGGAGTGACTCTGGAGGAGTTGGCCCGCAAGCAGTAGTAGCGTCTTTGACAATCAGCCGTGGTACCCCAAAAAAAATTTGCCCCAATAAAGGACCAAAACCATCCTATTAGAACCCTGTAATTAAACAGTTCTATTCACGTATGGCAGCATACCAGAAGTAAATCAAGGAGGAAGCTAGTATGGATGCACTGACGCTCAGCCGTCTGCAGTTCGCCGTTACCTGCATGTTTCATTTCATTTTTGTGCCGCTCACCCTGGGAATCTCGATAATGGTTGCCTGGATGGAGACCCGCTACGTCATCAGCGGTGACGAGATGTGGCTGCGCATGACCAAATTCTGGGGCAAACTGTTCCTGATCAACTTTGCCCTGGGAGTGGTCACCGGTATTACCATGGAGTTTCAGTTCGGCATGAACTGGGCCGAGTACTCCCGCTATGTGGGCGACATTTTCGGCGCACCGCTGGCCATCGAAGCCACCCTGGCCTTCTTTCTGGAATCGGTCTTTATCGGCCTCTGGATCTTTGGCTGGGACAAGGTTTCCAAGCGGGTACACGCCCTTTCCATCTGGCTGGTGGCCATTGCCACCAATCTCTCCGGTCTCTGGATCCTGTTGGCCAACGGCTGGATGCAGCATCCGGTCGGTTTCGTGCTGCGCAACAACCGGGCCGAAATGGTGGACTTCATGGCCCTGATCACCAACCCCACCGGCCTGATCAAATTCGGTCACCAGATCCTGTCCGGCTACACTGTGGCAGCCTTCTTCGTGATGGGGGTCTCGGCCTGGCACCTGCTGCGCAAGAACGAACTGGATTTCTTCCGGCGTTCCTTCAAGCAGGCGGCCCTGTTCGGACTGATTTCGTCGCTTCTGGTTGCTTTTTTGGGAGACGTCCACGCGGTCAATACCGCCAACACCCAGCCGGCCAAATTCGCAGCCATGGAGTCGATCTGGGAAACCCAAAAGGGCGTTGGCATGAACCTGCTGCTGCTGCCGGATGAAAGCCGCGAGTGCAATGCCGTCGAACGCCTGTGCGTACCCAAAATGGTCAGCATACTGGCCTTCCACAATCCCGACTCTGAGGTCAAGGGACTGAAGGATATTCCCAAGGAGCTGCGGCCGCCGGTTCTTCCGGTTTTCCTCAGCTTCCGGGCCATGGTCGGTCTGGGCACCTACTTCATCCTGGCCTGCCTGCTGGCAGTGATCATCTCCCACAGGAAAGAGCCGGAAAACTGCCGCCTGTTCCTGTCCATTCTGATTTTCTCCATCCCGCTGCCATACATCGCCAACCAGCTGGGGTGGATCGTGGCCGAGGTCGGCCGCCAGCCCTGGATCGTGTACGGCGTGCTCAAAACCGCCGATGCGGCTTCAAAGAACGTTTCCGCTGCCCAGGTGGCCATATCCCTGGCCGGCTTCACGCTGCTCTACAGCGGACTGGGGGTGATCGATATCTACCTGCTGAGCAAATTCGCCAGAAAAGGACCGGAACACGAGCTGTCCGGTTTCATCAAAAACGAAGGGAGGAACTGACCCATGGAACTTCAGATCATCTGGTTCGTGCTGTGGGGGGTCCTGTGGGGCATCTACTTCATGCTGGACGGCTTTGTGCTGGGAACTGGCTTCATGTCGGTTTTCCTGGCTGAAAACGGCACCGAGAAGCGGGTGCTGATCAACACCGTTGGTCCGGTCTGGGACGGCAACGAGGTCTGGCTGGTCACGGCCGGCGGGGTCACCTTCGCCGCCTTCCCCACCACCTACGCCCTCATGTTCAGCAATCTCTACACGGCACTGTTGCTGCTGCTGTTTGCCCTGATCGTGCGCGGTGTGGCCTTCGAGTTCCGCGGCAAACTGGACAGCGCGGCCTGGAAAAGCGGCTGGGACAAGGCCATCACCATTTCCAGCTTCCTGCCGGCGCTGCTGTTCGGCGTGGCCTTCGGCAACATCTTCAAGGGCATCCCCATGCGCAACGATTTTGTAACGGCAAACTTTGCCTATGACGGCAGCCTGCTGACGCTGCTCAACCCCTATGGCCTGCTGACCGGCGTACTGTTCGTGCTGCTGTTTGCCGTGCACGGCACGCTCTACGCAGCCATCAAGACCACCGGCGGACTGTCCGTCCGGGCCGCGGTCATGGCCAACAAGCTCTGGCTGCCATTGCTAGTGGTGGCAGTGGCCTTTCTGGCTTACAGCTACCCCGCCACCAGACTTTACGACAACTATCTCAAGTCGCCACTTCTGGCGGTAATCCCGGTCATCGCCGTGGCAGCGCTGTTGCTGCAGCGCTTCTTTTCCGCCGCGGGCAAGCTGCACTGGGCATTTGCCAGTTCCTGCCTCACGATTGTTTTTGTATGCTTCACCGGCGTCACCGGACTCTTCCCCAACCTGATACCATCCAGCCTCGACCCGGCATCAAACCTGACCATCTACAACTCTTCCTCCAGCCCCTATACCTTGAAGATCATGGCTGTAGTGGCGTTCATCTTTGTCCCGATCGTGATCGCTTACAAGATCTGGGTCTACCGCATTTTCAGGGCCCCGGTCACCAGCCAGGATGTTTTGCAGGATCCGGAGGCATATTAACAAGCATAACCAGCTGTTTTTACAGCAATTACCTTCCAATCGCTTGACACTGCCTACATTGTGCTGTATAAAAGCGTTTAATCTTTAAGACCCTATCAAAGTCTCGGCCCTCCGGGACTTTGGCATTTCTGGGGTATCCCCTTTGAAAGGAGTAATCAGCCGGATTTTTATCTGATGAATATCCTTCTGGCGCTTGCGCCGGTCCGGCAAAGCCGACACAACCGAACCCTTACCCATTATGAGAAAATTTACTATCAGCATCCTATGCCTGCTGTTTCTGACAGGCTGTGAAAACGCGCCCCTCAAGAAGGCTGAGCAACCCATGGCAGCCACCGTATCGAACGAATCGTCACTTGACCGTGAGATAAAAAGCATTCTGGAGAAAGGCACCTCCATGAATGATAGAAAACGGCAGGTAGCGGTCATCGAGGCTTCATTCCAGCGCTGCACCACCCCCGAACGAGCCAGGCAACTGGCCGCCCTCTGCTTCACAAAGACCCTCGGCACACCTTTTTTACCCTTTGACCTGGCAGAAATTGCCCTGGCTGAATCCGGCGGCCACAAGCTTTCGTCTGCATCCGTTTCGTCCAAGGGCGCCCTGGGTGTCTGGCAGCTGATGCCTTATCGAGCCAGAAGCCATGGCTACTCTCCCGAGGACATGAAAAATGACGAAAAATGTGCCGAAGCGGCCGTTCGCGAGTTGTACTCCAAACTTGAAATGGCACAGGGTAATCTCGACCGTGCCAAGAAATTTTACTGCGGTCAGGGTCCCCAGGCAGAGTGCTACCTGCGCAAACTCAAAAGAATCCGCAAGGAAATGACAGCTGAACTGGAACAGCAGACCGAACGTCTGGCCATGACCGAAACCGGGGTGGTGACACGGTGAATCGTAGCGGTGGCCTGATTCCGATACTTCCTGCAGGTAATGCGCCTGCCGCCGGCCAGCGGCGGGCGGCAGGCACCACTGTTCATACCCGCCATATCTGATCCGGACAAGTTCCCCCATCAGCCAAATACCTTGTGCAGCCCAGCACCTGCCGGGAATGAGCTTGTCCCGACGGACCGAAAAAGTCACCTTGAGTTTGCGGCCAACGACAACCGAATCGACCAGATCCACCCCCTGCAGCAGCCATCCCCCTGTCCCGCCGACAGGGCTTCCGCCGGGTCTTTTTGCTTGATAACAAAGCGCCCGCTCTGCTATAGTTCGGCAGTTTTCCAGCATAAACAACAAACTTACCTCACCCGCATCCATTCAGGGCGATCCGCGGAACGCAGCGCCTGCTGTCCGAATGCCCATGTGGTATCACAAGGAGCTGCTCCGTGCAGAGAAACAACTCTCCTATCAGCAGTAACGGCCTGACCCTGCGCACCAAGATGGTGCTGCTCTCCGCCGCTGCTTTTGCCGGTATCCTGATTGTAACTGCCATTAGCCTCTTTCTCATGAACGAGGTCAGAATCGGAGGCAAAGCCTACAAGACCATCCAGAAGAACAAGGATGCCCTCGAAAGCATCGCCCTGCTCAAGTCCGACCTGTACCAGATCAACGGCGAAATGCACACCATGCTGGAATCCGACGCTTCAGCCTCTGACAAGAACATAGCCAAGATCAAGAAACTGACCGATGACATCGAACTCAATTTTGGCATTGTGCTCGAGTCAATCGAGTCCCCCCAAAAACTCGATGCCATCAGCAAGGCTCAGGATGTTTGGAAGGAGTACCAGAAAACTCTGATTGAGCAGGTACTGCCGGCTGCATCCAAAGGCGACAAGTTTAAGGTCAATCAACTGATGGAGGGCATCCAGGCGCAACGTTTTGAAACCTTTAGCAAGTCCGTCGCCACGATGGTCGATCTGATCCGTTCCGATGTCAATTCGGCCGAGGATGGTGTCACGAACAGCGTAAAGACCAAGATCACCCTTTCCGCCGTGGTAACCCTGATTGCCATCGGATTGATTGCACTGTTTTCTTTCTTCATAACCATCTCCATCACCAGACCGCTGCGGGCATGCGTCGAGTTTGCCCGTGCTGTTGCCGGCGGCAAACTGGATACCCGCCTGGACGTCACAGGAGGTGGGGAAGCATCCGAACTGGCCGCGGCCATGAACATCATGGCCGAAAACCTGCACAGCATGGTTTCACGCATCAGTTCGGCCACAGAAGTGCTTACTTCCATCGACAACAATATTGAAAACGCCTCCCGCCAGGTTGTTAAGTCCGCGCGACTTCAGGAGACATCGGTTCAGGAAACTTCGCAGGCAGTGGAGCGGATCGATGCATCGATCCGTGAGGTTTCCAACGGCATCGACAAACTCTCCCTTTCGTCTGCAGAAACGTCATCCTCCAGCCTCGAAATTGCCGCCAGCACCGAGGAAGTGGCACTGAGCGCTGACAAGCTCAGCGAGACAGTGGACGAAGTCAGTTCCTCCATCCTCGAAATGGCCGCATCAATCAAGGAAATCAGCAAGAGTATCATCAGCCTCGTGGACGCCTCCAACAGCACGTCATCTTCCATTTCTCAGATGGACTCCTCCATCAGGCAGGTGGAAAAGAACGCCATGGACACATCCGCCATCTCCGAAGCGGTCAAAAGGGATGCGGAAACCGGCAAGCAGGCGGTTGAAGAGGCCATTGCCGGCATGCAGGCCATCCGCAGCTCTTCACGCATCACGGCTGAAGTGATTGAAAACCTTTCACTGCGGGCCAACGATATCGGCGCCATTCTTTCAGTCATCGATGAAGTGGCCGAGCAGACGAACCTGCTGGCCTTGAACGCCGCCATCATCGCCGCCCAGGCCGGCGACCACGGCAAAAGCTTTGCCGTGGTCGCGGACGAGATCAAGGAACTGGCCGAACGGACCACCAGTTCAACCCGCGAGATTGCCACGGTCATCCGCGGCGTGCAGGAAGAAACCGACCGCGCCGTCAATGCCATCAATCAGGCCGAGGAGAGTATTGCTGCGGGGGAAAAACTCTCGCAACACTCGGGCGCTGCCCTGGAAAAGATCGTTAATGGCGTACAGAAAGCCAGCATCCAGATCCATGAAATCGCCCGCGCCACCGTAGAACAGACCCATGGCAGCCATAGCATCAAGGAGGCCATGGAGAGCGTTGCGGACATGGTCGAACAGATTGCCAATTCCGCCGCGGAGCACTCCAGCACCAGCGACCTGATTGCCAGGGCGACAGAACGCATGAAAGATCTCACCATCCACGTACGCAACTCCACCCGCGAACAGAGCCATACCAGCGGCCTGATTGCCCAGGCCACCGAAGAGGTGACCGCCATGATCTCGCAGATCCGGGAGGCCTGCCATTCCCAGGTGGAAAGCAGCACCATGATCTCCAGGGCGGTCCATAACATCCAGACATCCACCAGTTCCAACACCGAAACCGCCAGGGTCATGGAGGGTTCCGTCGCCGGCCTCTCCCGGCAGATCGAGCTCCTTGAGAAAGAAATGTCCGGCTTCAAGATTTAAACATCCACAACTCTTACCAACCTTACCGCACGGACACTACAAACTATGGACAGACTCGCACAACGCTTTGATACACTCAGAAAAACGAACGGCAAGGCTCTGGTGACATTCATCACCGCCGGCGATCCGGACCTGGCCACCACAGCCGAAATGATTCCCCTGCTGGAACAGGCCGGAGCTGACATCATCGAACTGGGTGTCCCCTTTTCGGACCCCATGGCAGACGGCCCCACCATCCAGCTTTCTTCGGAACGCGCCCTGGCTGCCGGCACCACCCTGGAAGCCATTCTGGCCACGGTGCGCACGGTACGCGCCACCTCCGCCATCCCGATCATCCTGATGGGCTATCTCAACCCGATCCATGCCTACGGCTTTGAGAGATTCTGCCGCGACGCAGCCCAGGCCGGCGTGGATGGCGTCCTGCTGGTAGACATGCCGCCCGAAGAAGCCAGGCAGTTCCTCAAGCACGCCAACGACAACGGACTGAAGGTGATCCTGCTGCTGACCCCCACCTCTGATGCAAGCCGCATCGCCACGGTGGCCAGGCATGGCCGCGGTTTCGTCTACTATGTCACCGTTACCGGCGTGACCGGTGCCCGTCAGGAGATTTCCACCAGCCTGGCAGCCGAAATGACTCTGGTCCGCAACAAGATCAAGGTCCCCATCGTGGCCGGTTTCGGCATCTCCACCCCCGACCAGGCCGCCAGCGTGGCAGCCATGGCGGATGGCGTCGTGGTGGGTAGCGCCATTGTCAAACTCTTCCAGCAGCACAGCGGTGAGGCCCTGAAAAACAAAGTAAGGAGCTTTGTCAGCTCACTCAAGCAGGCTATCTCCGGCGGCAGTGTTCAAACTTGACACTGCAGGACATATCTGCTACCTAGCACTTTCAATTTAACTAAAATCACATCAGTAAAACCAAAGGATCGAGAGGTTCATCATGAGCTGGTTCAACAAGGAAAAAGCAGGAATCGATAAGTCTGAAGGCAGGAAGATCAAGGTCCCCGAGGGGATGTGGGTCAAGTGTCCCGGATGCTCTGAAACCATTCTCGCCAAGGATATCGAAGCCAACCTGAATGTCTGTCCCAAATGTGGCCATCACTATCGCATCGCGGCCCGTCGTCGGCTGGAGTTCCTGCTGGATGGAGGGGTCTGGCAGGAATTCGATGACGGCATGACTTCCGTCGATTTCCTGAATTTCAAGGACGCCAAGAGTTATCAGGAGCGCATCAATGCCGCCGTGGCCAAAGGTGGCTCCAAGGATGCCGTCATCTGTGTGGAAGGAGCCATTGAAGGGATTGCCGTGCAGGTTTCCATCTTCGACTTTTCCTTCATGGGCGGCAGCATGGGCAGTGTGGTCGGCGAAAAAATAACCCGTTCCATTGAGCGTGGATTGAAACAGCGCCAGCCGGTGATCATCATCTCGGCCTCGGGCGGCGCCCGTATGCAGGAGAGCATCCTTTCACTGATGCAGATGGCCAAGACCTCGGCCGCCTTGGCAAAACTGAAGGGTGCCGGCCTTCCTTTCATCTCGATTCTTACCGATCCCACCACCGGCGGTGTTACCGCCAGCTTCGCCATGCTGGGAGATCTGAACATTTCCGAGCCCAAGGCGCTGATCGGCTTTGCCGGCCCGCGGGTTATCGAGCAGACCATCCGCCAGAAACTGCCCGAGGGATTTCAGCGGGCCGAATACCTGCTGGACCACGGCATGGTGGATGCGATCATCCCGCGCACCGAGATGAAAAGCAAGCTTGCCTCGATTCTGAAGATGCTTTACCGCCCTGCCGCCTGACATGTCCCTGGCCGGCATGCTGGAGAAACTCTACGCCCGCCGGCGTTTCGGCATACGCCCAGGCCTCGTCAGGATCCGCCTCCTGCTCGATCGCCTGGGCAATCCCGAACAATCCTTTCGCAGCATCCATATTGTCGGTACCAACGGAAAAGGCTCCACTGCCTCTTTTCTTTCGTCCATCCTGAAAGAGACCGGACAGCGTACCGCTCTGTTCACCTCGCCGCACCTGGTCAGCTTTGGAGAGCGCTTCCGCATCAACGGGCAGCAGGTCGAATCCGAGCAACTGGCCGCCCGGCTTGACAGGGTTCTGCGTCTCGCCCCGGACCAAACCACCTTTTTCGAAATTGTCACCGCCCTGGCTGCCTGCTGCTTTGCCGAACAAAAGGCGGACATCGCCGTGATGGAAGCCGGCATGGGCGGGCGCTCCGATGCCACCGCCGCCCTGCCCGGAATCATGACGGTGATCACGCCGATCTCCCTGGATCACTGCGACTACCTTGGCAGCACCCTGGAGCAGATCGCAACGGAGAAAGCGGGTATTATCGAGGCGGGTTCCCCGGCCATTGTCGGGCTTCAGCCCAAAGAGGTTCTTGAAACAATCCGCACCATCTGCCAGAGAGGTTCTTCCAGCTGCCAGGAAGCGGGCCAAGCCTTTTCGGCAGCCTGGAACAGTGACGGTACCCTTGAGTACCACGGCCTGCAGCTGAAACTGACCGGCCTGACCCCGGGCATTTCCGGTCGCTACCAGGCGGAGAACGCCGCCCTGGCCCTGGCAGCCGCCGAGACAGTAACCAGCCTGGGGCTGCCGGTCAATCAGGATGCCCTGCGATCGGGCCTGGCTGCAGCCAGCTGGCCTGGCCGCATGGAGTTGATCCCGGGAGAGCCCCCCCTGCTGCTGGACGGTGCCCACAATCCGGCCGGAGCGGCAGCACTGGCCGCGGCGCTGGCCGACTACCGCTTCAGCAGGTTGCTGCTGGTAACCGGAATCATGGCCGACAAAAATGCTCACGACATCCTGGGGGCGCTGGTACCGCTGGCCAATGCCTGTTTTTGCGTCGCTCCGTCCGTGGAGCGAGCCATGGACGATCGTTCCCTGGCTGCGCTGGTCGAGAACCTGGGGATACCGGCCATGGCCTGCGGAAGCGTTGCCAACGGCATCACTTCCGCCCGACTGGCAAGCGCACCCGGCGACCTGATCCTAATATGCGGATCCCTGTTCACCGTGGGAGAGGCCAAGGCCTGCCTGGCAGGACAACATTTCGAAGGAATCCGGGGATAGGAATAGAATTGATGAAACTGTTACGCCTGCTGATACTGTTTGCCTGCCTGACCTTACTGACGCCGGCTCTCAGCCAAGCCGAAGAAAGTACCCCGCCTGCCAGCAACATTGTCATCAAAGCCGACAAAATGAGCACTGATCAGCTGGACAAAACCATCACGGCCACCGGCAACGTACAGATGACCTGGATAGGAATCAGCCTGACGGCAGACCGGGCCAGCTACGACCCCGGAACAAAGATGCTGAACGCCTCCGGCAATGTGGTTGTAAAAAAGGGAGGGGACCTGCTGAAGGGCGAAAAGCTGGCTCTGAACCTGGAAACCGGAATGGGGGAACTTGAAAACGCCGTTGTCAACGTCCAGCAGTCCAACACCTTGATCACCGGCAAAAAAGTGATCAGAAACGACGATAACACCATGAAGGTCAGCGACACCCGGGTGACAACCTGTGAACTGCCCGACCCGAGCTGGACACTGGCCGCCGATGAACTGGAAGTCAACCTGCTGGGTTACGCCATTGGCCGTAACGTGGTTTTTTACATCAGGAAACTGCCGGTACTCTACATCCCATGGATCGCCTTTCCCGTAGTCCGCGAGCGCAAAACGGGACTGCTCTTCCCCCGCTTCGGCTATTCCAGCAGCCGTGGTGCCCAGGCCGACATACCACTCTACTGGAACATCGCCCCCAATCAGGACGCCATGATCGACCTGGACATCCAGACCAAACGCGGCGTCGGAACCGGTTTGGAGTACCGTTACCTGAGGCGCCGTGGCAGTGAGGGCAATCTCAACGGCTACCTGATTTACGACCTCCTGAAGGAGCGCTGGCGCGGACAGGTCGCCCAGAACCATAAGGAGATCCTGGCAGCGGATCTTAATTTTCGATCGACAGTCAACCTGACCACAGACCGCTCGTTTCTGAGCGATTTCGGCGAAAAGAGCGGCGACTACAACCGCCAGACCAACGACACCATCGTCAATTCCCTCAAGACCTGGCAGCACTATGCGCTTAACGCCAACCTGCGCTACAGCGAAGATTACTACGCCAGCGACAACAGCCGCACCCTGCAGACCCTGCCCGAAATCAGCCTGTCCGCCGTCAGGCAGAAGCTGTCTTCCGCACCGCTCTACTTCGATCTGGATGCCAGTGCCGCCAACTTCTATCGCCAGACCGGCGCCAGCGGCCAGCGTTTAATGGCCTTTCCGCGCCTGACCCTGGTGAGCGGGACCCTCGGCCAGCTGAGCGCCACGGTTTATGCCGGAGCGCACCTGCGGGGCTACAGCACCCAGAGCACCCCTTCCGGAAGCCCCAACAAACGTGAAGACGGCACCCTGCTGCCGGAAGCGGGGGCAACGCTGGCGACCTCACTCAGCAGGGTCTACGACGTCAATGGCACCAGCCTGGTGAAAGTGCGCCACGAACTGACGCCGGAGCTGTCCTACCGCTACGCCCTGGAGCAGGACCAGTCGCGCTTTCCGCTGTACGACTACAATGACCGCCTGATCCATCAGAACATCTTCTATTACGGCGTGACCAGCCACCTGGGAGGGAAATTCAAGAACGGAGAGAGCTACGAGTACCGCGACATTTCGCGCATCAGCTTGAAGCAGGGCTACAGCATCGAAGGCACCCGCCGGGACCTGCTGACCCTGGTCGATCCCGGACACCGCCTTACCGATCTGATTCTTGAGTCTGAAACCTGGCTTAACCCGCAGGCCAAACTGACCTTCGACGCCCGCTACGATACCCATGACAACCGCTTTTCCAGCGCCGCCCCGGGGCTGGAGTTCAACGACAAACGCGGCAGCATCCTGTCAGCCGGCTACCGCATGTCCCGCGACGCGCTCGAATACATGGAAGGGCGTGTGTCCACCAAAGCCTTCAAACCATGGACCTTCGGCTTCACCACCCGCTACTCCTTCGATCGCAGCGGTTTCCTCGAATCGATCTACTCGGCAGAATACCGCCACCAGTGCTGGAGTGTCATCCTGGCCCTGCATGACCGCCTGGGCAGCCACTCCTTCACGGTCAACTTCAATCTGAGCGGGATAACAGACAACAGCTTCAACAGATTTCCACAACAAGATCAACTGAAACCAAACGGAGCAACAGAGTTAAATTAGAAAAAAAAACCTCTTAAAGCTTAAGCAAGAATTTGTTTTCTCCCTGTACTCCGTTGCTCCGCGTGATTTCCAGCTCCCTTTTCAGGAAAAACGCTACTTCAGCCCGTACAACTGCCGGTAAGTGGCGGCCGCGGCATAGACCTTCTTGACGTAATCCCGCGTTTCCTGATAGGGGATGCTTTCGACGAATTCGTCCTTTTTGAGTCCCTTCAGATTCTTTCTCCAACGTTCCACTGCCGATGAACCGGCATTATAGGCGGCCACCGAATAGACCACGTCACCCTCATGTCCTTTCATCAGGTCCCGGAAATGCTTCGTACCCAGCCTGATGTTGATGTCGGGCACGGTCAGCCGGGCCGGATCGAACGAGCCCTTTTCACGGGCAGTTGCCTTGGCGGTCGCCGGCATAAGCTGCATCAGCCCGATGGCGCCGGCCGGCGACTTTACCGCCGGTGAAAAGCAGCTTTCAGCCCGGATCAGGGCATAGATCAGCGCCTGAGAAAGTGTGTTGGCGGCGGTGTGCTCGGACACGAGTTCGCGGTAAGCCAGGGGATAGCCGGCCACCCAGAGCGGCTTGGCGGCCGGCTCCCACTTGCGCGGCCAGTTCTGCTGAAACAGGGCGATGGCTGAATTGTAATCCCTCATTTCATGATAGAGCCGAACCAGAGCCGAAAGCGTTACTTTCTTGTCGCCATGTTTCTTCCTGGCCGCAGCCATTTCGCTTTTGGCTTCCTCCAGCATTCCCAATGAGGCCAGAAAGCGCGGCTTATCGAATCCGGACGGCAACGGCGTCTCATTGGCCGTGACCTGGAGGCCCAACGGCTCGCGCTCATCTTTGAGCCCCTTCTGCTCACGATACCAGGCGGCATAAAAACCGGCCGGATATTCAACCAGCAGGGTGCGATAACAATCGGCTGCTTCGGCCTTGCCAGCGTTTTCCAGCGACCGTGCCAGCCAGTAGAGTGCCTTTTCCCGCAGCCCCTCATCCTTCAAAAGCCCCCGGAACGACTCGGCAGCCACAGCTTGTTCACCAGCCAGATAACGGCACCAGGCCCCATCCCAGACAGCCTGACCAGCCGACTTGGAAGTGGGAAACGTTTTTCCCAGCTGCTCGAACAGCCGCGCTGCCTCGGCAAAGCTGCCCTGGCTTCTGCGCAGGCCAGCCGCCTCCTGCAGGGCTGTGGCCGCAAACTCCTGTCTGCTCCCTTCGCCAGCCAGCTGCATGTACAGTTCGAAAGCCTTGTCCCTCTGCCCCTGGCGTTCAATGGCCTTGGCCTGCCAGTAGCGCGCCTCGGAACTTACGACCGCAACCGGGCTTGCAGCAGCCTTGCTCAAGTCAGCCTCGGCAGCCCTGTAATTGCGCAGACGGTACTGGGTCAGACCGGTGCGCAGGTCGATCCGGGCGGTCACCGCGACAGGCTGCCCCTCCAGTGGGATGGAGCGTAACGCCTGCAGCGACTGGGTGAACTTGTTCTGGCTGAAGAGCGTCGAGGCACGTTTCAAAAGCTCCTCGGCCGAGTAGGCCGTCACCTTGATGCCTTCTTTTTCAAACTCCCCCAGCCGTTCCCTGGCCTTGTCAGCCTGGGGCGCAGCCGGGTTGTTCAGCCAGATACTGCGGTAGACCTGGGCGGCCCCGCTCCGGTCACCGCTCTCCTCGCGGCTGCGGGCAGCCTGGTAAAGTGCGTCCACCGAATCGCCGCCGGACGGGTATTTCTCCACAAATTCACGGCAGGCCTTGAGCGCAGACTTGAAATCCCCGGCCTGCACCAGGGCATCGATGGAAAGTTTTTCGGCACGCCGGACAAGCAGCGAAGAGGGATAGGCCTTTACAAAGGCGGCCGACCTGGCAGCGGCTTCGACAGGTTTATTCAGCCTTAACAGCGCTTCGGCTTGATAAAAGGCGGCGTAATCCGCGACCAGCGGCAGTTTCTGCTCAGCCTCCAGCAGTTTGGACAGCGCCTCTGCCGGATGTCCGGAACGGAGGGCGCTCACCCCCTGCAAAAAGGTTCGCTGGGGTGACTCAGCCGACTTGGTGACCAGCAAATAACTGCTGCTGTAATTTTTCTGACGGAATTCGTCAGCCGCGCGGATCAGCAGTTCATCGGCATGGCAGGAAAAAGCAACCAGAGAGAACAGGGAAACGCCGGTCAGGGCACACAAAATCGATTTTCGGTTGAATTGCTGCATTAAAGTTGCCTTTCGTGAAAACGGGCCATGAGCGGCGGCTCATGGCCCATCAGATGGAATTTGGATGTCTGAATAAGTGGCACTTCAACGAACTGCTCAAATACTCCTGCGTGCGGCCAGCAGGCGTTTTCCCACCCAGTGGCTGGCAAACTGAAAAGCGATGCGACCGCTGCTGTCCCCCTTCTGCTGGCACCAGAGGATGGCAGCCTGCCGGCTTTCCTCGTCCCAGATCGCTTCGGCACCCATTTTGGTGCTGAGCCTGTCGATCCACTGACAAACCACATCCAGATACTGATCCTGGCTGAAGGGATGAAAGCCGACCCACAGACCGAAACGACCCGACAGGGATATCTTCTCCTCAACGGACTCGCCATGGTGGATCTCGTTCTTGACCAGCATGGCACCGCGGTTGTCGGTTTCGTACTCCGGCAGCAGATGGCGGCGATTGGAGGTGATGTAAATCAGCGTATTCTCCGGCGGCGCATAGACCGACCCGTCCAGGGCACTTTTCAGCATCTTGTAGCTGGATTCGCCCACGTCGAAGGAAACATCGTCAGAGAAGAGGATGAAACGGTACGGTTCATTCTTGATGGTATCCACGATATCCGGCAGGTGTACCAAATCATCCTTGTCCACCTGAATCACCCGCAGCCCCTGCCCGGCATAGTTATTGAGAATGGCCCGCACCAGGGATGACTTGCCGGTACCGCGGGTACCCCACAACAGCACATTGTTGGCAGGCAGGCCGGCCAGGAACTGCTGGGTATTCTCCTCCACCACCATTTTCTGTTCATCGATGCCCAGCAGGTCATCCAGAGCGATCCGTTCCACATCATTGAGCGGTTCCAGATAGCCGGCAAAGGAGTGCTTGCGCCAGTTGGCCGCGAAGGTGGAACTCCAGTCAATGACCGGGAGCGGACGAGGCAGAAGCTGCTCCATTGTGGTCAGTACGCGCTTGAGCTGTGCGGTCAGTTCAGGGTCGAGCATTACGGATCACCTTCAAGGAGTGAGTTTTTTGATGATGGCATCAGCCAGCAACCTGGCCAGATTGCCGCCCAAGCGCGCCTTGGCAGCGGAAGCGGACTGGCGGTCATGCTCGTAGAAATCATCAAGCGGCAGGGATACTTCCAGCGACGGTTCATTTTTGCCAGCTTCGTACAGGAAGATGCGGGATTTGACCTTCATCTCGGTGGAACAGCAGCCGCTGCTCTCCACAAACCCCCAGATATCACCGGAGATGTAGCTCTGTTTGGTCAGCCAGGCCGGCTCCACCTCCTTGAGCTCCTCCTTGAGGATCATGAAACGGGACACCCGGGTATTTTTGCGCTGACTGTTCAGCCGGTCCACAAACGTGTTGAAAATCGGCTCCCCCAATTCGGCCGGAACCAGGGTGGCGTCAAAGGGAATGACATACACGGTTTCACGCTGCTGGCTTGCATCAAAATAACCCAGGGTCCTAATGCGCGACCCGCCACCGCAGCCGGTCAGCAGCACGGTGACAGCAAACAGCAGGATTGCTGTACGCGCCATCACTTTCAAAGCTTTCTCCTGGCCAGTTCTTCCTGATAGAATTTCTGGTAGAGCAGGTCCCAGTCACGGCTCCCCTGGGCCCTGTTCCTGAGTTTGGCGCGCACCGCTTCATCAATTTCGTCGGCCGCCTCGAAAAAAGAGGTCAGGGACTGCTTGATCCGTGCCAAGGCCCGGCGCTCATCGCTGATATCGGCCAGATCGTCGCGCCAGAGGAGCTCCAGGATTTCATGGGAGAGGTGGGAGATGCGGTCTTCGGAAAGAGTCATTGGGGATATCCTTACTAAAATACAACCTATACTGTCTGAAATCGGGCTACAGGACGATCTTGCGATCTTTGGCCAGCTTTTCCTTGATCATCCGCAGCATCTTGCGGCGGTCAATATCGGCTGCGCCGTGCCCCATGGCAGTGATGGTCTCGTCCAGCATCCGCTCGGCATCCCGCTCCAGGACCTGCTCGCGGCTGAAGTCCTGAGCGATCGTCCGGGCAATGCCAGCCACCGCCGGACCATGCTCCTGGCGGGGCGTTATCAGGCCATCGGCGACCAGGTCACTGTAGACCTTTTCAGCCAGACGCTTTATCTGTTCTTCCTTTAACCGCATGCAGGACCTGCCTTGAATAAGAATGTTTGCGCACATAAAAAAAGGCCTGCCTCGCGGCAGGCCCAGCGGATCGAGTATCGTTTACTTGAGCGTCTTCAGGTATGAAAGCAGGGCTTCCATGTCAGCCGTGGGCAGAGTTTTGAAAGTCGGCATGGAACTGGCGGGATTGGATTTTTTCGGATTTTCCAGCTTGGCCCTGATATCCTTCTCTTTCAGCCGGGCGGAAACGGCGGTCAGTTCGGGCCCTATGGCACCCCCCTTGCCCTTGACGACATGACACATGGTGCACTTCTGCCTGAAAATCTGCTCGCCCTTCTCCTGTGCCTGGGCAGCCACCGTTACCAGTGCTACGGCAGCAAACGCAGCTATTACAGCAACAATACGTTTCATCACGTATCTCCTTTGATAAGTTAATCAGGTGGACTTATTGTACTCATTCCGATTAAAATTGCAATCCATTATGTTCACGCGACTCTACCTTCATATTCCTTTCTGCCAGCGCAAATGCCCCTACTGCAGCTTTGTCTCGCATCAGGGCAGCCGCCAGACCAGGGACGACTACCTTGAACTGCTGCTGAAGGAGATGGACCTGGCAAGGACGCTCTCCCCGGCCGGATCAGCGCTCGATTCGGTCTACTTCGGCGGCGGCACCCCTTCCCTGCTGCAGCCGGCCCAGATGGCACTCCTGCTGGAACGGGCCTCCCGGCTGTTCGGCCTGGCGGAATCGGCCGAGATCACCCTGGAAGCCAATCCCGGAACCATCGATCTCAAACGGCTGGTCGGCTTTCGCGCCGCCGGAATAAACCGCCTCTCGCTGGGGATACAGTCCTTTGATGACAGCCGGCTGGTCACCCTGGGGCGCATTCACAGCGCACAGCAAGCGCAGGCGGCCTTCAACGCTGCCCGCCAGGCCGGATTCGACAACATCGGCATCGACCTGATCCACAGCCTGCCCGACCAGACCCTAGATATGTGGCGCAGCGACCTGCACCAGGCGCTGCGGCTGGCACCCGAACATCTCTCCGTCTACGGCCTGACCATCGAAGAGGACACGCCCTTTGCCGAGCGCTATCCGGACGACAGCCCGCATCTGCCCGACGAGGACCTGTCAGCCGACATGTTCGAACAGGCCGACACCCTGCTGACGGCCGCTGGCTACGAGCATTACGAGATCGCCAACTACGCCCGCCCCGGCTTCCGATCACGCCACAACAGCGGCTACTGGCACCGGGACGGCTACCTGGGTCTGGGGTGCGGAGCCCATTCCTTCCTGCGGGACAGTGTCTGCGGGACACGCTTCAGCAACAGCGCCGACCTGGAAGCCTACTCCGCAGCCATCCGCCAGGGCCATTTGCCCCGCCTGGACCTCAGCGCCCTGTCGCGGAAGGACGCCATGGCCGAATTCGTCTACCTGGGGCTGCGCATGGCGGACGGCATACAGATTACAGCCTTTGAAAATGAATTCGGCTCCCCCCTGAACGCCGTCTACGGCAAAGTTATCGATGAGTTGGCCCAAACCGGTCTGATAATTACGGACCGGGACAGCGTCCGTCTCAGCCGGCGCGGCCTGCTCCTTTCCAATCAGGTTTTTACCCGCTTTCTGCCGTGATTTCCCCTTGCCAGTCAGGCCAAACTGCCTATAATGTGCCATCATGATTCCGGAATCCTTACGACATGAACTCCAGCAGCGCGTAGCGCAGGCCGTCACCCCCCGTGAGGCGGCTGTGGATGTATTGAAAGAGCTGCAGGCCCACTACGGCTGGCTCAGCGACGAGGCGGTCGTTGAAGCCGCCGCAATCCTGGGGCTGACCCCGCTGCAGGTGGAGGAACTGGCCACCTTTTACGAGATGATCTACCGCCGGCCGGTGGGGCGCACCGTGGTCCACGTCTGCGACTCCATCTCCTGCTGGGCCATGGGTGGCGAAACCCTGCTGAGCCAGCTGGAACAGCGCCTGGGCATCATGGCGGGGGGTACCACCGCCGACGGGGCACTGACCCTGCTGCCCTGCTCCTGCCTGGGCAACTGCGGCGACGGACCGGCCCTGATGGTTTCCGAACAGCTCCACGGCCCCGTGACCCTCGACAGCGCCCTGAAAATTCTGGGGCGATTCTAGATGGAAGCGGTTCTCTTCGGACATAACCGTCCCGACCGGGCAGTGACCTTCGACGAATACTGCGCCGAAGGCGGTTTTGCCGCACTGCGGCGCGCCCTGGCAGAGCTCTCCCCGGCCGAGGTCCAGCAGGCGGTGATCGACTCGGGCATGCGCGGACGGGGCGGGGCCGGCTTCCCGACCGGAAAAAAATGGTCCTTCGTGCCCCGCAACCTGCCCGGCCCGCGCTACCTGATCTGCAACTGCGACGAAATGGAGCCGGGCACCTACAAGGACCGCATCCTGCTGGAGAAAAACCCCTACCTGCTGGTGGAAGGGATGGCCCTGGCCAGTTACGCCCTGGGGGTACAGCACGCCTTCGTCTTCATCCGCCGCGGCTATGAGCAGGCCGCCCGCAACCTGCGCCGGTCCGTTGCCGAAGCGCTCTCCGCCGGCCTGCTGGGCGACAGGATCCTGGGCAGCGGATTCAGTCTTGAGCTGGACCTGCACCAGTCGGCCGGACGCTACATCTGTGGCGAGGAGACCGCCCTGATGAACGCCCTGGAGGGCAAACGGGCCAATCCCCGCGCCAAGCCCCCCTTTCCGGCCATCAAAGGGTTGTGGGGCCAGCCGACCGTAGTCAATAACGTCGAGACCCTGGCCAATATCCCGGCCATCATCAGCCAGGGACCGGCCTGGTGGAAAGGGCAAGGCGCCACCCCCGAGGCGGCCGGCACCAAACTGTTCTGCGTCAGCGGCCATGTGCGGCAGCCGCACTGCATGGAACTGCCCCTGGGCACCAGCCTGGGCGAAATCATCGACGGCCCCTGCAGGGGCATGCGCCCCGGCAGCGTCTTCAAGGCCTGCATCCCGGGCGGCGCTTCCACCCCCTATTTCACCGGAGAGCACTGGCAGGTGGCGATGGACTTCGACCCGGTGGCCAAAGCCGGCTCGCGCCTGGGGACCGGCGGCATCGTGGTTTTTGATCAGAACACCTGCATGGTCGCGGCGACCCTTAACCTGATCCGCTTCTTTGCCCGCGAATCCTGCGGCTGGTGCACCCCCTGCCGGGAAGGGCTCCCCTTTGTCCGCCACACCCTGGAAAAAATCGAGAACGGTTACGGCGCGGCGGACGACATCGAGATCCTGCGGGAGCATGTGCATCAGCTCAACTACGCCTTCTGCGCCCTGGCACCCGGCGCCATGGGGCCGCTGGAAGGCCTGCTGCGGCTGTTCGAGGATGAACTGCGGGAGCACATCAGTGCGCGAACGTGCCCCTTCAAAACACGATGATAATGACCACAGGACCCCGATTAGTATGCCGAAACTGATCATCGACAACATAGCGGTCGAAGTGCCGGACGGCACCAGCGTGCTGGAAGCCGCCCTCAGCGTGGGCATCACCATCCCGCACTTCTGCTGGCATCCGGCCCTGGGCAAGGCGGGAGCCTGCCGGGTCTGCGCCGTCAAGATCCTGGAAGGACCGGTCAAGGGCATCCAGATGTCGTGCATGCTGCCGGCCCAGGACGGCATGGTCGTCTCCACCGGCGATGGGGAGGCCGTGGCCCTGCGCAAGAGTGTCATCGAATGGCTGATGATCAACCATCCCCACGACTGTCCGGTCTGCGACGAGGGGGGCGAGTGCCAGCTGCAGGACTTCACCATCGCCGGCGGCCACGGCATCCGCCGCTATGACGGTAAAAAACGGACCCATGTCAACCAGTACCTGGGCGAGTTGATCGAGCACGAGATGAACCGCTGCATCCAGTGCTACCGCTGCGCACGCTTCTACCAGGAATACGCCGGGGGAACGGACTTCGGCGTGCTGGGCCGCGCGGACATGGTCTACTTCGGCCGCCAATGCGACGGCCCGCTGGAATCGCCCTTCTCCGGCAACTTGGTGGACATCTGCCCCACCGGGGTCTTCACCGACAGGACCGCCCGATTCCGCGCCCGCTACTGGGACTACGACATGGCTCCCTCGCTCTGTCCCCACTGTTCCCTGGGGTGCAACACCATCCCGGCCGCTCGCTACCGCGAACTGCTCAAGGTCATGGCCCGCAGGAACGACGCCGTCAATGGCTGGTTCATCTGCGACCGGGGAAGATTCGGCAACGCCGCCGTCAACGCCCCCCGCAGGCCGCGCCAGCCGCTGGTGGACCGGCAGCCGGTCGGCTGGGATCAGGCACTGGATACTCTGCTGGGAAGGCTGAGCGAATTCCTGGAACTGCACGGCCCCGGCTCCCTGGCCATCGTCGGCTCGCCCCGCATGAGCCTGGAGGGAAATATCATGGCGGCCCGCCTGCGGGACCTGCTGGGAGCCGGCACAATCTGCTATTTTGGCAGCAGCAAGCAGAGCGAACCGGCGCTGGAAGCGGCGAACAGCCTGACTCCCGACACCGCAGCCTCACAGGCCGATGTGCGCAGCGCCGACCTGATCGCCATTGTCGGCTGCGATCTTCTGGAACAGGCCCCCATGATGGCCCTGGCCGTGCGCCAGGCCTGGAGAAACGGGGCCCGGATTTACGCTGTTGATTGCGATCAAACAACGAGCCTCTATGCGGGAGAGGTCGCGCCAGCATTATCCGCTTTGCCGTTTTCAGAGGCAAAGCAGCCGGTCATCATCTACGGAACGGACCACAAGCAGCCAGACAGCAGCGATGATGCCGTCCGCAGCGGAACCAAGCTGGCTTTCATCCTGAACGGTCCCAATGACTTCGGCTGCGCCCTGCTGGCCCGTGAACAGGGTGCCGTGCCGCTGGCGGACGCGCTGGCCGGCGGAAAGATCAAGGGGCTGCTCAGCTTCGAGGCCGACCTGACGACGGAGCTGCCGGATGCTGTCCGCGTGCTGGCCGCCTGCGATTGGCAGCCGACACAGCTGATGCAGCGGGCCGAAGTGGCCCTGCCGGCCACCGCCTGGATCGAGATGGAGGGCACCTTCGTCAACAACGAAGGGCGCGCCCAGCGTTTCCGGCAGGTCATGCCGCCGGGCCTGCCAATCAGGGGGCTTGGCCCGGACGGGCATCCCCCCCGCGAGTTCAGAAAAACGGCTCCCGGCAGCGATATTCTGCCAGGATGGCGGCTGATAGCGGACATCATCGAACGGCTGGAGGGCGAGCGGGTTGACGTGCCGCTTTCCGGCAGATGGCAAAAACTGCAGGGGATCAACGCGGAAGATGCCGGCGAGAGTGTTCTGTAACCATTATTCCAGTTTCAGATCAAAGATGCACTCAAGGCGGTGAGGANNTTTGATATGGAAATGGAATTAGCCCGCCAGAAGAAAACAACAGGCGCCGCCTGATACCCAATTCAAACAAGCGAGGACATATGAAAACCGCAATTCTGATGATGGCCCACGGCAGCCGTGTTTCCGAGGCCAATGACGCTGCCCGCCAGGTGGCAAAGATGGTGCAGGAAATGACCGGTTTCGAGATCGTCGAAGTCTCCTTCCGCGAGCTGCACGCTCCCAACATCCAGCAGGGCATCGACACCTGCGTGGCCCGCGGGGCCCAGCGCATCCTGCTGATGCCCTATTTCCTCTTCATGGGGGCCCATGTGCAGCACGACCTGCCCGAAGAGATCGAGGAAGCCCGGAAACGGCACCCCGGCCTGGTGATGGAGATGGGGGGCCACCTGGGAGCGCATCGCAAGCTGGCGGAAGTGGAGGCCGAGCGCATCGGGCAGGCGCTGGATCGGCTGGGGTGGCGCTGATGGAATCCCTGATCATGAAACCTGAAGCTATCGAAGCGGAGTCGTTCCGCATCATCGACGAGGAAGCGGGCGAGCACGGCTGGAGCCGGCAGGAATGGCAGGTGGTGCGCCGGGCGATCCACACCAGCGCCGACTTCGAGTATGCCCGCAGCATGATCTTCTCGGAAGGCGCCCTGCAGCAGGCCGTATCGGCCCTTAAAAACGGGGCCGGCATCGTGACCGACACCACCATGGCCCTGGCCGGCATCAGTAAGTCGCGCTTGATTCCGTTCGGTTGTGAAGTCAGCTGCCATGTGGGCGATTCCGACGTGGGCGCCCTGGCCCAGCGCGAGGGAGTGACCCGCTCGGTGACAGCCATGCGCAAGGCGGTACGCAACCCTAAAAACCGCATTTTCGTGATCGGCAACGCTCCGACCGCCCTGTTCGAACTGCTGCGCCTGATTCAGGCCGGCCAGGCCAAACCGGCACTGATCATCGGCCTGCCGGTCGGTTTCGTCGGGGCCGAGGAGAGCAAGAACGCCCTGGCCTCTGTCCCCCACGGCATCCCCTTCATCACCAACATCGGTCGCAAGGGAGGCTCCAATGTGGCCGCAGCCGTGGTCAATGCCCTGGTGATCTTGGCCAGCCAGGAATAGCGGCGGCCATGGCCAACATCATCCTGCTGGCAGTCTGTCTCCTGGCCGGCATCGGGCTCAGGAAAACCGGCCGTTTTCCCGCCAATACGCCGGTAGCGCTGAACGGCTTCATCATCCACATCTCCCTGCCGGCCCTGGCCATCCTGCATATCCACAACCTCAAACTGGACGGTTCGCTGGTCCTGACGGCAGCCATGGCCTGGCTGCTGTTCGGCCTGGCCTGGCCCATCTTCCATTTTTCGGGAAGATTGCTCAAGCTGCCACCCGCCACGGTCGGCGCACTGATTCTGGTGGGGGGCTTGGGCAACACCTCCTTTGTCGGCCTGCCGATGATCGAAGCCTACTACGGCAAGGAGTTTCTGGGGATCGGCATTATCGCCGACCAGCTGGGCTCGTTCATGGTGCTCTCCACCCTCGGCATCCTGGTCGCCACGGTCTACTCGTCCGGTGATGCTTCGCCCCGCCTGATGCTGCGCAAGATCATGCTTTTCCCCCCTTTTCAGGCCCTGCTGCTGGCACTGCTGCTCAGGCCGCTCCCCTTTCCGGCCTGGACCATAACGATACTAGAAAAGCTGGGCGCCACCCTGACGCCACTGGCGCTGGTGTCGGTCGGCTTTCAACTTCAGTTCGGCGGCCTGCGGGATGTCATTAAACCGTTATCGGCCGGCCTCGGTTACAAACTGCTGCTGGGCCCGGCACTGATCTACCTGCTGTATGTCGTGCTGCTGGGTTCCAGCGGCGACATCACCCGTGTCACCATCTTTGAGGCAGCCATGGCGCCCATGATTACCGCCGGGATCATTGCCATCGACCATGAACTGGACCCGCCGCTGGTGGGGATGCTGGTGGGCATCGGTATACCGCTTTCGTTTATTTCGCTCTACTTCTGGCATCTGGTATTGGCAAGCACATCCTGAAATACCTATATATCGTATTGCCGTGGCACAACTAAAAGATTAGGATGTGCAGGGTTAACTAGAATTTCCATGGAGAAACGTTATGAAACATCGGCAACATCGGCTGGTTCGGGCTTTGGCAGCGGTCGCGTTGATCACGCTGTACTCATTTTCGCTGATCTGCCCCCAGACAGAGGCCGCGGAGACGATTCGCATCAATGGCTCCGGAAGCGTTCTCGACATGGTGAAACCACTGGCCGCAGCGTACAGGAAAGCACACCCAGATGTCCGGATCGATATAGAAAAGCCACTGGGAAGCGCGGGTGCCATCAAGGCCCTTCAGGCGGGCGCATTGGAGATCGTCGCCAGCAGCAGGCCCTTGAAACCGGAGGAAGCTGCCAAAGGAGCAATCGAGCATGAGTACGGAAAGACACCGCTACTGATCGTTACCGAAAGAAGTGTTCGCAAGTCGAATATTACGACTAAAGAGCTGGAAGGTATCTACGAAGGCAATGTCCGGACCTGGCCAAATGGGACCCCCATCCGGCTGATACTCCGCCCCAGTTCTGATGCCGACATCACGGTCTTGAGCGGGCTCTCCCCCAACATGGAGCATGCCATCAGCAGCGCCCGTTCACATCCCGGCATGACTGTGGCGGTAACCGACCCGGAATCAAACGACCTTGTGGCCAGGACGACAGGGGCCATCGGAGCCTCGGGCCTTTCGGCCGTCGTGGTGAGAAAGTTGCCGTTGAATGTTCTTACGCTCAATGGAGTGAGTGGGACCACGAAGAACCTGGCCAACGGTTCCTACCCTCTGGCCAAGGACAACCGCTTCATTACGACGACTAGCACAACGGCAGCGGCCAGAAAGTTCCTTGAATTTGTCTATTCCTCCCAAGGCCGGAGCATTGCCGAAAAAGCGGGCGTGTTGGTTTCCGCAAACAGCAAAACCGCCCGGTGAACTCCAGTTCTCGCTCCATAAGCCGTGTCACGACGCTGATCGCCGGAGTGATTGCAGTTAGTCTGGCAGTCCTGATCCCGGCCGGCTATTTCGCGATTTCCTACCAGTACCTGATCGGAAGCCTCGATGCACAGGCTGAAATAAACGCCCGGACCGTGACCGTCCGGGTGGCGGCCAATCCCGAGATGTGGCGCTTCGAGGAGCACAGGCTCATGGAGCTCATGGAGCAGCGCCCTTGGGAAGGTGTCCAGGAAAAGCGGCGCATTCTCGGCCAACGGGACGAGGTCATCGTTGAGAGCTTAAATCCCCTGAGACCACCGACCGTTTCCCGTCGTCAGGATATTTACGACGCGGGCGTGCCGATAGCAAAGGTTGAGGTCAGCCGCTCGCTCTTTCCGCTTCTGGTCAAGACTGGCGTGGTGGCAGTTGTGGCGGTGCTGACAGGGGCGCTTGTTTTCGTGGTACTCCGCATCCTTCCTTTGCGGGCAGTGCGCCAGGCCTACCAGTCCCTGAGCGAAAGCGAGGTAAAATATCGTTCCCTCTACGAGTCGATGAAGGAAGGAATGGCATTGTTCCGCATCAACCGCGACGAACATGAGAATCTTGCCTCGTTTACCGTTGCAGACATCAACCCGGCCTGTGAAGTGATCCTGGGCATGGGACGCGATGCCGCCCTCGGCAGGGATGGCGCCGACATTCTGGATGGCGCCCTCGTGAGGCACTTGCCCGACATAGTTAAGGCGATTTCAGTCGGCGTTTCGCTGACGTTCGAGATACAGTTCACTTCGGTGAACCGGTTCTTCAACGTCTCTGTATTTTCACCAGAAAAGGAGCTTTTTGCGACCCTCTTTGATGATATCACGGAGCGGAAGTGGTCCGAAGGGCAGATCCAGAAACTTGCCTATTCCGACAACCTGACTGGATTACCCAATCGCACACTGTTTTTCGACCGTCTCAACCAGGCTCTCGTGCAGGCAGGCCGGAATTCCGCCCAGATTGCCGTTCTTTTTCTGGATCTGGATGGCTTCAAGGTGGTAAACGACACCCTGGGGCATGCCAGCGGCGATGACCTGCTTTTGCAGGTATCCCAGCGCCTGCAGCGCTGCGTCCGCAGCAGCGACACCCTGGCCCGCCTGGGGGGCGATGAGTTCGTCGTTCTGGCCTCCTATGCGGGCAAAGAATTGAATATTGCCCATCTTGCCCAAAACCTGCTGGACAAGGTTTCTCCTGCTTATTTTATTGCCGGACGAGATATCTATACGTCCGTAAGTATCGGCGTTGCCATCTTCCCCGAGGACGGTCGCGATGCCGAAACGCTCCTGCGCTGCGCCGACATGGCCATGTATTCGGCCAAGGAGGGGGGCCGCAACTGTTACCACTTCTTCTCGCAGGGAATGAACCGTAAGGCCCATGAGCGAATGGAACTTGAAACGAATCTGCGACTGGCCCTGGAGCGGGACGAATTTTTCCTGGAGTACCAGCCGATCGTTGCTGCCGGAGACGGCTCAATTGTTGCGGCCGAGGCCCTGATCCGCTGGCAGCATCCTGATTGGGGCCGCACGATGCCCGGCGATTTTATCGCCATCGGTGAAGATTCCGGACTGATCGTCCCGCTGGGCGAATGGGTGTTGCGAACGGCCTGCAGAAAACTGAAGGAATGGCAGCAGCAAGGACTAGCGCCGCTCAGACTTGCGGTTAACGTTTCAGGCCGTCAGTTTGCCCAACGCGACTTTGTCGACACCGTACAGAAGATTCTGTCCGAAACCGGCGTTGATGCCCGTTTCCTCGAGTTGGAGCTGACCGAAACCAGCCTGATGGAATCTGCCGATGCAACGGTCAAAACCCTGTTGCGCCTCAGGGAGCTTGGCCTGAGCATCGTGATCGACGACTTCGGAACCGGATATTCATCCCTCGGCTATCTCAAGAATTTCCCCATCGAGCGCCTCAAGATCGACCGTTCGTTCATAGCGGATGTCTGCAGCAACCCCAGCGACCGGGCCATCGTGGAGGCAATTATCGCCATGGCGGGCAAACTGGGCTTGCGGGTCGTGGCCGAAGGGGTGGAGACCGCCGAGCAGGCCGACTGTGTCCACAACTGCGGATGCCACGAGATCCAGGGCTACTTCTTTTACCGGCCGCTGTCCGAGGAACAGTTCCTTGCGACGGTGCGCTTCGTCCCTCCTTCCCTTGTTGTGACCGAATCCCTGCCACTTTTTTGAAACTCTGCTGCGGAACCAGTCGGTCTCGTAGCCGGACAAAAAAAACGAATCTGAGAAGCGAGAGTTCTTGATTTTAGATACTTTTAACCAAACAGCTGCGGCTCCGCTCCGCTCCGGCTACACCACCGGCGCCTGTGCCGCAGCTGCCGCCAAAGGAGCGGCGCTGATGCTGGCACGACAAGAGACGGTCGCGACAGTGACCATCGACCTGCCGGCCGGTGTTTCCGCAAGCTTTCAACTGCACGGCCAGACCTTCTCGACTGACAGCGCGCGCTGCTATGTTGTAAAGGATGCCGGCGACGATCCGGATATCACCAACGGTGCCGAGGTGCATGCGCTGGTAGCCCTGACCCCGCCCCTCTCCCCCGGGGAGAGCTGGAATGACATCATCATCACCGGCGGCGTCGGCATCGGCAAGGCCACCAAGCCGGGACTGGCGGTGGCTCCCGGCGAATGGGCCATCAACCCGGTGCCCCGCAGGATGATCACGGCGGCTGTAAAAGAAGTGTTTCCGGTCACCGGTTCCCAGTCCCCGCCCCTCCACGTTGTCATCAGCATCCCCGACGGCGAACAGCGTGCCCTGAAAACCCTCAATGCGCGCCTCGGCATCATCGGCGGACTTTCAATCCTCGGCACCAGCGGCATAGTGCACCCCATCTCGGCCAAAGCCTGGACCGACACCATCGACGCGGCCCTGGACGTGGCCCGCGCCTGCGGCTGTGAAACCGTGGTGCTTTCCACCGGACGCACCAGCGAGCTGGCGGCGCAGCGGTTCATTGGGGACGAGGGACGGGGAACGGGGGACGAGGTTTATTTTGCCGGCCCCCGATCCCCAGCCCCGAACCTTCCCGAAGAGGCCTTCATCATGATGGGTGACCACATCGCCCACGCCCTGCGGGCCTGCCGGCAGCGCGGCTTCGAACATCCGGTGATCGCCTGCCAGTTTGCCAAACTGCTCAAGATCGCCTGCGGCCACGAAAATACCCACGCCGCCGCTTCGGAACTGGATCTGGCCAACCTGCACAGCTGGGCCACGGCAGAGGACTTCCCCGCCAATATCCTGAACGTGATATCCAAGGCCAACACCGCCCGCGAAATCATCATCGCCTGCGCCTTCGACCCCGGACTGCTGGAGCTGGTCTGCATCCAGGCACATCAGGCTGCCGGCCGCCATGCTCCCGGCATCGAACCTTCATTTCTGACTGCCGACTACAGCGGCAAGATTGTCTTCTGCCGTTAGTCACGCTGCCTGAGCCATATCCCCGCCGGGGTGGTTGCGGAATCCAAGGGTTTATTTTTCTACCAAAATCAAAATAATCTATGCTAGTATTTCGATTTCTTTATGCACCTGAAGGAGGGTAGCCATGCCACAGTTCTTTGAAGGAAAACTTGACGCCAAAGGCCAGAAAATCGGCATCGTCGTCAGCCGTTTCAATAGTTTCATCTGCGAGCGCCTGCTGGAGGGAGCCGTCGATGCCATTATCCGTCATGGCGGCGATGACAAAAACATCCATGTGGCCCGCGTACCCGGGGCTTTTGAAATCCCGCTGGCAGCGAAAAAACTGGCCGACAGCGGCAAGTACGACGCCATTATCTGCCTGGGTGCTGTCATCAGAGGATCGACGCCGCACTTCGACTTTGTGGCGTCCGAGGTTTCCAAAGGGGTGGCTTCCGTATCCCTGGAGAGCGGCATACCGATCGCGTTCGGCGTGCTGACCACCGACACCATCGAGCAGGCCGTGGAGCGGGCCGGCACCAAGGCCGGCAACAAGGGCTTCGAGGCGGCTGTCACGGCCATCGAGACCGTCAATCTGTTCAAGGCGCTCAAGTAATGGGATTACGACGCGAAGCACGCGAACTGGCCCTGCAGATACTCTACGCACTTGACGCCAACCCGTCCGTCGGTCTGCGGGAAACCCTGCGCAACTTCCGCGAAGACCAGGAAGTGCCTGCACGGGTTCGCGAGTTTGCCGAAGGACTGGTGCAGGGGGTTCAGGAACAGCGCGCAGCAATCGACACGGCCATCAGAGCCCGCTCTAAAAACTGGTCTTTGAGCAGGATGCCGCGGGTAGACCTGAATGTCATGCGGCTGGCTGCCTACGAATTGATGTTCCGGCCGGACATCCCCAAAAAGGTGACCATCAACGAGGCCATCGAGATCGCCCGCCGGTACGGGGACAAGGACTCGCCCTCCTTCGTGAACGGCATCCTGGATGAAATCGAAGCCTGTGACAAACCAGAACAGTCAAGCGAGGAACAATGAACGACATACAGGTTGGACTGATTGGATTCGGCAATATCGGCGCCGGCGTGGTGCGACTGCTGCAGGAAAACGCGGACGTGATCCGCGGCAAGGTGGGGGCCGGCATCGTGCTCAAACGCATCGCCGACCTGGATATCACCAGTGACCGGGGTGTTGCGGTCGATCCCGCCATCCTCACCACCGATGTCAACGCCATCTTCAACGACCCGGAAATCTCGGTCGTGATTGAGTTGGTGGGAGGTTACGAACCGGCCAAAACCTTTGTGCTCAAGGCCATCGAGAAGGGCAAGCACATCGTTACCGCCAACAAGGCGCTGCTGGCCCTGCACGGCGAAGAGATCTATGCGGCCGCGGTCCGCAACGACGTGGAAGTGCAGTTCGAAGCCTCCGTCGGCGGCGGCATTCCGGTACTGACCGCCATCAAGAGCAACATGGCAGCCAACCGTTTCGGCAGTGTTTTCGGCATCATGAACGGCACCTGCAACTACATCCTGACCCGCATGACCCAGGAAGGGGCCGATTTTGCCGACATGCTCAAGGTGGCCCAGGAGCTCGGCTACGCCGAGCCTGATCCGACCTTTGACATCGAGGGGGTCGATACGGCCCACAAACTGGCCGTACTGGTCTCGCTCTGTTTCGGCACCCGCATCGACTTCAACAGCATCTACACCGAAGGCATCTCTAAAATCAGCGGACTGGACGTCAAATTCGCCCGCGAATTCGGCTACCGCATCAAACTGCTGGCCATCGGCAAGCTGGACAACGGCCAGGTCGAAGCCCGGGTGCACCCCACCATGATCCCGCTGCACAACCCCATGGCCGACGTGAACGGCGTCTTCAACGCCATCCGCCTGACAGGGGATTTTGTCGGCCCGGTCATGTTCTACGGCCGCGGCGCCGGACAGAACCCGACCGCCAGCGCCATCGTGGGCGACCTGATCGGCCTCTCGCGCAGCATGGTGGCCGGTGCCGGACGCAGGATGGCGCCACTGGGCTTTTTGGACAGCGAGATCAAAAATATACCGATCAAACCGATGGCCGACATCGTCAGCAAATACATGCTGCGCTTCAGCGCCCTGGACAAACCGGGCGTTCTGGCCGCCATCGCCGGTTCGCTGGGCAAGCACGGCATCAGCATCGAATCCATGGTCCAGAGCGCCCACCAGGAAAACGATGCCGCACCGGTGCCGATCGTGATCAAGACCCACGAGGCCCGCGAAGGTTCGGTGCAGTCGGCCCTGAAGGAGATCGACCAGCTGGAGATTATCTGCGAAAAGACTGTCTTCATAAGGATTGAAGACAATCTTGAATAACGTTGGGAGGAAATCTGCTTGAATACGAAAATTCTGCTGTCAGAAGACCAAATCCCCAAGCAGTGGTACAACATCATCCCGGACATGCCGGGACCGCTGGCTCCGGTCATCAACCCCCAGACCCTCAAGCCGGTCACGCCGGATGACATGCTGGCCATTTTCCCCATGGCTCTGATCGAACAGGAGCTGTCTCCCCAGCGCTGGATCCCCATTCCTGACGAAGTGCGCGAAATCTACAAACTTTGGAGACCATCGCCGCTCTTCAGGGCCCGTCGCCTTGAGCAGGCTCTGGGAACACCGGCCAAGATCTACTACAAGTTCGAGGGGGTCTCCCCGGCCGGCTCCCACAAGCCCAATTCGGCCATTCCACAGGCATACTACAACAAACAGGCCGGCATTCGCCGTCTGGCGACGGAAACCGGCGCCGGCCAATGGGGCAGTTCCCTGGCCCTGGCCTGTTCCATGTTCGGCCTGGAGTGCACGGTCTACATGGTCAAAGTTTCCTGCAGCCAGAAACCGTACCGCAAGAGCATGATGCAGCTGTGGGGGGCTCAGGTGATTCCGTCACCGTCCGAGTTCACCAACTCCGGCCGCAGCATCCTGGCCCACGATCCGGACTGCCCCGGATCGCTGGGGATCGCCATCTCAGAGGCGGTGGAGGATGCCGCCACCCATGCCGACACAAATTACGCCCTGGGAAGCGTGCTCAACCACGTCTGCCTGCACCAGACCGTGATCGGACTGGAAGCTCAGGCCCAGATGAAGATCGCCGGCGACTCCCCGGACGTGGTCATCGCCTGCTGCGGCGGTGGATCCAACTTCGCCGGCCTGGCCTTCCCCTTCATCTCCGACCGGGCCAACGGCAAGGCCGTCCGGGCCCTGGCAGTGGAACCGGCCTCCTGCCCGACCCTGACCAAGGGGGTCTACGCCTTCGACTACGGCGACACAGCCAAGATGGCACCGATCTCCATGATGTACACCCTGGGGCACGACTTCATGCCCCCCGGCATCCATGCCGGCGGTCTGCGCTACCACGGAGAATCACCGCTGGTCTCCCAGCTTTATGCAGCCGGGCAGATTGAAGCCAAGGCCTACAAGCAGAACGCCTGCTTCGAAGGTGCCCTGCTCTTCGCCCGCAGCGAAGGGATCATTCCGGCCCCCGAGTCGTCACACGCCGTGCGGGCTGCCATTGACGAAGCGGTACTGGCCAAGGAAGAGGGTAAGGAGCGCACCATTCTATTCGGGCTTTCCGGCCACGGCCAGCTGGACATGGGTGCCTATGACGCCTACCTGTCGGGTAATCTGGAAGACTATGAATATCCGGACGCCATGGTCAAGGCGGCACTGGAGAGATTGCCCAAGATTAATCTGTAGCCGGGGACCAGGGACTTGGGACGGGTAAAAGCATTTGACTTTACCAGTCCCCGGCCCCGCGTCCCCGGTCCCCGGTTCCCTGATATGAAAGTAAAAATCTGCGGCATAACAAACCTTGAGGACGCTCTGCTGGCGGCAGAAGCAGGAGCCGACGCCCTCGGTTTCGTCTTTTTCAGCGCCTCTCCCCGTCACGTTTCCCCCGAACTGGCGGCCGCCATCATCCGCCAGTTGCCCCCCTTCGTCCAGAGTGTCGGCCTGTTCGTCAACGAATCCCTGACGACAATCACCGAAATCTCCTCACACTGCAGCCTGGACATCATCCAACTGCATGGCGAGGAATCCCCGCAATTCTGCGATGCCATCTCCCGCCGGGTAGTCAAGGCTTTTCGTGTAAAGGATGTCACCAGCCTGGAAGCGCTGCGTGACTACCGGACCGCGGCCTTCCTGCTGGATGCCTGGTCGCCGTCCGCCCATGGCGGCACCGGCCGCACCTTCAACTGGGAGATCGCCGCCAGCGCTGCCGCCAGCGGCCGCATCGTCCTGGCTGGCGGCCTGAACCCCGGCAATGTGGCCGCTGCGGTCCGCCAGGTGCGCCCCTACGCTGTCGACGTCTCCAGCGGAGTCGAGTCCGCTCCGGGAATTAAAGACCCAATACTGGTACGTGAGTTCATCAGAAATGCAAAGGAGTCCACACCGTGAAGCTGCCCGACAAACGAGGTCATTTCGGAGAATTCGGCGGTCGCTACGTCCCAGAAACCCTCATGCCGGCCCTTCTGGAGCTGGAAAAAGCCTACGAGCACTACCGCCATGACCAGGAGTTCAGGGAAGAATTCAGATACTACCTGCGCCAGTACGTCGGGCGGCCGAATCCGCTCTATTTTGCCGAAAAACTGACCAACAGTGCGGGCGGAGCCAGGATTTACCTCAAGCGCGAGGACCTGAACCATACCGGCGCCCATAAGATCAACAACACCATCGGCCAGGGGCTCTTGGCCAAACGCATGGGCAAAAAGCGGGTCATTGCCGAAACCGGTGCCGGCATGCATGGTGTGGCCACGGCGACCATTGCGGCCCTGTTCGGCATGCAGTGCGAGGTATTCATGGGGGAGGAGGACACCCGCCGCCAGTCGCAGAATGTATTCCGCATGCGGCTTTTGGGGGCCACGGTCACCGCTGTCACAGCCGGCACCGCCACTCTCAAGGATGCCATGAACGAGGCCATGCGCAACTGGGTCACCACCATCGCCGACACTTTTTACGTGATCGGCACCGTGGCCGGCCCACACCCCTACCCGATGATGGTGCGGGATTTTCAGACCATTATCGGCCAGGAGGCAAAAAAACAGCATCGCGCGGCAGAGGGCAAACTGCCCGACTGCCTGGTGGCCTGCGTAGGGGGCGGCAGCAACGCCTTGGGCCTGTTCTACCCGTTTCTGAAGGACAGCTCGGTCAGGATCATCGGGGTCGAGGCCGCCGGCTATGGCATCCAGACCGGCAAGCACGCTGCACCGCTCTGCGCCGGCTCACCCGGCATCCTGCATGGCAACCGCTCCTACCTGCTGCAGGACCAGCACGGCCAGATCACCCACGCCCACTCCATCTCGGCCGGCCTGGACTATCCGGGTGTCGGGCCGGAGCATTCCTGGCTGAAGGACACCGGACGGGCCGAGTATGTTTCCATCACCGACGACGAAGCGCTGGAGGGTTTCAAGGCCCTGGCCCTGGAGGAAGGCATCATCCCGGCACTGGAGTCGTCCCACGCCATTGCCTATGCCCTCAAACTGGCGCCGACCATGGCTAAAGACCAGACCATCGTGGTCTGCCTGTCGGGCCGCGGGGACAAGGATATGCATACCGTGGCCGAAGCCATGTGTGTCAGCTTTTAGGTTCCTTCCACCCAGACAGAATTCAACTAATATTTAATTTTTTTAAGCATCGCTAAAAGCCTGATATTCAGGCTTTTTTATTGACCAAACAGCAGAGTTCGTCTATAAATAGACCTTCGTTCTATTTGCATCCTACGACACTACCAATAACGATGGAGGAACAACATGCATCTTGTTGACCAGATTAAGGAAAAAGCCAAGAGACACCTGCAGACCGTGGTGCTGCCTGAGAGTTACGATGAGCGCATGCTGTACGCGGCCGAAAAGATCATCAAAGAGGAGCTGGCGAAGATAATTATTTTGGGCGATCCGGCCAAAATACAGGCCGAAGCCGACAACAAGGGCATCAACCTGGCTGGTGTGGAGCTGCTTAACCCCGCCACATCTCCAAAACTGGACAAGTACGTTGCCGACTTCGTAGAACTCCGCAAAAGCAAGGGCAAAATAACCACAGCAGATGATGCGCACAAACAACTGACCGCAGCAGACAACCTGTTCTACGCCGGCATGATGGTGCGTAACGGAGATGCCGGCGGTGAGGTGGCGGGAGCCGCCAGCACCACCGGCAATGTACTCAAGGCTGCCTTTCAGACGGTTGGCCCGGCCGATGGCATTACAACCGTCTCATCTTTCTTTCTGATGATCACCAAGAATCATTTTTTTGGTGAAAACGGCATCATTTTGTTCGCCGACTGCGCAGTCAACCCCGATCCGGACGCCCAGGCCCTGGCTGAAATTGCCATTGCCACTGCCAAGAACTGCAAAGCATTTCTGGACGTGGACGCCCGGGTGGCCCTGCTCTCCTTTTCCTCCAAGGGGAGCGCCAGCCATGCCGATGTAGACAAGGTAACGAAGGCTCTGGAAATCGCCAGGCAGATGAATCCGAACCTGCAGATCGACGGCGAGTTGCAGGCCGACGCCGCCCTGCTGCCCAGCGTAGGCGGGAAAAAAGCCCCCGGCAGTCCCGTAGCCGGCAAGGCCAACGTCTTGATCTTTCCGAGCCTGGATGCTGGCAATATCGGCTACAAACTGGTGGAACGCGTGGCCGAAGCCGAGGCGGTCGGCCCGATCATCCAGGGTCTGGCCAAACCGGTCAACGACCTGTCCCGCGGCTGCTCTGTGGATGACATCGTCAATGTTACCGCCATCACTGCTGTTCAGGCGGCCCAGACTTAATACGACACGCAATAAAAAGGGGGCAGCCGTACGGTTGCCCCCTCACACTGTCTTCTCCATGTTCCCGGTTATCCCTGTGATTATCCCGCCAGCCTTTCTTTCACAAATTCCCCGCCCTCCGCCACCATTACCCGATTGCGCCCATTATGTTTGGCTCTGTAGAGTGCCGCGTCGGCCGCCCTGACCAGTTCGTCCCTGGTGGAGCCATGTTGGGGGTACATGGCAATCCCGACTGAGATGGTGACCTGCCCCAGGGACAGGCCAAGGTGATGGACGCGCAACTTACTGGCCAATTTCCGCAGCGTTTCGGCCCGCTGCCTCACCGTTTCCAGTTCCATATCCGGGATGATGCAGAGAAACTCTTCTCCTCCATAACGGCAGACCTGATCATATTCCCGGAAAAAACCGGTCATTTCATTGGCGAATGTCACCAGCAGCATATCTCCGGCCGCGTGTCCATACGTATCGTTGAACAGCTTGAAATGATCGATATCAATCATCATGACCCCCAGCGGGTACTCCTTCCGCTCGGCCTGGGCGATCTCGCGCAGCATGGCGTCATCCAGGTAGCGGCGGTTAAACAGCGATGTCAATGGGTCGCGGATGGACTGGGCGTGCAGAGTTTCTCGCAGCTTCATATTGGCTATGGCCAGGGAAATATGTTCTGTCATCGCAACTACCAGACGCTGTCGATGAGATATGTCACTGCTGCCTTCATCGTTTGTTTCAGGCTGCACTGCAAAGTGGTACTGCCGGTAGAGCCCCAGAGTCTGCCCCTGTGCTATCAGTGGCACGCACAGATAGGTACAGCCGGATATCCTCGCCATGTTCGGACAATGAAATTCCGTTCCATCCCCGGCCGACATATGCGGCCTGCCGCTGAGCAACGCCAGGCAGGACTCAGTTTGAAAAGTCATGCATTGCTCCAGCGGGGTTTCACCCCATTCAACAATTTTCTCCAGGACATTGTCCGCTTGATTCAGTATGAACAGGGAGCCGGAGTCATTGGGGAAGAATTTTTCTGAGGTTGATACTACGATCTGGTAGACCTCGTCCAGGCTCCGGCAGAGTTGAAACAGTCCCCCCATTTCATAGAGCGCCGAAACCTCCCTGTTGCTGCGCCTCAGTTTGCCAACCGTGCTGGAAAGTTCCTGATTCGCCTCCAACAGGGCCTCTTCACCCCTAATCCGCTGGGTGACATCCACCATCACCCCCCACAGATGTTTCGAAGTCCCATCCTGCTGTACCAATCGAAAGGTGTCACGTAGCCAGACCACGGAGCCATCCGCGCTGCAGCGCCGGTATTCGATCTGACAGCTGTCATCCCGCTCAAGCATCGCCCGGTAGGCCGCGGTTACCCGCTGGCGGTCATCAGGATGCACCTGTGTGATGAAAAAATCCTCCCCCCGGTGCCATTCCTCCACGGCCACCCCCAACAGGCGCTCTGCCTGATGACTGACAAAACAATAACGCCGCTGGTCAGGATCAGCTTCCCAGACAATGGCGTCAAGCCCTGCCACCAAATCCCGAAAACGTTTTTCCGAGGCCTGGGCGCTGGTTCGAAGGCGACCGCTTTCATCCGTGGCATCCTTGAGATCATCGATCAGCAGCTGCACTTCCTGGTCCATTTGCCGAACAATCCTGATCGGATAACGGTAAGCACAGAATGCCAGCAGCCAGCCGAAACAGCCGGCAGCCAAGGCTGTCAGGGCAGTTTTGATAAGCAGGCTTCTCTGCGAGAGCCGCACTTCGACTCTGGCGAAATCATGCTTGTTGCCGCTCACCCTGGAGGCACCATACGGAGCCCAGCGATTCCAGACAGCTACGGCCTCAGAGCTCGTATAACCATAGTTGTCTAGCTCAGCGCCCCGGTCATCATAGACCTTGATACTGCTGATTTTATTATTGAGCGTAAGGTGACTATATTCCTGAAAAATGCGGTAAGAATGCTTTTGGGATGGGTCGGGCGCTTCGACTGGCATTTGCTCCAGTTCATGAGCCGCCAGCTGAGAGTAAAAACCGGCCTCGAGGGTAAGACCATGGTAATCAAGCACACAGAAAACAACTGGAAACAGCAGACCGATCAGGCAGCCGATCACAACGGATAACGGCAAAAGATGCTTTGCCAGTGAATTGCCGAGATCCAAATGAGTATTTGTCTCAACCGCACTCATATACAGAAAGCGCTAAAACGGCGCATACACATTCCTTTCAAGTCTCAGCCGGTTTCTGGAATAGGGCGTGCCACTTGTGCATGACCCGTATGCTGGATTATAGTTGATTAATACGGGTCTTACTATGCCTGTACATGGATCACTTTTCAAGCAATTTTAATGTTACCAATAAAGTCTACCTGAAAAAGCAATCATATCAAGAATATTTTAACCTCAGGCAACTAAATTTTGACCTGCCTTAACACAGCTGATAGCACTTAAAAGGAGGTATTTGAAATGAGAACGGTCTGGATCAGTTTAGTTGCGGCCCTTGCCCTGGCCATGCCGGGCCGGGCTGAAAATTCAGTCAAGGAAACCGGCAGGGAGATCGGACAGGGCATCAAGCAGGCTGGAAAGGAAACCGGCAAGGCCTTCAGGGAGGGGGGCCAGCGGGTTGGTCAGGCATTCAAGGAAGGGGGCCAGGAAGTCGGACAGGAATTCAAAAAACTTGGCAAGGAGACGAAACAGAGCCTCAAGGTTGGCGGCCAGGAGGCCGGCCAAGCGGCCCGAAAAGCGGGCAGATCAATGGGTGAGTGGTTCCGGGAACTGGGGCACTCCATCAGGGGATTCTTCGCCGGCAGATGACTGCCGCCAGGCATGAGTCCCGGCGGCGTTAACCAGGCCTGCTAGGGGGCATAGCTGAGCGGATCCTTCAGACCGGCCTCGGCAAAACCCTTTAAACGCAAGCGGCAGGAATCGCACTGTCCGCATGACAGCCCTGCTGGTGTCGGGTCATAGCAGGAGTGCGTCAGTCCGTAATCCACACCCAGCTCAACACCGGTCCTGATGATATCGGCCTTGGTCATGCTGATCAACGGGGCATGGATACGAAAACGGCCGCTCCCTTCCACCCCGGCCTTGGTAGCCAGGTTGGCCATGGCCTCGAATGCGGCGATATATTCGGGGCGACAGTCCGGATAACCGGAGTAATCAAGCGCATTCACGCCGATGTAAATGTCGAAGGCGCCCAGTACCTCGGCCCACCCCAGGGCAAAGGAAAGGAAGATGGTGTTGCGGGCCGGGACATAGGTCACCGGAATATCATCACCCACCCCCTGTTTGGGCACATCGATATCGGCAGTCAGGGCGCTGCCTCCCATCAACCTGAGATCGAAATCCACCACCAGATGATCCGCCGCCCCCAGACGCCGGGCATTGGCCTTGGCAACTTCCAGCTCATGACTGTGGCGCTGGCCGTAGGCAAAGCTGATGGCATAGGGGACAAAGCCGTCATGGGCGGCCATCGCCAGACAGGTGGTGGAATCAAGTCCGCTGCTATAAAGAACAACCGCTTTGCGCTGCATGACTACCTCGAAATATATTTTGGAGTGACCGAACTGTTTTATCCGTGATAGTATCAGAAAATTGAAGCTGGTAAATTCAAAAAAGGGGATTGTATGAAAAAGTCCATTATCCTGTCCGTATCGCTATTTTCCCTCACCGCAGCAGCCTATGGCGCCATGCCGACCGGCCACCCGGCCATGCCCGCCGCGCAAGATTCAAAATCCGACAAGACGCCGGCAGCAGAAGGTGAAGCGTTGAACGGCAAGGTCCTGCAGACCATGAACAGCGGCGGCTACAGCTACATCTATATCGAGAAGAAGGACGGCAAGAAAGTCTGGGTTGCCGTAACGGAAACCCAGGTCAAGGTTGGCGACAAGATGAGCTTCCAGCCGGGCATGGAAATGCCCAACTTTGAAAGCAAGACCCTGAAACGCACTTTCGACAGCATCATCTTCTCCGGCGGCGTTATCAACAATGCCGGTTCGAGCGCCAAGGCCGCCGAAACAAAAAAAGATCAGGCAGCGTCGCCCGGCAGCAAGGGCGCCGCATCGGCCAAGGAATCCAAAATCTCGGTCACAAAGGCGACCGGACCCAATGCTTACACGGTTGAAGGCCTGTACAGCAACAGCGCCAAGCTGAACATGAAACCGGTGGTTGTCAGGGGCAAAGTAGTCAAGGTATCCAGCGGCATCATGGGCAAAAACTGGATTCATATCCAGGACGGCACCGGCACCCAGGCCAAAGCAACCCATAACCTGGTCTGCACCTCCCAAGAGACAGCCGCCATGGGAGATGTGGTCACCGTCAGCGGCACACTGGCTAAAGACAAGGATTTCGGCGCAGGCTACAAGTACAGCGTCATCATCGAAGATGCCAAGTTCAAGAAATAAGCCTGTCACACAGAAGGCACCAGAAGCCCCTCCCGATCCGAGGGGCTTTTTTATTGCCGACTGTTACTGAGCCGATTGAAAGCACCTCTCAGACCTGCTACTGTTGGGGCATGACAGACAATGTCCGCCGCCATTACGAACTGTATCCCTATCCGCACTATCCCCTGCTGGCGTCGGTGCGGCGCTGCGACACCTATGCCCTCAACCTGGAAGCCCTCTGGGCCCGCTTCAACGGCAGATTGCCGACCCGGGCAGCCCGGCGCATCCTGATCGCCGGCTGCGGCAGCTTTGCCCCCTACCCTTTCAGCGTTGCCAACCCGGATGCCGACATCACCGCCCTGGACCTGTCCCGGCCCAGCCTCAGGCGCGCCCGGCTGCACTGCTTGCTGAACGCCAGGCGCAACGTCACCTTCCGGACCGCTGACCTGCTTGATCCGGCGGCCATCAACGGCCAGTTCGGCCTGATCGATGTCTACGGCGTACTGCACCACCTGGACGACCCTCTGGTGGGCTTGAAAGCATTGGCGCAGCGCCTGGTCGAAGGGGGCATCCTGCGGATCATGGTCTACAGCCGTTACGCCCGCCGCCAGGAGGAATCGATCCGGCGTGCTTTCCGCCTGTTGAAGGTGACGGACACGGACACGGCAAAGCGTCTGATTTCCCGGGCCAGACCCGGCTCGCGACTGTACAGCTACACCAAAGCCTCCTCCGAAGCGGCCTTCGGCGCCGGTCTGGCCGATGCGCTGCTGCATCCCCGTGTCCGTACCTACCGGATCGATGACCTGATGGATCTGGTGTGCCAGTCGGGACTTGAACCGCTGCTGTTTGCCCATGACAGCGCCTTGCAGGATGTCGCCCAGGAGCTGGAGCGGATCCGGCGGATGGAAGCGGAGCGACGCTCGCCGGGCAACTTCATCCTCTACCTGGGGCGCAACGTGGCCGGTCCCTGCCCCGACGGCAGCGGCAGCCTGGTGACACTCAACCCCTGTCTGCGGGGCAGCCTGGGCGGGATCAGGTTCGGGGCAGTGGAGATTGCCCCGCGCCTCGGACATGCCAATCCGACCCTCGGCCGCCGGCAGCGGCGTTTCCTGAGCCGGTTTACCCGCCCGCTTCCCTGGGAGAAGATGCCTGGCGATTCAGCGGACCTGCTTGCCGTTTGCATCAAGGCTCTTTTTCTGCTACAGTACCATCCCTGATCTGGCTGTTAACAATCCGCAGCGGAGGCCCCCATGGGACAAAAATCGGACAGGACTTTTCTGGTGTTGCTTTCGCTTGTCGCGGCGCTGTCACAAATGCTGCCTGCTCCGGCCACGGCCTTTGTGGCGGAGGATCTGGCCCGCTTCCAGAAGGAGCGCCGATGTATCGGCTGCGATCTGAGGGGTGTTGACTTCAGGGGCATGGACCTGCGGGCGGTAGTGCTGGAAGGGACGCTTCTGGTGGGAGCCAACCTGCAAGGGGTCAACCTGGAGGACGCTTTCCTGGAAGATGCCAACCTACAGGACGTCAATATCAGCGCTGCCGTTCTGAGCGGCGCCGGCCTGGACGGGGCCACCTGGATCGACGGCAGGGCCTGCGAGCAGGATTCGGTCGGCACCTGCAAATAGAACCAGTATCACCCAGACCGCTTTGTGTTACGGCGTTCGGCCTCGGTAGCTTCCGGGGCCGAGCCTGTTTTATTCCAATTTCAGATCAGAGATGCACTCAAGGCGATGAGGATTGAGGTGACGAAGGCATACAAATAGTATGTTGAGGAGCCGAAGACGAACCAACGAAGAGGGCGCTTTGATATGGAAATGGATTTACAGGGTTTTGAACGGTATCGTGAAAACTTCCCTTGACAGGGGTTCAACTACAACCAGGCAGACATATTTTCCGGAAGGCTGAACAGAAAATGGCAGAACAAACCCCCATGATGCGGCAGTACCTGGAAATCAAATCGGGCTATCCCGACGCGATTCTCTTCTTCCGGATGGGTGACTTTTACGAAATGTTCATGGATGACGCGCTGATCGCATCCCGCCTGCTGGACATAACCCTCACGTCCCGCAACAAGGGGAGCGGCGACGAGATCCCCTTCTGCGGCGTCCCCTACCACTCCGTCACCCCCTATATCGCCAAACTGATCGAAACCGGCCACAAGGTGGCCATCTGCGAGCAGGTGGAAGACCCCAAGCAGGTCAAGGGCATCGTGCGGCGCGAGGTGGTACGGGTGATCACCCCCGGGCTGCTGATCGAAGCCGAAAGCCTGTCCCCGGACGAAAACAACTATCTGCTGGCCTTGAGCGCCGGAGCCGGAGAACAGTGGGGCTGCGCCTGGCTGGATCTCTCCACCGGAGAATTCCGTGTGACCGAACTGAACGGCGGTCCGTCCGCGGCAGCTGAAGCGGTCTGCGTCAATCCCCGGGAAATTCTGCTGAGTGACGGCCTGGAGTTGGAAACGTTGCCGGTTGACCTGCGTACCTTCCTGGGGGAGCGGATCATCTCACGGGCACCGGGCTGGGTCTATGAACGGGACTACGCCTGCTCGCTGCTCTGCAGCCAGTTCGGAGCGGCCTCAGCCGAGGCACTGGGGCTGGAGGCCATGCCCAACGGCCTGATGGCGGCCGGTGCCGCGCTGTACTACCTGAGGGAAAACCGCAAATCCGCCATACCGCACATCCGCGACATCCGTGTCTACCAGCACTCCGAACATTTGGCCCTGGACCCGGCCACCCGCCGCAACCTGGAGATCACCGCCAGCATGGCCGAAGGCAAGAAGAGCGGCTCCCTGCTGGGCTGCCTGGACCGGACCGCGACCGCCATGGGCGCCCGCCGTCTGAAGCAATGGCTCTCCTATCCGCTGGTGGGGCTGAAGCCGATCCGCCAGCGCCTGGACGCGGTGGAGGAGTTGCTGGAAGCGGCCGACATCCGGGATGAACTGCTGGGCCAACTGCAGGGTATCGCCGACCTGGAACGGCTCAACGGCCGGATCGGCATGGCCAGCGCCGGCGGCCGCGATCTGCGCGCCCTGCACGACTCCCTGCGCCAACTGCCTCCCCTGCTGGAAAGTTTGTCGGCTTTGCAGAGCGACCTGCTGCGCCGGTTGGCCACCGCCATCGACCCGCTGGAAGACATCCGCGACCTGGTGCAGCGGGGCATCGTGGAAAGCCCACCCTTTTCCCTGCGGGAAGGGGGCGTCATCGCCACCGGCTACAGTGCCGAACTGGACGAACTGCGCGCCATCAGCACCGAGGGCAAGGGCTTCATCGCCCGCCTGGAGGCCCAGGAAAAGGAGCGCACCGGCATCGCGACCCTCAAGATCCGCTACAACCGGGTTTTCGGCTATTCGATCGAGATCACCAAGAGCAACCTGGCCAATGTGCCCGAAAACTACATCCGCCGCCAGACTCTGGCCAATGCCGAGCGCTTCATCACCGAGGAGTTGAAAAATTACGAGGAGAAGGTACTGGGCGCCGAAGACCGGATCTGCGACCTGGAGTACAGCCTGTTCCAGGAGATCCGCGAGCAGGTGGCGGCCCGCTCGGAACGCATCTGCCGCAGCGCCGACGGCCTGGCCTCGCTGGATGTGCTGATCTCCCTGGCAAGCGTGGCCGGCGAACGCAACTACTGCAAGCCGGATGTGGACGAGTCGGACGTGATCGAGATCACTGACGGCCGCCACCCGGTGATCGAAAGCATGAAGCTGGGGGAGCGCTTCGTGCCCAACGACACCCGCCTGGACGGCAGTGAAAACCAGCTTCTGATGATCACCGGCCCCAACATGGCCGGAAAGTCAACCTACATGCGCCAGGTGGCCCTGATCACCCTGATGGCCCAGGCCGGCAGTTTTGTGCCGGCCCGGTCGGCGCGCATCGGCATCGCCGACCGCATCTTCACCCGGGTCGGTGCCGGCGACAACCTGGCCCGCGGCCAGTCGACCTTCATGCTGGAAATGATGGAAGCGGCCGGCATTCTGCGCAACGCCACCCCGCGTAGCCTGATCGTGATGGACGAAATCGGCCGGGGCACCTCCACCTTTGACGGCGTCTCCATCGCCTGGGCCGTGGCCGAGTACATCCACGACGTCCCCTCCTGCCATGCCCGAACCCTGTTCGCCACCCACTATCACGAACTGACCGAGCTGACCGTCACCAGGGAGCGCATCAAGAACTTCACCGTTGCGGTCCGGGAATGGAATGACCAGGTCATCTTCCTGCGCACCATCGTCCCGGGCGGCGCATCCCACTCCTACGGCATCCAGGTGGCCCGTCTGGCCGGTATGCCGGCCGATGTGATCGAACGGGCCAAGGAGATCCTGCACAATCTTGAAAAGGGTGAGTTCGAGCAGGGAGCACCCCGTCTGGCCAAAAGCCGAAAAACCCCGGCCAAGGAGCAGTCACCACAGTTCTCCCTGTTTGAAACCAGTGAAGATCTCCTGCGCCAGCGATTGAAAAAACTGAACATTTCTGCTATGACACCCCTGGAAGCCCTCAACATGCTGGATGAACTAAAACGCATGGCGTAGGTAGAGACTTCTTGTTGCACTTGCTGAGCTCCATAAAAGGCACCTCATGAACCGATTCACCCGAAAATTCTTCTGCTTCATCATCTTCTGCCTGCTGCTGCCGCTTCCGGCCATGGCTGCCAAAAAGAAGCCTAAAAACCCCAACTTCGGCAACCAGAGCAGTGCCGAGAAGCGCCCCCTGTCGCTTCTGAGCGAGATGAAGCACTGGTCCAACCCGGACTACACCCGCATCTCCCTTGAACTGGACCGGGATGTCACCTGGGAGGCGCACGAATTGGGCAAGGGTGGTGCCGGCAAGCCGGGCAGAATCTATATCGACATCAACCACGCCAAGTTGGGTAAAGGCGCCAGGGACATCACCATCGGCGACGGGCTCCTGAAAGGGGCGCGGGTCGGCCAGTACAAGCCTGACGTGGTACGGGTGGTGCTGGACACCGAGAACATCAGGGATTACAAGATATTTCCCCTCTCGGAACCGTCACGGCTGGTGATCGACGTGCGCGGCGAACGCCGTACCGAGATCAGCCGCCTGGAGGAGTCCATCAGCGCCCAGGCGGCTATCCCGCCCGAGACAAAGCCCGTGGAGCCAGTCGTGGTCGAGAAGAAAAGCAGACCAACCAGAAAACCGTCCATCTCCAAGATCCGCCGCATCGTGGTGGACCCCGGTCACGGCGGGCACGACTCCGGCGCTGTCGGTCTCAATGGCCTCCAGGAGAAGGACGTGGTGCTGGCCATTGCCCTCAAACTGCGGGCACTGCTCAAGGAAGAACTGGGGCTGGATGTGGTCATGACCCGTTCGACCGACGTCTTTATCCCGCTGGAGGAGCGTACCGCCATCGCCAACAAGGTCAACGCCGACCTGTTCGTCTCGGTCCACGCCAATGCCGCCCCCAACCGGAACGCGTCCGGCATCGAGACCTACTACCTCAACCTGGCCAAAACCGAAAAAGCCGCTCAACTGGCAGCCAAGGAAAACGGCACCTCCCTGGAGAAAGTCAGCGTGCTGCAGGCGATCCTGTTTGACCTGATGGCCAACTACAAACTGAACGACTCGGCCCACCTGGCCGAGGAGGTGCAGAAATCGCTCCACAAAAAAGCCCGTGGTTACTACCCGGATGTCAAGAACCTGGGGGTCAAGCAGGGTCCCTTCTACGTCCTGGTGGGTGCCACCATGCCCAGCATCCTGGTCGAAACCGCCTTCCTCAGCAACGCCCAGGAAGAATCCCGCCTGAAGGATCCGGCCTACCAGTCCATGACCGCCGAGGGCATCCTGGAAGGTATCCGCGCCTACATCTCCAGCGTGAAATAGATGCCGGGCACCCTGTACATCGTCGCCACCCCCATCGGCAACCTGGAGGACATGACCTATCGCGCCGTGCGCATCCTGGGCGAAGTTGACCTGATCGCGGCCGAGGACACCCGGCACTCCCGCAAGCTGCTCAACCACTTCAACATCTCCCGGCCGCTGACCTCCTACTACGACCACAACCAGCAATTCAAAGGGGAGCGGATTCTGGAGACATTGCGGCTGGGAAAATCAGTGGCCCTGATCTCCGATGCCGGCACCCCCTGTGTCTCCGACCCCGGCTATCACCTGGTGCGGGATGCCGTGGCGGAAGGGATCCCGGTCATCCCGATTCCCGGCTCCTGCGCGGCAATTGCCGCCCTTTCGGCCTCCGGTCTGCCCAGCGACAGCTTCACCTTTGCCGGCTTCCCCCCCAGCCGCCAGGGCAAGCGCCGCACCTTTCTGGCCGGCACGGCCGGCCTGCCCGGCACGCTGATCCTGTACGAGGCCCCCCACCGCCTGGAAGAAACGCTGCGGGACATGCTCAAAGTGTTGGGAAATCGGCAGATTGTCGTGGCCCGCGAACTGACCAAGATCTATGAGGAATGTATCCGCGGTACAGTAGCGGAGGTCATGGCAGCCGTGCCCCAAGGCAAGGTGCGGGGCGAGGTAGTCATCCTGGTCGCTCCCGGCGAAAGCGTCGCGGAAGAACCCGAAGCCCTGGACCAGCTTCTGCGGAGACTGCTGAACGATCAAGGCCTCTCGGTCAAGGATGCGGCCCGCACGGCGGCCGGGATCACGGGAGTTCCCCGCAACGAGGCCTATGCCGAGGCCCTGCGGATCAGAAACGCCCCGGAGCGGGGATGATTGTGCTGGAATTACAAGCGGATATTGTGATATAGAGCGTACTAATTTATTTTAGGAGCATGAGCATGAAAATCTGTATTTTTGGTGCCGGTTACGTCGGCCTGGTAGCTGCCGCCTGTTTCGCCGAGAGCGGCAACAGCGTGATCACCGTTGACGTGGACGAAGCCAGAATTGAAGGACTGAAACAGGGCATCATCCCGATCTACGAACCGGGCCTCAAGGAGATGGTGCTGCGCAACCAGGCCGAGGGGCGTCTCTCCTTCACCAGCGACGCAATCGCCGCAGTGCAGGCCTCCCTGGTCAGCTTCATCGCCGTCGGCACTCCGCCGGGCGAAGACGGCTCGGCCGACCTGAAATATGTCCTGGGGGTGGCCCGCCAGATCGGTCAGGCCATGACCGGCTTCAAGATCATTGTCGACAAATCCACCGTTCCGGTCGGTACCGCCGACAAGGTCCGCCAAGCAATCGCGGCTGAACTGGCTGCCCGTGGAGTTGACCTGGAATTCGACGTGGTCTCCAACCCCGAATTCCTCAAGGAAGGGGCTGCCATCGAGGACTTCATGAAGCCCGACCGGGTGGTAATCGGCACCGACAACGTCCGCACCGCTGAACTCATGAAGGAACTCTATGACCCCTTCATGCGCAAGCAGAACCGCATGATCGTCATGGACATCCGCAGCGCCGAGATGACCAAATACGCCGCCAACGCAATGCTTGCCACCCGCATCTCCTTCATGAACCAGATCGCTGGCCTGTGCGAACGGATGGGTGCCGACGTGGCGGCCGTGCGCGAAGGGATCGGCTCCGATACCCGCATCGGCTACGATTTTCTCTTTCCCGGTCCCGGCTACGGCGGCTCCTGTTTCCCCAAGGATGTCAAAGCCCTGGTCAAGACCGCCGAGGAGTGCGATTATGATTTTCTGCTGCTGAAAGCGGTGGAAGAGGTCAATGAGCGCCAGAAGGAGGTACTGGCCGACAAGCTGATCAAGGCACTCGGCTCGCCCGGTGCCGAAAAGCCGCTGACCGGCCGGACCATCGCCTGCTGGGGCCTTTCCTTCAAACCCCGCACCGACGACATGCGCGAAGCGCCGGCCATCACCATCATCGAGCGCCTGCTGGCAGCCGGCGCCTCCGTCCGGGCCCACGACCCGGAGGCCATCAAGGAAGCCCGCAAGGTCTTCGGCGATCGCATCGAATACAGCCAGAACCAGTACGACATCCTGGCCAGCGCCGATGCCCTGGCCGTGATCACCGACTGGAACGAGTACCGCAACCCGGACTTCGATCGCATCAAAGCCTCCCTGAAAAGTCCGCTGATCGTTGACGGCCGCAACCTCTACAAACCGGACCGCATGCATAGGGCCGGGTTCAGCTATATCCCGCTGGGCCGCAACGGCGGCAACGGCTGTGGCGGGAGCAAATAATCATGCGCATTCTGGTCACCGGCGGCGCCGGCTTCATCGGTTCTCACCTCTGCGAACGTCTGCTGGACGAAGGGCATGACGTCATCTGCCTGGACAACTTCTTCACCGGCTCCAAGGACAACATCATCCACCTGATGGACAACCATCGCTTCGAGGTGATCCGTCACGACATCGTCGAGCCGATCCTCCTGGAGGTGGACCGCATCTACAACCTCGCCTGCCCCGCCTCACCGGTCCACTACCAGTACAACCCGGTCAAGACCGTCAAGACCAGCGTCATGGGCACCATCAACATGCTCGGCATGGCCAAACGGGTCAAGGCCCGCATCCTGCAGGCCTCCACCTCGGAGGTCTACGGCGACCCCCAGATCCATCCCCAGATTGAAGGCTACTGGGGCAACGTCAATCCGATCGGCATCCGCAGCTGCTACGACGAGGGCAAACGGGTGGCCGAGACCCTGATGATGGACTACCACCGCCAGAACGGTGTCGACATCCGCATCATCCGCATCTTCAACACCTACGGCCCGCGCATGGCAGAGAACGACGGCCGGGTTGTCTCCAATTTCATCCTGCAGGCGCTGCGCAATGAAGACATCACCATGTACGGCGACGGCTCCCAGACCCGCTCCTTCTGTTTCGTTTCCGACCTGGTGGAGGGGATGATCCGCATGATGGAGTGCGCCAACTTCATCGGGCCGGTCAACCTGGGCAATCCGACCGAAAACTCAATCCTTGAGTTTGCCGAAAAAATTGTTACAATAACAAACTCATGTTCCAGTATCGTATACAAGCCGCTGCCCCAGGATGACCCGAAGCAGCGTCAGCCGGACATCACCCTGGCCGGAGAAAAACTGGGCTGGAAACCGACCGTAGCCCTGGAGGACGGGCTGCGCACAACTGCCGCATATTTTGCCGCTCGCATTGCCAGAAGGTGACCGATTGAAGCTGCGCCTACAGAAAAAGATGTATGTGATTGCAGCGGGATGCCTCGCCTTTATCCTCTTTTTCACTGTTTTCGGCGATAAGGGGCTTTTGCGCATTTACGAACTGAAGCAGGACAAGCAGAAAATCGATGGACAACTGACCGAATCCCGTGAAAACAACGAAAAACTCAAGCGTGAAATCATAGCGCTCAGGACTGACCGCCGCTATATGGAAAGCATTGCCCGCAAGGATTTCGGGCTGGTGCGCAGCAATGAGGTCATTTACCAGTTCCCCCAGGAAAAAAAGTAAACAGCGCCGCAGCTGAGCGCCAGCCGAATTGTCCCGTCGAAAGCTCCTCCTCATAGCAAGACTATGCCTTCTTCGCTTTCTCCCCGGCGCCAGGTTACAACCTCAAATCCGGCGCTAAAATAATTCAACAGGATCAAGATCATGCCACGACAAAACTGTGCCATCTGCGCCTGGCGCGAGAACTGCAATAAGCGTTTCTCAGTTTCCGACGGAGGCGCGCGCTGCCCCGATTTTTCACGTGATGTCAGCATCAGGGACAACGATGAAAACACCGAAAAACCGACCGACACCAAGGAATCCCCCCAACAATGATGCGCAACCGAATAGCTACTCTTGTGGAAACCGCCCTGCAGTCCGCCGTCTCCGCGGCCGAACTTGTCTCCTCCCCCTTACCGGCTGTCACCATCGGCACGCCCGCCAACCCGGAACATGGCGACTTCTCCTGCAACATCGCCATGCAGATGGCCAAAAACGAGCGCAAGACGCCCCGTCAGGTGGCGGAGATCATCCTGCGCCATCTCGGCAACGGCCACGGCCTGCTGGCAAAAACTGACATAGCCGGCCCGGGCTTCATCAATTTTTTCGTGGCACCGTCAGCCTGGCAGTCCACCCTGCTGGAAATAGAGTCACTGGGTGACGATTTCGGCCGGACCTCAACCGGCGCCGGCAGAAAAATCCAGGTGGAATTTGTCAGTGCCAACCCGACCGGACCGCTGCATATCGGCCACGGCCGCGGTGCGGCCATCGGGGACACGATCTGCCGCCTGCTCAGCGCCAGTGGCTGGGATGTGACCCGCGAATTCTACTACAATGACGCCGGCCAGCAGATCAGCAACCTGGCCCTTTCGGTGCAGGCCCGCTGCCTGGGCATCGAGCCCGATGACCCCAGCTGGCCGGCCGACGGTTATCAGGGCGAGTATATCAAGGATGTGGCCCGCTCCTATCTGGCCAAGGAAACAGTGGACGCCGACGACCGGCATGTTACTGCCCTGGGAGATCCCCAGGATCTCGAGGCCATCCGCGAATTTGCCGTAGCCTGCCTGCGCCGTGAACAGGATCTGGACCTGAAAGCCTTTGATGTGCACTTCGACGTGTTCACCCTGGAGTCGAGCCTCTACCAGAGCGGAAGGGTGGATGACGTGGTCAGACTGCTCGCTGAAAACGGCTACTCCTACGAACAGGACGGCGCCCTCTGGCTGCGAACCACGTCTTTCGGTGACGACAAGGACCGGGTCATGCGCAAGAGTGATGGCGGCTACACCTACTTCGTGCCCGACATCGCCTATCACCTGGAAAAATGGGAGCGCGGCTTCACTAGGGTCATCAATGAACAGGGCTCCGACCACCACAGTACCATCACACGGGTGCGCGCCGGTCTGCAGGCCCTAAAGCGCGGCATCCCCCAGGGGTGGCCCGAGTACGTCCTGCATCAGATGGTCACGGTCATGCGCGGCGGCGAGGAGGTCAAGATATCTAAGCGCGCCGGCAGCTATGTCACCCTGCGGGACCTGATCGATGAAGTCGGCCGTGACGCCACCCGCTTCTTCTTCATCATGCGCAAGCCCGACTCCCAGCTCGTATTCGACATCGACCTGGCCAAGGAGCAGTCGCCCGACAACCCGGTTTATTATGTCCAGTATGCCCACGCCCGCATCTGCAGCATCTTCGAGAATGCGGCCGAAAAAGGGTTCTCTGCTCCACAGCAGCCGGCTCTGCAGGACATCGCCATGCTGGAGACGCCCGAAGAGCTGCAACTCGTCAAACTGCTGTCCGCCCTGCCGGAAACCGTTGACGAAAGCGCACTGCAGTTCGAACCGCACCGGCTGACCTACTACCTGACCGAGCTGGCCGGCTGTTTTCACAGTTTCTACAACAAAAACCGTGTCATCGGCGAAGACCCGGCCCTGACCAGGGCGCGGCTGTACCTGCTCAAACGCACCGCCCAGACCATTAAAAACGCTCTTTCCATCCTTGGAATTTCAGCACCTGAACGGATGTAACGGAGTCCCTATGCGCATCGATTACAGCGAACCAAAACAGTCCTATATCGGCGGCCAGGCTATCAAGGCCCGCCCCCGCAAGGAACCGACCGGCCTGATAACGACCATTGTCATCGTTACCGGCCTGCTTACCTTTCTGGCCGGCTTCGGTACAGGCTGGTTTTTATCCCAGCGTTCCGCCAAAAAGTCGTTCCAGGCCGCAACAGAACAGAACAGCCTGGAGAACAGCCCCAATCAGCCCCAATCAGCCCCGCCGGTGGCAAAGCAAAGCCAGCCTCCAGCTCAGCCAGCCCCAGCAGCTCAGCAACCACAGACTGCAGCTGCAACATCAACATCACAAGCCGCTCCCAACGGCCAGACAACCCCCGAACCGCCGCTCAGCTTCTACAGGACCCTGCCCAGCGGCCATCAGAGCAACGTACTTGGCAGCGGCATCAACTCCAGTGACGGCAAGGGAAAACATCCCCTCCAGGCCGCCATACCATCCAACCTCACCCGAAAGCCGCAACCAGAAGATTCGCAAAATACGGATACAGACAAACCGGCTGCCTCTGAAAAATCCGCCGCCAAGCCCCAAAAAGTCAGCAGCAGTTTTGTCGTACAGGTTGCCTCCTACAGCCTCAAATCCGAAGCAGAAGCGTCAAAGAGCAAGCTTTCAGCCAAAGGGTACAATGTCACCATCAACGAATCCAACCTGGGTGACAAAGGGATCTGGTATCGCGTGCGGGTCGGCAAGAAACTAGACCAGGAGGCTGCCAAGGAACTGGCCGCCAAACTAGGCAAAGGGGCCATAGCCATACCGGATCGAGATTAAGCGCACAAAAAACATATAGTACTCATTTTATTGTTGACATAAGTTGCACATGCCAGTATAAATAGGATTCTTCAATTGACGCGGGGTGGAGCAGTCTGGTAGCTCGTCGGGCTCATAACCCGAAGGTCATAGGTTCAAATCCTATCCCCGCAACCAAACAACAACAAGGACTTAGGCTTAATTGCTTAAGTCCTTTTTTGTTGCCCTGTTGCGACTTTTGTTGCGACTGCTATTCAGCACATGCTTCTGCAGCATATCCTCTGTGTCACTTACTCCCTAGCACTCCTTCTTTCGAAACAATCCATTACACATGTTATTACATATGTGTGAATCGGCTTCCAACTTTGACCCGGCTTCGGCGCCTTGACCCACCTCCATACGTATTATCAGTGAGTTAAGAGTACCAGATGGATCTAGTTCGAAGCCGATTAGGGTCCTGTTTAAATCCGGTTCACAGGCCGTGAGCTCTGATTGAGCAGTGTGACGATACGTGTCACGCTGGGATCCAACGGTCTCGCTGGCATCCGGCACCTGTAACAAAATAATTACAGGGCCGCAATACGGTTGCCATAAACCTGGGGTATAATAAATGGGCATTGCCATATAGCGTAATACAGCATCACAGCCGCTGCAGGCTGGAGTTCTTTTAAAAAGCCAGGGAGGAAAAAGCTATGTTGATCTATATCTTCCGCCATGCCGAGGCACAAGAAAGAGCCGAGGGCCAGATCGATGAATGGCGCTGCCTGACCGAAAATGGAAGAAAAGATGCCATCCGAACAGCCAGCAAAATCCCAGGATTGGGTTCCAAGCCAAGATTGACTATCACCAGTCCGTTGCCCCGTGCGGTACAGACCGCTGAGCTTGCGGCACGCTACGCCTGCCGTAAGAACCGGGTTGAAGTTTCTCCCCTGCTCCTGCCAGGAGAAGAAGCGGGCAAAGTGGCCGCCTACCTTGCCACGCTGGACGGCTCCAGCCGGGTGCTGCTGGTGGGTCATGAACCGCAGCTCGGTGCGCTGGCGGCCCTGCTGTTGGGGCGGAGTGAAGCTCTCTCCCTGAAAAAAGGCGCCTGCCTGGCGATCAAGCTTAAGGACCCGGCAAAGCCTGGCGAGTTCATCGGGTACCAGGTGCCCGGCCGAAAACCGGTTACATCACTGAAAAAGGCATTCGGAGGCGCAGGAGCGTAATGAAGCTTCATGCAGCCGGCATCGGCTCCAGGGCCGGGTCTTTCTTGTACGGACAATGGAGCGAGTTTCTGCAGCTGCGGGATGAAGTCCTCAAGCACAGAAACATGGATGACATCCACGACCTGCGGGTCGCCTCGCGCCGGATAAGGGCCATCGTGGGCCTGTTTTCCCCCTACATCCCGCCCAAGATGCGTAAGGGCATCGTTCGCTCCATGCGGAAGACAACACGCGAACTGGGCAGATTGCGCAACATCGATGAGGCGCAAGCCTACTTCGGTGTTGCGGATCACGAGCTGCCTGCTATTTCATCTGCCCTGGTCAAGCTGCGGAAAGAGGAGATGAAGTCTGTGGCCCGGCTGTTGCAGCATTTTCCGCTTGGATGGGTTGACGGTCTGCTGAGGAATTCCGTGGCCAACCTGGCTGGGCAGGATAACGGCGCCAGCAGTGGGAGCGGATTTGCCGGCTACCTTTCTGAAGAGGCGCAGCATCGCTTTCAGGTGATGATCGAGCTCTTGCCTGCCGCCACTGCGCCTGAACAGGAGGAAGAACGCCATTTATTCCGGATAGCTGTCAAGAAGTGGCGCTACCTGCTGGAGACCCTGGCCCATATCAGCGGGCAGGACTACCGGGACGCCATTGCCGGTCTCAAGGAGTATCAAACCGCGCTGGGAAACCTGAATGACATGGTAGAGTTCGAGGGGCTGTGCGAAGCGCTGAAATTGCCGGACAAAGAGCTGGCTACGGCGCATGAAATGCTTGCGAAGGACAAGGCACATCATCTGGCGCATTTTCTGGAACTGGCCGCAGCACACCCCCCAGACTACACATTTAAAATGTATCCATGATTCCCAATCAAGATGCTTTCAGAGTTGGCCCTTCGGCTGCGTTCAGGGCAGATCCGCTCTCGCTTCATCAATTAGGCCTGAGTTGTCCCGATCCTCGCCAACTTGTCTTCATCCCTGATTTGAAACCGCTACACATACAGAGGTAATAAGTGACAAAACCCAAAAAACTGGCAGCACTGGATATCGGCACCAACTCCATTCGCTGCATCATCGTCGAAGCTGATCAGCAGGGGGGCTTCCGGGTGCTGGATGACGAAAAGGACAATGTCCGGCTGGGAGAGCAGCTGGCCCGGAGCGGCTCCATATCACCCCAGGCCGCCATCCGTGCGCAGGATGCTGTCGCCCGCTTCAGCAAGCTGATCAAAGGCATGCAGGTGTCAGTGGTGGAAGCGATCGCCACCAGTGCAGTGCGTCGTGCGGACAACGGAGAAAAAGTCCTGGAAGCCCTCTCCGACCGGCTGGGAAGTCCCATCAGGGTCATCTCCGGCCTTGAGGAGGCGGAACTGGCGATGGTCTCTGCCAAGCGGCATTTCGACATGGGAGACAATCATTATGCCGTATTCGATATCGGAGGCGGCAGCCTGGAAATCACCACTGCCCTGGGACCCCACATCGAGGAGTCCTACTCCTTTGACCTGGGAGCAGTAGTCATGACTGAGCAGTTCATCAGCAACGATCCGGTGTCAGCCCAGGACCTGAAGAATCTGCAGCGGCATGT
>DBMM01000098.1:0-4857 GCA_002298925.1 Geobacter sp. UBA698 | reverse complement strand
GCAGTATGGCCATGAGTGCCCGCAGCATTGACTATGCTTCACTGCACGGCCATGAAGTGCTCCGCTCGGAGGTAGTCCACCTGCTGACCATGCTTTCCCGCATGGATCTCAAGAGCAGGCGCCAGGTTGCTGGACTTAACAGCGACCGCGCCGACATCATTGTGGCCGGTTTGACAGCGATAGAGGAGCTGATGGAGTATTTCGGCGCCAATCGCCTGCTGGTGAACGAGCGGGGCATTCGCGAGGGACTGATTGTCAAGTCGATGGAGAAACACCGCCTGATCCCGGTTGAGTCGACTCCGCGCAACTGGAAGGGGTCAGCACTGAAATTCGCTCGTTCCTGCTATATGGATGAGCCGCACTCCCTGCAGGTTGCACGGCTGGCACTGGCGATGTTTGATGTACTGGCGCTTCCTTTTGCTCTGAAGAAATCAGACCGCAAGCTGCTGGAAGCGGCAGCCCTGCTGCATGACGTCGGCTATTTCATCGCCTACGATGGTCACCACAAACACTCCTACCACCTTATCCGCCATGCCGAGCTGTTCGGCTTCACCCCCCGAGAGCGTGAGATCATAGCCCAGGTTGCCCGCTATCACCGCAAATCGCTCCCCAAGCGCAAGCACCAGGCATTTCAGGCCCTGGGCGACAGCGATCGTCAACGGGTGGAAAGGCTGGCTGGCCTGCTTCGATTGTCTGATGGATTGGACCGCGGCCGCAGCTCGGCAGTTCAGAAAATTTCCTGCAGTTTTTGCGGTACTACCTTTTCGGTCCGGATAGACGGCAGCGGTGATATCTCGCTTGAGATGCACGGCGGCGCAACCAAGAAGGACCTGTTCGAGAAAGCCTTCGGCATGGAGGTTGTTTTCGCGACAGCCTAAGACTGTCCCTGAAATGACAGAAAGCAATTACCTCCCTTGCCCCGGCATTACTCCGCTTTTATGATGCTGCAGAGCAGCCCTTTCCACTGGGGATAGCCCATGATCGGCTCCCGGCAATGCAATCGGTCAGGCGGTTGCAGTTGGCCTCCCTGGGCCAGCCGTGTGGCACCAGCACCACACCCTCCATAGTCCGATCACTCACTTCGGCCTTCATCCTTACCCAGCCGGGATCGCCGCGACAGTCAACCCGGCCCGGGGATGGGGATCCAGCTTTCTCATCGATTTGATGTTATGCATCTGGGAGCCATTATAATGGATATAGCGGGTATCCGGTACAGCCCCGCGGCTTCAGTTTCTTGCCGGAATCCGGGAAAAAGAGGGGGAAACCGTACCTGCCGATGCAGAATATACCGATCCGCTCCCGAGTTTTTTTGACCACCATAAGGTCGTTAAACGACATGGTCTCGGCCGCATTCACTTTGGGCCACGTGGCTGATAAGCCGGATTTGGAGTTTATAAGGGAACAACTGGCAGGAAAATGAGGTTTGTGCCGACAGTGGCAGCCAACCAAAGAAAAAAGGCCACCTTTCCGGAGAAAAGTGACCTTCCCGATATTTTGCGCCCCTCCCATGAAAAACAAATACCGGCAAATAGACTTGAGTATAGGCAGAATATAACGCAGCAAGGTTGATCCGCCCGGTTTTGGAGCGGGTCAAGCCGTTAGGTGGAAATCAAGACGAGTTGCAGCAACCGGGCAAATCACCGCCCGTGTAATAAAAACTAAAACATCTCCAGGGCAGCACCGATTCTTGTTTTCAGCTGTCCAAGATCCTGAGCAGAAAAGTCTGTCACGACTTTAAGGTAATTAACTCCAAGATCATTTCTGACATAAGACTCGATTTTTACCGCTTCGACGTTGTAGGTGTGGCAAGATTGCAAGACGAGGTCGATTACAAGATCAGGCTTTAGCAGTGTAACCTGTTTTTGAAGCGTATCCGTTCGTCCGGTATTCGGAGTCATGCAGGCACAGGGGATTTCCAGGTAGCGTTTTGCAATGGCCAGCAATGGATCGCCACTTCTCTCTTCAATCCTGCCGGCATAGGGCTTAAGGCCGGTACAGCTGTCAAGACCGACGATCGTCGCTCCTTCCTCATCAACGAGTTTAAGTACTTTCAAAACATCGCCGCCGATCGGGCAGCCGGTAATCAGAACACGCTTGGCATTCTCTGCTGATGTGAAAACTCCCTTTTCACGGCGTTCCGTGAGCGACGCGATAATCTCCTTCAGTTTGGCAATTGTCTCGGCGCCACTGGAAACCATGGCATAGGTCGCAACTTCATACATTTCCTGCCAGGTAATCACCGATGGTTGGTGTGCGCCAAAGCTAAAAATCTCTTCAACCAGACTGTTTTTAATGTTGCTCGCCTGGATGCTCTCTTCAATAGCGCTGTCAGTTATTGTCGTAGTAAACTCTGATTCCAGGAACTTTTTAAATCCCGTCACAGAATGCTTCCAATATTCGACCGCTCCTTCGTTTGTCGGACACTGGGGAAGGTCCATGACATACAGGGGGCGATTTTTTTCAATCAGCTCAAACATCTTCTTTTTGCCATCGCAAGTGGTCTCGCCCACAACGGCATCGGTCAGTTCAAAGAAGGGGCAGGTTTTAAGTTCGATAAATCCGAAGCTTGATTTGATCAGCGGACAAAGGTTTGCGGGAAGCGTCTCTTCCGCCTTGGCTATCGGGGCGTTGGAAAAGGCGCACAGGACAGCTGGGACGCCACCCATGGCCCAGACCAATTCTACCGGCGCATAGGAACAGTAGGCCCCCACCACTTTAGAACCGGCCTCACGTTTTTTTATAACCTGCCCTAGCGCACGTTTTAAGGGAAATTCAGCAAATTCATCGGTAAATAGCGGCGTCAGTTGACTCATTTCTTCTCCTTATTTTTGTTGAGAAAGTTTTTTGACAACAGAGCGGCACCGTAAGCACCGAAGAAGTCGGGATATTCAGGAACGATGACTTGTTTATCAAGTGCTTCCGCAAGGAATCTCACCAGCGCGCCGTTTTTAGCACCACCGCCGACAAACAGAATCGACGATGAATCAGTCGGCATCATTTTAGACAGAAGCGAGACCAGTTTTTTCAGGAGTGACTCATGAATAGCCCTGGCAATGTCTTCAACGGATATACCCGTGGTCAGGAGCGAGATCACTTCCGATTCGGCAAATACCGTGCAGGTACTATTGATCTCGAATGAGTTGCTACCTTTGATTGCCGCTGCCACGAGGTCATTCAAACCAAGGCCCAGCCTGGCCGCCATCATTTCAAAAAACTTTCCCGTGCCGGCAGAACACTTGTCATTCATCTCGAATTTCAGGAGCTGGCCATTCTGGCGATTGATTAACAGCACCTTCGTGTCCTGTCCGCCAAGATCAATCACCGTTGCAATATCTTTGTAGAAGTGATGTGCGGAAGTAGCGTAAGCCTTGATTTCGGTCACCGCTTCGCCACCTAATACCTTTTGCGATAGATGGCGGCCATAACCGGTTGAGACGAGGCTATCCCACGTATGTGACTCTTTTATTAATCGTAGTTGCGAAGCAAGATCAATCGAGGTCTCAGCTTGAAAACGATCGGTAATCTCGTATGTCTCGCCCTCCATGAGAACAAACTCAATACTTCGCGATCCGATATCGATACCTGCAAGTATGATAACTACTCCTGACCCGTTCTCACGCTATCGACATGAAAAGGAATAAGCATTTGACTGCTAACCAACTGATATCACGCAACTTTGGTTCCTTTAGCTACATCCAGAGCACCCAGGAGTCCTGAATATTTTTCATAATCCAGTCGGCTCCGGCCTTTTCCACGTAATCCAGCTTAACGCCACCCACGGCGCAGGCATAATCGGAACAGGGCGGGCAGACACCGAACTTACCCCCTTTCTCCCTTATCTTGGTCATTAACTCCAGGGCAGTGCCGTAATTCTTGAAAATCGGCGACTCAATCTTAGCGGCCTTGTCTTTTAGGGTCAGCTCGGCCCCCTGCAGAGTCATCCAAACATGCACGTCTCCCCACCCTTTGCTTGCGACAGCCTTCGCGCAGATCAGAGCTAAAACCGCGCGGTTGGGGTCGTTGGTGCCATTAGTGATAACAAAAACATATTTTCCTTTTTTCTCCATATCAGCAAAGGCCTGACCGCCCATCATGGCGGCAAGCCCTGCGGCGCCGGCACCCAGACCGACCGTCTTGAGGAAGTCGAGTCTGCTGACAGACTCTGTCCGGTTTTTTGTACTTTCAACAGGTTCATTCTGTTCATTCTTCTGCATGATGTCTCTCCATTTTGAATTTCCCGTGGGTACCGGCATTAGTTTTCCCCTACATTTGCCCCCATTTGGGAAAAAGCGAATGTAATGGGAAAGACGTGCTCTCATAAAATCTGACCGGTGCGGGATTCTAGAGTGATTGACAACCTGCCGTCAAATTGATTGTTTTTATGCAATCGGTGTATATGATCTTTTTTTTGAATAGAGCCCCTCTGGTCATGGCGTAAAGAGGAGTACCAACAGCAATGCAGCAGGCAAATAGCGGCAATCCAGAATGAGATGCGGGAGTCGGTCGTATCCGTACGGCATGCAACGACTGCTTACGGCGAACTGGTGCCGGTTTTCAGGAAAAGGTATAAAAGGGAGCACCTTCAAATCATGAATACCAAAGTAAAAAGGCCACTTCTCGACAGAAAAGTGACCTTTTTGATATCTGGCGTCCCCGAGTCGATTCGAACGACCGGCCCACTTGTTCTGGAGACACGCTACGTAACTAATTGATACTATTAACTATACATTGCATCCGTATAGTAATGGACTGGAGCTCTCAATGCTCAATACCTGCTGCTTTTATACCCAGTTCTATACCTAATCGCAAGCACCATTTTCAAGTAGGTTTGCTAGTCATTCCAACACCTCAACAGCC
>DBMM01000136.1 GCA_002298925.1 Geobacter sp. UBA698 | reverse complement strand
TTACTGAACTACATCAATTATCAGTAAGTTGACTTGGTCCGCCCCCAAAGCGACCCCGGTTTTACGCCGCCGCCCGCATCTCCATCTCCTGCAGTAGGTGAACGATCCTGATCGCACCGGCATCACCAAAGACCCCATCCAGCCCTTCGTTGTGAATGTCGGTAAAGGGTGGCTCGTACAGCAGGCCGGGGTCCATGGTGCCGTTCCGGGTCAGGTAGCTTATGACATGGTCGATGAACCGGATCTGAGTCGCCGTATAGGTGGTATTGTGCAGGAACTCGCCGAAGGCCTCGCTGGCCGCTTCACGGTCCAGCCCCACCAGCTTGCGGATGAACGTGCCGAGGCTCTGCTGGTGACCGAAGACCTTCTCGAAGCGTTCGCGGTTGCCCACCTCTTCGGCTGTGAACAGCAGCCGTTCCAGCTCTTCCAGATCCATCTTTGTTATCTGACGGTTCATGCGCAACTTGTTGATGGTGATGTGGCTGGCATGGTCGCGGATGAAACGTTCCACCTTCAGCCGGTATTGGCGCATCTCATCGGCACTGGCATATCCGGCTACGAATATTTCCGTCTGCTCGCCGATGGTATCCTCGAAGTCGGTATAGACGATGGTTGCCTCGCCCTTATCCAGGAACTTGATCAGATCGCGCAGGCGGAGGCGGATCTCCTCCAAGAGCGGAAGGGTGATGCCGGCCCAGTAGCTCTCGGTTTGCAGATCCAGGATCAGTTCCATCTGCTGCGCCACCATCGGGATAGTGCCCTTTCCCTCCAGCCGGGCGGCGATTTCCATGACCTTGTCCCGGTTGCGGGCAAATGAGGCGGACTTCTCCAGCAGCGCCAATTGCAGGTTCAACAGTAACAGGTCAAAGCGTTTGGCGGTTTCGTCTTCCTGGGGCAGTTCCGCCGGGAGTCCCGCCAGGTGGAGCGTTACCTCCAGGGCATCCTCGGCATTCAGCCTGCTCCACTGCTCTCTGACTGTGTACTTCTCCAGGTGCCTGCGGTGGGGTCGGACGATGAAGTTGTCCGGGTTCATCAGGATTACCTCGCCATGCAGGGTATCCTCCAGGCTCCCGCGCAGTCGCTGCACTCCATCGCCGGCCGGGATATCCGGCTGTTGCAGCAGTAACAACAGGTTCAGTCGCTGTTTGAAGATCTTCTTGCCCAGCGACTCCTGGCTGCCCACTTCGATCCCTTCCGGATTCTCGGCAAAGAACTCGAAGTTCTGGCAGTAGTCGAAGACGTAGAAGTTCTCCTTATCCTGTCCCGGTCCGAACAGATCCTTGCAGAGCCGGGTGCCGCGTCCCATCATCTGGTGGAACTTGGTCTTGGAACGGACCAGCTTGAAGAAGACCAGGTTGACGATCTCCGGCACGTCGATGCCGGTATCCAGCATATCTACCGAGATGGCGATGACCGGGTCGCTCTCCTTCTGGGAGAAGTCCTCAATCAGAGTCTGGGCGTAGGTCTCGTAGTTGTCGATCACCCGGCAGAACTTGCCCTTCAGGTGGGGATAGCTCTTGTCGAAGCGTTCCTGGATGAAGAGGGCGTGGTTGTGGTTCTTGGCAAAGATGATGGTCTTACCCAAGCGGTCGCCTCCCGCCACCTTGACGCCGTAACGCATCAGGTGTTCCAGCACCTTGTCCACCGTATCCTCGTTGAACAGCCAGTTGTTCAGCGCCGATGACTCGATCCGCTCCGGCATGCCGCCGTTTTCCTCATCCCAGAACTTCTCCTCGTATTCGGCCTGTTCCTCCGGGGAGAGTTCGTTGTACTTGACCCCTTCCCGCTGAAACTTGAGCGGCACGGAATGCGCCTTGGGCGGCACCAGGAAGCCGTCCGCCACCGCCTTTTCCAGTTCGTAGTAGAAGGTGGGGACACCCTTCTCCAGCTCGAAAAGCGAGTAGGTATTGCGGTCCACCTCGGAGCGTGGCGTGGCGGTCAACCCCAGCAGCAGGGCATCGAAATACTCGAAGATGGCGCGAAACTTCTGGTAAACCGAGCGGTGGGCCTCGTCGATCACGATCAGGTCGAAATGGCCAGGACTGAAACGCTTGTTGCCACCCTTGGCTTCGTCAATGCAGTTCATCATGGTTGGATAGGTGGAGAGCACGATCCGGCTGGTGGTGTCATCTCTTACTTTGGCGATGTTCAGGGCGCTGGTGTGGGGCAGGTGCTCCTTGAAGGCGTTGCCGGCCTGGGTCAGCAGTGCGTTGCGATCGGCCAGGAACAGCACCCGCTTGATCCAGTTGCACTTCTGTAGCAGTTCGATCAGGGCAATCACGGTACGGGTCTTGCCGGTACCGGTGGCCATAACCAGCAGCGCCTTGCGCAGCTTGCGGCGCTGGAAGTCCTCGGCCGTGCGGCGGATGGCCTCATGCTGGTAGTAGCGCTCGACGATGGCCTTGTTGATGGTAGCGCTGGTGATATCTTTGATACTGGTGCGGCGGTTGATCAGCAGCTGCAGTTCGTCCTTCTTGTAGAAACCCGACACCTTACGGGGCGGATAATTCAGGTCATCCCAGAGCCAGGTTTCGTAGCCGTTGGTGAAGAAGATGAGCGGTCGTTGTCCCTTCATCCGTTCCAGGCAGTCGGCGTACAGCTTGGCCTGCTGCTGGCCGATACGCGAGTCCTTCCTGGTGCGCTTGGCCTCAACCACCGCTAGGGGCAGGCCGTCGTCGCCCCACAGCACATAATCCACAAACCCTTCGCCCTTGTCGTTGGGCATCCCGGTCACCGGGTACTCCAGCACATCCGCTGCCTTCAGGTCCCAGCCCGACTCCTTCAGCAACAGGTCGATGAAGTAATCCCTGGTTTCCGCCTCACTGTAGTCATGGTCGTCCGGGGTCTGGCTGTTGCGCTCCTTATATTCCTGGATCCTGGCCTTGAGGGCAGCGATCTCTTCGATCGTCCTGGCCAGTTCCGCATCTTTTGCGGCCAACCGGACGTCCTTGTCCGACTGTTCGGCCTGCAGCTTGGCCAGCTGTTCGGCGTTTCGGTCGGCAACAGCGCTGTCCTTCTGCGGTATGCGGGTGATGTCAAAGAGCGGTTTGCCGATGGACTCTGCTGACGGCGAATAGCTGCGGGCCAGCCAGTAGAGGACGTGGAATAGTTCTTTGAGGGTGTGAAGGGAATCGCTGCTGCTGATCGGTTTGTCGCTGTGGACTGCCAGGTTGCCGATATTCTGGATGGTGAGGATCTTGGGGAAGAGGCAGGGTTCCAGGTTCTCCCGGAAGGTTGGTTCGTGGATCAGGGCGGCCAGGTTGTCGGCATAGGGTTGCTTGAGATAGGAGTCATTGGCGTAGAGCCACTTCACCGCCCGCTCCAGCGAGCGCCGGGCGTAGAAACAACTTGTCCGTGGGGCGCTGTTGACGTTTTGCTCGGCTTCGCGGGCGGTTTCGTAGAGGTCGGGCCAGTCGGTGCTTAGGAATGTGAAATTGGACATTGCTACTCCGGTGTTATGGTCGGAAGGTAATGATGTAGTTCCACAATCCTACGTACTGCCCAGCGGCGGGAGAGTGTACCCGATGGCCGCACAGGATTCGAGCATCGATATTCGAGTTTCTTTTGACAGGCGATACTCCGTAATAATTTGCTGGATCTCTTCTGTCCTGACGGCTTCCGCCAACACAGAGCATTGTTGAAGATCCTTCTCCTTCTTAAATTCCTTATCTCGACCCGTCCTGCGCTGGGCAATGATGAGTTTGTGCAGCATAAGGGCTTCCGGTGAAGGAATGCGGATACTGAAATCTTCGATGATCACCGTCATCGGTCTGATAAAAAGCAAATCAATGAACGGCAGCGGTTGGGCGGATACCTTCCAGGGCGGGATGACCACTGCCGGCGGTCCGGAACCACCTTTACGATGGGTAATGAATTCAACCTCGAATGTTCCCTGGAGAAACGTCTCGATACCCGAATAGTCCTGGACAGCGGTGTAACCCAACCGTTCCAGTACCTGGGGAATCGTTTCGCCACCGGTTGACGGAACCTTCACCGCATTATCAACAGCAAAGTCGATGTCATTTGTCGCCAGTCCATAGGGAAGAGTAAAGTATTCGCTATAGACCAGCATGGGCCAGCTTCCTATGAGCAGACCATGGGAGAAAAAACCTGCCTTGTCCATTTCACGCAGGAGGTCCGTGACCGGTTGCAGGAAAGGGCTCTTTTCGAATGCAATATTCAAAAAATTATCCTTTGGGGAGCATGGCATTCAGGGTTGCCACACGTTTCTTGTTGGCCTTCAGATCGGCTTGCAGCTTCTTTCGCCGCTCCAGTGCCGGTTTCAGTTCTTCTGCCTTCTCTGGAGCAAGATGCTCGAACTTTACTTCTACACCGTCCCGGTATCTCAGGCAGGGGTAAATGTATTCCTTGCCATGGCTCTTCACCTTTCTCTGCCCGATAGACCCTTTCGGCAGTTTTTCCAGTTCGCTGTTTATCTTCTCGATGACAAGGGCGCAACGGTCCCGCTCTGATTGCAGCATCCTGAAAACGCTCTCGTCTTTTTCTTTTCCGCTCATGGCCAACACCTCTTTTGTACCAACACAATACCATTGTATTATGTTATGTGGTACAAATATTTTGTACCAACATAAGCAATTATAACTGAATTATGTGGTACAAAATGCCGGGTCTTTCCTCCTCATCGTAATCACGGGCGCTTGCTGGGGCGGTCCCCATGTGGCGGTATGTAGTCGGTTGCCGATTTTTTGGATGGTGAGAATCTTGGTGAAGAGACAGGGTTCCAGGTTTTCCCGGTAGGTCGGTTCGTGGATCAGGGCGGTAAGGTTATCGGCATAGGGTTGCTTGAGTAAGAGTCATTGGCGTAGAGCCACTTCACCGCCCGTTCCAGCGAGCGCCGGGCATAGAAACAGCTGGTCCGTGGGGCGCTGTTGACGTTCTGCTCGGCTTCACGGGCGGTTTCGTAGAGTTCGGGCCAGTCGGTGCTTAGGAAGGTGAAGTTGGACATTGCATTTCCATTCAAGGGTCAATACCCCTCTTGATTTTCTAAAGCTTCATTCTAAAGCACACTCTAAAGCTCCGTGCACTTTAGTCTGGGCCATATAACATGTTGATATATTGGTATTATATTAATATATAGCCTTTAGATGTATGCATTAACCAGTTGTCGGAGGCTTTAGGGTTGCAATAACCCAACTACTTCAGTATTTCCCAGTGTCCGGTCTTGGTTGAACCCATATGGCGAATAATCCCTGATTTTTTAAGGTTATTTATATGAAACTGAACGCCAGGCGTGCTTAATCCGCACAATACGGCCAAATCTTTAACGCTGATTGACGGCTTTTCAATGATCGCGTCAAGGATTGTTTCTTTGGTGGTTTTAGGCTTTTCTTTGATAGTTTCTTTGATAGTTCTTTGACGTTTTTTTGGCTTTTCTTTGGTATTTTCTTCCGTAGCAAACCCAGTTTCTTCTTCCTCCAAAAACGAAGGCCGGTCAAAGCTGGCGATGAAGATATGCGAGATTTCACGGAACGTCACATTCGGGGCGTTCTTCAGAATAAGCGGCATTCCGCGTCCCCATGCCTCCACCATCTGAATACGTCGCAACAGATTGGCTATCAGTGGATTGCGGCGTTTGGAAACATTGCCGTGCAGCATTTTTTCGATGGTCATGTCGCCATACAGTCCGCCGGGGCTGCGAATTTCAACTCGATTCTTGAAAACGGCAATCTGCACATAGTCCGGGTCGCGGTAGTCACGGTGGCAGAAGGCATTGATGATGGCCTAGCGCATCGCTTCGCTGGATATTTCCGGAACATCTTCGCGGTAAAGCCCTTTCAGGCGCATGCCGATATGGATGTTCTTGAGGATATACTTCTGGGCTTCCTTGATCAGTTCAAGCATGTCACCGTCGAAGTCGTGGCGGTCGATTATGGTGGCGCTATCGGTTGTTGCAAAGACGGCGCAGCGCAGCTGCATGGGGGCGGTTCTGGCAAAAAACAGCTGTGCGGCATTGAGCAGCCGCCCCTCCTTTATCAAACCGAGCTTTTCCAGCGCATTCGCCGGAGTGTCCCAGGTGAGCCCGGCCTGTTCCACAAAACGCTTGAGTTTGGCATCATCCAGGTCGTCAAACCCGACGGTGCTGGCTTCGCTGTCCCAGTGGAGCAGATCACGGTTCTTGGAAAGGATCAGGTTTTCTAGCTCCTTGGCGCTGATCTGCCGGTCTTCATCGGCAACACGCATATAGGCTCTGCCGTAGGCGAAATAGGGGGCTTCTTTGCCTTTGAAGGTGACCTTTATGCATGCCGCTCCGTCGCGGATGAAAATTTCAACTGAGGGGTAAATTCTGGGTTCGATGTGCGCGGCGATGGACTGGGAAATATCCCGCAAGGTCTTTTCATTGGCCTCAATGCCGACCGCCTTGCCGTCATTGCGTATCCCGAACCAGAGCTCGCCATGCTTGTGCTTGTTCAAGATGGCTACAACGGAAATGAGCCCTTCTTTCAGCTCGGCAAGGCTCTTTTTGTATTCGATTGTTTCGGTCTCGGTTTTGGTCATGGTTTCGGTTTTGGTCATGGTTTGTGTTCCATTCAGCTCTTTATTATTTGTTCAAGAGCTGTAACCAATGCATCTACGGAATTGCGTTTATGTTCATTTAATGCTTTATCTGGATTTTTTTTGACGCATTGTGAAACAATTCCTTTGATTTCTCGCTCGACTTTATCATTCCAAGGTTTGCCCTGACTCATATAGGTATTTTTTATTCTGTTTGACCATTTTTGATTGTTTTTAAATGCAGCTGAATTCAAGCTTACGCCGGAATTTTCAAGTATTTCGTCTTTGTAAACATCTACATTTATACAGTCCTCAAACTCAGAATCTGTCATTCCAAGACAATTTATCATCGTGCATGATTTCACGCCAATAAGCCTGTCTGTCTCTGCTTTTTCATAAGCTTTTCTTCCAGCGTCATCATTGTCCAGCAGTGTATGTGTCACGCACAGTGAGTTTTTCAGCAAAGATAGCTTATATGATAGATTTCCTGCGCCACCTATTGGTTCTATGACAAACATATTGTTTTTAATTGCTTTCGCAATTTTTTCACTTAAATGTGGTAACAGGGCATTTAAAGAAGTTTTGTCCTCCTCGCCCTCCACCACAAGTGCATAATTTGCATTTGTAAGATTGTCTGAAGCCTTTATGCCAAGCAAGTCTCTGATGCTTGCGACATTTTTTGCTGGGGTTGCTTTGCCATCACTAATGATGATGTTAGTTCGAATATCCGTACGATCAACAAAAAGAGGGTTGTGTGTTGTAATGATTACTTGGTTAGATTCAGAAAGAACATTAATTATTTCGTTAAGTTGGTGGATTGCCCCCGGATGAAGATGAGACTCTGGTTCTTCTATGGCTATAATTGATGCACCACTATGCCTTTTTGTACTTTTCAATAAAGCTAGAGCTGCCAAGCTCTTTACGCCATCCCCTTTATATTCAATATTTGTTGGTGTTCCATCATCAATAATAACATTAAAATCACGCCGTAATCCCGAACGCCTGCTTGTCTCTGGTATTTCGATTTTTACACCCTTAATACTTGGTAAGAACTCCTGCAATGGGACTTGAAGCCTATTTGCCAAATCCTCAAGAATTGGTTTTTGAAGGTCAAGAATTGTCTTCAAAGCATCAAGATAGGCATCATCTTGCTCAAGGACACGTAACTCTTGGGATAACATTTTACTGATGACATCTATTGCTTCTTTATCAGTTCTGACAGCTGGAATATAATTAAAATAAATACGCCTAGCGACAAATTCAGCTATTTTCCCAGATTTTGATGACAGCGTTTTTGTGTTTTTACCAGTTTTGTTCAGTTTTATTTCAGCCTCATTATCCTTACTAATTCGTATTTCAAGTGGTAATGATCCATTAAGATTTGATCCAATTACTTTCTTAAAATCATTAATTTCATCATCATTCAATAAAAACTCTAACTTGAAAATAGTCTGATTTACTGACTTTCTATCCTGCAACTGGATGGGAAAATCTCTTTTCCAGAAATATGGACTATCTTCATCTCTATAAGTTCGCCTAATTCCTCTGCGCTCTTCAAAAGCATGCTGCTGAAGCAGCTCCATCGCAACTTGTACTGATTTTAGAAGATTTGATTTCCCCTCATTGTTTTTGCCAATCAGAACAGTAGTGTCTGAAATGGCTATTTTATGTGCAGAGGTAATGCTTCTGAAATTTGTTACAGAAAAATTTACAAGTCTCAAGATTTATACTCCTTTGGGATAAACTTTATACTACAGCTCCCCATTGAAGGCGCGTTGAAGGAGGGTATTGAAGAGGATATCGTAGTATTCCATCGACGTAATTGTATTCGATATCAGCGAATTGCATTTGTCAGAAATAGCTTTGAACTCCTTTTGTAAGCGCATTGGTGGTACAAGTATCGGAAGTTCTCGTAGCTTACCAAGAGTTATCTCTTTAAAAGTTGCGCCCTTAACCTGCTTTTGAATCCATTGTTGCGAACTTTCTGATCTGATTGCCCACAGAAGGTAGTCTTTCATCACGGTAGGTCCTGGGCTAATCCTCGCTGTCCCCTGTGTTAAGTTAGCACCATCAAGCTCGTCTGGAAGTGGTGCAATTGTACCAACTGTTGCACGAATGCTCATTACCAAGTCACCTGTATTTACCTCAGATCGCTTATAACTCTGTGCAATTTCCTTGCTGGTGCGTAATAGACCTTCTATCTTGATCTTTCCGTCTTGTATATCCCCTGTACGAATATATGGGACACCATCATCTATGTGTGGGCCAGCTTGAACAATGCCGTATGTAACAATTCTTCCGGGGGCAACAATATCTGCAAGTTGCTGAACCTCCCACCCCTTCGGATTCGTCACCGGATCACCAAACATCTCCAGAAACGCCGAGCGTAGCAGCTCCTCTGTCAACCGAACCGCCTCCTGCCGCTTGCGCCGGATAGAATCAACCTTGTCGAGGATGGCGGCGATGCGCTTTTGTTCGGGGAGTGGAGGGAGAGGGAGTTTGAGCGTTTTTAGAGTCGTGGCATTGACACCGGGTTGAGCAACACCGCGGGCGCTTTGGGTAATCTGAGCCCAGTAATTTGGTGAATTGAAAAAATGGCTGAGATAGCCGGGATCAACAGACGTACTGACTCGCACTCGAATCAAGTAAGAAGCAAACACTGCATCCTTTGGGCATTCGCGAATAAGAAAGCTTTTCCCTGTTGTTGCGCCCGTTCTTGCAAAAACAATATCTCCTACTAGCAGATCGAGCATCGCATTCACACCACGGAACTGTTTCCCAATTAACCTCTCCATTTTGAATATCTGTGATTCGGAGGAACTTCGGCCCGGAAGGTTGCTGTGTCGCAGATGCCGTTACGCCATAATCTACTGAGTCAGCATAATCACCAAGTGCTACGGTCTTCCACCCTTTCATGCAAACATCCCCTTCAACTCCGCCAACTCCCCGGCAATCTCCCGCTCCAGCGCCTCCAACCGGGCAATTATCACCTGCGGCGGCTCATAGGCAACCTCCTCATGCTCCACTTTCTTGTAACGGTTGATGGAGAGATCATACTTGTTATCGCGAATCTCCTGCACCGGGACGAGGAAGGATTGGGCGGTGCGGTCATTCAGGCACCCTCCACCTTGACGGGGGAGGGCTGGGGTGGGGGTGACATTGGCAGCATTGACGCCGATGGCAACTTCCCCCACCCCCTGCCCCCCTCCCGCCAGGGGAGGGGGAATATTTATCAGGCCACGCCATTTATCGAGCACATCGGGAATATCGTTCTGCTCCACCGGATTGCGCTTGTCATCCAGCGAGAAACCGTCGGTCTGCATGTCATAGAACCAGACGTGATCCGTGCCGCCGGAGTTGGTCTTGGTGAAGATCAGAATCCCGGTGGAGACGCCCGCATAGGGACGGAACACGCCCGAGGGCATGGAGATCATCGCCTCCAACTTGTGGCCGTCCACCAGAACTTTTCGCAAGTCGAGGTGCGCCTTGCTTGAGCCGAACAGCACGCCGTCCGGCACGATTACCGCGCAGCGCCCGCCCGGCTTCAACAGCCGCAGCATCAGGGCGATGAACAACAGTTCGGTCTTCTTGGTCTTGACCGTGCGCAGCAGGTCCTTGGCCACGGTCTCTTCATCCAGCGACCCCTTGAAGGGGGGATTGGCCAGGATCAGGGTAAAGGCATCGGCAATGTCGCCAGCGCTGTTAGAAAGGGCGTCACGGGCCTCAATGGCCGGGTTCTCCACGCCATGCAGCATCATGTTCATGCTGGCAATGCGCAGCATGGTGGAGTCGAAGTCGAAACCGTTGAAGAGCTTGCCGTTGAAGTGGCGCTTCAGCTCTTCGTTATGGAACAGGTCGGCATGGTTTTCTCTCAGGTATTCACCGGCCGCCACCAGGAAACCGGCGGTACCGCAGGCCGGGTCGCAGATGATGTCGTCGGGGCGGGGCTGCATCAGCTCGACCATCATCTTGATGATATGGCGGGGGGTGCGGAACTGGCCGTTTCTGCCGGCGGTGGTCAGCTTGGAGAGCATGTACTCGTACAGATCGCCCTTGGTGTCCCGGTCTTCCATCGGCACCTGGCTGATCTGCTCCACCACCCGCTCCAGCAGGCTGGGGGTGGGGATCATGAAGATGGCGTCCTTCATGTGGCGGGCGTAGGCCGTATCCAGGCCGCCATGCAGGTTCTTGATGAAGGGGAAGACCTCCTGGCTGACCACGCGGAACATCTCCTCGGCCTCGAACTCGCGGAAGCGCGACCAGCGCAGATGATCCTGGCCGGCAGTGAAGATCGGCTCCTTGATCGGCTTGTTCAATCGATTAGCCTGCTTCTCCCTGGCCGTGTGAATGTCATCCAGCCGTTTGATGAACAGCAGGAAGGAGATCTGCTCGATCACCCGCAGGGGATCGGAAATACCCCCGGACCAGAACGCATCCCATATTTTGTCGATCTTTGATTTGTTTTCACCGGTCAGCACGGGGGTGGGACTCCTTGAAGGCAAATAAAACTGATTTTATGAAATGAGACAGCTACCATTACCAGAATGAACGCCGTCATTCCATGAAAAACAGTAAATGTTTCGACCAACATCATAAAGCTCGCTAAAAACAAAAAAACGCCGCAACATTTCGTTGCTGCGTTTAGTTTCATACTTGAAGAGGGGCTAACCTTAACGTTAACCCCTCTTTATTTTCTAACTAAGTCCCGACGTTTTGTAGGTTAAAACATCTAATTGGGTTCAAAAAAACATTAATTAAATAAAACCTACATCAAGTCAGTCATCATATATCCAGATTGACAACGTTCAGGGCGTTCTTCTCGATGAAGTCGCGGCGCGGCTCGACCTGATCGCCCATCAGGATGGTGAAGATCTCGTCCGATTCCACCGCATCCTCGATCTTGACCTGCAGCAGAATGCGGTTCTCCGGGTTCATGGTGGTCTCCCAGAGCTGTTCCGGGTTCATCTCGCCAAGACCCTTGTAGCGCTGAATGGAGAGTCCTTTTTTGGCCTGCTCCAGAAAGAAGGAGAGCAGCTCCTCGTGGTTGGAGGTCTCCAGCAGCAGCTTGCCGCCGTCCTGCATTTCCAGAAAGGCGCGGCCGTCGGCCATGGTCTCCACCACCCGGCGGTGATTTTCCACCAGAAGTTCGTATTCATGGGTGGCGAGCACCGACAGTGTCTGCTGGTCGATGATGGCGCGAATGTTGCCGATGCGGAAGGTGATACGCTCCTCCTCCACCTGGTAGTCGGAACCGGGGGAGAGCGCCTTCATGGCCTCCAGGTAGCTGCCCAGACCGGCCAGCTCCTCGATGCCGGCCGGTACGCTGGCCCTGACGATGATCGAGAGCAGGTCACTGGTGATGCCCTTCTTGACGACCTTGTCGAAAATGGCGCGGTTTTCGATGAACTGCTTGACGACCGGGATGATCTGCTTGCCGAGGTAGACCCGGTCCCCCTTCTCCAGCTTGAGAACCAGTTCCTCGGCACCCTCTTCCAGCAGGAAGTTCTGCATGGCGTGCTCGTTCTTGAGATACATCTCCTTCTTGCCGCGTTTGACCTTGTAGAGCGGCGGCTGGGCGATGTAGAGGTGGCCGCGCTCGACCAGTTCGCGCATGTTGCGGTAGAAGAAGGTCAGCAGCAGGGTCAGGATGTGGGANNATGTCGAAGTCGTCCTTGCCGATGCCGGTCCCCAGGGCGGTGATCAGGGTGCGGATCTCCTGGGAGGCGATCATCTTGTCGAAGCGGGCCTTCTCCACGTTGAGGATCTTGCCCTTGAGCGGCAGGATGGCCTGGTTCTTGCGGTCGCGCCCCTGCTTGGCGGAACCGCCGGCCGAGTCACCCTCGACCAGGTACAGTTCGCACAGGGCCGGATCCTTCTCCTGGCAGTCGGCCAGCTTGCCCGGCAGTCCGCCCAGGTCGAGCGCCCCTTTGCGACGGACCGTTTCACGGGCCTTGCGGGCCGCTTCGCGGGCCCTGGCCGCGTCGATGGATTTTTCGAGGATGCGCTTGGCCACCTGGGGATTTTCCTCCAGAAACTGGGCCAGCTTTTCGTTGATCAGCGATTCCACATAGCCCTTGACCTCGGAGTTGCCCAGCTTGGTCTTGGTCTGCCCCTCAAACTGGGGCTGGGGGATCTTGACCGAGATGACGCAGGTCATCCCTTCACGCAGGTCGTCGCCCGAGATGGCTACCTTCTCCTTCTTGAGCATCTCGTTGGCGCCCACGTAGCTGTTCATGGTGCGGGTCAGGCCGGCCTTGAAGCCAGCCAGGTGCGTGCCCCCCTCGTGGGTGTTGATGTTGTTGGCGAAACTGAAGATCTTCTCGTCGTAAGAGTCGTTGTACTGCATGGAAACTTCCGTTTCCACGCCCCCTTTTTCCCCTTTGAAGTAGATCGGCTTGGGGTGCAGGGCGGTCTTGTTGCGATTTAAGTACTCAACAAAGGAGTTGATGCCACCCTCGTAGTGGAATTCATGGAACTTGCCTTCCACCCGTTCGTCGGTGATCTTGATCCTGACCCCGGCATTGAGGAAGGCCATCTCGCGCAGACGCTGGGAAAGCACATCAAAAGAGATCTCGGTGGTTTCGAAGATCTCTTCGTCCGGCATGAAGGTGATCTTTGTGCCGCGCTTCTTGGTTTCGCCGGTTATCTCCAGCGGAGCCAGCGGATCGCCGCGGCGATAGGACTGGCGCCAGACCTTGCCATCGCGGCGGATCTCCAGTTCCAGCCACTTGGAGAGGGCGTTGACGACCGAAACGCCGACGCCGTGCAGACCTCCGGAGACCTTGTAGGCCTCGTTGTCAAACTTGCCGCCGGCATGCAGCACCGTCAGGACTACCTCGGCCGCTGATTTTCCCTCAGCCGGCATCATATCGGTCGGAATGCCGCGGCCGTTGTCCACAACCGTAATGGAGCCATCGGTGTTGATGGTTACATCAACATTGTCGCAATGCCCGGCCAAAGCCTCGTCGATGGAGTTGTCGACGATCTCGTACACCAGGTGGTGCAGGCCCGCGCTGGAGGTGGAACCGATGTACATGGCCGGACGCTTGCGGACCGCTGCCAATCCCTCCAGAACCTTGATGCTATCCGCGCCGTAATCCTCGGCGCTGTGATCTGTTGTCTCGCTGAATTCATTCATGTGGTTCATTTCCCTCAAACGTCAGATTGCCGTCTTCAACTCGAAAGACGGCGCATTGTGCGCTATGGCCCAACTGGGCCGGTGATTTTTCCGTTGTTGTGATAAATACCTGAATATCCCGCGCTATCAGAAACTCCATCAGGTTGGCGTTCCTGCGGCTATCCAGTTCCGAGCTCATGTCGTCCAGCAGCAGCAGGGGCGATTCGCCAAAGATGGTCTGCAGGTTGTCCATTTCCGCCATCTTCAGGGCCAGAACGAAACTCTTCTGCTGCCCCTGGGAACCAAAGGCCTTGAGGGGCCGGCCATCCAGCAGGAGTACCAGGTCGTCACGGTGCGGGCCGGCCGTGGTGGTGGCGTAGCGTTCATCGGTGCGGGCCTGCTTTTCGAACAGGCTCAGCAGTTCCACTCTGATGGCTTCACGCTGCGTTGCCTGCACCCATTCCGGACGATAGGCGATGGCGGCTGTTTCGCTGCCGGCCGAGATGGTGGCGTAATGCCGCTGCAGCCGGTCCTTAAGCTGGGCAACAAAGATCTGGCGCCTCTCGATCACTTCTGCGCCGGCTTCGGCCAGCTTTTCGGTCCAGGTATCCAGCCCGCTTCTGTCGGCATTTTTCAACAGCTGGTTACGCTGTTTAAGGATGCGGTGGTAGCTGTGCCAGCAATGCAGATAACCGATATCACCCATGTAGACGGCTCGATCCAGGAAGCGGCGGCGTGAATCCGGCCCGAATCTGACCATGCCGGTGTCATCTGGCGAAAAAACCACTGCGTTCAGCCTGCCGTGCAGCTGCGAGGCCCGCTGGATACCCTTGCCGTCGATCTCCACCCTGCGGCCGGCCTGCTCCAGGGTCAGCCTGATCGAACTCCTGCTGCCTCCCGACTCAACTTCCCCCTGGATCTGGGCCATGGGGTGATCATGGCTGATAAATTCCGGCAGGCGGGCGCTGCGAAAGGAACGGGTATTTCCCAGCAGATAGATCGCTTCCAGCAGGTTGGTCTTGCCCTGGCCGTTGAGTCCGTGCAGCAGATTGAAGCGCGGGCCGGGATCTATCCGCAGGGAAGAAAAATTTCTGAACCCGGCAATGGCGAGCTTATTCAGGCGCATTTGCCGGTATTACAGCCTCATCGGCATGATTACCGCCAGGAAGCTGTCCGAATTTTGCGGCACGATAATCGATGGTGACAACTCATCCTTGAACTTCATGTCCACGCATTCGGTTTCGGCCACCGCCAAAACGTCCAGCAGGTAGCGGGCATTGAATCTGACCGCCAGTGGATCGCCGCCGTAGGTGACATCGATCTCCTCCATGGCATCGCCAAGTTCCGGGTTGCTGGATGATATTTTGATGCTGGACGCTGATATCTCCAGCATGATCCCTTTGAACTTCTCGCTGGAAAGAATGGCCATCCTGCGGACCGAGTGGGTGAAGTCATCCTTGTTGACCGTTATGGTGCGGTCATTGGCAACCGGAATCACCCGGTTGTAGTCCGGAAACTCGCCATCCACCAGGCGCATGACCATGTAGGAATCGCCGCGCTTGATCACGGCACTGTTTTCCATGAAGCCGAACATGAGGGTACCGCTGTCCTCTTCGGTGATTTTCTTCAGTTCGTAGATCCCTTTTTTAGGCAGGATCACCCCTTTGAGCAGTTCCGGACCGGCGCTCCCCTTGAGGGCGCCATTGGCGATGGAGAGGCGATGACCATCGGTGGCTACCATTTTAAGAACCTGATTGCCGTCTGGGTTCAGCTCGACCTTGGTGAACAGGCCGTTTAGGTTATATTTTGTGTCGTCATTGCAGATGGCATAGGATGTTTTTTCGATCATCCCCTTCAGCAGGGTACTTTCAATCTCGAACAGGCTTTCTTCTTTGATGGCTGGGAAGTAGGGGAATTCGTCCGGTGACAGGCCGACAATGTTGAATTGCACCTTGCCGCATTTAATCTCCACCCAGTCATTCTCCTTTGTGGAAAAAGTTATGATCTGGTTGGGGAGTTCCTTGACGATCTCGTACAGTTTTTTAGCTCCCACAGTGATCCTGCCCGGTGCGGTTACATCGGCCGGATAACTGCTTTTCATGCCAACTTCAAGGTCGGTGGCGGTGACATGCAGTGACGATTCCGTTGCTTCCAGCAGGACATTTGAAAGAATCGGCATGGAAGTCCGTTTTTCGACAATGCCCTGGATTTTTTGCAGAGACTTGAGGAATAGCTCTTTGTCTATTCTGAATTCCATGTGTCACTCCTTACTGGTAAATAATATATTCTTTAAAGAATAAAACCTTTGTTGTTGTTATAGGGGGCTTGAATTTGGTGATAACTTCATAACTGGCTTAATTACCTGATAATTGCTGTATGGTCTCATGTTGATAAATGTTGCACTGAAAGTGGGGATATCAACATGGTCAGAGTTATGCACAGTTAGTCACAGGATATGCACAGCTGATTCATCACTTCAGAAGGATATGTTTAATTTCTTCAATAATTTTAGCGATCTTAGGATCATCCTTGATGGCCTGTTCCATTTTTTTGGTTGCATAGATAACGGTGGAATGGTCTTTGCCGCCAAATTTCGCGCCGATGTCAGGGTAGGATGCCTTGGTCATGTCCCGGCAGAGCCAGATGGCTATCTGACGGGCCTGAACAAGGTTTTTCAACCTTTTGCTGGACTTCATGTCAGTCAGCTTGAGATCAAAATGATCCGCTACCGTTTTCTGGATCATTTCTACGGTTATCTCTTTGCGTCTGTCGCCAAGAATGTCTTTCAAGCTCTCCTTGGCCATGTCAAGCGTAATGGGGACGCTCTGCAGACTGCTGTAGGCGCCCAGTCTGATAAGCATGCCTTCGAGCTCCCGTATGTTGCGGGTGTCGCTTGATGCCAGGAAATAGATCACATCCTCTGGCAGCTTGATTCTGGTGATCTCTGATTTTTTCTTGAGTATGGCGATTTTTGTTTCCAGGTCAGGGGGCTGGATGTCGGCGATCAGACCCCACTCGAAGCGGGAGCGCAGCCGTTCCTCAAGATCGGAAATTTCCCGCGGAAATTTATCGGATGTGATCACAATCTGCTTGTGCATGTCATAGAGGGCATTGAAGGTATGGAAAAATTCTTCCTGGGTACCTACCTTGCCGGATATGAACTGAATGTCGTCAACCAGCAGTACGTCAAGATTACGAAAACGTGTCCTGAACTGCTCCATCCGCTTTTGGCGCAGGGCATTGACCATTTCGTACATGAATTTTTCCGCCGAACAGTAACAGACCTTCAGGTCAGGGGATTTGGTCCGGATGGTATGGCCAATCGCATTCAGAAGATGGCTTTTGCCAAGCCCGACGCCTCCATAGATAAAGAGCGGATTGTAGGTGTCGGCCGGATTGTTGGCCACTGCCATGGCAGCGGCATGGGCAAACTGGTTGCCGGTACCGCTTACAAACAGATCGAAGGTGTATTTGGTATTGAGAGGGGTGAAGGCGGCTTCGGAGGTGATGTTGCGGACCTGTTCCGATTCCTGATGGCCTTTGATGATCAGCTCTTCCGGTTGCAGTGATTCGGTTTCAGGTGTTGTCTCGCGGATGATCAGTTCAATCGAACAGTTCGTGCCGGAGGTTACCGACAGCGCACCCATCAGCATCTGATGGTAGTGTTCTTCCAGCCATTCCTTGAAAAATGATGTGGGTACAGAGAGAAAGACGGCGTCGCCCTCCCTGTGACTGTAGCAAAGCGGTTTGATCCATGTATTGAAATCACGTTCAGACAGAACTTTTGCCAGATTTTCTGATGCTTGTTGCCAGGCTTCTAACATAATATCACATTAATTAAAAATAAGTTATCAGCTGATTATCCACATCGCTGTGATTGATAAAATCATCAATGGAATAAACCAGTTTATGTAAGTGGGCGTGCGGTTTGATGACAGGTTATCAACAGAATTGTCAACACCTGTTGATAATTTATTGTATCGTTTAATCAGGCAGTTACGTCTAATTTACTGAAATAAAACAATTTTCAGGAAGCAGCAGGTTACCAGAGCAGGTATCATTTTTCAAGGCAAATCAATCCATGCCCATCGCAGCAGCATTAATAAACTTCTTGACAAAAACGTGCCGCTATGATTAAAGACTTATTTCCTGAAAAATTTTATTTGGAGTGTCTGATATGAAAAGAACCTTTCAACCGAGCAATACCTCACGTAAGCGTACCCACGGATTTCTGGTAAGAATGTCAACCAAAAATGGACGTCTTGTTATCAAGCGTAGAAGGGCTAAAGGTCGCAAGACCCTGTCTGTCCGCATTGCAGTCAAGTAGTCCAGACGTCGCCACGCAAGATACTGTAGTTGGCACGTTTCCAAAATCAGCCAGATTGCGGAAACGTGCCGATTTTCTCAAGCTTTTTGATTCGCCGAACAAGTATGTAACCAAGGGATTCCTGGTGGTCTGGCAGCCGAATGATCTGTCCGGGGCACGTCTTGGTGTTACGGCAAGTAAAAAGATTGGCTGTGCAGTAATCCGTAACCGGGTTAAACGTTATGCCAGGGAAATCTTCAGGTGCAACAGACATCAGCTCCCCGCGATTGATGTTAATCTCATTGCGCGTCGTGAGGCTGCCCTGATGGATTTCTGCACTGTGCAGCGCGAACTTGAAAAGGCCTTCAGGCACATCGGCGCAGCTACATGTTCAAAAGCATTACACTCCTCATAATAACAATGTACCAGAAACTGGTATCACCGTTTCTGCCACCGGCCTGTCGTTTTCATCCCTCCTGTTCCGCGTATTCCCGAGAATCAATCCTGCGTCATGGACTCACCAGGGGCGTGTGGTTGACCCTTCTCAGACTTTGTAAATGCCATCCCTTTCATCCTGGCGGGTATGATCCTGTACCATAATTGAGAACACAACTGGAGCTTTCATGGAAAAGCGTGCGTTTCTGGCAGTCATTCTATCAATAGCAGTTTTCTATGTATTTTCCCTTTTCGCGGGACCCGACAAAAAGCCGGCTGTCCCTTCCCAGAACGTCCAACCTGCGGCAGTTTCCGGTCAGCAGCCATCCATTGCCCAGCCAGCCGTACCTGCAGCCGCTCCAATCGTTCCCGGGAGTACGGTTGCCAAGGACATTTCGGTGGATACCGGCCTGTACACAGCGGTATTCTCATCGCGCGGCGGCGCGCTGAAGAGCTTCAAGCTGAAGAAATATCGCGAACATAATACCCCTTCTGCCAGTCAGGTAATTTTAGGCGACAATGCCGATCCGAATGTACTCACCTTTGCGACCCGCGCCACCGGCTTCAACCTGGCCGATAGCAGCGTATATTCTTCCGACTCCGACAGCATCCTGGTTAAAGACAGCGAGAACCGCCAACTCACCTTTACCTATACCTCCGATCAGGGGTTCACGGTCCGCAAGATTTATTCATTCAGCGGCAACAGCTATGGCATCAAACTGGATACGCAGGTGATTAACAATTCCCAGTCCCCGCTGGTGGGGACCTTGCAGCAGGTGCTGACCTATCCGGCCGAACCCAAGATCAAGGACACCCGCTTCGACACCGCCGGTTCCTTTATTTATACTGACCAGAGCCTCAAAAGCGACAAGATCAAGGATGTGGCCACCGCTTCCAAAAAATACGATAAAAACCTGCTCTGGGCCGGCTTCAGCGACAAGTATTTTCTGACCGCCCTCCTTTCCGAGCAGGGGAGCATCGCTTCTGTAGAGCTGAAGAAGAATGCTGCCGGATTTTTTGAGTCCGTCATTTCATCGCCGCAGATCACCGTTACCCCCGGACAGTCCGTTTCCGTTGTACAGAAGATATTTGTCGGTCCCAAGGATATCGACACACTCAAAGCCCAGGGCAACTCTCTGGAGCAGTCTCTCGATCTGGGCTGGTTCGGGGTAATTGCCAAGCCACTGCTTTACACCCTTAAATTTTTACATCGCTACGTTGGCAATTACGGCTTTGCCATTATTATCATTACCGTTGTTCTCAAGGTGCTGTTTTTCCCGTTGACCCATAAAAGTTACAAATCCATGAAGGACATGCAGAAGATTCAGCCCAAGATGGCGGCCCTCAAGGAAAAATTCAAGGATGACCGTGATGGCATGAACAAGGCTGTCATGGAACTGTATCGCGACAACAAGGTCAATCCTTTGGGTGGCTGTCTGCCGATGGTGGTTCAGATTCCGGTCTTTTTTGCCCTTTACAAGGCCCTCATGTTTTCCATGGAACTGCGCCACGCTCCGTTTTTGTTGTGGATCACCGACCTGTCCGACAAGGACCCTTACTATGTCACCCCGCTGATCATGGGTGTGACCATGTTTATCCAGCAGAAAATGACACCTTCCCAGATGGACCCGGTGCAGCAGAAGATGATGCTGGCGCTGCCGGTGGTATTCACGTTCATGTTTCTGAGTTTTCCGTCCGGTCTAGTTCTCTACTGGCTGGTGAATAACCTGCTTACCATCGGCCAGCAGATGTATATCAATAAACTCGTAAAAGACTGAGTTTTGCCGCAGGGAGTTTCCTATGTATATCCGTGATACGATAGCTGCAGTCAGCACTCCTCCCGGAAACGGCGGGATCGGCATAGTCCGCGTGAGCGGCTCCCAGGCTGCGGATATCGGCGATGCCGTATTCAAACCCTTATGTAACGGTGGCCTAATCAGCCACCGTTTTTATTTTGGGTCTGTCCGCGATTACCTGTCGGGAGAAGTAGTCGATGAGGCCATGGCCGTTCTCATGCGCGCCCCCCGTTCCTATACCCGCGAGGATGTTCTGGAAATCCACTGTCATGGCGGAATGCTGGTGGTTGAGCGGGTTTTGTCGCTCTGCCTGCGCTCTGGCGCCAGACTGGCCGAGCCGGGTGAATTTACGCGGCGTGCCTTTCTCAACGGCAGAATCGACTTAGTCCAGGCTGAAGCGGTCATGGATATCATCGGATCCCAGACTGAAGCCGCGCTGCGCCTGGCCCAGAATCAGCGCGAAGGAGCCCTGTCCCAGCGGATCGACGAGGCACGCTCCCTGCTGCTGCATGCCCTGGCACTGGTGGAGGCTTACATTGATTTTCCCGAGGAGGATCTCGGTGCAACCGACACAGCTGCCATCAGCTCCGACATTTCTTCGGCCCGCACGATACTAACCAAGCTTCTGACCGGTTTCGAGGATGGCCGCATACTGCGCGAGGGCATTTCCGTACTGATCATCGGCAAACCCAATGCCGGCAAGTCGAGTCTGCTCAACCGTCTGCTCAACGAGAACCGTGCCATCGTCACCCATATTCCCGGAACAACCCGGGACATCATCGAAGAAACTGTCAATCTGGGAGGATTGGCTGTGCGTCTGCTGGATTCGGCCGGTATCCGCCACACCGACGACGTGGTCGAGCTTGAAGGTATCAACCGTGCACTCGAAAAGATTCCTCTGGCGGATCTGGTGCTCTTTGTGCTGGATGCAGCGCGTCCGTTCGAGGCCGAGGACCGTTTGATTCTGAACTCCTTGTCGGGAAGCAGGGTGATCCTGGTGCGCAACAAATCGGATCTGCCCGTAATCCTGGAGTTGCCCACAGAAACCGATGCCACGAAGTGCGTCGCAATTTCCACCCATACCGGTTTAGGGGTTGATGAACTTAAGGAGACCGTTCGCAGCACGTTCTTGCATGAAGCCGCAATTGACAGTCGCGATTTTGTGGCCATATCCAGGGCACGTCACCGGGATGCCCTGGTAACGGCTGATGCTGTTCTGGATCGTTTTGAAAGCGGCCTGGCCGCCAATCTCGAGCTGGAGTTGCTCTCGGTTGATCTGCGTGATGCCTTGGCGGCGGTCGGTTCCGTCACCGGGCAGGCTACCAGCGATGATGTGCTCGATCTGATTTTCTCCTCTTTCTGTATCGGTAAATAGGGCATGTTTCACGTGAAACATAAGGGGTACTTGCAGGCATGATTAATTATGACTTTCAGTATGACGTTATCGTGGTTGGAGCCGGCCATGCCGGTTGCGAGGCGGCGCTGGCTGCAGCCCGCATGGGCTGTTCCACACTGCTCCTGACCATCAATCTGGATGCCATAGCCCTGATGTCCTGCAACCCGGCCATCGGAGGGCTTGCCAAGGGACACCTGGTCAAGGAGATCGATGCTTTGGGTGGCGAGATGGCAAAAAATATCGATGCTACCGGTATTCAATTCCGCGTTCTTAATACCCGCAAGGGACCGGCCGTGCGCGCCTCCCGCGCCCAGGCCGACAAGCAGCTCTATCGTCTGCGCATGAAACGTGTCCTGGAGCATCAGGAAAATCTCCATGTCAAGCAGGGCGAGGTGACAGCTCTCTCTATAGATGGTGGCGAATTGCGAGGTGTTGAAACACGTTCCGGAATCAGCTTTCTAGGCAAGACGGTTGTCATTACCACCGGTACTTTCATGCGCGGACTGATCCACATCGGTCTCAATAATTATCCCGGCGGGCGGGCGGGTGACCTTCCCTCAGTCGGGCTCTCAGACCAGCTCGGGAAACTTGGTTTCAATGTCGGTCGTCTCAAGACCGGTACTCCGGCCAGACTGGACAGCCGCACCATTGACTTTTCCAGATTGGAGGCACAGTTTGGTGATGACCCACCGGTTCCGTTTTCATTCAGCACCGAGCGCATCAGCATGCCGCAGGTGCCTTGCCACATCGCCTACACCAATCCCCGCTCCCATGAAATAATCCGTTCCGGGTTGGATCGCTCGCCGCTGTATGCTGGTATAATCGAAGGGATCGGACCCCGTTATTGCCCTTCCATTGAAGACAAAGTGGTGCGCTTTCCTGACAAGGATCGTCATCAGACTTTCATCGAACCGGAAGGGTTGGATACGGTTGAAGTTTACCCGAGTGGCATGTCCACCTCGCTGCCAATAGATGTTCAGATCGTATTTTATCGCTCAATGGTTGGTCTGGAACGGGTCGAGATCATGCGGCCTGCCTATGCCATCGAATATGATTACATTGATCCGATTCAACTGCATGCATCGCTGGAAACCAAGCTCATCCGCAACCTCTATCATGCCGGACAGATTAATGGCACGTCCGGATATGAAGAGGCGGCAGGGCAGGGTATCATGGCAGGGATCAATGCTGCCCTGCGAGTCAAGGGTCTTGAACCGCTGGTGCTTTCGAGGAGTGAATCCTATATCGGCGTCATGATCGACGACCTTGTTACCCAGGGCACCAAGGAGCCCTACCGCATGTTCACCTCGCGGGCCGAATACCGTTTGCTGCTTCGCGAGGACAACGCCGATCTGCGCTTGCGCGAAAAAGGACATGCAATCGGTTTGGTCAGTGAGCATGATTACGCCGCTTATCTCAGGAAAAAGGAAATGATAGCCGCTGAATATGCGCGTGTCGCTGCGACCCGCCTGGTGATGGATGAGAGTCAACAGCAGTTTCTGATCAAGCGCGGCTTATCTGACATCCAGAAGGGAACTTCCCTGGAACAGCTGCTCAGGCGCCCGGATATATCCTATTCCGACCTGGCCGAGTTCGACCATGTTTCACGTGAAACACCTCAAACCGTGCTTGAACAGGTGCAGATTCAGCTCAAGTATCAAGGCTATATCGATCGTCAGCTGGATCAGATCGAACGATCAGCGAAACTGGAGAATACCAGCATGCCCGCTGATCTGGACTATTTGGCCGTCAATGGACTTACCACGGAAGTGCGCGAGAAACTGTCCCGCAACAGACCTGACACGTTGGGGCAGGCTTCGCGCATACCTGGGGTCACACCGGCTGCCATCTCAGTGTTGTCAATAGCGATCAAGGCGCATGCCGGAAGGAGCGCTGCAGAGGAATCCCAATGATGCGAGATGTTCTGGTGGAAGCCGCTGATGAGGCTCGGCTGAAAATAACGGATGATGAGATCCGGGCAATCGAGCTCTATGTCGCCGAACTGCGGAAATGGAATCGCAAGGTCAATCTCACTGCCATAACCGGAGAACGTGAGATTGCGACCAAGCACATCATCGATGCGCTATTTTTGGCAGAACAGGTGACTGGTGCCAAAAAGCTGCTCGACATCGGGTCAGGTGCAGGAATTCCGGCGATACCGTTCAAGATTGTCAAGCCGGAAGTTTCCGTTGTCTCGGTGGATGCTGTTGGCAAAAAAATAAATTTTCAGCGCCATGTAGCACGTCTGCTGAAACTCGTGAATTTTGAGGCGCTGCATGCCCGCGTCGAGAGCATGCATGCCACCCACGCCGCCAATTTTGACGTAATTACCTCGCGGGCCTTTTCCGACCTTGAAAAATTTGCCGAACTGGCTGCGCCACTTCTGACGGCGGATGGATATATGATTGCCATGAAAGGACCGGCAGTGGCGGAAGAGATGTCGGATGAAATGACGCGTCTGCAGGCAGCTGGTTTTGAAATCTGTGCCAGACATTCATACAATCTGCCGTTCAACAGCGGAAAACGTTGCCTTGTGGTCATAAAACCCTGTAAAACCCCATAAAAGCAGGGTTTGAGAGCCTTCTGAAAAATTTGGCCTGTAAGCGATTTTTCCTGACAATCGCATACCGTGATATGCTTTTGGGGTGTTTGGTGCTTAAAACGTAAATTTGACGGTTTTGGGTGAAATCGGCCTGAAATGGCTTGGCTGGCCGCAGAATCAAGTTGCAGATGTGCCTATTCTGCACTACAGTGGGGGATAAGCCCAGATTACCGAGAGAGGAGCTGTACAATGAAAAAAGCATTATGCCTGCTGATCATCGCAACACAGCTTTCTGCCTGTGCCACCTACCAGAGTCGCTCGGTATCATTCAGGCCCCCGCAGGATTACGCCAACTATCAGGAAGCTTCCGGACTGCAGGTTGGCGCCGAGGCTTTTGCCGACAAGACCCAGGCCGAAAATGCTTTCGGTTTCGATATCCGTTCAGCCGGACTGTTGCCCGTGCAGGTGGTTTTGGACAACAAGAGCGGGCAGGGGGTCGAAGTGGTCGCCGGCCAGACTTTTCTGATCGACAACAATAACCGTTACTGGAATGTGCTTCTGAACCGCGAGGCTGCCGAGCGGGTGGAAAAGGCTACCGAAACCGGATCCATCGCCGGCGGGGCCGGTAAGGGGGCTGCCTGGGGGGCTGCCGCGGGTTCCGTGCTCGGCCTGGCTTTGGGCATCGTTTCCGGACACAATGTCGGTTCCTCGGTTGTCAAAGGCGGCATACTGGGCGGCGCGGGCGGCGCTGTAATTGGCGGTGCTTCCCGGGGCGGAGACGACCGTGAGCGCGAATACAAGATTACCGATGATGTCCGCGATAAAGGGGTGGAAGGCAAGGTCATGCCGAGCGAAGCCATTGCGAACGGCTTCATTTTCTTCCCGGGCGAAGTGGAGTCTGCCAAGGAACTGCGGCTGCAGGTTCGCTTCCGTGAATCCGGCAAGGTCAAGACGCTCAATCTGAAACTGCGTTGACATGGATGTTCGTGTTTATTACGAGGATACCGACGCGGGCGGTATTGTCTACCACGCAAATTTTCTCAAGTTCTTTGAACGGGCCCGCACGGAATTTTTCCGCGAACGGGGCCTTTCCGTGGCTGAACTCGCCGCCCAGGGCCATGTGTTTCCGGTAATCAGGATGGAAATTGATCTCAAGTCGCCGGCCAGACATGATGATCTGCTGTCGGTGATAACACGTCCGGTGCAGCTGGCCGCCGCCAAATTCACCATGGATCAGCAGATAGTTCGTCGCTCGGACAACAGGCTGCTGGTGGCAGCCAGGATCACTTTGGCGTGCGTTGCCCCGGACATCAAGGCCAAGCGTATCCCGCTGGATGTGCGCCGGGTGCTGGAACAAGAACTATTGATAACTGCCCCCTGAACGTCACCGGCACGACTGCCAGTCTGCTCTCCCTTCGGGATGAAGTATAACTACGTACACAGAAAGCTTAACTGATGGAAGCTGAGGTATTGGAAAAAGCAGGAGCAGGCCGGCGCATTGACCGGGCCGAGGCGCTGTTGCTGCTGACAGAGTCCGGACTGCTGGAACTGGGCCGGGTTGCCGACAGAATCCGCTGCACGCTTCATCCCGACCAGTTGGTCACATTCGTTGTCGATCGCAATGTGAATTACACCAACATCTGCGAATCAAAGTGTTCCTTCTGCGCCTTTTACCGGGATAAAAACTCTGATGAAGGGTATGTGCTGGCCAAAGAGGATATCTTCAGCAAGATCGCCGAACTGGTCGCGCTGGGGGGGACGCAGCTGCTCATGCAGGGGGGACTCAATCCCGCACTGAAGATCGATTTTTTTGAAGATCTGTTCCGCGAAATAAAGCGGCGATTTCCGGGAGTGCAGAACCACTCCCTGTCTCCGGCCGAGGTCTGCTGCATCGCTACCTGCTCCGGATTGTCACTGGATGAGACCTTGCTGCGGCTCAAGACGGCCGGTCTTGACTCCATCCCCGGCGGCGGCGCCGAGATTCTGGTGGATGAGGTGCGCGGCAGCATTTCTCCCAAAAAGATCGGCTGGCGCCGGTGGTGTGAGGTGATGCTCAAGGCCGCCGGTTTGGGCATGCCGACCACCGCCACCATGATGTTCGGCAGCAGCGAAACAGCGCAGGACATCGTCGAACACCTCTTCCGGATACGTGACCTGCAGGACGGCGGCGGATCATTCACCGCCTTTATCCCCTGGACCTATCAGCCGGGCAACACCGAACTGGGGGGCACCACCGCCACCGGCGTGGAATATCTCAAGGTGCTGGCCCTGTCCCGGATCGTTTTGGACAACATCCCCAACATTCAGGCCAGCTGGGTAACCCAAGGGGACAAGATGGCCCAGGTGGCGCTGTTTTTCGGTGCCAACGACCTGGGCGGCACGATGCTGGAAGAGAACGTGGTGGCTGCCGCCGGATGCAGTTTCCGCATGTCGCAGGAAGAGATGGTTGCCCTGATCCGGCGGGCCGGCTTTCGGGCCGCCCAGCGCACCACCACATATCGCATAATGAGGGAGTTTGGCGTTTGAACACATGTAATCAGCAGACCGGAGTCTGTGAAATCGTAACCGGGGCAGCCCGGCTGGCCGAAGTTGCCGGCCGAATCAGCCGTGAAACCGAAATAGCCGTTGATCTGGAGATGGATTCCCTGCACCACTATCAGGAGAAAGTCTGCCTGATTCAGATATCAACCCGAAGCGAAAGCTGGCTGATCGATCCGCTGGCGCTCAAGGATCTGTCGCCGCTGGCTGCGCCGCTGGGCAATCCCGGCATCCTGGTCGTCATGCATGGCGCCGATTACGACATCCGCTCCCTGCATCGCGATTTCGGCATTGAAGTCAGTAGTCTGTTCGACACCATGATCGCTTCTCGTTTGCTCGGCATAACCGAGTTCGGTCTGGCAGCCCTGCTGAAAGCCCGTTTCGGCATCGAACTGGACAAGAAATATCAGAAGGCTGACTGGAGCAAGCGTCCCTTGAGCCCGGAAATGTGCGCCTACGCCGCGGCCGATACATCCGACCTGCTGCCCCTGTACGACCAGCTGCGAGCTGAGTTGGCGGCGGTGGGGCGCCTGGAGTGGCTGGAAGAGGAGTGCCGTCTGGTCTGTCAGGCCCGGGTCAGCGAGAAGGAAGGGCCGCTGTTTATCTCCTGCAAGGGAGCCGGCAAACTCAAGGGGCGCAGCCTGGCGGTACTGGAGGGGCTGCTGCAGCTGCGTGACACGCAGGCGCGTCAGCTCGACCGGCCGGCGTTCAAGGTCATATCGGCGGATACCTTGCTGGAAGTGGCGGAGAAGCGGCCGCGCTCCCTGGGCGAGCTGGGAGCCATCAAGGGGATGACCCCCAGTCAGATCCAGCGCTACAGTGAAAGAATACTTGCGGTCATCACCCAGGCCATGGCACTGCCCGAGGAGGAACTGCCCCGTTTTCCGCGGCAGCGGCGTGACGAGCCGACCGATGGGGCCAAGGAACGGCTCAAGCGCATCAAGTCCTGGCGACAGGAGCAGAGTCGCCGGCTGGGGCTGGAGCCGGGTGTGCTGGCGCCCAACTGGCTGCTGGAAGCGGCGGCGGATGCCAATGCCGACTCCCTGGCTGCGCTGGACGGCATTGAAGGCATGCGCACCTGGCAGAAAAACCTCTACGGCAACCAGCTGCTGGCTGAATTGGCCGAAGGATAACAAGCCATGGAACCCTATCTGAGCATCGTCGTACCGGTCTACAACGAGGAATCCAACCTGGCTCCGCTGATGGAGCGGCTCTATCCTGCCGCCCGGAGCACAGGCCGCTCCTTCGAGATCATCTTCACCAACGACGGCTCCCGCGATCGTTCGCTGGAAATCCTGAAAGCCATGGCACAGGACTATCCCGAAGTCAGGGTAATCGAATTCAACGGTAATTTCGGCCAGCACATGGCCATCCTGGCCGCCTTCGAGATGTGCAGCGGTCAGATCGTGATTACCCTGGATGCCGACCTGCAGAACCCCCCCGAGGAGATTTCGCGTCTGGTGGCTGAGATCGAAAGCGGGCACGACGTGGTCGGCACGATCCGCCAGAAGCGCCAGGATTCCATCTTCCGCAAGCTGGCCTCGCGCATCGTCAACATCACCACCAACAAGATGACCGGCATGGAGATGAACGACTACGGCTGCATGCTGCGGGCCTACCACCGTAATGTCATCGAAAATATCAACCGCTGCGGCGAGTCCACCACCTTCATCCCGGCTCTGGCCCAGACCTTCGCGGCAAACCCGTCTGAAATCGAAGTCGGCCATTCCGAACGGGCCGCAGGGGAAAGCAAGTATTCCCTCTACCGTCTGATCCGGCTGAATTTCGACCTGATGACCGGCTTTTCGGTGGTGCCGCTGCAGCTGTTCGCGCTGTTCGGCATTCTCACATCGCTGTTCTCCCTGGCCTTCGGTCTGTTCCTGCTGGTCAGGCGCTTCATCGTCGGCTCAGAGGTGGAGGGGGTCTTCACCCTCTTCGCTATCCTGTTCTTCTTCATCGGCATCATCATCATGGGCATCGGCATCGTGGGAGAGTATGTGGGCAGGATTTACCAGGAAGTGCGCAAACGCCCCAGGTACGTGGTCAGGAGAACCTACGGCTTTGAATAACAATAGACTCGTCGTCTGCGCCTATCACAATGTCGGCTATCGCTGCATCCGGGAACTGCTGCGGCAGGGAGCCGAGATCACTCTGATCTTTACCCATGAGGATTCACCAGGCGAGCAGATCTGGTTTGCTTCGGTACGGGAGCTGGCCGAGCTAAACGGCATCCCCTTTATCACTTCCGACATCAATGAGCCGGAAAATGTCGAGCGGCTGCGGGTCATCGCGCCCGACTTCATCTTCTCCTTCTACTACCGCACCATGATCAAGCCGCAAGTCCTGGAAATTCCCCGCTTGGGCGCGCTGAATCTGCATGGCTCGTATCTGCCGAAATACCGCGGCCGGGTACCGGTCAACTGGGCCGTTATCAATGGTGAAACCGAGACCGGCGCCACCCTGCACTACATGGTGGCGAAGCCGGATGCCGGCGACATTGTCGATCAGGAAAAGGCGACCATCGAGTTCAGCGACACGGCTCACGACGTATTCGCCAAGGTGACCGACGCGGCGGTGACGGTCATCAGCCGGGCCTGGCCGCTGCTGCGCGCAGGCCGGGCTAGCCGCATTCCCATGGACCTGAAGGCCGGCAACTACTGCGGCGGCCGCAAAGCTGCCGACGGGCTGATCGATTGGGAAAAATCAGCCGTGCAGATCTACAACCTGATCCGCGGCGTAACCCATCCCTACCCGGGCGCCTTCACGTACCTCGACGGGCAGAAGGTACTGATCTGGTCGGCCTGGCCGCGGGAGGGGAGCGGCCAGCCGGGAGTCATTCTGGCGCACACGCCCCTGCTGGTCGGCACCGGCGCAGGAGTGCTGGAGGTCCGCTCGCTGCAGGGGGAGGGTGGCCAGGAACAGCCGGCACAGGAATTCATCAGTAACCATCAGCAGATAACATCATTCCAGGAGAATCCATGAAAGTACTCATACTCGGCGTCAACGGCTTCATCGGCAATGCCCTCACCCACCGTATCCTGACCACCACCGACTGGGAAGTCTTCGGTCTGGACATGGCCTGCGACAAGCTGGAGCGCTCCCTGGGCGATCCCCGTTTCCATTTCCTGGAAGGGGATATCACCATCAACAAGGAGTGGATCGAGTACAATATCAAGAAGTGTGACGTGATCCTGCCGCTGGTCGCCATCGCCACGCCGGTGACCTACGTCAAGGATCCCTTACGGGTCTTCGAGCTGGATTTCGAGGAGAATCTCAAGATCATCCGCCTCTGCCACAAGTACAAGAAGCGGGTGATTTTTCCCTCCACCTCCGAGGTCTACGGCATGAGCCCGGATGCTGAATTCGACGAGGAAAATTCGCCGCTGATGCTCGGTCCGATCGCCAAGGAGCGCTGGATCTACTCCTGCGCCAAGCAGATGCTGGACCGGGTGATCTACGCCTACGGCGAGCACGAGGGGCTCAGGTTCACCCTGTTCCGCCCCTTCAACTGGATCGGTCCCAAGCTGGACAGCATCCACACCGCCAAGGAGGGGAGTTCCCGCGTACTGACCCAGTTCCTCTACAACATCCTGGCCGAAGAGCCGATCCTGCTGGTGGACGGCGGCAACCAGCGGCGTTCCTTCACCTTCATCGAAGACGGCATCGACTGCCTGATGAAGATCATCGCCAACGAGAACGGCTGCGCCGACGGCAAGATATTCAACATCGGCAATCCCGCCAACGACCTGTCGGTCAAGGAGCTGGCCGAGAAGCTGCGCGACATGGTGGCCCAGTTCCCGCTCTACAAGGACAAGGCCGAGCGCTGCCGCATCATCGAGACCTCCTCCGACAGCTTCTATGGCAAGGGGTATCAGGACATGCTCACCCGGGTGCCTTCGGTCAAGCGGGCCAAGGAGTGTCTGGGGTGGGAGCCGGTAACCAGCGCGGATGATGCCCTGCGCAAGACGCTGGAATTCTATCTGGTGGACGAACGGGAAAAGTTGAGTGAATTTTTGTAATCAGTTTTCAACACGGAGACACAGAGACATTGAGAAAATCTGAATAGTGTTCAGTCATGTTGTACGGTCTCATCCTCTTGCATAATCCGGACGGAGCACCTGCTTATGTGGATATAAAACCGATATGATTGCTTGGGGTAACATGAAGATGGGGTGTGCCTTCTCTGTGCCTCCGTGTCTCTGTGGTTCAAAAAAAACCAGCGGCTTCACCCTGATCGAAATCGCCGTAGTGCTGGCCATCATCGGCATGGTCATGCTGCTGGTGCTGCCCCGCCTGCCGTCAGCGGAAAGCGAAAATCTGAAGACATCGGCCCGCACCCTGGCCACGACCCTGCGCTACATGCAGGACCGGGCCGCCACCGGCAGAACACTCTTCTTCCTGCGGATGGAGCCCGGCACGGACAGCGTTCAGGTGCTGGAGGCGGCGGCCGACGGCAGTGAAAAGGCACCGGACGACCCGCTGCTCCGCAAGCGGCCGGTCAAGGAAGGCATCCAGGTGGCGGATGTGGTCATCCCCAGGTTGGGAAAAATCAGCGACGGGCAGCTGCGGCTGGAGGTGGGCATGTCCGGGTTGCGTGATTTTGCCGTCATCCATCTCCGCTCGCCCGACAACAGCTTCTGGACAGTCATGGCCTTTCCCGCAGGTGGAAAGGTCAAGGTGTATCAGGGCTATCAGGAGGATCCGCTGTGATGCTCAGGACCGCAAACGGATTCAGCCTGTTGGAGGTGATGGTGGCCCTGGCCATCATGGCGGGGGTGATCCTGACCGTGCTGGGGGCGGTCAATTACCACCTGACGGTCATCACCAGGGAACGGGATACGACTACCCTGACTCTGCTGGCCCGGCAGCGCCTGGCCGAACTGGAGCAGGGGCAGATTCCCCAAAAGAGCGAGGGCAACCTGGCCCCGCTCCATCCCGAACTTACATGGCAGGCCGAGCTGCTGCCGACCGAACTGCCCGCGCTGCAGAAGCTGGTGGTGCGGGTCCAGCGCCCCAGCGACAAACGGGAGGTGGCGCTTGTGCGTTACGTCCTCAAATAAAGGCTTCACCCTGCTGGAACTGCTGATCGCGCTGGTTCTGATGGGGATCCTCTCCGGGGCGCTCTACGGCAGCTACTTCGCAGTGCTGCGGGCACGGGACAGGGCCAGCGCAGGGATGGAAGCCCGCCGCGAACTGGGCGCCACCCTGGACCTGCTGCGGCGGGAGGTCTCCTCGGCGCTGTTCAGCCGCAACGACAAGCGGCTCTTGTTCGTGGTGGAGGACCGGGACAACTTCGGGGCCCCCTCCTCCAGCCTGGAGCTGACCACCCTGACCCCCCCGCTGGGAGTGGCCAGGCAGGAGTCGGGCATCAGCGCGGTGCAGTACCGGCTGATCGAGAAGGACAAGCGCTACATTCTGACCCGCAGGGAACGGGATGTGCTGCTGGATTCGGCCACGGCGGCCGCCGCCGCAGCCTATCCGCAGATGGAGCGGGTCAGCTCTTTTCTGGTGGAGTGTTACGATGGCTCCAAATGGGTCAAAAGCTGGGACACGGCTCTGAACTATGCCCTGCCCAAGGCGGTGCGCATCACGGTGCAGGTGGAGGAGGAGGGCAAACCGGTGGAGTTTTCGGTGCTGGCTACCCCCCGGGTGAGCGGACTATGATCCGGAACCGCAGGAGTGAGCAAGGTTTTGCCCTGATCCTGACACTGGTTGTCACCGCCCTGATGGTGGCGGTGACAACGGAACTGATCCACCAGGTCTATGTGGACACCTCCCTCAGCCGCGGCTTTCGGGACGGACAGCAGGCTTCGCTGCTGGCGGAGTCGGGCATTACCGGCGGATCAAAACTGCTCCAGCTGGTACTGGCCGGCCAGGAATACAGCTCATTGTCCGACAAGTGGGCGGCACCATTCAGGCTGGAGGACGAGGTCGGCACGATCGAGATCATGACCAGCGAGGAGAGCGGCCGCATCAACCTCAACAGTCTGGTGCAGCCCAACGGCGAACTGGAGCCCTTCACCCTGGCGGCCCTCAAGCGCCTGGGAAAACGGCTGCAGATTCCCGAGGAAGCCTGGAATGCCCTGGCCGACTGGCAGGACAGCGATGACCTAGCGCGGACCAACGGCGCCGAAACGCCCTATTACAAGTCCCTGAAGACACCTTATGCAGCCCGTAATGCCAAGCTGGCCACCCTGACGGAATTATCCCTGGTCAAGGGGCTCACCGCTGAAATTGTCGCTAAACTGCGTCCCTTCGTGACCGTCTATGCCGGTCAGTCCGGAGCGCCCCTGTCCCAGATCAACATCAACACCGCACCCAAAGAGGTGCTGACCGCTCTGGATGAGCGCATCGACGACCGCATGGCCGAACGGATACTGGAAGAGCGGCGGCTCAGGCCCTTCAAAAACACGGCGGAACTGTCGCGGGTGCCCGGTTTCGACACGATTGCCATCGGTCTGGTCGGAAAAATCAGCGTCAAGGGCGCCGTCTACAGGCTCAACTCCCTGGCCAGGGTCAAGGAATCGGCCCGGACCGTGGAAGCGGTCCTCAGGCTGGGGGGCGGGGCGCCGGAAATTCTCTCCTGGCAGGAATATTGAAATGACGAAAATGGGAATCCTATGGAATATCTGATAATCCAGATTCAAGAGCAGCAGGTGCTGGCCGCCCGTTTCGGATTCGGCGGCCGGAGTGCGACCCTGGCCGGCGCGGCGTCATTTGAGTTGGGGAACGGCCAGGAGCTGGCGGCCGTTGCCGACCGGATTGCCGAGGGGAGCAGCGGTTCGCCGCGGGTGGTGCTCTGCCTGCCGCCGGCGCTGTTTGCCCAGCGCAGCGTGGATCTGCCGCTCAAGGAGCTGCGCAAGGTGCGCGAAGTGCTGCCGGCCCACCTGCAGGGGGAGATGGCCCTGCAGCCGGAAGAGGCGGTCTTCGACGCCCTGCCGTCCGCGGATGGCTCCTTTCTGGCGTTGTGGGCCAGGCGGAGCGATATCGCCCAGGCCATCACGGTTTTCCGGGAAGCGGGCATCGAACCGCAGATCGTCAGCGCGGTCCCCTTCGGCTGGAGCCGGCTGCCCGGCATCAGCGGCAGCTGCCTCGTCTCCGACGGAACGGCCCTGGCCGTTTTCAGGGATGGCAAACCGCTCTTCATGCGCGCCTTCGGCAGCGGAAATCCGCAGCAGCAGCTCTCGGCCACACTCACGGCCCTGGAAATGTCGGACCAGGTCCTGCCGTCGCAGCTGATCGTCTTCGGTCAGCAGGCCGACCAGCTGGCGGCCGTCGAGGTGCAGCCCCTGGCAGGGGAGCGGCTGGATGTGCGGCGGCTGGAGCTGCCGGCAGAACTGGCCCCCCTGTTCAGAACCGATCAGGCTTTCCAGCAGCTGGCCGGACTGTACGCGGTCGCCCAGGCCTGCCACGGCGGGGTGCTGCCCGACTTCCGGCGCGGAGAGCTGGCCTGGACGGCCGACGATGCCAAACAGCGCAAAAAACTGCTGCTGACCGCTGCCCTAGGGGCCCTGGCGGTGCTGCTGCTGTTTGTGTACAAAGGCTACCAGTATCGCCAGGCCAAGGCCGATCTGGCCTCGCTGAACGGCTCCATAGCCGCCATCTACCGGGAGATCTTCCCCAACCGGCCCAAGGCCGTTGATGAACTGGCCGAGATCAGGGGCGAGATCAAAAAGCTGTCCACCACCAGCGGCTCGGCCGGTGTCCTGGATCTGCTCAAACAGCTGGCCGAGGCCAAGCGGGACAGCATCAACGGGCTGTATGAGGCCGAACTGGATGGGCGCAGCCTGCGGGTCAAGGGTGATGCCCGCTCCGCCCAGGCTGCCAATGAATTCAAGGCCGCCCTGGCCCCGCTGATGACGACGGTGGAGCTGGGCGAGGTCAAGAGCCGTCCCGACGGGACGGTCAGCTTTACCCTGGCCGGCACACTCAAGGAGGTCAAGCGGTGAGATACCTGGAACAGCTGCAGGATGTCTGGCAGGGCCTTGACAGCCGGGCGCGCCTGAAAGCCGGCTATGTCCTGATCGGACTGCTGATCATCGTGATGGGCTGGTCGTTCCTGGCCGGAAAGTGCGCCCAGCTGGAACAGAAACGCAAGGCCCGCGAGGCGGTTCTCAGGGAGCTGCTGCCGCTCAAAACGGCCTACCTTTCGGCCAAACAGTCGTCCGACCTGTTGCTGGGACGGCTGGCAGCGGTGCGTCCCGACGACTCCCCGGCCAAAATCATCGATGAGATCGGCATTCGCGGCAAGGGGGTCAAGATCGCCTCCCTCAAGGGCGAGGAGCGCCCCGGCATGCTGGAGGATGCCGCCGACGTCCGTATCGAGGGGCTGACCTTCAATGAGGCCCTTAACCTGATCTACCGGCTGGAAAAGGGAAGCCGTCCGCTGCTCCTGAAAAAGGCCAACCTGCGGGTGCGCTTCGACGACCCCGCCCGCTGTGACCTGGCCCTGACCGTGGCCCTGCTGAAACCATCCCCCGGTTCCGCCAGATGATCTCTTTCCGACGGCTGCTGCGCGGCCTCTGTCTCTGTGCGGGCGGCCTCTGCCTGTTACTTTTTCTGACCTACCTGTTTATTCCCGCCGGCCGCATCAACACCTTCATCAGCCAGTACCTGGCTGGCCAGGGGCTGACCCTGGCCCCTGACGCCCGCAAAACCCTGTTGCCGGGAGTATCCTGGACCAATGCCCTGCTCTCCTCCGAGCAGGGGGGCCTGGTCCATTTCGACCGCCTGTGGGTGCGCCTGCGTCTGCTGCCGCTGCTGACCGGCCGGATCGTGGCCGGCGCATCGGCGCAACTGGCCGGGGGGCGGCTGGATCTGCTGGCCGGGGTCACCGGCCGGGATGTTCTCAGCCTGCATGCCGACGGCATCAGCCTGGCGGGGGTACCCTTCTTTAAGAGCGTGCTGGGGGCCAGGGCCGGCGGCAGCCTGTGGAGCGAGGGGCACATCACCGGAAGCGCTCAGGGGATGAACGGGCAGCTCAAGCTAGAATTACGTCAGCTGGAACTGTCTGGAGTCAAGCTGGGTGCCTTTGCGCTGCCCGACGTATCCAATCTGCGCTCCCAGGGCATGGTCAGAATCAGCAACGGCCGGGGGCGCCTGGAAAGCTTCACCCTGCAGGGGGATGGAATCTACATGCGCCTTTCGGGTGAAATCCCGGCCGGCGCCACGGCACTGAACGCACCACTCAACCTGACCCTGGAGATCATGCCCAAGGCCGAATTCATGGAAAAGCAGAAGCTGGTCTTCATGCTGCTGACGAAGTTCATGGCATCTCCCGGCGTTTACCGGGTACCGATCAGAGGTACCCTGTTGAAACCGGAGATACTCTAAGTGCGACACCCAATCAGGATGCGTCAGCCAGAATGTTTTTTGGAATAACACCATCGGAGAAGTGACGTTATGGCATTAAAACTGGGTGAATTGCTGATCAACGCAGGGCTGATAACGGAGCAGCAGCTGGAAGAGGCGCTCAAATGTCAGGTCATTTTCGGCATCAAGCTGGGCAGCAGCCTGATTGAACTGGGCTTCATCGAAGAAGGTGTACTGGTGAGGCTGCTCAGCAAAAAACTGGGCGTACCGGCCGTTTCCCGCAAGGAACTGCAGGAGGTCCCCCACAGCATTTACACTCTGCTGCCGGGCTCCCTGGCTGAAAAATACCGGGTGATCCCGGTCAAGCTGGAGAGCAAGCGCCTCAGCGTTGCCATGTCCGACCCGACCGATTTCAAGGCAATCGATGAACTTTCCTTCGTGACCGGCTACATCATTCAGCCCTTCATCGCTGCCGACATCCTGATTTCGTTCGCCCTTGAAAAATATTACCAGGTCACCCGTGACATGCGCTACATGCGGGTATCGGGCGGACTCAGACGCTCGCCCCCCCCGGCCGAAAGGAAAATCGAAGTTGTCCCGCCGAAGCCGGAGAGCAAGACTCACGAGGCAATTCCGGTAACATACCAGAAAGAAGATGGCGAACTGCTCAGTTTAACCATTCCGGCCGAGTTCAAGGGTTTTGCCAGCATGGAGGGCTACGACCAGGACGATATGCAGGCGCCCCAGGGCGAACTGGAGCGCTACACCGTCGACCGCCTTTCCATCGATTTTGCCAACGCCCGCAGCCGCGATGCCGTCGCCAATGTATTCATCACCTATCTGGGGCAGGAGTTCACCACCGGAGCACTGTTCATCGTACGCGGCAACGGGGCGGTGGGGTGGCGCGGGATCAGGGGAGGGGAGAAAATCAGCGAATTCACCAACCTGAATATCCTGCTGAGCAAGCCGTCTGTAATCAAGGATGTGGTCGAAACCATGAACTTCTCCATGGGAGCCTTGCTCAACACACCGGAAAACAACCAGATCCTCAAGGCTCTCTCGATCCGGCCGGAAACCCCGCTGCTGGTCCTGCCGGTGATCATGCTCAAAAAAGTGGTGGCGGTCGTGCTGGTCTCGGCCGACATGGAGTCCCTCGGCCGACGCCTGGGGGAACTGCAGAAGCTGGTGCGCAAGGCTTCGTTGGCTTTTGACATGCTGATCATCAAGAACAAGATCCTGATGACGTAAGTGGATCTGCCAGTTTGCTGCATCATTGCTCCCCTGTTTCGGCCTTTGCCGGGACAGGGGATTTTTTTTTGCGCGGGGCAGGGGTGAATGTGCCGCCCGCTGGCAGGGGTGTCTGCCCGGAGCTGACAAAATTTGGAATTTAAAATTAAATATTTGTGTGCAGACGTATATTGTCGTATGGGTATGGTAGGGTGGAAAACCTTTCTGCAATTGACAGGCGTGGGTGAACGCGTGCGGGCAGATCGTAGGGGCGCTGCTTGCCGCGCCCGGTGTCCGCAGGGGCGTTCCGTGGGGCTGGCCGTGGTTGTCCGGCAGGTGGATTGCATATGCTGGTCCCCCTTTACTAAAGGGGGATCGAGGGGGATTTGCATGGAGGGGTATTTCCGGTATTGGGGGAAGGCGGAGCGGGATGGGGTGCGCATAGTGTATAAGGAGAAAGACAATGAATTATCTTGCCCATAGTGCAGATAAACAAGGTAATACGCATTTGGCCAAAGAGCATTTGTCCGAAGTGGCTAGTCTTGCGACTGAATTTGCCGGTAAGTCAACATGGAATGGCGAAGCGGCATTGAGCGGTCTTCTGCATGACCTTGGCAAATATGCCGACTCCTTTCAGGCTCGACTGAGAGGAGAGGCCAGCGGACTTGATCACTGGTCTGCCGGGGCTTGGGTTGCCTTGACTCAGTATCAGGCTGTTGCTGCTGCACTGGCAATTCAGGGGCACCATACCGGATTACAGCGAGGTGGTAAGGATGCATTAGGTCAGTTGAATCCGGAAATCCTTGCTCAACGCCACCCCCAGAACCTTACACTCAGTGATTACGATCTACCGCGCCTTAAGTCTCGTGCTGATGCGGATTCGATAAAATTCACAAAGCCTGATAGTTACATCATCAATCCGTGTGAGATTTTCAAAAATGCAGTTTCAGATATGCTTGATGTACGGATGCTGTTCTCGTGTCTTACGGATGCAGATTTTCTTGACACTGAGGCTCACTTTGAGGGAATGCCCAGGTCTAAGGGATCAGAGTTGAATGTTTCGGAATCCTTGGAGGCACTAACGGACTTCATGAATAGTTCTGTTCGCATCACATCGAAGGCTGATCAGAGTTTACTGGATGCCAGGAACTCTCTCTGGGAGATGGTAACGAATGCGGCGGATCGTTCGCCTGGATTGCTGACGCTGACCGCGCCAACCGGTAGCGGTAAAACACTGGCCATGCTCAAATTCGCCTTGGAGCACGCTGCCCGCAATCGCCTGAAACGTGTCGTTCTCGTTGTGCCGTTCCTATCAATCATCGAACAGACTGCGGCAATCTACAATGCAATATTTAAATCTTTTCCGGCCAATTACGTTTTGGAACATCACAGCCTGGCCGGTTTGGGGAGTGAAGAGGTAAAGGACGATGCGGAGGTATCGACAGAGCGTGCTCGACGTCTGCTGTCTGAAAACTGGGATGCACCGATCATCATCACAACCAATGTTCAGTTATTGGAGTCGCTTTTTTCCAACCGACCATCGTCCTGCCGCAAACTTCACAACCTGATGGAATCGGTCATCATGTTCGACGAGGCACAGGCATTGCCGCAGGTTCTCGCCGTACCGACACTGGCGGCGTTGTCGCACCTCTCAACTGCATATCGGACAACGGTACTCTTTGCCACGGCAACTCAACCGGCGTTTGATACGCTTGACCATGCAGTGTCTGAAAAAGTTCCTGCCGGATGGCGTCCGACAGAGGCTGCTCCGAATCATGCCGCGCTCTATCAGGCATTACGTAGATACGATGTGCATTGGCCTGGTGAGGGTGAATCAAAAGACTGGCGGGGACTTGCAGAAGAAATTCGCGATGAGAGTCAGGCACTTTGTGTAGTGAATCTCAAAAGCCATGCCCAGGCGTTACTTGATGAACTTGAGAATGAGGATGCGGTTTTTCATCTCTCAACCAACCTCTGTGCGTCGCATCGACGTGCGGTACTGAAGGAAGTTCGCAGCCGATTGAAACATAATAAATCATGTCGCCTTATATCCACCCAATGTATTGAGGCTGGCGTAGATGTTGACTTTCCAGTCGTCTATCGCGCACTGGCACCGCTGGACGCTATTGCTCAGGCCGCCGGACGCTGTAATCGGGAAGGGCGGCTTACGGATGATAACGGCAATCGGAAGATGGGCGAGGTGCGGGTGTTTGAGCCGGATGTAAAGGGTGATTATCGCAAACGTTATCCGACGCGGGCTTACTTTCAGGCGGCGGAAGTAACTCGCAGCATGTTGACTAATGCTCGGCTATCTGGTGGTATTGGGCTCGATTTGAACGATCCGCAGGTTTACCGGGAGTATTACCGGGCGCTATATGATTTGAGTCAACCAGAAAATCAAAACAGTGAACTTCAGGATGCCATAACAAATGCTGATTTTGTCCGCGTGGCGCGGGAATACCGGCTGATTGATCAGTCCGCCATCCAGGTTCTGGTCCCATATTCGGCATATCGTGAACAATTTGATGAACTGAGATTTCAACAGGATGAAGAGGGGATAAACGCCCAATGGATTAGGAAGGCCCAGGGGTTAGCGGTGAGTGTATTTCGTCCGAAGAGCGATCATCCGGCTTGGGGTGTGTTAATACCTGCCAAACTACGCTATGGCGGGGGAGCGTCGGACGAATGGTTTATTCTCGAAAATCGTGATGGAGAGTATTACGACAATGTTATTGGGCTGCGATTGCCGCAGTCGCAGTTGATTATGATTGGCTGACGAAAGGAGGAACAACGTGAGCAAGAAAACCCACACACTGGAAGTCTGGGGAGACCTGGCCTGTTTCACAAGGCCGGAAATGAAGGTGGAACGGTTCAGCTATCCGGTCATTACGCCATCTGCTGCCCGGGGGATCTTCGATGCCATCTACTGGGAGGGAATACGCGATCCCCACGGCATGAAACCCTATTTTCACTGGCAGGTGGAACGGATCGAAGTACTGGAGATGCCGCGCTATCTCGCCTTGCGGCGAAACGAGGTGAAAGGAATTGTTCCCGGCACTGCAAAGCTGAACAAGTGGATGCGCGGGGACGAAGCACCGGAACCGTTATGGGCCGATAGTGATGATGCCACGACGGGCCGTACCCAAAGGCAGACCATGGCCTTGAAGAGTGTCAGATACCTGCTGACTGCCCGGATTATCCCCAAACAACAGTTCTCGGCACCTGAGCAGATCAACAAGTTCAACAGCATGTTTGAGCGGCGGGCGAAACAGGGTAAATGTTTTCAGCAGCCGTTTTTCGGCTGCAGCGAATTTCCGGCATATTTTGAGTATGTGCAGCCTGGTGAAGAGCAAAAACAGCCTGTTGCTTTGGACCAGCATATCGGCTGGATGCTCTACGATGTATTCGATTTGAGACGCGATATTGTGCGGGACGACAAGCCATTCATATCGCTCTTTGACGCCACGGTGGTTAAAGGGGTGCTGGAGGTACCGCCTTTCGATAACGAGAAGGTGCGGAAGCCGGAAAGGGGGCGAGTCTGATGCTGAATCAGCTTGTAGATTATGCCCGGAAGAACCTTGACTCAGAGCCAGGTTTTACTACTCGTACGGCGCGTTGGCTTGCTGACATATCCTCAGATGGACAACTAATAAATGTCCTGCCATTGGGTGACGACAAAGGAGAACAGACGCCCAGATGTCCGGAAATGCATAACATGAATGCTGGCGGCCGCGCTCATTTTCTCGTCGAGACGCTGCAGACTGTAACCTTGCTCTGTAAACCGAATGAAGATGAAAAAAAAATGGCGGGTTCGCGGGAAAAGCAGCTGTTCTTCATTGATATGGTTCATCAGGCAACTGCTGTTACTGAGATACTTGTACCTCTAAGGCAATTCCTTAGTAATGCTGAACAAATAGAACTGTTGCGAACTCGCTTGGCAGCAGAAAAAGCGAAACCGACTGATTGGGTGCGTTGGCGAATTGCCGGAACAGACCCTCTTCAGGATGCCTCAGTACTTGATTGGTGGCGCGCGTGGCGTGAAGCGGATCAAGTAAAGGGAAAGGGAGAAGAGAAGCCGAAGAGAGGGAAAAAGGCAGATGAAAATCTATTTGGGTCTGTGGCAAGCGGCATGGTCTGCTTTCTTTCAGGAGAAGTACTTCAGCCATTGCCAACGCAGCCGAAAATTACCGGCCTTTCGGGTGTAGGTGGGTTGGGAACCGGAGATGTAATGGTCGGTTTTGATAAGTCAGCATTCTGTTCCTTTGGACTAGAGCAGGCAAATAATGCTGCAATGGGAGAAAAAACTGCTCGTGAATATGTTGATGCTCTCAACCACCTGATCAAGAACCATTCCCGCAAACTGGCAAACGCCTTAGTCGTCCACTGGTTCAAAGAGGCGATTCAGAAGGAAGAAGATCCCCTGTGGTTTCTCTCTGAACCGCCGGAGCTGACCGAAGGTACAGCCCTGAGATCTGCCCGTGAAATTCTTGAGTCCATACGAAAGGGGCAGCGACCGGTTCCCGCCAATAACTACTTTTATGCGATGACCGTTTCCGGAGCATCCGGAAGAGTAATGGTGCGTGACTGGATTGAGGGTAGCTTTGAGGAGTTGGTTACCCGAATTGAACAATGGTTTTTCGACTTGGAAATAGTAGCCAGGGATGGCGAAAAATCAGCGCCCGAACCAAAGTTTATGGCCGTTTGCGGCTCAATCATGCGCGATTTGAAAGATCTTCCGGCACCAACCGCCACGACACTCTGGAGAGTCGCCTTGGCCGGCTTACCAATTCCACAACCGATCATTGCCCAGGCAATGGCTCGCTTTCGTACCGAACTCATAGATGACAAGCCGTTTAATCATGCCCGCATGGGTTTAATCAAAGCATATTTCATTCGCAAAGGAGGAGATCACCAGATGAGTGCTTATCTCAACAAGGAACACCCCGAACCCGCGTACCAGTGCGGGCGGCTTCTGGCAATGCTGGCAGGTTTGCAACGTGCTGCCTTGGGAGATGTCGGCGCCGGTGTAGTTCAGCGCTACTATGTCGCTGCCAGTCAGACGCCGGGGCTTACCCTCGGGCGGCTTTTCAACAACTCTAAGAATCACCTGAACAAACTGGATGGCGGACTTAGTTATTGGTATGAAGGTCAAATTGCCGAAATCATGAGTCGGATACAGGATCGTATCCCTTCAACCCTCAATCTTGATCAGCAGAGCCTTTTCGCTCTAGGCTATTATCAGCAGATTGCCGCAAACCGTGCAGGAAAGAATAATGATACCAACGAAACCAAAGGAGACAAGCAATGAGCATCCAGAACCGTTACGAATTTCTATTCCTCTTCGACTGTGAAAATGGCAACCCCAACGGCGACCCGGATGCCGGCAACAGCCCACGCATTGACCCGGAGGATATGCATGGTCTAGTTTCAGACGTGGCGATCAAACGTCGGGTGAGGAACTTTATTCAGACAAGTTTTGACAATCAGGCGCCCAACTCCATTTTCATCGAACACGCCACCAATCTGAACAAGCCGATTACCAAGGCCCATGAAATTACCGGGGGGGCTCCGACCGGCGGTGCTAATCGGGGGCAGGTTAATGCAGCGAAGGACTGGATGTGCCAAACTTTTTTTGATGTCCGTACATTTGGTGCTGTAATGAGTACCGGAGCCAATGCCGGTCAGGTGAGAGGACCGGTGCAGTTTTCTTTTGCCCGATCTGTTGATCCGATATTGCCAATGGATGTTTCCATCACTCGTATGGCTGTTGCCGAAAAAGTCACTGGAGTCAAGACAGCCGCTGATTATGAGAAGTGGGAAAACGAACAAGAAGAGGATAAGCTTCGTACCATGGGCCGTAAGGCGCTGATCCCTTACGGTCTTTATGTTGCCAAAGGTTTCATCAGTGCCAATCTCGCCAAGGGTACCGGCTTTTCCGACAAGGATCTTACCAGTCTTTGGGATGCGCTACTGAACATGTACGACCATGACCGATCCGCCAGCAAGGGGATGATGTCCTGCCGCGGCTTGTATGTCTTCAAGCACGTGGGAACCGACAGTGACTCGAATCAGCGTATCAAACAGGCCATGCTCGGTTGTGCCCCAGCACACAAGCTGCTGGACAAGGGAGCCATTGTTGATATCGTCAGAAAATCGGTAACATCAGCACGCAGTTTCTCGGACTATGAGGTCACTATCCACCGCGATCGGCTACCTGCTGGCGTGGAGTTGCTAACCCCATGAGCGAATTGCTTACAGAGAGTGCGGAGACGATTGCGGTCTCCGCGCTCAACCAGTATGCCTATTGTCCGCGCCGCTGTGCGCTGATCTTCATGGATCATGAGTTCGAGAACAATATCCACACACAGCGGGGTACAGACGAGCATGATCGGGCAGATCAAACGTTTCATGTCTGCGATGAGGAAGGTGTCCGCTTGGAGTATGCCCTGCCGGTCTGGTCAAGACGTCAGGGGCTTTCTGGGCGGTGTGACGTGGTGGAATTTCATCCCGACGGCATGGTCTATCCAGTGGAATACAAACACGGTAAAAAGCAGAAATGGCTCAACGATGACCTGCAACTGGCCGCTCAGGCGATTTGTCTGGAGGAGATGCTGAACATCACAATCGAACGGGGTGCAATTTTTCACAAGGGTTCGATGCATCGCCGTGAAGTAGAATTTACCCGTGAGCTACGGAAGTTGGTTGAGGAAACGGTTGCGGCAATTCATGCACTGCTGGGTTCGAGGCACTTGCCCCCCCCGATCAACAACCAACGCTGCCCGGAATGTTCATTGAGAAATGCTTGTCTTCCCGCCTTGGTTGCCGACAAGGCAAGAAGCCGCAAGGCTGCGCGGGAGTTGTTTGCAATTTGAGGAGGGAAATATGGAATCGAAGCTTGTGGTATTCAACGACAAACAAATCAGGCGGACGCTGCATAACAATGAATGGTGGTTCTCTGTCGCGGACGTAATAGAGGCATTGACAGAGTCTGTAAATGTCAAAGATTACATCAAGAAGATGCGTAAGTGTGATATGGATCTTAATTCCAACTGGGGGACAATTTGTACCCCAGTTGAATTGCGCGCACCTGGCAGCAAGCTTCGCAAAACGAATTGTGCCAACACTGAACCGGAAAGTAAAAAACGGCAGAAAGGCAAAGTGCAAATCCCCCCTGGTCCCCCTTTGTCAAAGGGGGGTAAAAAGTGAGACAGCTTCTCAACACACTCTACATCATGACCCAGGGCGCTTATCTCTCGCTGGACCACGAGACCGTGCGGGTGGAGGTGGGCGGTGAACTGAAGCTGCAGGTGCCGCTGCATCATCTTGGCTCCATCGTCACCATGGGCAATGTCATGATCAGCCCGTTCTTTTTGGGCAAGTGCGCCGATGATGGCCGGGCCGTGGTTATTCTGGATCGCAACGGGCGCTACAAGTGCCGCATGGTTGGGAAAACCAGCGGCAATGTGCTCTTGCGACAGGTGCAGTATCAGGCTGTACAGGATGAAGCGAGGACAACCACTATCGCTGCCGCCATAACCGCCGGCAAGGTCAAAAACGCCCGTAATGTGCTGATGCGCAGTGCCCGCGAGGCCGCGACACCAGACGAAGAAAACAGTTTGCGTAAATCTGCCGATGTGCAGGCCGAAGCGCTCTTTCATCTTAAGTCGCCCCGCGATGCCGACCATGTGCGCGGCCTGGAAGGGGAGGCGGCTTCAGCCTATTTCGATGTGTTCACGCTGATGATGAAACCTTCGGAGCGGGATTCGCTGCCGATGAACGGCCGCAACCGCCGCCCGCCGCTGGATCCGGTTAATGCCTTGATCTCGTTCCTTTATACGTTGCTGCTGAATGACTGCATCAGCGCCCTGGAAGGAGTCGGGCTGGATCCCCAGATGGGCTTTCTGCATGTGCCGCGACCGGGCCGTCCGTCGCTGGGGCTGGATCTGATGGAGGAATTCCGCGCATTTCTGGCCGACCGGTTGGCGTTTACGCTGATCAACCGCAAGCAGGTAACCATCGAGCATTTTGAGCCGCGCCCCGGTGGCGCGGTGTATCTGAATGAGAAAGGGCGTAAGGAGGTGGTGGCGGCCTACCAGAAGCGCAAACAGGAAGAGGTGGATCATCCCCTGCTGGCGGAGAAATCGCCCATCGGACTGCTGCCGCACCTGCAGGCCCGTTTGCTGGCCCGCCATCTGCGGGGTGATCTTGAGTCTTATGTACCGTATGTTCATGCATGAAAGGCAAATCCCCCCCGGCCCCCCTTTCATAAAGGGGGGAGAATTTGAATTCACACGAGGTGCTCCATGTGGATCGTTGTCTGTTATGACGTTAATACCGAGACAAAAGAGGGGCGCCGGCGCTTGCGTCGTGTGGCGCAAGTTTGCAAGAATTTCGGCCAGCGGGTGCAGAAGTCGGTGTTCGAGTGCCTGGTGGACGAGATGAAGTTTGAACAACTCCGGCGACGGCTGTTGAAAGAGATAAAGCTGGAGTTGGATAATCTGAGGCTCTACCGTTTGACAGAGCCGAGGGAAAAGCGGGTCGAAGAGTATGGCTCAACCAGGACCGTGTTTTTTGATGAGGAAACCCTGGTTGTGTGAGAAATTTTGCGAACCAGGTGCTTGTGCGAAAAGTGGGGGGTGTTCGCGATGATCGAAAATCAGATGGTTAGGAGAAATAGGGACCTGATTATGCCCTGTTCAGTCTGCACTTCTGCCGGGTTCGCGAAACCGGTGTAATAACTTGTTGGAAACTGAACCCTTTTTAAGGGGACAGAGCGCCCGTCCTTCCTGGA
>DBMM01000133.1 GCA_002298925.1 Geobacter sp. UBA698 | reverse complement strand
AACCGGGGCATCGACCGCATGGGCGCAGGCGCAGGCATTGCGGGACGGCTGGCAATCGGCGTGGACAGGATCGGCAAAGCCGCCGAAGCGGCCACCGCCAAGCTGGCCGCCCTGCACGGGAAGGCCGAGAAGCTGGGAACATCCGCCGAGAAATTGACCGGCCTGGGAACGCCGATGGCGGCTGTTGGCGCAGTCGGCGCTCTGGGGATAGGAAAGACCATACAGGATTTCACCACGCTGGAAGAAGCCCAGATCCGGCTGAAGACCAATCTGATGGACCAGACCGGCAAGGTAGGCCCCGAGTTTGAAAAACTGAGCCGCCTGGCTGAAAAGCTAGGCGTTGAACTGCCCGGCTCCACCAAGGACATGCTGGAGATGTTCACCGCTTTGCGCGAGCAGGGGGTTCAGACGAATGTGATCCTGGGCGGCATGGGCGAAGCTGCCGCAAAGTTTGCGGTCATCATGAAAGTACCCTATGCCGAGGCCGCCACCCATGTGGCGAAGTTTGCCGAAGCGATGGGCATTGCGGACAAGGACGCGGTCGGGTTCATGGATACCCTGCAGCGATTGAAAAGCGCCGGTGGGGTGAATGTCACCGATCTGGCGGAGTCGTTCAAGTATTCGGGTGCGGCGCTCAAGGCGCTTCGGATTCAGGGAATGGCTGCCGGAAAGGATGTGAGTGCGGCAATCGGCATGATGGCGACATCGAGCATCGAAGGTTCCCAGGCAGGCACCAACTTTGCCATGGCGCTCTCCAGGATGGCGGAGATCAGCCACAAGCTGGAGACGAAGAAGATCAAGGAGCTGGTGGGGCCGATTCTCGACGCCAAGGGGATCAAACTCAATTTCTTCGACGGCGGCGGCAATTTCGTCGGCATTCGCGGAATGATCAGGGAGATGGAGAAACTTCGGGCGATCAACCCGCAGGAACAGTTGCTGGTGCTGTCAAAGCTCTTCGGCCAGGAGGCGGCCCGGCCTCTTTCCGTGTTCATCAACCAGGGGGTGGCCGGATTTGACGAAATGAACCGCCGGATGGCGGCCCAGGCTGATATGCAGGCCAAGATCAAGGAGATAATGGAAGGGACCACGATGCAGTGGGACACCATGACCGGCACGGTACAGACGTTACGGGCCCACCTCGGCGGCGTGTTTGCCAAGCTGATCAACCTGCCCGGCATTCTCACCAAGCTCAACGACCTGTTCGGAAAAATGGATTCGTTCGTGCTGTTACATCCAAAGACCGCCGGGATCATCGCCGGGATCGTGCTCGCCATCACCGGCCTCTGCCTGGCCGGGGGTATGTTGCTGCTGACCATTGCTGGGCTGGGCGCTGCCGTGCCTCGCGCTCTGGAAGCTTTGACCGTGCTGGGCAGGGGAGCGACCTGGGCCACCGGCCGTATTACCTCGCTCTATCTGGCCATGCGGCGCAAGTGGGTCTTCAACCGCCTGCCGGACAGTATGTTCGGTGACGTGATCCCCGGCGCAGCCAAGGTACAGACCGGCATCCGGGGTGTCATCGCGGCAACCCGCGCGTGGGCTGCCGCCAACCTCTTTACCATATCCGGCCTGCGGGCACTCTCCGTCACCATGTTGTCCAGCCCCATCGGCTGGATCGCCCTGGCCATCGGCGTAGCGGCCCTGGTTATCTACAAGTACTGGAAGCCGATCAGCGGTTTCTTCAAGGGACTGTGGGCCGGTCTTAAAGAAGGCTTGAAAGGGCTGGAACCGGCCTGGGACGCCTTCAAGCGGGTGGCGCCGATCATCTTCCCGATCATCATTCCTTTAAAGTGGATTTTTAACGCCATTAAAGCCCTCTTCAAGCCGGTTGAGGATGTTGGCGGCAAGGCGGAGAACATGGGTCTGCGCTTTGGCCGTGCCATTGGAGGAATCCTCTCGGCTGTGCTGCAGTTGCCTGCCAAGATGCTGACTGCCGGAGCCAACATCGTCGAAAGCCTGTTCAAGGGGATGATGGCCAAGATCGATAAACCAATCAATGCCATGAAGGGGCTGGCCCAGCGGCTGCGCAACTTCCTCCCCTTCAGCCCGGCCAAGGAAGGGCCGCTCAGGGACATCAACCGCGTCCGGATCGTCGAGACCATTGCCGAATCCATGAAGCCCGCACCGTTGGTCACTGCCATGAAAGGCGTTACCGCCGCCGCCATGATCGCGGCTACCCCGGTTTCATCCCTGGCCCGCCCGGCTGCGTCGATGTCGGGTGACAGCGGCATGGTGGCCCACTTCTCGCCGCAGATCATCATTCAGGGTGGCGGCAGCGCTGAACAGGTCAAAGGCCAGGTGGGCGAGGCCATGAAGCTGTCTTTCGTCGAGTTCGAGCGCATGATGAAGCGCTATGAAGAGCAGAAACAGCGGCGGTCCTTCTGATGTTTGCGCAACTGGGAGACATCCGTTTTGAGCTGATCACCTACTTCGACGGCCTGGAAGGCAGCCGGAAGTACGACTTTGCCGAACATCAGGTCATCGAAGGCAAGCCCCGGCTCCAGTACATCGGCGACGCCCTGGAGACCGTCGGCATCAACCTCAAGTTTCATGTTGTCTACTGCGATCCGGAAACGGAATTCAGGCGGATCAGCGAGATGGCGGCCAAGCATGAAGCGCTGCCGTTCATCTTCGGCAACGGCATCTACAAGGGGCGTTACGTCATCACCGAAATCACCGATACGGTGGAGGTTACCGCCGTGGACGGTACGGTGATGGCGGTCACGGCCACGTGCAGCCTTAAGGAATGGGTGGATGACAATTCCCTGGTGATCAAGAAACAGCAGAAGAAGGCCAAGGCCCCGGCACGCAAGAAAAAGGGCGCATCCCATCCCAAGGCCAAGAGGGAGTCCGTCCCCCAGATCACCAAGGCCAGCCGGGCCGCCGGGTATCGATTGTCTACGGACAAGAAACGGATCGTGAGGATACGCTGATGGCTGTGCAGGACGTGCTGGTTCACATAACCGGCGAAGGGGACCGCTGGGACTTGCTGGCCTGGGAATACTACGGCGACGCCAGCTTGTACGAGGCGATCATCGCCGCCAATCCGGAAGTCATGATCGATCCGATCCT
>DBMM01000046.1 GCA_002298925.1 Geobacter sp. UBA698 | reverse complement strand
GTAGAAAACGACAACAATTAATTTGTGCAGAGAGGAACTAACATGACGTATCCAACTATTTATCCGACCGGTGTCACCGTCTACGACCCGAGCAAAACCTGGAGCGGCTACACCATCTTTCAGGCCCGTGGAGTTGGCGCGGTTCTGCTGGACATGAACGGTCACGAGGTGCAGGTCTGGAAAGGGCTGCACGGTTTTCCGAACAAGCTTCTGCCGGGTGGGCATGTTCTCGGTCATACCGGCGACCGCAACAACGCCCACGGCATGCAGGACCAGATCGACCTGGTGCAGGTTGACTGGGAAGGGAAGATTGTCTGGCGCTTCGACCATTACGAGTACATCGAGGATCCGGGTGAGAAGCCGCAGTGGATGGCGCGCCAGCATCACGACTACCAGCGTCAAGGGAACCCGGTCGGTTATTACGTGCCGGGGCAGGAGCCGCTCGTCGATCGCGGCAACTCCCTGATCCTTGCCCACAAAAACCTGCGGAATCCTGCAATCTCCGACAAGCTGCTCCTTGATGATACCATCATCGAGGTGACCTGGGACGGCAGGATCGTCTGGGAATGGTCCTGCAGCGAGCATTTTGAGGAACTCGGTTTCAGCGAGGAGGCGCGAAACATCCTCAGCCGCAATCCGAACATGGTTCCGTCCGGCGGCGGGATGGGGGACTGGATGCATATCAATTCCATGTCGGCCCTCGGCCCGAACAAATGGTTTGATGCCGGCGACGAGCGCTTCCATCCCGACAACATCATCTGGGATGCGCGCGAGAGCAACATCACCGCCATTATCGACAAGAAGAGCGGCAAGATCGTCTGGCAGCTCGGTCCCGACTATACCGGCACAGCCTTGAAGGAACTCGGCTGGATCATCGGCCAGCACCATGCCCATATGATTCCGAAGGGTCTCCCTGGCGAAGGGAACATCCTGGTATTCGACAACGGCGGCTGGGGCGGCTACGGCGCACCCAACCCCGGTTCGCGGATCGGCAACAAGAATGCCCTGCGCGACTATTCGCGGGTGCTGGAGTTCGATCCGACAACCCTGAAGATTGTCTGGCAGTACACCCCGGCCGAGGCCGGCTTTACCATCCCGCTCGACGCCAACCGTTTCTACAGCCCTTTCATCAGCAGTGCCCAGCGACTGCCCAACGGTAATACCCTGATCACCGAAGGTTCGGGGGGGCGGATCTTCGAGGTCACGGCCGGGCACGAAACTGTCTGGGAGTACATCAGCCCCTACTGGGACAAGACGCTGAACCTGAACCTCGTCTACCGTGCCTACCGGGCACCCTACGAGTGGGTGCCGCAGCTGCCCCGACCGACGGAAGTCCCGATCGAACGTATCGACGTGACGACCTTCCGGGTCCCCGGTGCTGCACCTTTCGGCAGTCGCAAGGAGACGGTTGTGCAAGGGGTACTCGACTATCAGGAAGGGGACACGGCGCTCTGCGTCCTGGTCAGTGACAAAGGGAATAAGTGAGGTGTTGCAGGGCCGGAGGTATACATGACAGACCTGCACGACAAAAAGACGCTCCTGTTCGGTTTCGTATCAATCAATCTCTTCACCGGTATCGTAGTCGGGATCTTCCAGATGGTCATCCCGATCTATGCCCTGAGCCTTAATGCGAGCAATGCAGAACTCGGTATGATCCGGGGGGGAATGGGGCTTGGTATGCTCCTCACCGTCATTCCAGTTGGTTTCCTTGTTGATCATTTCGGGTCAAAGCGCCTTTATCTGGCCGGGAGCATTTGCTGTACTCTGGTGTTCGTCGGGGTTTGCCTGGCAGTCAGCCCTATAGCTCTAATCGTACTTATGAGCATGTATGGATTTTTTCGCTCCCTGAGTCTGATAGCGACTAATGCAGCATTCTTCCGCAATCTGAGCATTATCGGTGTTGATAAGGCCGGATGGGTGAACGGCTCGCTCCTGCTTGGCGCGGTCGCCATCGGACCGCTGCTCGGCGGTCTGTTAACGAAATACCTGTCCTATTCCAGCATTTTTTATGCGGTACTGGCACTGTATCCTGTACCCATTATCCTTGTTCTCCTGCGTTACAGGGAGGTGAGTACCCGCCGCAGCTCAACGGACGATAGCGGGCAGACTCGCTCCCAGCTTCAGGAATTCAGTGAACTCCTTCATGACAGGTCGATTCGCCTTGTCCTGTTTGCCGAAGGGTTGATGGGGGCCTGCTCCGCAACCTTCGGTGTCCTCATGATAGTTATCATCATCAAAACTCTTAGCTTGTCGCCAACTGTGGCTTCGGTTGTCCTTACGCTCAACGAAGGAACCTCGATTCTGGTCGTATTCACTGCAGGAACGTTGGTAAAACGCTTCTCATCGGCTCAGATTTACCTGACCAGCTTTTCAATCGCTTCCCTTGGGCTGCTCGGCTTGAGCCTGCATGCGTATCTGCCGGTCATTCTTATCTCCTCCGCGGTCCTGGGGATTGGCCTGGGAATGACCCAACTGGTCAACTATTCAAGGATCGGTAGCCTGCGCGGGGAAAAGGGGAAGGTCTCCGGACTGCTCATGGCAGCCGGCGGGATCGGATTCACAACCGGTCCCCTGCTCGCGGGGTGGCTCAGTCATTATGTCTATAACGGCCTGATCTTCGCGGCCTTCGTCCCGCTCTTCCTGTTGCTGGGCCTGTCGGTAATCTTTTCGGAAATGCGGGAGAAGCGTGCTCACGCCGAACCACTCCTCTCCCTCGAAGCCGCCGGGGGAGGGGATGAGTAGGTCCGTGCTTTAATAATTGAAATAATCCTGACGCGTAACTTTGAAAGGAACAAACATGTCCAAAGTATTGCTCATCACAGGTGGGGCCAGTGGCATCGGTGCCGCAACTGCTCGACTTGCTGCTTCAAAAGGCTACTCGATCGCCATCAACTATCGTACCCGGGAAGATGAGGCTGAAAAGTTGGTTAAGGAACTGAAAGCCGCCGACGTACGCGCTGTTGCGATCCAGGCGGATATCTCGATTCCGGGGGAGGTGGTCCGACTCTATGAAACCGTTGATACGGAACTCGGCCGGGTAACCGCCCTGGTCAACAGCGCCGGAATCGGCACTGCCATGACCCGTGTCGAAGATGCCGATCCGGCCGAACTGCAGCGGCTATTCCAGACAAATGTTTTCGGACTCATTCTTTCGACCCGCGAGGCGGTGCGCCGCATGTCAACCAGACGCGGCGGCACGGGCGGTGTGATCGTGAACCTGTCGTCAATGGCGGCGACCATCGGCGGCCGACCGGGGGCGAGCCTGTATGCTGCCAGCAAGGCCGCGGTCGATGCCTTTACCGTCGGACTGGCCAAGGAGGTCGGAGCGGAAGGGATCCGGGCGGTATCCGTGCGTCCTGGCTTTACACTGACCGAGATGACTGCCGGGGCTGCGGCCGACCCGCGACGTCTGGAGGAGATCGCCTCGACTATTCCCTTCAGGCGGATTGGCCGTGTTGAGGAAATTGCTGCGCCGATTGTCTGGCTCCTGTCGTCCGAGGCTTCCTTTGTCTCCGGCGCCCTTTTCGATGTCTCCGGCGGCGGCTTCAAGGTGGGTGGTTCGCTGATTGCTCCGTTCCCTCCGGCTCAAGCCGGCGTCTTACATTAACTTGAAGAAGGAGTCGAGCGTAGATCAGAAATAAGTCCTATTTTGCAAAACAATGCCCTCTTGAATAAGCGTATTTCAAGCTGGCTCTGTGGTGGCCGATCGTTTTGATCCAATTTTGAAGGCCATACAGCGGCCGGAGATATTTCCCCACTCGATTGCCGGAAGGCTATTGAGTGGGGGGCGAGGCTGGCCGGGGAACACTGCTGATCGATACGCACTCCGGCGCAGCGGGGCCATCACCGTTGGAGGTTTTTTACGCATGTCGCATGAATTGAAAGTGCAGTTGATTAACCGACTGAAACAGTCCGGCGCCTACGATGTCCGGATTGCCGATCCACGTAACGGCTTCGAACACGCCTTGCCCGGGCAGCATCCACTCGAACTCTGGCCCGGTTGCAGGTCGATTATTGTCTATGCCGTGGCCATGTCTCCCGAGGCAAACAATACCTACGCCGGACCGCGTGCCCCGTGGCACGGGGAGAGGAATCTCGGCCCGATCCCCACGAATATCGAGTCGGACGACTTCGCCCTCGACCGGCTCTCCCGCCTTTTTACCGCATCAGTCACCCTCAAGGGGACGATTCTTCTTTCCGGACTTGGGCATCAGGTGAAATTCGTCAACCCTCTGGCCATTCAGGCCAAGCTCTGCGCCTTTGAAGCGGGTCTCGGGGTTTACGGCCGTTCCGGGCTGATCCTTCACCCGGAACTCGGCACGCGCCTGAATATCGGCCTGATCCTGACCGATGCCGAACTCCCCGCCGATTCCCGCCTGTCCGAATTTTTTCCCTGCAGCGACTGCGGTAGCTGCATCCGTCGCTGCCCGGCCCAGGCCTTCGATGCGGAGAAGAACTACCCGGAGTCATTTTCCAGAGAGAAGTGCATGACCAAACGGGTGCAACTCGCCGAACAGGGCCTCTATTGCCATAACTGCTATCTGGTCTGCCCCGCCACCCGCTTTGATGACCAGGGACTTTTTTCCAGCCGGGAAGCTGTCATTTTTCAGAATTGATGGAAGGGGTATCTATGTCGGGTTGGCGCATCGTAGGTTCCTACATCCGCCACAACTGGCCGGTCTACCTGGTCGGCGTCGGTCTGGTCGCGGCCGGCAGCTTGTTTGCCGCCCTGGTGCCGCGCCTGGTGGGGCGCATCACCGACCGGCTTCAGCACGGTTCCATCACAACGCGTGAGATGACCGGCTTCGTAGGCCTGATCTGTCTGATCGGTGTGGTTCGCGTGGTCTCGGGCTGGGGTGGCCGCATCATGGTGCATCGCAAGGGACGTTTTCTCACCTACCACCTGCGGCGACAGCTTTTCAGGAAATGGGGCAGCCTTTCCCCGGCCTACTACCACCGCCACAGTGTGGGGGACATGCTCTCCCACGCCCTGAGCGATGTGGAGGTGGTGCGGGAACTGGTTTCCCAGGGGATCAACATGGGGACCAGCGGCCTGGCCATGCTGTTTGGGTCTATCTATCTGATGATCGTACATGTTGACTGGCGGCTGACGCTGGCCGGAATGGGGCCGCTGCTGGTAATCCCTTTGCTGGTCAGATGGCTCGGTCCACGTATCAGGCGCCAGTCCCAGCGCTCGCAGGAAGCTCTGGGGGCCATGGCGCAGACGGTGGAGGAGGTTATCGGCGGCATCCGCGCCGTCAAGGCCTTTGGTACCGAACAGGTGGTTATCAGCCGCTTTGAACAGAAGGTCGATGTGATCGTTGAGGAGAAGATGCGGTTCGTTCGCGTTTCTTCGTTGTTCGGCGCGCTGGTGCCATTGATGGTCAATCTGGGATTCATTGCCGTGCTTGGCTATGGCGGCCTGCTGGTTGCCATGAAGCTGATCACCCTGGGTGATTTCGTGGCCTTCACGCTTTATGTCGCCATGCTGCGCATGCCGCTTGAGCAGCTCGGCAATGTGCTCAATATCGTCCAGCGTGCCAGCGCTTCTCTCAAACGTATCGATGAACTTCTGCATGTCGTGCCGGCAGTGCGCGACCGCCAGGGACCTCTGGTTGATCAGCCGCTCCATGGTGAGCTGAACGTGTCGAACCTCAGCTTTCGTTATCCGGGGGCGGAGCGGGACCTGCTCAGCAACATCTCCTTTACCGTCAAACCCGGTCAGACGCTGGGGGTCATCGGCGCCATGGGGAGCGGTAAATCGACATTGGCCAATCTGCTGCTGAGAATGTACGACCCGCCCGCGGGAACGGTCTTCATCGGCGGCCGCGATATTCTGCACTACCCGTTGGCGCGGCTGCGGCAGGGGATCGCCTACGTCCCCCAGGATGGCTTTCTCTTTTCGACAACCCTGCTGGAGAACATCGGCTTCTCCGACGAATATCCGGACCAGGAGCGTGCCGAACGCTGCGCCCGGATCACCGCGGTCCATGACAGTATCGCCACCTTTCCCGATCAGTACGCGGCAGAAATCGGTGAACGGGGAGTACGCCTCTCAGGAGGGCAGAAACAGCGCGTAGCCATTGCCCGCATGATCTACAAGAACGCCTCGTTCCAGATCATGGACGATTCCTTGAGTGCAGTCGATACCAACACGGAACGTCGGATCCTGCACAATCTGCGCGCGTTGGCCACTGCTCCATCCGCTTCGGAAGCGGTCCGGGCCAAGGCAACCATCATCATCTCCCACCGTCTGAGTGCGGTGCAGCATGCCGACCAGATCCTGGTGCTGGATGAGGGGCGCATCGTGGAGCGGGGGAGCCATGACGAACTTATCGCCTGCTGCGGTGTCTACGCGGGCCAGTGGTACATGCAGTCGGGTGAGGCCGAGGCCGACGACTCGACCCCCTTCGGTCAGCCGGCGGATGGAGTGGTGTTTGACCCGGAAGTGGCCGAGGAGATGGAGTCGCTGGAGGCAGGCCGTATGGAGGAGGCAGCATGAACGGCGCATCAGAGGTACAGGGTACGCTGCAAACCCTTTATCCCTATATCAGACGGCATCGCCTGAGACTGACCTTCGTTGTTATGCTGGTTATCGCGGTGGTACTGATCGACCTGGTTCAGCCCTATCTGGTCAAGGAGGTCATCGACCGTTATGTGACCGTTGCTCAGCCTGACTCTGCCGCCATCCTGCGTATGGCGGCCGCCTATCTTGGGCTGGTGCTCGTGGCCTTCGGGCTGACCTGGTACCAGGATGTCCTGCTGCAACAGGCGGGTCAAGCGATGGTCCGGGAAATACGCTGTGACCTCTTTACGCACATTCAACGCCTGGCCTTGCGTTACTTCGACCTGAACAGCGCTGGACGCATCGTTACCAACGTGGTCAGCGACACCGAAGCGCTCAACAATTTTTTCACCCAGTTCCTGGCCAACACACTGCGGGGTGGTTGCTCTCTGGTGCTGATCATGGGCTTCATGCTGCATCTGCATGTGACCATCGCCCTGTACTGCTTTCTGCTGATCCCGCTGGTGGTGGCGCTGGCGGTCTATTTCCAGCGCAAGATTCGCAGGGTCAATACCGAGATCCGCAACCGCCTGGGTCAGGCCATCGCCTTTCTGGCCGAGAACCTGAGCGGCATGTCCGTTGTGCAGATCTTTCATCAGGAGGCCAAGCAGCAGAGACGCTTCGATGAACGCAACCGGGCGCTGCTGGAGGCCACCATTCAAGAAAACCGTCTCTTTCTGCTGTTCTTCAATATTACTGAACTGATCGGTGACCTGGGCATTGCCGCCCTGATCTGGTTCGGCGGCCGGGGGGTGATCGGCGGCACGATCTCGTTCGGGGTGCTGTACGCCTTTGTGGGCTACATCCGGCGCTTTTTCCAGCCGATCAATACCATCTCCCAACAGATGAATACCCTGCAATCCTCCATCGTGGCCACCGAGCGCATCGCCCGTACCCTTCAGGAGGTTCCGGATATCAGGGAAGTGCCCGGCGCCACGGCACCGCAGGTCGAAGGACTGATCCGCTTTGATGGTGCTTCCCTGGCCTATCAGACGGGACACCCGGTTATTCACGACATTCATCTCACCATCAGACCCGGAGAACGGATCGGTTTTGTCGGCGCCACCGGGGCGGGAAAATCATCGCTGATGAGTCTGGTAACCAGATTCTATGATGTAACCGCTGGCGCGGTGATTATCGACGGCACGGATGTACGGGAATGGCCGCTGGAGGCCCTGCGTCGTTCGGTCGGCATCGTGCAGCAGGACGTAACGCTCTTTTCCGGCTCTATCATGGATAACATCCGTTTCTTTCAGACAGAGATTGGGGAAGAGCGGGTCCGGGAGGCCTGCCGGACCGTCGGCGCGGAACCGTTCATCCTGCGGCAGCCGCAGGGATACGAAACCATCCTGTCGGAACGGGCCAGCACCCTCTCCGCCGGCGAACGGCAGCTACTCTCCTTTGCCAGGGTACTGGTCTTTGCCCCCAAAATCCTGATACTGGACGAAGCCACGGCCAGTTTGGATTCCCGGACCGAAGAGGTACTGCAGGAGGCCATTCACCGTGTTTCCCGTGGGCGCACCCTGCTGGTGATTGCCCATCGGCTTTCAACCGTACAGCAGATGGATACCATCTGTGTGCTTGAGCAGGGGAGGGTTGTGGAGAGCGGCAGCCACAGCGAACTACTCAGGAGCCAAGGGCACTACTGGCAGCTGCACCAGTCCGGGATTCTGCTGGATGAAGCAGCTTAAGAGATGGATTTGTTGAAAACAGGAAGGGTTGTTTGGGTAAATGTTGAATAGATAACATACCTGGTGCCCGCAGCTTGGAAAAGGTGGTGGACATGCTGGAATCCCCAGAGCTCATTCCGATCGATACCAGGATCATCGTCCTGACAAAAGAGCAAATCTCGAAACGATCCTTATTGTAATACCCTCATAAAACCCGTATTATTAATCCCCCCCAAAAAAGGAATATATAGAGACATTTCCCAAAGTTACTTCTTAATTGGGGAGTGCCTCTGATTCTCCTCAGCAGTAAATTGAGTCGGCACAGTGCTATGAGCGGAGTTTAGTGGACATCATATTGAATTCAAGCGAGATAAGTATGGTATCCAATAAAATATCAAGGAAGAGATCATGATACGAATCAAGCGTGTGTATGACCCGCATGAGCCGGAAGACGGATCCCGCTTTCTTGTGGATCGGCTCTGGCCGCGCGGCATGAAAAAAGATAACCTCCCGATGGATGGCTGGCTGAAAGATGTGGCCCCTAGCGATACCTTGCGACACTGGTTCGGGCATGAACCGGCCAAGTGGGAGGAATTCTGTCAGCGCTACGATGCCGAACTGGAGGCCAACAGCGAAGCCTGGCGCCCCCTCCTGGATAAGGCAAGAAAGCAGGATATCACCTTGCTCTACAGTGCGCATGACATTGAGCACAACAATGCCGTAGCAATCCGGTCATTTCTTGAAAAAAGATTGGGTGTCGTTTCTTAGTTTGTCGGTGCTCTGAGGCCTGGGGTCGGACCAGGTTGACTATTACCAACTAAAGCTCTCAGTTGCTGCTGTTTCCAGGAAGATTATGAGGCTTTGGAGTTTCCATGTCTGATCCCCCAGACCCCATGGCAACAACCTCCGACACCTACCGCGCCATCTACGCGGTTGTCGGCCGTATCCCCGAGGGGAGCGTGGCAACCTACGGTCAGGTCGCCAGCCTGGCGGGGCTGCCGGGCCGGGCGCGCCTGGTGGGGTACGCCCTGAGCGCACTTGCGGGCAGGTCAACCATCCCCTGGCATCGGGTCGTCAATGCCCAGGGGCGCATCAGTCTCCGCTCCTGCGGCAGCGACGCGGGCATGGAACAACGGCTGCGTCTCGAACACGAGAAGATAAGTTTTGATGCCAGCGGACGTATTCCCCTTGAGCGTTTCCTATGGCGGCCACATTTGCCGGAGGAAGGGGATTAAAAAGGCAACAGGCTATTCTATCGGAATACAACAGTAAAAACCAGCCTGACCTTTTTTGCGTGTCAAACAGCTCGACTGGTGGGAAGCTCAGGCAAAGCAGCAGTCGTCGGTGCTGCTGTCGCCGGACTCACTGAAGAAAGCAGGGCATCGCAACGGAAGAGAACGAAACGCCGCCGGAGGCGAAAACCAAAAGTGAAAAACAGGACGGAAGCGGTATAGCTAAAGTGGAGTCGAAGCCAGGACCTCGACAAGAAGTTCGATGCCGGTCCAGGAGAAATGTTCCATTTAGGTAGATCACCAGTTCAGGCGCGTGCGCGCGTGAACTGGTGAATAACGTTGGGTGAGAAAAATGGTTGAAAATGGAAACGGATGATAGAAAGCGAGCAGCAGATGGCGTTGTTGCTTGTATTAGAGCTGAAGGTGACAAGTTACGGCTGATTATTGACGACATTGAATCAGAAACCGAAGAAAGCCTGATGTGATGGGACTTTAGGACCGTTTATACTTGGAACACCTCTGACAAAGATAAGGTTATCGAATCAGAGTTGACTGATGAGCAGTACAAGGGAATTGGATTTAACTTGATGACTCGTTTGGGGGCCATTTTCAAGACGAAAAAACAATAAGGTCTGACGATTAAAGCTCTATCTAGCTTCTGCGTGCAGTTTAAGACCGAGCGCCGCAACGATTTTAAGGATAGTATCGAAACCGGGGATTCGTTCCCCTGAAAGCGCCTTATAGAGACTTTCGCGGGAAAGGCCGGCGTCGCGCGCAACTTGAGACATACCTTTTGCTCGCGCGATGTCACCAAGTGCCTTAGCGATAAAGGCCGCATCGCCGTTAGCCTCTTCGAGGCTTGCTTCAAGATAGGCAGCCATTTCTTCCGGAGTTTGGAGATGCTCGGCGACATCATAACGACTGGTTGAGGTTTTTTTCATTTTCAACTCCTATAGATCGCGGGCAAGACGTAACGCAACCTTGATATCAGCGGATTGACTGCTTTTATCGCCACCAGCCAAAAGAATGATCAATTCGCTGCCGCGTTTTGTAAAGTACACCCGGTAACCGGGGCCGTAGGCGATCCGCATTTCCGAGATGCCTTCACCAACCGGTTTTACGTCCCCCGCGTTCCCCGAGGCGAGACGTTCAATTCTTACGAGTACGCGAGCCTTGGCACGGATATCGCTCAGGTTATCAAGCCATTTGGCAAACTGTTCGGTTTTGCGAATTTCTACCATAGGCATATTGTGTCCTTGCGGCTACATATTGTCAAATAGTTAGTTCAAGTATCTGGTTTGCTTATAAAAATGCCATACCCAACCATCGGCAAAGCCCGCCGATGACGGGTCAATCTTAGCCCTGTTGCGGAGGAGAATTCCATGGTCTACAGGCCGCACGCCGACCGGAAGCCAAAACGACCGTCCACCGGCGAGCCCGTCCCGTCGTGGCAGATCCCGACCGACCCCGAGTCGCGCTGGCCAGCGTTTGGCGCGGCTGTAGTGGTCATAGCCGGCCAGGCCTGGGTGGCCAGGAGCCTCTCCCTCAGCCCCGTCTGGCTGTTCCCGGTTATTTCGGCGGTGCTTCTGGTCGCTTCCGTGGCTGTCTACCTGCCTCCGCGGACGGAACCCAGCCCGCTCATGCGCGCGCTTGCGGTGAGCCTTGTCAGTATGCTCATCATCGCTAACGCCGTCAGCCTGGTTCGGCTCGTGCGGGAAATCTTTGTTGGGAAATCGTCGCTCGAACCGGTCGGCCTGCTTCTCGTGGGCATTGTGCTGTGGGTCGTCAACATCACCGTCTTCGCCTTCGTGTACTGGGAGCTGGATGGCGATGGACCCGAGGCGCGTGCCGATGGCTACCGGGATTTCCCCGACCTCGTCTTCCCGCAGCAGCAATCCGATCAGCAAGGGCTGGCTCCCGCCAACTGGAAGCCAACCTTCCCCGACTATGTGTATGTGTCGCTCACGGCCGCAACCGCCTTCTCGCCGACCGACACCATGCCTTATTCGAAGCGGGTCAAACTCGTTATGGGGGTCGAAAGCACCATGTCCCTGGCAATCATAGCGATGATCGTGGCCCGCGCCATCAATATCGCCCACGGCTAGGGGCCCGGTTGCAGGTTTGTTGAGGTCCTGTTGAGGTCTACGCCTATGATGAAAGTTCAGAAGCAGATGAAACCGAATGTTTATCAGCGGACTTTGGCATCTGTATTATTGTCCATTCTGCGGGGCATTTATTAAAGGCCGAGGATTTGGTGAATGAGTCAGG
>DBMM01000087.1 GCA_002298925.1 Geobacter sp. UBA698 | reverse complement strand
CTGGTAATTGGTGATTTTCTGACTGGAATAATTAACCCAGTGCCCCAAGGCACCGCGTGGGGCTTCGTTGAGGCCTATGCCCGAGCCGGAGCTGGCCATGGTAAACGTTTTGCGGTTCGGCATGGCGCTGGTGCTCTGGCTGCTGGCCTTGACCTGGCTTGCCCAGGTCACCATGGCATCGGCGATGACCTTGGTCTCGATTGCCCTGGCTGCGGTTCGCCCGAGGGTGGAGTACATGGCCGAAAGTGGCAGACCGAGCTTCTGCAGGAATGTGTTGACCTGCTGCACTGTTGCCGATTGTCCTTTGCCGTAGTTGACCATGACCCTGGCCAGAGGCCCGACTTCCATCGGCTGTCCCTGATAACGGGGGGCCTTTATCCAGCTATACTGTCCGGATGTGTCAAGGGTGGTGTAGTTCGGCACGGTTTCCCCCTGACTTGGCTTGGCGCTGCTGTTTCCCGAGTACCAGCTATGGGTGATGTGCTCGGTTATGTTGTTTACATCGACTGTAAGGACGTTGTTGCTTGCCTGGTTGAGGATGATGCCGCGTGCAAAAAAGAGGCTGGCAGGTTCTGAGGAACTCTGAGGGAATTCGCCGAACGCCATCAGATTTTCCGCAACGCCGATGCTCGCGTATTCTTTATAGCGGTTGAGCAGGTAGGTGGAATCCGGCAGGTAATAGTTGCTCACGAAACTCTGCGCTGCGGTGACGTGGCTACTGAATTCGTTGATGCGGGCTGAGGTGAGATCCCGGTTGAGGGTGACTCCACCGACGATCATGGTCTGTGGGTGCGGGTTTTTACCGCCATAGATGGCATGCATATGCGCTACCTGGATCTGGGCCTTGAGCGCCTCCAGATAGTTAGCCATGAAAACCAGGTTTTCTTCCGGGGTCAGGATATAAGACGGATGTCCCCAGTAACCATTTTTGAACGGGCCGAGCTGGCTGCTGCCGGCAAAGGTCGCCAGCTTCTGCTTGACTTCGGTGAAGTAAGCCGCATCACGGCTGCGCGAAGAATTAATCTGCCTGTCGACGTTCACTGCTGCCGCAGGATCCGCAGAGATGGCGCTGACAACGTCGACCCAGTCGAGCAAGTGGAGCTGGTAAAAATTTACAATATGGTCATGAATAAACTGTGCCCCCATCAGCAGATTGCGGATGACTCGGGCGTTGGTCGGAACGGTTAGCCCCAGGGAATTCTCCACGCTGCGGACCGAAGTTACCCCATGGACATAGGTGCAGACGCCACACAGGCGCTGGGCTATCATCCAGGCATCCAAGGGGCTACGCTCTTTCAGGATCGGTTCAATGCCACGAAACAGTGGGCTGGTGCTCCAAGCGCTGCTGACCTTGCCTCCCGAGACCTCTGTCTCCAGTCTCAGATGACCTTCAATGCGTGTTACCGGATCGATTACTATTCTCGCCATATATCAGTTTCCTTTCTCAGTGCGTTGTGGATTCGATGAATTCTATGCAGCGCAGGTCACGGCCGGGTCAATCGTCTTTCTCGTCATCATCATCGTCATCGTTTCCGCTGCCACTCCCGACGTAAGCGCCGCTGTAGTCGAAGAAAGTACCCGCGTCCCAGAAACCGGGCTGGCTGCAACCTTTGCAGGGGACGTCCGCCTGAACGCACCAGCTGGTCTTGTCATTGTAAAGAGCGGTAGGGCAGTTATGATATGTAGAGGGTCCGCGGCATCCGAAATTCTGAAGACACCAAGCGGTGTTCTGGCGCTGGCACTGGCTGTGAACCGTGCTGCCATAGGCAAAGATCGGGCGTCCCAAGGTGTCCCGTTTCGGGAAATCGCTGAACATGAGGTAATTGACGATTAGCGCGGCGAAATTGACCGGATTAGGCGGGCAGCCCGGCAGCATGATGGCGTTGAGTCCACTGAGCGCACCGTGAACGCATTTTGCATCGGTCAATCCACCTTTGGCAGCTGGGAGGCCGCCGTAGCAGGCGCAGGTGCCGAGGCTGATCATCATCTTGGCCTTCGGACAAACCTCCTGGGCGATCTGTAACATGGTTTTGTCGCCGGTTCTGCCAAAGTTGCCGTTATCGGCAAGTGGGATTGAACCCTCAACTACGACGAAAAACTTGTTGGCGTAGTTGCTGACGGCTTCCGTCAGGCTTTTCAAGGCTGCTTCTCCGGCCGGTGCCATGGTTGTCTCGTGGTATTCGAGGGAGATCTTGTTCAGCAGCAGATCGTCGATGAAGGGGCTGGATGAACGCAGGAATGCCTCCGTGCACCCGGTGCAATCAGAAAACTGCAGCCAGATGAACGGAGGTCTCTGGCCGCTGACCAGCGCTTCGGCGATCTTCGGGATGACGGTTGTTTCCAGGCCGAGGGCTGCTGCCATGACGCCGCAAAATTTCATGAAATCGCGGCGCGTTACCCCCTTTTTTTTCACCAGATCATTGATATTATCTTCAAGCTTTGTGTCGAACCTCTCTTCATTCTCCATATGTGGGCTCCTTTCATTTTGTGTACAAAAAAAGCCAGGTACCGAATATTCTGTAATATTTCGGTAACCTGGCTGTCTCAGCGAGACCCTGTAGGCTTTCCGCCCCATCCTCGCGGATGGTTTAGTATTGTCGTTCTATTTTGTACTTAAGTAAGTTTAGATTGTTTTTTTATTATTGCTAAATATAAATTATAATTATTTGTGTCAACAAAAAACGACCTGCGTTGTGATTTAAATCACAAGGGTTGCGTAATTCATTGTTCGGATGATTATATTTGCATTAATTTAATATTCAT
>DBMM01000013.1 GCA_002298925.1 Geobacter sp. UBA698 | reverse complement strand
GCACTCCGGGAGTTTCCGGCGGTAAATGCCAGCATCGACGCTAGCGACATCGTCTATCACCACTACTTTGACATCGGTATCGCCATCAGCGGCGAAAAGGGGTTGGTCGTACCGGTATTGCGCAATGCCGACCAGATGAAGATGTACGAGATCGACCAGGCCATTGCCGCATTTAGCGAGAAAATCTCAAGCAACCGCCTGGCCATCTCCGATCTGGAAGGTGGCACCTTCAGCATCTCCAACGGCGGCGTTTTCGGTTCCATGCTTTCCACCCCCATCCTCAATCCCCCCCAGAGCGGTGTGCTTGGCATGCACGCCATCCAGGATCGCCCGGTTGTCAGGGACGGCCAGATTGTCATCCGCCCCATGATGTACCTGGCGCTCTCCTATGATCACCGCATCATCGACGGCCGCGAGGCGGTCGGCTTTCTGCGCCGGGTAAAGGAATATATCGAAAATCCCGAAGAGCTGCTGCTGGAAGGGTAAATGCATCCGTGACTCTCGCTCTTTCTCCATCCGGCCACCTGTTGATGATTGCCCCGGCAGTATTGCCATGCGATGCTGCCGGTGTGGCTCCATTTCGCGGCGAAGCAGTAAATAATGCCTTTGCCTCTTCCCAGTCCGCCGGGATCATGGCTCTGGCCGGAGAAAAATCCGCCCCGGACTGGCCGCTGTCCTGGATGTTCTGGCGCGACTTCGGCTCACGCTATCTGCTCCTGCTCTGCCAGAGCCAGCCGACTTCAGAACGCCTTGAGCCGCTCCCGCCTCCTGATGCATCGCTTCTCGCCCACCTGACCCTCAGTATTCCCCCCATGCCGGGCGCTGAATATTGCACACCTGACGTTCTTGCCGCTATCTGGAGCGATCTCGACAGCTGGGTTCAGAATTCCATTGCCCGGAACAGGGAGGGGCTGACCGGCTTTCTGCAGCAGTACGCGCCGCTCTGGCGCCAGGTGGGACGGGTCTGCTTCCATCTGGCCGAGAACAAGAATGATCCCGAATTCCCCTTTGCCTTCATGGCGACCTACATACCCCGGTTGGGTAAGAATGCCCGCGCCCAGCATCTGCCGCTCAATCAGGCACTCAGTGAGTATGCCGGCGCCAATAATCGTGAAGCACTGCTGCGTCTGCTGGAACCTGTTCATGATGCCAGTACCCGATGTGACTGGGTGCGTGAATTGCTGGAGAGCGGCGATATCTATCATCCGCTGGCCTGGACCCCGGAGGAGGCCTACCCGTTTCTGAAGGATGTGCCGGTTCTGGAGCAGAGCGGCCTGGTCGTGCGCCTGCCGGACTGGTGGAAAAAGCGTCCCCGCCCCCGTGTGCAGGTGGCTATCGGCTCACAGCCGGGAGAATTCCTTTCTGCGCAGGCCTTGCTGGATTTCAGGGTGCAGCTGACCCTGGAGGGTGCCGACCTGTCGCCGGAGGAGATTGCTACTTTGACATCGGCCGGGGAGGGGCTTGTTTTATTACGTGGTCAGTGGGTAGAGGTGGATGGCGAAAAGCTCAGCCAGGCACTGGCGCAGTGGCAACGGATCGAGGCCGAGGCCGGTGAGGATGGCCTGTCGTTTGTGGAAGGGATGCGCTTGCTGGCCGGCGCCCGGCGCGACCTGTCCGGCAGCGATCCCATGCTGGACGAAACCGGCTGGGCCTTTGTGGAAGCGGGTGCCCGGTTGCGAGAGATGTTGGCCGGACTGCGGGAACCGGCCAGGCTGGCGGCCGTGCAGGCCGGTGACCGATTGCTGGCGACACTGCGCCCCTACCAGCAGACCGGACTCAACTGGCTCTGGTTTCTGTCGGAGTTGGGGCTGGGCGCCTGTCTGGCCGACGACATGGGGCTGGGCAAGACCATCCAGATTATATCGCTCCTGCTGGCACAAAAAGGGCGTGACACGGGCTTTGCTCCCAGTCTGCTGGTGCTGCCGGCTTCGCTGCTTTCCAACTGGAAGAACGAGCTGTCCCGCTTCGCACCGTCGTTGACGGTTGCCTGCCTGCATCCGTCCGAGATTGAACGCAAAGAGTTGGAGCGCATCGCCGCTGATCCCGAACGGGCTCTGGCATCAGCCGATGCGGTGCTGACTACCTATGGCATGCTCCAGCGCCAGGAGTGGCTCAGAAAACGGGAGTGGAATCTGATCGTGCTGGACGAGGCCCAGGCCATCAAAAATCCCGCCACACAGCAGGCCAAGGCGGTCAAGAGCCTTTCCGGACGGGCTCGGATCGCCCTGACCGGTACCCCGGTTGAAAACCGGCTCTCCGATCTCTGGTCGCTGTTCGACTTCATCTGCCCCGGTCTGTTGGGATCAGCACCCCGCTTCAAGCAATTTGTTTCCTCACTGGAAAACAGCGAACCGCCTTCCTATGCACCGTTGCGTTCGCTGGTGCAGCCCTATATCCTGCGCCGCCTCAAGACCGACCGCAATGTCATCAGCGATCTGCCCGACAAGGTTGAGATGGCGGCCTGGTGCGGTCTCAGCAAGGCCCAGGCCCGGCTGTACGGCCAGGCGGTCAAGGATCTGGCCGTCGCGCTTAACGAACAGCAGGAAAGCGGCATGAAGCGCCGGGGGCTGATTCTTTCCTATCTGATGCGCTTCAAACAGATCTGCAACCACCCCGGTCAGTCTCTGGGTGACGGCGATTATAGCGAGGAGCGCAGCGGCAAGTTTATCCGCCTGCGTGAGCTGGCTGAAGAAATTGCCTCACGTCAGGAAAAGGCGCTGATCTTCACCCAGTTCCGGGAAATGACCGGCCCGATTGCCACCTTTCTGACCACACTGTTCGGCCGCCCCGGCCTGGTGCTGCATGGCGGCACGCCGGTTGGGGAGCGAAAGAAGCTCGTTGACCGCTTTCAGCATGAGGATGGCCCGCCCTTCTTCGTACTCTCTCTCAAGGCAGGCGGCACCGGTCTTAACCTGACCGCTGCCAGCCATGTCATCCATTTTGACCGCTGGTGGAACCCGGCGGTGGAGAATCAGGCCACCGACCGCGCCTTCCGCATTGGCCAGAAAAAGAACGTCATGGTGCACAAGTTCGTCTGCAAGGGTACGGTGGAAGAGAAGATCGATGCATTGATTGCTGCCAAGGCCGGGTTGGCAACGGAACTGCTGGAAGGGGCGGAAACTCTGCTGACTGAAATGGATGACGAGGCCTTGCTGAAGCTGGTGGCGCTTGATCTGGAGAAGACGGGGATATGAGAGTTTTTACTACCCATGATGTCCGGTTTTGGTGGGTGTGGCTTTCGATATCGCTTGTACGTGTATAATATAGCATATTTGACAGGCACATATTTTGCCATTATTTTGTGCTTAAAGGAGACACATCATGAGAGCCACAATTGTCATAGATGATGCGTTGTTCAAAGAGGCGTTTTCTCTTTCAAACGCGAAAACAAAGAAAGAGCTGATCAACTTGTCGTTGCAGGAATATGTTAGAAAAAAACGGTTGGAACACCTTGCGGGCATGTATTCTTCCGGTGCGGTTACCATGACCTGTGAAGAGCTGGAGGAGTACCGATCCGATGACAAATGAGCTGATCCTTGTCGACACCACGGTCTGGATACATTTTCTGCGCGGATCAGGGATTCAGTTTCAGGAGCGCATCGTCTCGCTCATCATGGCCGACAGGCTGGCGACAACGCCGATTGTCATCATGGAGATTCTGAGAGGTGCAAAATCCTTGAAAGAGTACGACAAATTGAACAAGGATCTGGCTGCGCTCCGTTGTTTTGATATTTCGGCGAAGGTGTGGGAGCGCGCCTGCAAGCTTGGCTACACTCTCCGGCATAAAGGTCTCAACGCACCGCTCACCGATACTCTGATTGCCGCCGTTGCCCAGGAAAACAATGCGCATCTGCTGCACGATGACCGGCACTTTGAAATGATCGCCTCAATATCTCCTCTCAAACATGAATTTCTCAGAGTGTAAGGACCAACGCGAAGTATTGCAACAACGGTGGGCAAAGCTTCCAAATCACCCTACTAAACTAGACCTGGAGAAGACGGGAATATGAGGAATGAACGCGCTTTTGATACAGACGGCAGGGTCGGAAACAGTGCCGCTTTACTTGATTTCCTGAAAAACAACCGACTTGAGCCTGCTTTGCATTTATCATCAGAGGAGATTGATCTGCTGCAGATATGCGAAGAGCGCGAGGCGTGGGAATGATGCGAATGATATTTTTCGATTCAAGCAAAATTCGGGATAAAAACGCCTGATGCGCTTCATCTGGCAATAGCGCGGCATCATGACTGCACCGAGTTGTGGACGAACGATGACCGGCTGGCAAGCGTAGCGGATGGTATGGCGGTGAATTTTGCAGGGATATGACTATAGATTTTTCATGTTCACAGTCTAAATATCCAAAATGGGTAGATCAGCAGTTCACGCGCGCGTGAACTGCTGATCTACGAGTTGCACAATTAACTAGTAATTGATGTAGTTCAGTAAAC
>DBMM01000018.1 GCA_002298925.1 Geobacter sp. UBA698 | reverse complement strand
CATGATAACAGGCCCTCCTTGATCGGGTTTTTGTGAGAAATTATACTGGTGTTGTTTGAGAAATGGAGCCCACAACCGGACTCGAACCGGTGACCTCTTCCTTACCAAGGAAGTGCTCTACCTCCTGAGCTATGTGGGCATCATCCTGGAGCGGGAAACGGGACTCGAACCCGCGACCCTCAGCTTGGAAGGCTGACGCTCTAGCCAACTGAGCTACTCCCGCATATTCCAGACGAAGTTTTGTGAAAACAGTTCGTCAGACACTTACCAGTTTAGCGACATTGTCTCCTGGGCTCGAATCATACCGACCGTTTCCGGTGATTTATGTGGTGGAGGGAGGAGGATTCGAACCTCCGAAGTCGCTGACGACAGATTTACAGTCTGTTCCCTTTGGCCGCTCGGGAATCCCTCCAGGGAGAATAGCTTGTGTACTTTACTAAATGGAGCTGGCGATGGGACTCGAACCCGCAACCTGCTGATTACAAGTCAGCTGCTCTTCCAGTTGAGCTACGCCAGCACTTCGCCATCCAACATTCAATGGAAATTGTTTATTTAAAGAAAAAACTCTCCGCTGTCAAGGTTTATTTTTTTTACAACAAGAAAAAACCCCCACCTATCACAAGGAAAACGTACTGCACACCGAGATCACATAAACATCATGCTGCTTCAAGTAGCGGTATTAGCGCCTGTTTCACCTTTTTCAAGGCTGCTTCCTCAATCTGCCTGACCCGCTCGCGCGAAATTGAAAAGTGGCTTGCAATTTCTTGTAGCGTCATGGGATCATCTGCCGTTATGCGACTTTCAATTATAAAGCGCTCTTTTTCATTAAGATTCGACACCACCTGCGCAACTTCCCGTTTAAGCTTGTCCCCAACCTGCAGCTCAGACAAGAGCTCCTCTTGGTTCATACGATCATCGGCCAGGCCCTCCAGGGCAGTAATGCCGTCACTACCGGGAAGATCCGCATCAAGAGAGCTCTCACCGCGCAGTCTCTGCTCCATCTCAAGGACGGCCTGATCAGAAACATTAAGAGCCTGGGCAGCGGCATGGGTATCATCGTCACTTCCGCCCAGCCTACTGATGGCGTTCTTAGCCTCACGCAGTTTGAAAAACAGCTTGCGCTGGGCCTGGGTTGTACCGATTTTAAGAAGACTCCAGGCCGAGATAATATGGTTCTGGATATATGCCTTAATCCACCAGACAGCATAGGAAATCAGTCGAATACCCTTGTAGGGATTATATTTCCTGACTGCAAGCATGAGACCGATATTGCCTTCCTGAATCAAGTCGAGCATCTTGAGGCCGTAATGACGGTACTCATAGGCCACCTTCACGACAAAACGCAGATTCGACGTAATCAGGGCATGAGCAGCCCCTAAATCCTTTTCTTCAAAGAACTTGACCGCTGTAAGATGTTCCTCATCTTCACTCATTACGGGGAATTTGCGTATTTCAGACAGATAGAACGAAAGACTGTCTGCAACAACCGGTAACTGTGCAACCATGACACAATCTCCTTTATAAATCCCTATATGGCATAAAAAATTAGCACTCTCATATCGAGAGTGCTATCAATCTAACAACTATAAAGAAAAAAATCAAGATGGATTCGAATCGGCTTCGAACCGAAAAAAACACCTGAGCAATTTATCTGCACATACCAGCGGTTACCCCTTGCCGGTCAATCTTTTCCAGCCACTTTCAGCCAGATCCACCAAGCCGTTAATGGTGCGGGTATAAAGCTTGCGCACCGGCATCCGATTGATCATGATGCCTTCAGCGCCACGCTCCACAGCCAGAGAGTCACCTGCGTCGAGCGCAGCCACCTGGTCAAAGTGGCTGCCATCCACTCCAAATAGGAACTTGTAACCGGCCCCTTCGTAGCGGCAGGCAACAATCATAATTACCACTTCGGGATGACCCGTTTTATAGTCAAACCGAGCTGTGAATGTCACAAAGGAACCCTCTAACGGCGCAGGGCGGCTCAACAAAGCCTCAAGCGCAACATGTTTAGGCTTGAGACTACCCAGGGACGGCAATCCCCACGGCTTGTAAGGTTCATGGCAGCGATCTTGAAAACTGGCACTCTTTTCCAGCAGGACAACAACATTATTATTGATCGGGCCGCCGATGGAATGTGACAGACCGGCTTCGAAGCCACGTTCTCTGATCAGACGATGATTCTCTACAACCTGAATCATGCCCGTAGCGCCCAGGGGGTGTCCCCGCCCCTTGAGACCTCCGGTCAGATTGGTAGGAAAAGCACCACTGGGACCTGTCAGTTCGTCATCAAACAGAGCGTCCATCAGGCGACTGCGACTCACAACCCCCAGGTCAACCATATTGATTGGGCCAAAACCGTTAAAGGGATCGTGCATGTTGACATGGAGTCGCCCAGCCATGGAGCGAATATCCTTGATGCCGGCCATGCCGTAGGCATATCCGGCAGCAATGACCGTGGCCGGAAAGGAGTGAAAATAGTTTCGATCGGCAATGGTGGGAATATCCGTGGCGCTACCGACGCCGCTCACCATGACATCCTGTGGCTTGGAGGTAAGAATGACTGCTGCCATGCCATCGGACATGGGACAAAAGTCATGATAACGGAGCGGATGCCAGTAGCGGTAATTTTTGCCGTTGGCAATCTGGCGGTAATAATCTTCAACCTCAATCAGCATGTTCAGATGGGCATCCGGATTCTTCGCTGCGTACCTCTGGCTACGCTGCGTCAGCATGGCCGTGTAGGCGGTCCACTCTTCATCCGTCAAGCCGAGCCTATTCTTGAGGGCGCGGGCCACCAAGGCTCCGCAGGCCGGCATCGTCAGCCCGAATTCGGCCTCTTCACGGTCAATCAACCCGGCAATAATGCGGGTTGAGTCAAGGGTTGAGGTCTCGCTCATCTTTTGAATGCCGATTGACAGCACATGGTCGTGACGCCCCGAAGCCACTTCCAGGTAGGCATTTTCAAATGCCGAGGCCCCTGACGACGAAGCCGTATCGATCAGAACCGACTTGGCACCGGATATCCCCAGAATACCCGCTATTTTGGCGGCAGTGTTATCGACACCAGAGAAAGCAGCCGGATTCTGACTGCCGACTACCACGGCCTCGATTTCCCGTCGCCTGACCGGACTTCCAATAAAGACATCTCCGCACCGTTCGGCCATCTCCAGAAATGAGAGATTCTCCTTTTCCTTGCCATTGTAGCGCCCGACCGGCGCCATCCAAGATGCGGCCACATAAACCTGACGGGGGCGAAATGCTGTTTTCATAGAACACCCTCCCTAGACCCTGAAGTTCAAATCACAGGACAAACAACGGTCAAAAGAGAAAAGGCGCCCAACAAAGGACGCCTTTCAAACTGTCAAAATGATTCACGGTACCCACACTACTTTCGCAACACCTTGATGACGGCGGAGAAATCCTCTTCGCCCCAGCCGGCCTCAACGGCCTGCTCATACACCTTGCTGGCCGCTTCGGCCGCAGGCAGATTCAGACCGACCAGACGTGCAGCGTTCATGACCGTATGCAGCTGGTCATTAACGTACTTGAGCGCCAGACTGCGGGAGAAATCGCCGCGGGCCATGGAGCGCCCTTTTTGATGAAAGAGAGGCGAAGCAACACCGCGTGTATCCAGCACTTCCAGGATCTTGTCAGCAGAAAAGCCCATCTTGTCGCCGAACACAAGGCCTTCAGCCAGCACCTGCACCAGTTCCGCCTGCACCAGGTTTACAATGAACTTCATCTTGGTGGCATCGCCCACCTGACCGACATGAATGACATTCAGACCAAAATAGGAAAATGGTTCCTGACAGCGTCCCACCAAGGCCGGGTCGCCACCCGTGATAATCGTCATCAGGCCGTTGACGGCATGGTCCTTGTTGCCCCACACCGGTGCATCCAGGTAAAGCACCTTTTTCCTGACAGCCTCTTCGGCTACCTTCATGGTTACATCCAGTGGGTGTGAACCCATATCGGCCAAAATCGTCCCGGCATCGATGCCGGCAAGCACGCCTTCACTCCCGAAGACCATGGAGACGAGTTCATTATCATCCGGTACAATGGCGATAACCAGATCACGGCCTTTGGCTGCCTCGGCGGCGGAAGCCGCTCCCTTTGCGCCAAGAGCCACCAGATCATTAACAGCCCCCTGGTTAGTGTCAAAAACAGTCAGCTCGTAACTTGCTTTCGTTAAATTGGCAGCCATATGTTTGCCAACAGTACCAAGCCCGATGAATCCAATTTTTCTGAGCATATTCCCTCCCGCATAATTAAGTGCTTTTATCGAATAATGACTCAATATTTTACACACAAAACCACCTGCTGGCAACAATCAAATACCAATCAAATACCGATCAAAAACGTTGTTCTAATGTCGACTGCATCAGACTTCAGGCAACCGACAGCAGCAGTAATTCAGCGGGACTTATCGACACCCGAGCGAGCACAGAACCCAGCCAAATGGCAAACGGAACATCGGGGCGATATCGGATAACACTGATTCTGACCAAAAGCTACCAGCAGGTCGTTGATCTCGATCCAGTAGCGGGATGGCAATTGCGCGCGCAACGCCATTTCCGTCTCATTCGGTGTCTTCGCAGACACATAGCCCCAACGGTTGCAGATGCGATGAACATGGGTATCGACACAGATGCCGGGGCTGCCAAAGCCCAGAGTCACCACCAGGTTGGCCGTTTTGCGCCCTACTCCGCTGAATTTCAGCAGTTCGTCGATCTCTTCCGGCACATTGCCGCCATAATCGGCAACCAGCCGTCGCGAGATTTCCAAGATCTGGGCCGCCTTATTGCGGTAGAAACCGGCCGGATAGATCAGACTCTCCACCTCTTGCTGGGGAACAGACAACATTACTTCAGGGGTATCGGCCCGGGCAAATAGCCGTGCTGATGCCACAGCTGTCACCTCGTCTCTGGTGCGCAGCGAGATGAGGCAGGATACCAGCACCTTGAAGGGGCTGCGACCACACTGCGCCACGATGGTAACGGCCGGCGTCTGCCAGTTCCGGTATTCTGCCCGCAGTATGGTAATTACTGAATCTATATCAAATGGAATCATAGTGCCAATAGTACCCAATACGCCCACAACGCACAATAGCGGTTTTATTTTCCGCCCCGAGCAGTTACACTGACAAGCATGAATACAGATACTCAGTATGTGGATCTGCACGTCCACTCAAATTACTCAGATGGCGCCCTATCCCCAGCAGAACTGGTCGAGAGAGCCGTCCGGATGGGCCTGCAGGCTATTGCCATCGCAGACCATGATTCCGTGGCAGGCATCGATGACGGAATAAAGGCTGCTAGATCATCAGACATCGCTCTTTTTGCGGCGGTTGAGCTATCTGTCCAGTTCAGGGAGTGGCAGGATGTGCACCTGCTGGGATACGGCTTTGATTATCGGGACCGGATTTTTCTGGACAAGCTGAATGATTTCAGGGTACGCCGCGAGCACCGTAATGGCGAAATACTCGAACAGGTCAATCAGCTTCTTGCCCATGAAAACCGCTCGGCAATCCCCCTGAATGAAGTACTCGGTTACGCCCGGGATGTCATCGGTCGCCCCCACATTGCCAGGGCATTGCTGGAGCGAGGCTACGTCACGTCGGTAGAGGACGCTTTCCAGCGCTATCTGATCCCCTGCAACGTCCCCAAACTCTACTGGCCGATTGATGACGCTATCTCCGAAATCAGGCGTATCGGAGGAGTGGCGGTTCTGGCCCACCCAACCAGCGTATCGTCCGACCGCCAGGAACTGCGGCGCATCATCTTGGAATTACATGATCTGGGACTGGATGGCGTTGAAGTCTACAACAACCTGGCCCAGTCTGATGAAATGGAGTTTCTGCGGCGATTGGCAGTGGAATGCGGATTGATGATTTCCGGAGGATCTGATTTCCACGGCATCGAGGAAGGACTGGAAATGGGCAAGGGGCGAGGCGGCATCCGCTTCAGCAGCACCCTCCTCGCCCCTCTGATTGACTGGCTCTCAAACCGCCGGAACTGACCGGCAGGATTTGAAACCCGTACAGTTTTTACCAGCTTTTGTCTTTGTAGGTACCAAAATTTACAATCTGAATGTCATCCTCGACTGACTTGACCCCTTTGATCGATTCGACAATTTTGAGGGCCAGTTTCTTTTCCTCATCCGATGCGAGATGGCCGCTGAGTCTGACGCGTCCTTTTGCAACCGTAATTTTGAAAGGGCGATAATCAAGATCTGGAGAGTTCAGAAGAGCGGTTTCAATCTTTTTCATCAAGATGGTATTATCGATCATCTCAATGGCCTCTTTCTCAGCCTCTTTCAGTGAGAGATCCTTGACAGCAGCCACAATACTCTCGACAATCGCTCCGGATGAAAGGCGCGAGGTATTGAACGTTATGTCGTAAAACAGCGGATCACTCCAGTCGCGGTCGAAATAGAAATGAATGAACCCACCACGCTGATGATCGCTACGGCGAAGCATGGTACGAGCCAGGTCAGGATCTATCCACTCCCGCTCGGCAAAACGTTCCACCCGCTCCTCAAAATCGGCTGTAAAACGCAACCGCAGGACATTGCCACACTCCTTTACCAGATCCTGTCCACCGCGTCCGTACAGGATCACATTTCCCTTTCGGGCGAAATCAAGCAGGATCAACTCCAGCGTATTGAGAGCGGCGGCACGTTTGCGGTCCTCGACGGTAATATAGGAAGGCGGCTTTTCATCCACCACCTGGAGCATCTCCGATGAGAGACCGTACTTCGCGGCACAGGCGCTGATGCTGGCCCCATCAACAAGAGTATATTTGAGTTTCTTCGCAACTTCGCTGGCAATCTGGTAAGCGCCTGTCCCCATTTCCCGCGATATTGTAATAACAGCCATCAACAATCCCCCTCTGCTTTTATTCAGTGTATTCGCGCTATATAGCACGTTGTGGTTGTGCATACAAGCTGGTAATATTACGCGTTGCAACTATCCTCCCGACAAGGAGTCTGTCTTGACAGATCACACCCTGTTCATACTCCGTTTCATCCTCTTTGCCGCCATCCACTCGCTGTTTGCAACAGGAAGAGTCAAGCTATCCATTAGCAGAGTCTTCAGCGGAGCCCCCCGCTTATACCGGATATGCTACAACCTGGCAGCGCTGATCATGTTCGGATGGGTCATGGCGGCCGACCGGCATTCAGCCGTGATCTACTATGTTCCCGGCATCTGGAGTCTGGTTATGTACCTGCTGCAACTGATGGCAGCATCCGTGCTGCTACTATGCATCCGGCAGACCGGTACGGCCGAATTCATCGGATTAAGTCAATGGCGTAGCGGATCAAAACAGCGCAACAGCCTGACAACTACAGGCTGCTACGCCCTGACGAGACATCCATTATACCTATTTGCGGTCATTTTTCTCGTGCTGAACCCGGTCATGACGACCCAATGGCTACTGCTGACCCTGCTATCTTGTGTCTACTTCACGCTTGGCGCTATGCTGGAGGAACGGAGACTGCTGGCAGAATTTGGCGAAGTATACCGTCGTTACCAACAGATGGCTCCCTTCCTCTTCCCGGCTCTGAAACGCCAGAAACCGTCCGGCGCCTGAAAATCCTTACCTTCCTGACTTTCAGTTCCAGTTACGGCAACACTCAAACTGCAACATCAGCTGCAGGGACAGGTGCAATCGACACAGACACCACCAGACGTTGTATTCCGCCAGGGTGGGATACATCCAGGGGAATCCGTACAATGCCATCCTCAACGCAAATATCCCCTAAAGCGACCATGCCCCCGGACGTAAGATGACCGGGCGGAACCGAATCCTTTGCGGCCGGTCCGCAAAGTGCGCTATCAACGGCAGTTACGTTCTCACCGTTTTCCATTATTTCCACTGCGGGCTTATCCTGCAAAGCTTTGGAGGAACTTCCAGCAGAGGCATCAACTTCCTGCCCCTTCTCCTGGAGCGGATCTTCACGCAGATCTTCACGCACCCGGATGTGGTCCATGATCTGGCGGGAAAGACCCGCCAGTACATCCAGGACCCCTTCCCCCCTGTCAGCCATGGTCAGACAGGCACATTGGCCGTCCAGCCCCAACTCGGATGCAACTTCAGATGCTACGACCGGGCCGGCCAGATCGACTTTATTAAGCTGGAGAGCGAACGGCACCACATCCAGCGCCAGACCGTAGCAACCCAGATACTCACGCAGCCTCACCACACTCTCACGTAGCGCCGGTCTGCCTGCCGGGGTAGCATCAGCCACAATTACCACTCCGTCTGCACCTTTGAGCGTCATTTTCCAGGCAGCTGGATTAGCAACCAGACCCTGGAGGGTATATACATGCAATCTCAGCTGATAGCCCGCGAAAACCGGTTGTTCAAAGGGGCTAAAATCAAAGAAAAACAGTGATGAACCACCTGAGGACAAGGTTTTCAGTTCACCGCGCAGTGAAGGTTTAATCCTGTCGTAGATATAACGCAGCGAAGTCGACTTACCTGCATTTTCCGGGCCATAATAGACGATCTTGGCATTAATTTCGCGCTTGGCATGGTTTACAATGGCCATCCTGGCTCCTGGCTAACTATCTCTTTTTGTTCAGTAGCATCCGTTTGGCCTGAGTTGAAAGCACCGATGAGATATTCTTGCTTTTGGCATAACCGGCGACATCCTTTTCACCCAACGTGGCAAGATAGCGCAGGGCGTGCGGCAGCGGCGTCTTGGGGTTATCAACCAGCGCTTTGCGAATCTTGTAGTTCTTGATCCATTCTTTGTTGGCACAGATCAGTCGGATAATCTCGTCATTCTGGACACCCACTCTAAGAATCGTGATGATTTCTGCCTCAGTTATTCGTGGGTTTTTGATGACACCACCCGACACCAGCTTGTTGGCATCCTTGATCAGAATGGCGCGCCACTCCTTGTCGCCAGTCAGCGCCATCTTGATCTTCTCGGCGATACCCATGACTTGAGCCATTTTGTACTTGCTGAGATACTCCTCGTTCTCCTCGCAGACCCCTAATTCTGAATCATCTCCTTCAACCTGGCTGGCATCTGAAAGGCTCCCGTCATCATCAGGACAACGGCTGCCAGCAGCCTCCTCCGTGCCACAACTCTGCTCAGTTCCGCCAGCATCAACAGTAAGTCCGGCAACAGAATTGAATCGTTCAAGAAATGTACGTGCCTGGGAAGAAAGCGCCTCACATCCCAAGAGTGCTGCGGCAATTTCCGGCCTGGCATAATGAACCCGTGCAATGCCATCAAGCAGTAACGGATGCGGGACTGGCAAGGCCGCATATTCCAGCAGCAGCTCAAATGGCAAGGCGGAAAATGCAGCCGAAGCGGCCAGCCTGACAACCTCATCGGCATCACGCATCAGGCAGCTAAGCAGAGTAATTTGGTCAACGACGGACATGGTCGCTGCTCTGCTGATGCCGCTCAATTTTTCTTCACCGCTCACGCCCGGGTTCACATAGGCTGCCACGGCCGATGAAATTTTCAGCCTGACTTTTTCTGCCATGAGTTCCGGCTAACGCTGCAGGCTTGCTTTGAGCCCCGCGCTTTTCAGCTTGGCAACAACTGCTTCGGCAGCGCTCTTGTCTGAGAACGTGCCGGCAGTGAGACTCCTGGAAGGAATCGCCACCTCGGCGCTCCGCAAAGTCAGAGCAAAGCCGGCGGCAGCCAAACGCTCTTTTTCCGAGGTAGCCCGGTCATCCAGCAGATAGGATCCGGCATAGACGGCATATTTGCCCCCCTGACCGAGCACAAAAGCGTCTGAGGTATGTTTTTTCAGTTTCTCCAGCTCTGCCTGGGCAGCGCTGCGGTCAGCATATTCAGCCAGAAAAAGTCGATGCATGGGAGTTTTTTTGCGCGCGCCCTGCTGGATAGCCGCCTGAAGACCGGTCTTCCTGATCCTGGCCATATCGGCTGCCATGGCGTCTTCCAGCATGTAATTGCCGACCAGCACTGTCCAGGGGCCTGCTGATTCTTTCGCAGCCACGGCCACCGGTTTCTTTGCGGTTTTGATCTTTGATTTGGACGATTTGGTCGTGGACGAGGTGGCTGTCTTGTCTCTGCCAGCGGCACCTTTGTCAACAGCAGTTTTTTTGTCCGCCTTGCCAGCCGCAACACTCTTTTTTTCAGCAGCGGCCGCTGCCTTCTGCTCGACAGCAGCAGGCTTGTTTTCATCTGTTTTTGGTAATACCTGCGTTTTTTGCGCATTGGCATCGGCCGGGGCCGGCAGCGGTTTAGCAGCATCAGACTTGACAGGCTCTGGCTTCTTTGGCTCTTGAACAGCCTTGGCTTGCTCCTTGCCTGCCGGGGTAACAGTCACTGCCTGGGCGACCTTGGCCGGCTCCGCATTGCCCGATGCCGCTCCATCCTTCTTCTCCGATGCCACAGGCGGAGCTGTTGCAGGGGTGCCTGCCACTTGCTGTGCCGCCGGGGCATTGGCAGCCGGCAGAGGCTTCTTGACTACCTGGGGCGCTGGCATCTCGGCCGGTTTCTGTTCTGACTGCGGTTTTACCAGATCGGTAAAAAAGTAGACATAGCCGAATCCGCCCACCAGCATGAGCAGGACAAGCAGCAGCGCGGTCTGCCGATTACCTCCACCGGAAGCTTCTTGCTTCGGGCTGGTCGCGCTATCTGTGTCCTTACTGAATTTAAAATCCATCAACAACCTCCGTATTGGTTTTGTCTGCCTGTATCATTCGATGACGGGCGGCCAAGCTCCGTCCGTCAGGCATGGCTGTTACCGTTCTTCCTGGCTGCGGCCTCGGCGATGACCTTCTGGGACAGATGGGTCGGCAGTTCCTCGTAATGGGAAAACTCGGTACTGAAAAGACCACGGTCGCTGGTCATCGATTTCAGGTCGTTGGAATAGGCCAGAACTTCCGACATGGGTACCACGGCACGGATAATCTGGGAATTGGCTTTTGGTTCCACCCCCACCACCTTGCCGCGTCGGGAGTTCAAATCACCTATCACGTCGCCCATATTCTCGTCCGGAACGGTCACCTTCAGGTTCACGATCGGCTCCAGCAGGACCGGTTTGCAGATCTCCATGGCCTTCTTGAATGCCATGGAACCGGCCACCTTGAAGGCCATCTCCGAAGAGTCGACGGTATGAAAGGAACCGTCGTAGAGCGCCACCTTGAAATCCACTACCGGGTAGCCTGCCAGAAAACCTTCCAAAGCCGCTTCCTGGATGCCCTTGTCCACTGCCGGGATATACTGGCGCGGAATTACGCCCCCCACGATCTTGTCTTCGAACAGATATCCCTCGCCGCGGCCGTTGGGTGACATTTCGATCCAGCAGTCACCGTACTGACCGCGCCCGCCGGACTGTTTCTTGTATTTGCCCTGTACCTTGGCCGTGCCGCGAATGGTTTCCAGATAGGGAACTTTAGGTGTCTTGAGGAGAACGTCCACCCCGAACTTGCGTTTCATCTTCTCGACAATCACTTCCAGATGAACCTGTCCCATGCCGGAAATGATGAACTCCTTGGTCTGGGGATCGCGATGCGACTCCAGGGTCGGCTCCTCTTCGATCATGCGATGCAGGGCATTGTGAATCTTGTCTTCGTCAGCCTTGGTCTTGGGCTCGATGGCGTAGGAGATCACCGGCAGCAGCTGTTTGGCCGGCTCATACACGATCGGCTTGGCCATGTCGCAGAGTGTGTCTCCGGTAACGGTTTCCTTGAGTTTGGCCACCGCCACGATATCGCCGGCCACGGCCTGTTTGATGGGGTGCTGCTTTTTCCCTTCCAGCTCGTAGATCTGGCCGATACGTTCTTCCACCCCCTTACTGGAGTTGAAGATGGTGGAGTCGGAATTGAGCACGCCGGAGTAGACGCGAAAAATGGTGATCTTGCCGGTATATGGATCGGAAGTGGTCTTGAAAACCAGGGCAGAGAAAGGCTCATTCTCGTCCGGAGCCCGCTCGATGATGTCGCCGCTTTTGGGGTGGGAACCGACCGCCTTGGTGCGGTCCAGCGGCGACGGAAGAAAGGAACAGATGGTATCCAGCAGGTGAGCCACACCAATGTTGGCGGTGGCGGAACCGCACAGCACGGCGGTAAAGGTATTGCGCATGGTGCCGACCCGCAAGCCGTCTAGAATCTCCTCCTCGCTCAACTCGCCGGTTTCCAGGTATTTTTCAGTCAAGGCATCGTAAGCCTCAGCCACGACCTCGACCATATGCTCCCGCAGCCTGTTGGCCTCATCCAGACACCCAGCCGGTATCGGCCCTTCGCTGAATTTGCCAGAGCCATCCTTGGCATACATGCAGGCCTTCATGGCAATCAGATCAACAATTCCCTCAAAGTCCCCCTCGGCGCCGATCGGCATCTGGATGGCCACCCCGCGTGCTCCCAATGCCTTTTCCATATCGTCGATGGCACGCAGAAAACTGGCTCGCTCGCGATCCATCTTGTTGACGAAGACCAGCCGCGGGATCTCGAACTCGTTGGCCCAGCTCCAGATTTCCTCGGTCTGCGCCTTGACCCCCGAAATGGCTGACAGTATCACCACGGCACAATCCAATGCTCGCATGCATGCTCGGGTATCGGCGATGAAGTTGCCGTAACCGGGTGTATCCACAAAGTGGATGGAGTGTCCGTTCCACTCGCAGTGATCCAGCGCCGACGTGATGGATATCTTGCGCTTGAGTTCTTCAGGTTCAAAATCCATGGTCGCGGTACCGTCATCCACACGTCCCAGCCGGTCAACCATGCCGGTATTGTAGAGGATCGCCTCGGCCAATGAGGTCTTACCGGCGCCGCCGTGCGCGATTATGCCCAGGTTGCGGATCTTGCTCGTTTCGTACTGTCCCATGGAGTGCCTCCCTTGAAATGAAATAACTGCAGTGAAACCGCCACATCAGTGTTGTCATTCAAAACAGCCGCGCCTGTCAGACTTCCTGCAGACTCCTTGCAGCAACCAGTATCAACAATTCCTTTCGTACAGGATCCTCAAACCGTCCAGGGTCAGAAAATCATCCACATCCTCTATGGTGCGGGATTCCGGTGCAATCAGATTGGCCAGTCCGCCGGTGGCGATCACCTTGGGGTTATCCTTGGATTCAGCCCTGATCCGTCCAACAATTTCATCGACCAGTCCCACATAGCCATAAAAAATGCCGGCTTGCATGGAATTGACCGTATTTTTGGCAATAACCTGGGGAGGCTTGGCGATATCTACCCGGGGCAGCTTGCTGGCCCGCTGGAAGAGTGCCTCCAGGGAGATGGCCAGACCGGGCGCTATGGCGCCGCCACAATACTCCCCTCTGGCATTGACATAATCGAAGGTGGTGGCGGTACCGAAATCAACTATGATCAGGGCACACTTGTGCTTTTCATAGCCGGCTACGGCATTAACGATTCGGTCGGCTCCCACCTCACGCGGATTATCGTAATGAATCGGCATGCCGGTCTTGATGCCGGGACCGACCACATAGGGAGCCAAGTCAAAGAAATCGTGGGAAATTGCCTCCATCACGCTGGTCAGCGGAGGAACAACCGAGGAAATAATGGCCGCCTTGATCGACTCGAAGCCGAGTCCGGCCTGGGCAAACAGGCTGTGCAGTAGAACCGCATATTCATCGGAGGTCCGGGATTTATCCGTGGAAAGCCTCCAATTGCGGACAAGTTCGGTTCCGTTATAAATTCCCAGGACAATATTGCTGTTGCCGACATCTATCACCAGAAGCATTTCAGAGTACCCTCACATCTCCGCTGAGAATCCTTTCAACACCGGCATCGCCACGATCCACCAACAGCGCTCCGTCACCATCAATACCGGCAAACAATCCCCTGACGGTTTCCCGGCCGCCATCACTGACCACGAGTTCACGACCATGGGCGTTGCAGCGCTGCTGCCATTCCTCCCGTACCGGGCCGAATCCCTGAGAACGAAAGGAGTCGTACAGACGATCCAGTTCATTCAGCAGCACGGCGGCAAAGCGCGCCCGGGCTACCGGACGCCCCAACTCCAGCCGGAGCGACGTGGCAGGATGCCGCAGGTCGGAAGGAAACTGGTCAGCCGACATATTCAGATTCACGCCGATGCCTAGAATCACGAAATTGACACCATCTGTTTCGGCACTCATCTCGTTGAGCAGGCCGGCTACTTTTTTACCATCGATCAGCACATCATTGGGCCACTTGATCTGGGGCCGGAGTTCCGTGGCCAATTCAATGGCCCGGGCCACCGCCACCGCGGAAAGGAAAGTCAGCTGAGGCGCCTCGTAAGGCATGACACTGGGCCGCAGCACCACCGAGCAGTAAAAATTGACCCCGGCCGGTGATGCCCAGATCCGCCCCATGCGCCCCTTGCCGCTGCTCTGGCTGTCGGCCAGAACCACCGTTCCTTCGACAGCCCCCTGCTCGGCCAAGCGAAAGGCATCGACATTGGTAGAGGCCGTGTCGGCCAGACAGACAAAGCGCCTACCCATGACGACTGCCTTCAGGTGCGCCTCGATTTCCTCCACATTGAGAACATCAGGAGCAGACAGCAGCTGATACCCCCGCGAGGGGACAGCCTCAATCACATACCCGGCCTGCCGCAGGGCCGAAATATGCTTCCAGACCGCAGTGCGCGATACGTTGAGTTCACGGCTGATGACCTCGCCCGAAAGGAAGCCTCCCTCCTGACGGAACAGGCGCAGTATGGCAGAAGCCCTGTGGTGCATGGCCTAATCCAGCAGCATGGAAATATCCATGGCCCGCGGTGAATGAGTCAGCGCCCCGACGGAAATAATATCAACGCCGGTCTCAGCAATGGCGCGAACCGAATCCAGATTGACCCCACCCGAGGCCTCCACCAGCGCGCGTCCGGCAATCATGGCCACGGCGCTGCGCATTTCAGCCAGATTCATATTATCCAGCATGATGATGTCGGCACCGGCGGCCAGCGCTTCCTCCACCTCAGCCAGGCTTTCGGTTTCAATCTCGATTTTGAGAGTATGGGGGATGTAGGCCCGGGCGCGGCTGATAGCTTCAGCGATGCCGCCCGCCGCGGCGATATGGTTTTCCTTGATGAGGACACCATCGTACAAGCCGGTGCGGTGATTGACACCTCCACCCACCCGAACAGCGTACTTCTCCAGTTCACGCAGACCGGGGGTTGTCTTGCGGGTATCAACTATGCGCACCTTGGTGCCGGACACCGCTTCAACAAAACAGGCCGTCAGAGTGGCGACACCGCACATCCGCTGGAGCAGGTTGAGCGCTACCCTTTCCCCCATTAAAAGGTCAGCCGCGTCGCCCTGAATGGTAGCTATCAGGTCTCCCTTGCTCACCCGGGTCCCGTCGGCATAACAGGCCGAGAAGGAAATGCCGGCGTTGAGGCGTTTGAAAACCTGTTTGGCAACGGCAATTCCGGCCAGCACCAGATCTTCCTTGGCGATCAGTCGGGCCACGGCAGGACGCTTGCCTGGAACCACAGCCCGAGTAGTAATATCACCGGTATGGATGTCTTCGGCCAGAGCATGTTCGATAAGTCGTTCTAGTGAGAGCATTGACTGTCCGCCTGTAGGAAAAATGTTACTCTGTATACCACAGCTACGGGGGTGTATCAACCGCAAACCGTACGACATTCCCCGTGGTATCACCGGCAATTAAGGATTGACGACTGGTGCACCTATCTGTATAGTTACCCGCTTGAAAATGTTATTTTAACCGTAATGAGGAGTGGAATTATGTTTAGAAAAGCTTCACTTATCACCTTGGCGCTTCTGCTTGTTACAGCAGCCTGCTCATACGCAGTGGAAACCAAGGATATCCGTTTTAATTTCAAGAATTCCGAGCCGGTCGTATTCAGCCACGAACTGCACCTGACCAAGTACAACAACAAATGCAAGGTCTGTCATGACGCCATCTTCAACCTGAGAAGCCGTCGTCACTACACCATGGCCGAGATGGAGAAGACCAAATCCTGTGGTGCCTGCCACACCGGCGTAAAGGCCTTCAGCGTGACCAGCGATAAGGACTGCGTGCGCTGCCACAAAGGCAAACCCCGAGATGTCAGCTACAAGGTCAAAGGTCTGGGCGAAGCGGTTTTCAGCCACTCAATCCATATATCCAAGACGAGCGGAGCCTGCAGGGGATGCCATAACGGCAAGGTCATCACCGGCAAGGAAAAGGCTGTGACCATGGCCGAGATGGAGAAAGGCCGTACCTGCGGCGCCTGCCATAACGGTAAACGGGCCTTCGGCGTGACAGCAAACTGCGATCGCTGCCACAAGGGGATGAAACCCAAAGACATCACCTTTGCAATCAAAGGGGTGACGCCGGCCACTTTCAGCCATGCATTCCACACCCAGGCATACAGCTGCAAAGACTGCCACACGAAAACCTTCCCCTATAAAGCCGTGGTTGGCACAGCCACCATGAATGACATGACCAAAGGCAAATCCTGCGGTGCCTGCCACAACGGCAAAGACGCGTTTGCATCGACAGGTGACTGCGACAAGTGCCACAAAGGCATGAAAGCGGCCAAAATCAAGTTCAAGACCTCGGCCGGCGAAGCGGTCTTCAGCCATGAATTCCATACCCAGTCCTACAAATGCAGCGACTGCCACACCAAGATCTTCCCGTTCAAGGCCGGAAAACTCAAAGCGACCATGGCCGACATGGAACAGGGCAAGTCCTGCGGTGCCTGCCACAACAAGGGCAAGGACGCTTTCTCGGTTCAGGACGAGTGCGGCAAGTGCCACAAAATGTAACCGAATCGACATAAACAGCCGACAAAAAAGGCGCCCCTCCAGATCAGGGAGGGCGCCTTTTTTATGTGCCAGCCACATGCTGCTAGGCAGTCATTGGCGGCGCTTGTCAATCACACAGCAGCTCTTCTCCGATTGCTTGGCCCGTTTCTTCAGTTCTGCAGCCAGTTCAGCCACCCGGGCAAAATGGGTGATCCTGGGAGAATCCATGGGAACAATCCCGATGGAAACGGACAAAAGCGGAATCTTTTCTTCCTCCCCTTTGCGGTTGGTGCCGAGGTAGTACCCCAGACCCTTAGTCTGCTCATCGAACAGATCCAGAACAATCTGGTCAAAGTGGCCAATGATCGTCTGACAGACCATTTCGGCCAGGACTACAGGTATGATGCAGACAAAATCGTCGCCGCCGATATGACCGCAGAAACCACCGTCGGCATCATGCACTGCATTGAACATGATCCTGGCCAGCATGCGGATCACCTCATCGCCATGGGAAAAACCGAAGACATCGTTATAGGGCTTGAAGTGGTTGATATCTACATAGCAGACCGCCAACGGCAGCCCCATGGCGTCCTGAATAGCCCGCTGGATGGAGGTATTGCCAGGCAGGCGCGTCAGTGGGTTGTTGTCAAAAACGCGTTTAAGGCGAGCCAGAGAAAGAGATATGCGGCAGAAGAGTTCATTGAAGTTAGGCGGCAGGATAGTGAAATCATCCAGTGGACAGCACTCCCAATCAAAAGAGCCGCTTTCCCCAGCACCCATCAGCCCGATAATCGGTATGGCACTGAAGAAACTGTCCCGACGGAGTGTGGTCACAACCTTGACAGCACAGTCGCGGTCCGTCGAAAGGTCAATAATCAGCAGGTCAGGCGGATCGGAGTAGAACACCCCCAGCACGGAATCAAAGCAGGCCAGACTCGAGCCCTGATAGCCCTTGCTGTGAAGACGAAGCAGGACATTGGAAGCGAGTGATCTGTCAGAAGTAACCAGTGCTATCCTGACCGAATTGGGCATATCAGCCCTGCATCTCAATGCTGAAGTTCCTCACTTCAACCAGCTTGTCTTCCAATTCATCCACCAGGTCAGCCAGCAGCTCGTCATTCAGCTTAAGCATGTCCCAGGCGGCCTTCTGGATCGGAGGGACATAGCTATCGCCGCTGTCTCCGAACCCGCTGGCCTTGACCAGCACATCGGCGATATGCACAACAGCCGTCTTGATGCGATGGTTTACGGACCTGGTCACGTCATGGTGAAATGCAATCGGCTCGCTCAGCTTGTCCGGCAGAAACCAGCTTTTGGCCAGCCAGCCCCCCACTTCGGCATGATCTGTATCGATAACCTCCAGCTCAGCTTCTATCATGTACTTTTCCTGGTTGCGGACAATACTGAGAATCCGCTTTTCGGCGTCACTGCACTTCAAACTGATGATAACCTTGCCGATGTCATGCAGCAGCCCGGCAGTGGCGATCTCTTCGCATTCCGGCAGGGCCAGTTTGCGGGCGATCATATTGGCCGCCACACCGACCCCCATCGAATGTTCCCAGAGCCCCACGCTATTCTTCTCCATAATCTCGAAGATGGACGAGGAAAGTGCCAGACTCTTGACCACATTGACCCCCAGGAGAATCATGGCATTGGAGATGGTGGAAACCCTGTAAAAGCCATAGGAGGGTGAATTGGCCAGCCTCAGGATACGGGCCGAAAGGACCTGGTCGGAGGATACGATCTTGGCCATTTCCTGTACCGAAGCCCTGGCGTCTTCTGCGAGGGTATTGAGTTTATTGATGACACCGGGCAGTGTTGGCAGCGTCCTGGTATCCATGATGATCTTTTTCAGTTCACTGCGCTTGTCGTCCAACTCATTCTCCCATGGAACGCTTAAGGTAATCGGCATAGATATCGTAGAGTTTGCTGGTCAGCGGATCCTGGCGAACCTTTTCGAAACGGTGGTCAAGGTCACGCAGCAGGTCCTCCAGCTTTCGCTCACCATCCTGATTGAGCGGGTGCCCATCCACATAAATCGACTGCACATCAAGGTGATCCAGCCGGGCGATCAAGGCATCGGTCAGAACGGTTTCCTTGCCGCAGATGGGCATTCCGGTCGGACTGTCGTTGCGAAACACATCTCGAGCAAGCACCATTCCTGCAGTGGCAAGCATCAAAGGAATTTTCTGCATGTAAGGAGCACCCCGACTGCGTATAGTTTCGACTTTTACGATTAACGTGAAATATTAAAGACAAATAGTAATAAAGTCAATTAACCGATTGACACTCAGTACGAGTGTTCCTGCTCCAGTCGTCTCCATCCGCTACCGTAGGCCCGCAATAATCAGTCAATGGACGATACGCTCCTTTTGCCGCAAATATTCAGAAACATGCTCTGGCCTCCAGTGGTCAGATAGATTCACATAATCCGCAAGCAAAGCACTGCACCTCGACCTGAATATCGCTATCTTAAGCAGCCTGACAGGCATCCCGGCATTTGCTACAAAAGGTACACCGTCATGCCGGCACTCACCTGATTTTTATTCTGCTTAAAAACTGACTGATTCAACAAATCATGGAATCCGGCATGCGGAATACCGGCAAGACAAACGCAACAGAACAGAGAGCCCACCGTAACTAGCATTTCAAACAGCTGTAAAGGCGGCATGCAGTTGGTCGTATACCTCCATCAATCCCTGATTGATTACCCGTGCATCCGCCAAGACCGGCATGAAGTTTGTGTCTCCATTCCAACGCGGCACCACATGGATATGCAGATGATCTACCAGTCCGGCGCCAGCCACCCGACCGAGGTTGACACCGATGTTGAAGCCGGCCGGCCGGGACACTTCCTGCAGCATCCGGCACGCCAAACGCACGCCATGCATCAGGTCCAGCAGTTCGTCATCGCCCAATTCATCCATTTCGGCCGTATGCCGCAGCGGTGCCACCATGAGATGGCCATTGATATAGGGATAGCGATTCATCATGGTCATCGTATGGGTTGTCCTCGCCAGCACCAGATGCTGCCGATCGTCAGCAGCATCCTTGGCGTGACAGATAAAACAGCCTTCCTCCTCGGCGGCCGAAGCTATATATGCCATACGCCAGGGCGCCCAGATTCTCTCCATAATCTCCTCCTTCGTGACAATTCACAACAGATTGTAACAGTCTCCGTCACTATGATAAACCACAATTCCACGGAATGATCTCACATCATCTTTATGGGCAACCATTAACTTCTTGACAAGGGCAATTGATGGAGACTATTGTTTTTCAATTTAAGTAAAGTTTCATCTTATATACACCTAAAAAGCCTATTTTTTTTAATTTAAATAAAAAATGGAGAATCTAATGGCAAAATACAAGAACCCCCTCGACTATCACTCCATGGGCCGCAAAGGCAAGATCGAGGTCATCTCCACCAAACCCTGCCAGACAGCGGACGACCTGTCGCTGGCCTACTCCCCCGGCGTGGC
>DBMM01000032.1 GCA_002298925.1 Geobacter sp. UBA698 | reverse complement strand
AATTAATTGTTTCCGGAGCGCTTTGGCCACCCGGTGCCCACCAAGGTCCAACTCGGCACGCGGAAATACAAGGGAATCATGGTCTCCGGTCACGACCTCAGGATGCTCGAAGAGCTCCTCAAGCAGACCGAAGGGAAAGGGATCGACGTCTATACCCACGGCGAGATGCTTCCGGCTCCGCGCCTTTTTGCGTGAAGTAACGTGCGCTAAAAGAGGGATTATTTGTAATGAAAAGGGTAGTGATCGTCGGAGTCGGATTCGGTGGCCTGCGCGCCGCCCGCATCCTGGCGGGAAAAGGGTTGGAAGTACTGCTCATCGACCGGCAGAATTACCACCTGTTTCAGCCCCTCCTCTACCAGGTGGCAACCGCCTCCCTGGAACAGGAATCGATCGCCTATCCGATCCGTGCCTTGACCCGCCGCTGGAAAGGAGTCAGCTTCCGGCTGGTGGAGGTATGCGGAGCGGATTTAGTGAACCGGAAACTGCTCATCGCCGGGGGCGCAATCGACTATGACTATCTGATCCTGGCTGCCGGCAGCGTCACCAACTTTTTCGGCCTGGTCAGCATCGAGCGCCATGCTTACGACCTGAAGACGCTCGACCACGCCGTTGATTTGCGCAACCAGATTCTCGGCTCTTTCGAGAAAGCCGCCCGCGAGTCGGATCCGGCACACCGGCGGGCGCTGCTCACTTTCGTCATTGTCGGCGGCGGACCGACCGGTATTGAGTTCGCCGGAGCGCTCCAGGAACTGATCCGCTATGTCCTGGCAAAAGATTACCCGGAACTCCATGTCGCGGAAACGAGAATCATCCTGATCGAGGCCACCGACCACCTGCTGGCCGCGCTTCCCGGGGAATTGCAAATATATGCCCTGGAGAAGCTGAGGCAGATGGGGGTTGAAGTCCTTCTCTCCACCCGGGTCAGTGGGGCGGAACCGGATCGGGTACTGCTGGCGGACGGGACAGCCATTCCCGCCCACACTCTATTCTGGTCCGCCGGAGTAAACGCCGTGCCGCTCGCCTCTGCCCTTTCCCCGGCCAAGGCAGCCAACGGGCGGATTCCGGTCGAACCGGACCTGACCCTTGCCGGGCATCCGGAAGTCTTCGTGATCGGCGATATGGCCTATCTGGAACAGGACGGTGCGCCCCTCCCCATGGTAGCCCCCGTGGCCATGCAGCAGGGAGAGTATGCCGGTAAGGCCGTCCTGCTGAAGAACCTCAACAGGCCGGTCGTGCCGTTCCGCTACCGGGACAAGGGGACCATGGCCACCATCGGTCGAAGCGCCGCCGTAGCCACCGCATTCGGCATAAACGTCGCAGGTTTCCTTGCCTGGATCGTCTGGCTCGGTCTGCATCTCATGTACTTGGTCGGGTTCCGCAACCGCATTCTCGTTCTTCTCAACTGGGCGTTCTACTATTTTCTCCACGAGAGCCAGATCCGCCTCATCACCCGGAAGGATGAAGGTGGGAGATGCCAATGACGAAACAACCACAAGCACCCCACATCTTCTCTCTTTCCGGCTGTTTTAATCCCAGAGAGCCAGGGCCCCATCGTTTGTCAGCATTTAAATTTACCATGCGCGAACTGATTTGCCGGATCTCACCTCCGATTACAGCTTGCAGGGTAATCTGCGCATACGGCCCGGCCCGGCGGGTCAATTCGCTCTGGGGAAAGCGATTCGCCAGAGCGTCTTAGGCCCGGCGCAGCCGATTCAGCCGTCAAACCAGAAGTCGAGAAAAAAAGGCTTTGTCTCTTTGCAGCATGTACCTGTGCGGCCTGCAGATCTGCTTCCCACATGATCGATGCCATGGAGTATCTCCTTGCGTAAACTTATGTATTGGCACCTGTCGGGTAGAGGAATAAAATAAAAATATATGAGAAAATCTTCCAAGGGAGAGAAGGGAGAACAAGCCATGTCAGACCTATTCAAACAAGGCGCCTTCAGTTGGGCCGAGTTGGCCACAACCGATGTGGAAGGGGCCAAACGATTCTATAGCGCACTCCTCGGCTGGACCACCGAGCTGGCTCCGATGAAGGGAATGTCATATACCCTGGCGAAGGTTGGTGATGAACGGGTTGCCGGGATCATGTCGAATCAGTGCAGTGGCGGCGAATTAAAACCGCAATGGGGGATATACATCACCGTGGACGATGTGGACGCCACTGCCCGCAAAGCCGAAGAACTGGGGGGCAAGGTGCTGATGCCACCCACCGACATTCCGAACGTGGGGCGCTTCGCCGCTCTGATGGACCCGCAAGGGGTCATGTTTTCCGTGATTACCTACCTACCGATGTGACCTATACCACACCGGCGGCCAGGTGGCCGCCTGTGTGGTCATTCTGTATCAGAGCGCTCATGGTAAAGCTCCTTCCGTATTAATCACCCTTTTCCTGCCAAGCACCTCCTGCCTTAGTCATTGCCATAGGCCCGCCCCAGGGCTGCCCGGCCGTTAGCACTGCGGAGCCCTGCCGCGACCGCTCTCCATCAGGGAATCAACGCTCCAGATGCCGCCCCCCTGCGCCGCTATGAACAGGAACACGAAGCAGTACAGTGCCGCCAGTTCGCCGTTGTTTTGAAGCGGCAGCAGCGCCTTGGTGCCGTGCCCGATCCAGTATGCGCATGCCATCTGACCGCTGCATATGAAGGCTGCCCAGTGCGTGAACAGGCCGATCATGATCAGTATGCCGCCGACCAGCTCGATCGGACCGGCAACATAGGTAATGAATGGGGGAACTCCTGCCGGCATGCCGGCAGGGAAACCGAACAGTTTCTGACAGCCGTGCCACAGAAACAGAAAACCGACCACGATCCGCATCAGCGCATAACAGACGGAACTGTATTTGGATAGTAATGATGTCATGGTACCACCTCTCGATAGTGACTGTTGCAACCTGTAGAATTGCCTGCACTACAAGATCATTTTAGTCCTTTGCTAAATTGTAGAAAACCCCATAATTGCGGGTAAAGCATCCCGGAATCGGGCAGGTGGCGGGATTACTCCCGCCATCCTCGCCCCACCGTGCAAGGAGCAACTGCGTGGGATCATGAACGGCACCGAGTCTCGAAACATAAAAAGCGTTTTTTCAAGATCCTTAATTCTTTCCGGTGCAGCAGAGTAATTCAAACAGCGGTAGGGATTATGGAGGGTTGTTATATGATATAATAAATCTGTAAAGGGCAAGCTGCCCTGGTTGTCAAGCATAAAGGAGAGGAGATGAGTACCATGTTGGCAGGATTCAATGTCACCGCAGAAGTGGTGAAAGAACATTTACATCACGGGGACCCGTTGATGTTTGTCGAACTCCGCCACCATCACGTGCATGATTGGAGTCTCTTCAAGGCTCGCGGTGCGTTGCGCCTTGAAAACGACGAACTTGAACAGCATCTTGAGGAGATTCCCCATGACCGGCCGATCGTGGTCTTTTCGGATTGTCCGGGAGAAGAAAAAAGTGCCCAGGCAGCGCAGCTGTTGCTGAAGAAGGGCTGGAACGATGTCCATAAACTAGTCGGAGGGTTCAACGCCTATCTTGAGGCCGGCCTTCCGGTGGAGTCGGTAACAAAGACAGTCCCTGCCAGCAGGATCATGCTGCTTTGAATGCGCGGGAAGGCAGACGGGGTACAATTTTAACCTATTATTTTCTTGGTTGAGTTGTGCCCCATCTCGTTTCTGGTAATATTCGATATATGATTCAGATTAAAAACAGAGGAGGCAATGACTATGGATGTCTTTGAATTTGCACTTAAAATGGAGATGGACGGCAAGGCATATTATGAAAAGCTGAAGGATGAGACCGACATCATCGGCTTGAAGACCATTTTCACGAATCTCGCGGCGGATGAACAGAAACATTATGAAATAATTCAGTCCATAAAGGCGGGTTATGCCAAGCCAATGACTGATACCACGGTCTTGGAAGAGGCCAAAAACATTTTCGAAAAGCTGATGAATGATAAGAATATTGTCGGCAGCATGCATAAATCTCTGGATGGTTACCAGCATGCGCGGAAAATAGAAGCGGATAGTGTCCAGTTTTATGAAGATGCTGCAAAGAAAGAAAACAATCCGGAAACCAGGCAGTTATTGCAGAAGATTGCCGATGAAGAGAAGAAGCATTACAACATCATGGACAACCTCTACGATTTTACACTGGCACCACAGAATTTTCTGGCCTGGGGAGAGTTCAGCAACCTGAAGGAGTTATAGAAAGATGGTTGCCGGGCCCTTTCCTTTGCCCAAATTGGTTGTTAAAGGTCAATAATCGATGCCTTGCTGAGGATCAATCCCCTGCCGATAGGAGTGTTTGATCTCCTGCATCTCGGTTACCGTATGGGCGCGCGCGCAGACATCCGGGTGGGCGTCTCGTCCGGTAAGCACCAGGTGAGTTTCCGCTGGTTTGATATCCAGCAATTCCAGAACCTGGGGAAGATCCACCAGCCTGAGCTTCAGTGCGTTGTTGATCTCATCCAAAATGATGATGTCGTAGCGCCCCCCAAGAAGCTTTTCCCGCGCAAGTTCAATGGCGTTCTGGGCGTTGTCCCGGTGTTCGTGGTAGGGATAGGGGTTCCCCTGTATTCCGGAGAATCCTTTGCCGGTCATGTGGTGCTCCACCAGTGGCGACAACCATTTCAGTCCGTCGATTTCACCGGAATGAATGTCGCCCTTCATGAATTGGATGAAGCAGGTCTTCATTTTGTGTCCGACCGCACGAAGCGCAATACCCATGGCTGCCGTAGTCTTCCCCTTGCCGCCCCCGGTCAGCACGACGATCAGACCAACCTTGTTACGAGTCTCGATATGATGCATCTCCATGTGACCTCCTAGCCCGTCCAATGCCCGCTCAATCTAAAACCATGGAACACCTAAAACCAACCCCCTCCAGTCCCCCCTTGTCAGGGGGGAAACCTTGAAGTCTCCCCTGAAAAGGGGAGATTTAGAGGGGGTTGCTGCGAAAGAACAAGAGTTACAAAATACTACTACGTCAGTGTGAAATAAAAGGTCGCCCCCTTGCCAGGTTCACTTTCGGCCCACACCCGCCCGCCGTGGCGCCGGACTATCCGCTCCACCGTGGCCAAACCGATGCCGAAACCTTTGCATGCTTCGGAACCTGGCAGGCGCTGGAAAGGGGCAAAGAGCTTAACCGCATCCGTCATGTTGAATCCGGCCCCGTTATCGCGCACGAAACAGGTCTGCTTCCCGTCGATTTCCATTACATTGAACTCGATGATTCCTTTCTCCTGCCTGGCGGTGAACTTCCAGGCGTTGCCGATGAGGTTCGTCAGGACCACCCTCAGCAGGTTTACATCCCCATTGGCGACTATCCCGTCGGCGATCCTCATCTCGACCCGGCGGCCGGCCTCGATTCCTTCAAGTTCCTTGGCCACCTGCTTCGCCATGCTGCTTAGATCGACCGTAGCCCGGTTCAGCTCGGCATGTGACAGGCGGGAGAATTGGAGCAGTGCCTCAATGAGACTGTTCATGCGCAGGGTGCCTTCGAAGCACCCTCGAATATAACCCTTGCATTCCTCTTGGAGTTGGTCGCCACACAGTATATCGATTGCCTGGCAGTAGCTGCTGATAACGTTCAATGGTTGCCGCAGGTCATGGGCAACCGTGTAATTGAAAGCCTCCAGCTCACGATTGGCTTCTTCCAGATCGCAAGCCCGCGCTGCCAGATCGATGTTCAACCTCTTGATCTCCTGCTCCATCCGTTTGCGCTCGGTCACATCAACCATAACGGCGAGCGAGCGGATGACCTTCCCGTCGCTGTCCAGTTCCGCTGTGGCGGAAAGGAGGATGTCCAGAATCTCGCCGTTCTTCTTCACGATCTGGTACGGCACTTCCTTGCAGAAGCCGGTCCGGAAAAATTCGGGAAGAACGACCTCGGTGGCGTAGGTACGAGATGCCGCCGTGAGAAATTCCGTTGATATCCGGCCGAGCACCTCGCTTCTCTCATAGCCGAGAGTATCGAGCCAGTAATTGCTGACGCTGACCAGCCGTCCGTCATGATCGATGGAATGGAGCATGACCGGGGTTTCGTTGTAAAGACTGCGATAGCGCTCCTCGCTGTGGCGCAGTTCTTCTTCCGTCCTTTTGCGGTCAGTTATGTCGTTCACCAGGCTCAGCAGGCATTGCTCCGTGCCAATCTCGATGATCTCCGCCGAATAGAGACCGACGAGAATGGTTCCCGATTTGCTCTTGAAACCGATCTCCAGGTCACGCACCTTCCTCCCTTCCGCCAGCATCCGGAGTACAACGGTCCGTTCTTCCGGGTTTTGCCAGATGCTGAGTTCGACCGAAGAACGGCCGATCACCTCATCGCGCCGGTAGCCAATCACCCGTTCGAAGGCCTCGTTGACCTCCAAGTACCTCCCGTCTGCCAGGGAGGCGATGACGAGGACGCTCGGCGTCGCCTGGAAGGCCTTGGAGAACTTGTTCTCCGATTCCCGGAGCGCTTCCTCGGTCCGCTTACGCTCGGTTCTCAATTCATCTTCGCAGCGTACCTGTTCCTGATCAAGTTCGGGTGTGAACATGAGGTTCTCCAGTAGACTGTAGCAAGTTGTAAATTTGCATTACCAGTGGAAGGAAATCCGCACTGCGAACGCCGTCATCAGGCTTGGTAACGCACTGAGCCGGTGCCAATATTACTCGGTACTGCGCGGCATGACCACCTGTTTCTCCGGTACCAGCTTGACGAAGCAGGAACGACATCGTGCGCTGACAGCAGCCAGCCAGTCGGCCTCCTCCTCCTGATGGGAATGGAGCAGTTCCCGGTGGTACTTCCCCAGCAATTCCTCCAGACTGGCCACGTCCTCTTCCTCCAGGTCGCGGATCTCCACCCCGCACCCCCTGGCCAGCCTGCGCCGCAGCGCCTCACGATCAAATCCCATTGTCGCATCCAGATGGCAGTAGAGCGTGCCGCCGGTCATACCGGAACAGAGCCAGGGACCGGGGTCGCCCAGCACCACCACCCGGCCGGCGGTCATGTACTCGCAGGCAAACCCCTTCAGGTTGGCCCGCCCGGCCAGGTTGCCCAGTGTATCGTCGACGGGCTCGCGGATGCGCCCCCCCAGCACCACGTCCGCCCCGGACAGGCGGATGCAGGCCCGGCTGTCGGCGTTCCCCTGGATGATGAAGGTGCCCCCCTGGGCGCCGTAGGCCAGCCCCTTGCCCACCGAGCCCCCCACCCGCACGCCGTCACGGTTTTCCCCCTTGAGGATCACGATCTTGCCCCCCTGGGTGGACTTGCCGACCCCGTCCTGGGCACCCCCTTCCACCCGGATGGCGATGCGCGGGATGGTGAAGGCCCCCAGGCCGTTGCCGAGGATCGAATCGCGATGGAAGTGCAGCAGCGCCTCGCAGTCGCGGCTGAAGCGCCCCTGCTGCCAGCCGCGCACCATGGTGCCGGCCAGATGGGTACCGATGGCCCGGTCCGAGCTGGAGGCGTTGTCGTCGTCGTAACGCACCCGCTCCTCCCCCTTTTCAAAGGCGTCGGCCACCAGACTGGAAACCAGCGCGGTCAGGTAGTTGAGTGGTTTGCGGATGATGCGCACCTCGCTCTCCACCACAGGAGTGGCAGCCGTTGCAGGCGGTGCCAGCAGATCGCTCAGGTCGAGGCGCTCCAGGCCACGGTTCTGAAGCAGCAAGTCGGCACGTCCCACCAGATCCTGGGTGCGGCGAAAGCCGAGCTTGGCAGTCAGAATCCTGATCTCCCGGCCCATGCCGCGGAAAAAGGTGGTCTCGTAGATCACGCCGTTCTCCAGCACGCGCGGCACGAAGCGCTTCAGCCCCTTTTGCTCGGCCTCCTCAATGGTCTCGATCTGGGTGGCGATTCCCACGTGGCAGGTGCCCAGGTGGCAGCCACGGCAGGTGGTGCAGCCGATGATCACCATGGCCATGGTGCCGAAGCCGACCCGGTTGGCCCCCAGCAGCATCAGCTTGAGCACGTCCCGGCCGGTGCGGGCCCCGCCGTCGGCCCATATTTCCACCCGCTCGCGCAGGCCCGCCCCCACCAAGGCCCGGTGGGCCTCGGCCACCCCGATCTCGCCCGGCAGCCCGACGAACTTGATGGCGTGTTTTCTGGCCGCGCCGGTGCCGCCGTCATAGCCGCTGATGGTGATGATGTCGGCTCCGGCCTTGGCGATCCCCAGGGCGATGGTGGCGATGCCGGCCACGGCCGGCACCTTGACCGAGATGCGGGCGGTGGGGTTGGCGGTGCGCAACTCCTCGATGATCTGGGCCAGGTCCTCGATGGAGTAGATGTCGTGGTTGTTGGAAGGGGAGATCAGCGAGACCCCCGGCGTGGCGTGGCGGGCCGCGGCGATCTTCTCGGTGACCTTGAAGCCGGGCAGGTGTCCCCCTTCCCCCGGCTTGGCCCCCTGGCCGACCTTGATCTCCAGGAAGTCGGACGAGTTGAGGAATTCCATGGAAACCCCGAAGCGGCCCGAGGCGATCTGCTGGCCCCTGTTCTTGCGGTATTTCCCCAGCATGTCGGCGATCTCACCCCCCTCACCGTTCATGCAGACGATGTTCAGGCGCCGGGCCGCCTCGGCATAGATGCGGAATGGGGTCTCCCCCTGGGAGCCGAAGCTCATGGCCGAGAACAGGATCGGCAGGTCGTGGTCGCCGACCGTGGTGTCCACCTCCTCCGGGTCCACGGACAGCTCCTCCGGGTAGCGCAGGTCGATCAGGTGGCGGATGGCGGTGGGGTGCTCCGTCTCAAGCTGCTGGATCAGCCTGGACAGGTCGGCGTAGCTCTCCTCCATCTTGGCCACCTGGCCGACCATCCGCCAGATGCGCGGATAGAGCCGGAACTGCACCGGCACCGGCTGTTTCTCCCTGCTGCGGGCCACGGCGCCGCGCCCCTTGTTCTCCGCCTCCAGCAGCTCCAGGGTCAGCCCCCCCTGGCCGGAACCGCAAAAGTTGGGGGTCTCGAAGATCGCCGCCAGGTGACTGCACAGGCCAATCGAGGCGAAGTACTTGCCATAGCCGCCGATCTCGTGGGTCCCCATGGTGGAGATGACCTTCTCCAGCCCCCTGGCCAGCACGCCGTACAGGTTTGCGACGCCGCTTACGTGCTCGCGGGCCTGCTCCCACATCAGATAGGGGCAGAGGGCGTCGGCCCCCATGCCCAGGGCGAAGATCAGGTCATGCAGGTTGCGCAGCGCCCCGGAGCGGACCAGGATCGAGGCGCTGCGTCGCAGGCTCAGGCCGTTGTCGCCCACCGTCTGCTTGAGCGCCTTGTGCAGCACCGCCACCACCAGAAAGGGATCGAGAAAGTCCTGGCGAGGGGTGAAGGCGCCGCTGTCGTCCAGCAGCAGGACGCGCACCCCGCGCCTAACCGCCGCAATCGCCTCTGCGGTCAGGCGCGTCAGGGCCTGCTGCAGCGATTCGTCCCGCCCCAGGGAGCAGACCAGGACGCGGCTGCGTCCCCGGCCCGCCCAGCACAGCAGCGCCTCCAGGCTGGTACTGCCGAATTCCCGGGCAAGCGTCGCCTCTTCGCCGCCAACTGTCAGGCGGCTACCACCCAGGAGCAGCGGCAGCGCCAGCTCCAGCGCCGGTTGGGGGGTGCCGGACAGGCTCGGGCGGGGACCGATGTAGACCCGGGTGGAAAAGTGTTCCGCCTCCCGCTCCCGGTC
>DBMM01000031.1 GCA_002298925.1 Geobacter sp. UBA698 | reverse complement strand
GCCGTGGCCTTCGCCACGATCCTGGCGGTGGTTTCCGGCCTGGTGCTGGCTGCCTCCGCGGCCATTGCCCATGACGTCTATGTCAATATCGTCATGGACGGCAAGGCCGATCAGCATACCCAGGTCAAGGTGGCCCGCATCACCTCGCTGTTTGTGGGACTGGCTGCCATCATGATGGGACTGGCGGCCGAAAAGGAAAACGTGGTGGCCCTGGTGGCCCTGGCGTTTGCCGTGGCCGCTTCCGGCAACTTTCCGGCGGTCATGCTGTCACTGTTCTGGAAACGCTTCAATACGGCCGGTGTCATATCGGCCCTGCTGGTGGGAACCATCTCCGCCCTGGGTCTGGTGGTGATCTCGCCGGTCATGACCTATCCCCAGAAGATTGCCGATGATGCCAAAAAGATCATCGTGACTCTGGAGAAAAAACAGGCTGAAGGTGTGCTGCTGGCAGACAAGGATCTCAAGGCGCTGGAAAAGTCGCGGGCCGATTTCCAGAAAAACGACGGCGGAACCTCCATGGTCGGACTCAAGGCCGCCATCTTCCCGCTGAAGAACCCGGGCATCGTTTCGGTACCGCTGGGATTGATTGCGGCCATCATCGGTACGCTGCTGTTCCGCGACCGACGGGCAGAGGAGATGTTTGACGAGATCGAGGTGCGCCAGATTACCGGCCTGGGGATTTCCAAGGCATCCGATCATTAATTTAACCGCCCCCATCCCCCTCCTGATTCAGGAGGGGGTAGCCGACTGGACGGGGGGCTTTGTGGGGAGGAATATCATGTCGAGTGCCGAACGTGCCGGTGACGAGGGGGTCAGCCTTCTCAAGGATCTCAGCAAGGAAGAGTTGATCAAGATAATCGTGGATGATGCCAAGAACTGGCTGGCCCACGATGGGGTCTGGTTCCAGGCCATAGAGAAACGCTACGGCATGGAGGTGGCCGTTGATCTCGATATCGAGGCCTGGCGCTACTTTACGGTCATTGAGGCCAAGCGGATCATGGAGCGCCTCGGTCTTAAAGCGGGCGGCGGCATTCCGGCTCTGGTGGAATGCCTCAAGCACCGTTTTTATGCCCGTCTCAACCTGCAGGAATGTGTCGAGGTCACAGACACCCGTGCTGTGTTCAAGATGCTGGACTGCCGGGTTCAATCCGCCCGCAAGCGCAAGGGGCTGGCTGATCACCCCTGCAAGTCGGTGGGCATAGTCGAGTACTCCGAGTTCGCCAAGGCCATTGATCCACGCATCAGGACCACTTGCATCGCCTGCCCGCCCGATGAGCATCCCGAGGATTTCTGGTGCGCCTGGGAGTTTCAGCTCGAAACATAAAGCTGTTTGATGTATGTTACCCCCATTGCAGTTTTCAATTACGGAGTATAAGGCAGGGTACCGATATGGACATTTTCCAGGTTATTCGTGACAGGCGCAGCATCAGAAAATACAAGGACATTCCGGTTGAACCGGAAAAGATCGAACAGATTCTGGATGCTGCCCGTCTGGCACCATCCTGGAAGAATATGCAGTGCTGGCGTTTTCTGGTGCTGACGGATCCTGCGCGGAAAGAGTCCATGCTCTCGGCCTTTGCGGAGGATAATCCCGGCAAGAAGGCATTTCTTCAGGCGCCGGTTGCCATTGTGATCTGTGCCGACCCGACCGAGTCCGATCTGAGTCACGGCATCGATTACTTTGTGGCAGATGCAGCCATCGCTTTTGAACATATCTGCCTGGCAGCCCATGCTGTGGGACTTGGCACCTGCTGGATGGGGCTTTTTGATGAAGCGGAAATGAAGCTGAGGCTGGGTATTCCCGACGCCGTGCGGGTGGTCGGTGTGACACCCCTCGGTTACCCTGACCAGGAACCCAAACCGCGTCCCCGTAAGCCGCTCAGCGAGATCGCTTTCTTTGAAGAATGGGGGAAATCAACATGGTAAGCAAGGCTGAATCGGACCATCGTATCGCCCGCTTGCAGCAGGAACTGCAGGGTCAGGGGATCGATGGCGCCCTGATCATATTTCCGATCGATGTCTACTATTTTGCCGGAACCCGCCAGAACGCGGTGCTGTGGGTGCCTGGCCAGGGTGAAGCGCTGCTGCTGGTGCGCAAAAGCCTCATCAGGGCCAAGGAGGAGTCGCCGCTGGGCGATATCCGTCCGTTTCCGTCCAGCAAGGAGTTTCCGGCACTGTTCGGCGCTGAGATCAAGAAAATCGGGCTGACCTTAGATGTCCTGCCGGTACAGCAGTATAACTTTTACACCAAGCTGCTGGCAGGACGGGAATTGCTGGATATTTCCGCTGTCAACCGTGAGATCCGCTCGGTGAAATCCGACTGGGAACTGGAGCAGATGCATGCCGCTGGCGATCGCCTCTGCGCTGTATTTGCCCAGGTTCCCCAGTTCTTGAAAGCGGGGATGCGGGAGATCGACCTGTCCGCCGAGTTCGAGTGCCGTCTGCGTAAGGCGGGCAGTGAAGGGCACGTGCGGATGCGGGCCTTTAACCAGGAACTATTCCAGGGACTGACCGTATCCGGACGGCATGCCGCCCAGCCCGGTTTCTTCGATGGCCCGGTCACCGGCCGCGGTCTCTCCGCAGCCTCTCCTCAGGGAGCATCGACAGAGCTGATCGAGAGTAACGCGCCGATCGTGATGGACTTTGCCGGCATCTTTAACGGCTATATCATTGACATGACCAGGGTCTTCGTGATCGGCTCGCTCGGGACGGAGATGCAGCACGCCTTCGACACGGCCCTGGAGATTCAGGCCTACGTAGCGGAAAACCTGAAACCGGGGAGCATCTCCGAAGAGCTTTTCGCCGGCGCCCTGGAACGGGCTGAAAAAGCCGGTCTTGGCAAGAACTTCATGGGGGCGCCCGGGGAGAATGCCAAGTTTGTCGGTCACGGTGTCGGCCTGGAGCTGGACGAGTTTCCAATTATAGCCCAGGGATTCAAGGCACCGCTGCAAGCCGGTCAGGTCCTGGCGTTAGAGCCGAAATTCGTCTTCCCCGGCCTGGGTGTGATCGGCATTGAAAATGATTTTGCGGTGAGTGCTAACGGTGGTGTGCGGTTAACGAAGCTGAGCGACGATATCGTTTTTGTGTGACTAAAGCCGACTAAGAGCCAAGAAAGCAAACATTGAAAGAGTCGTACGGTTAAATGAAAGCCCCTGCTTTTTGCAAAGCAGGGGCTTTTATGTGGCTGCTTAGTATTCAAGGGGAAAAAGTGTGGACCCGGTTACCGGGACGCGCCACTCTCGGTAGCTGGTTTTTCAGACCCCGGTCATTCTATCATAGAAACAGGCGGAAAGCGTTTGCACTTTTTTGATCCCTTCCACAGCTGCCTCAAACATGTCTCCCAGTTCCTCCAGCCAGTGGCTGTCATGGATATTCTGGCCGGCATAGTTCGTGGTGGTTTCCTGGCAATTTCCGCAAAAACAAGTCTCTGATTGCATTGTTGATCTCCTTGTTTGTGATCTTATTTCTCCCGTTTTTTCGGGAGGTACTATCGCGGCTCCAATCATGCCAGCAGGGCTGGCACAGTCTCCAGGAGGGCGTTTAAATCGGTTTTCTATACTTAAGAGCAGCGCTTCAGAACATGGCTGATGACGGTGGTGCCGGTTCCGCCGATATTCTGCACCAGGGCAAATTCCGGATCCGGCACCTGGTTTTCGCCGGCGGTACCGGTCAGCTGCATATAGGTTTCGACCAGCTGATAGGCACCGGTGGCGCCTACGGGGTGGCCGCGGGATTTGAGACCGCCGAAGGTACAGATCGGCAGCTTGCCCGTGCGGGTGATCTCGCCATCCTTGCCGAAATGAACGCCCATCCCCTTTTTGGCGAAGCCTGCGGCCTCCAGGCTCAGGGCCGTAATAATGGTGTAGGCATCGTGCGGCTCGAAGATATCGATATCTTCGTTCGTAATGCCAGCCTGCTCCAGGGCTCTGCGGGTAGATAATGCCACGCCATCCAGCACCAGCATATCGCGGCGAGAATCGAGACCGGGCGAGTCGGTGCCAATGGCCGACCCGGCCACCTTGATCAAGGGGAGACCGTTGCGATGCGCGGTCCGGGCAACCTCCTCCGTTGCCAGCAGGATCGCTGCGGCGCCGTCACACACGGGGGGCGCATCAAACAGCTTGACCGGATCGACCAGCATGCGGGAATTGAGGTAGGTCTCCATATCAAGCTTCTTGCGCAGAAAAGCGTTGGGATTGGTGAGGCCGTTGTCATGGGCGTTGATTGCAAAGTGGCCGAAGTCTTTTGCGGTGACTCCGTAGGTATCCATGTAGCGCCGCATCAGTCGTGCATTCAGCGAAATGAAGGAGACAGTGTTCTCACCATCGAGTTCCCAGTCTGCGGCAGTTGCCAGTGCAGCAGTCAACCTTTCGTTGGGTACATGTGTCATGCGCTCAATGCCGCAGACCAGCGCTACATCGTGATAGCCCCCCCCAACGCTCATCACTCCAAGGCGTGTCGCGGCAGCACTGGAGCCACAGGCCGCCTCGACGTTCATGGCCTCGATACCGCGCAAACCGGCATATTCTGCAATCAAAGCCCCCATTTGCGTTTGGTGGGCCAAAATGCCGCTGGTCATATTGCCAGTTACGAGCATGTCGATCTGCTTCCGATCGATACCGGCATGCGCAATCGCTTTGTCAATGGCTTCCGCTGCCATATATCGGCCGCGAACGCCGCGGTTTTTGGTGATGGGGGTCTGGCCTATGCCTATCAAATATACGTCTCTCATAAATGCTCCTTATCGATTGACCATTTTAAATGGTTTAAACTTTTAAATCCCTTTGTCCAACTAGATGAGAAGGGGGCTATTGCATGTAAAGCCCGCCGTTCAGGTTGAGGCATTCACCGGTCATATATTCACTTTCGCACACATAGACCACGGCCCTGGCAATCTCTTCCGGTTTGCCCAGTCTCTTCATGGGGATCTGTGCGACAATCGCCTCCAGAACAGTATCGGGCATTTCGGCAACCATCTCCGTGGCGATGAACCCGGGGCAGATGGCATTTACGGTGACACCACCCCTGGCCGTCTCCAGGGCAAGCGACTTGGTAAAGCCGATCAGACCTGCTTTTGCGGCGGCATAGTTTGATTGGCCGAAACCACCGGATTGACCAATTACCGAACTGATATTGATAATCCGACCGTATTTTTGTTCGAGCATTGCCGGCAGGGCGATCTTGCAGGTGTTGAAAGCTGAAGACAGGTTCGTATCGATGACTTTGTGCCATTCTTCAAAAGACATTTTCTTGAAAGTCTTGTCTCGTGTAATTCCGGCATTGTTAACCAGAATATCAAGCCGGCCGTACTTCTCCAGAACCTTTTCGATGAATATTTTGGTAGCTTCCGCTTCCGAGATATCCGCTTGCAGGGCAATGGCTGAACTGCCCATGGCCGTGATCTGTTCAACAACCTTTTGCGCATGTTCGTGGCTGTGGTTGTAATTGATAACAACCGTCGCTCCTTCCCTACCAAGCTCTTTCGCGATTGAAGCTCCAATCCCCCTGGAACCACCTGTTACAACAGCAATTTTTCCTTCTAATCTTTTCATGTCATCTCTTCTTTCAGGTTTCTATTTTGTTGATCGATAGCTGTAACGGTTTGAAATTACATATACTGTGTCTAGTTTGTCATTCTACTACTTCAGCGTTACAGCGGAATGGTCGCCTGGTAACGATTTCGCAAATTATCGAGATCGCGGTTCAGATGATTATGCCGCCTCCTTGATGACGAAAAGAAGATCCCCTTTGTTAACGGCCTGCCCGGGGGTGGGAATGACCCGAACCACTTCGTATTCCTTTTCAGGATCGTAGAAACATCCCCCGGGGTTGCAGTTATTGAGAGAGAGGGGGGAGAAAAGCTTCATGGCCTCCAGCAGTCCGATGGTGTCCTTGATCTTCATCTCCTTGCCGATCGGGGCGAAGGGGG
>DBMM01000103.1:30395-40528 GCA_002298925.1 Geobacter sp. UBA698 | reverse complement strand
TTGATCAGGCTGATGATGCCGTACACCATGGTGTAACCCAAGGCGATCAGGGCGTAGGTGCTGCCCAGCGCTATGCCGTTGATGAGCTGTTGTAAGAACATGATTAATCTGTCCCTGATGAGTGAAAGTTAGTGAAAAACAACCTATTTTACCAAATAAAGGCATAAAAAGCAGTGTCTTGTACCATAGGCGCCCTGCCACTGCAAGCAGATTTGTTTGACCAATTAAAATAATGTTTTCGGGAAACGGACCGGCCGTGATATATGCTGTTTTCCGACTCGCCTGTTGCTGGGTCCAATCCGCAAAACCTCGAGAAAACAATGACTCCCCACTCACGGCAGCAATCCATCCGGGGCTGTTGCGCCCTGGCAGCAGCCGCTTCCATCTGGGGCGGCATGTATGTGGTCAGCAAATACACGCTGGACTTCATTCCCCCCTTCACCCTGCTCTGGCTGCGCTACGTCTCCGCCCTGCTGGTGCTCTACCCGCTGGCGGCCCGCCTCAGGAAAAAGCCGTTTACCCGCGCTGACCAGATGGCCTTCATCAGCATCGGCTTTGTGGGCAACTTCGTCTCGGTCGGACTGCAGTTTGTCGGCACCCGCCTCTCCTCCGCCCACAACGGTGCCATCCTAACCTCAGCCAGTCCGGCCTTCATCCTGATATTTGCCTGGCTCATGCTGGGGGAACGCCTGACCGCCCGAAAACTGCTCTCGGTCATTCTGGCCAGCATCGGTGTGATCATCGTGGTCGGCTGGGACAGCGGCAGCAGCGGGGGCTGGCAGTCCCTGGTCGGCAATCTGGCGCTGATCGGGGCGGCCATCACCTGGGCGCTGCTCTCGGTGCTGGCCAGAAAGTTCTCGGCCACCCTGCCACCACTGGTCATCACCACCGGCGCCATCTTCTGGGCGATCCTGATGACAACACCGGTCATGGTGATCGAGTGGCGCTTCCTGCCGGTCACCGGTCTGACAAATCCCGTCTTGTGGGCTGCGGTACTCTATCTGGGCATCGTCTCCACCGCCGGGGCCTTCTACCTCTGGAACAAAGGCATGAGCATGGTCGAGGCCGGCACCGGCTCGGTATTCTTCTTCCTGCAGCCGGTGGTGGGCGCCTTTCTCGGCTGGCTGGTGCTGGGTGAACTGCTCTCCTCTTCCTTTTTCGGCGGCGGGGCCGTAATCCTGCTGGCGGTGCTGATCGCCTCCTGGCGCAGCCGCTGAACGAAAAAAGTTTTGTTGTCAGCCGGACCAAAAGGCACTATCCTTCTTCGGTTCTTATAATCCCATCCGGCAGGCATCCCTGCCCACGAGGCCAGACCATGTCCCTTTGCATTAAAAAACTGCTGACCGCCCTACTGTTGTGCGCCCTGCCCGCGCTGGCAATCGCGGCGGAATCCGCGCAGCCGGCGGACGGCTCTTCAAAAACAGCACCGACCCAGACTGCGCCGGCGGCGACAACCAGCCCAGCGCCGACCGTGGCGGAACTTCCCAAGGCACAGCAGCCGGTGCGGATCGGCTATGTCGACATCGCCCGCATCGGTTCCGAATCCAAATTGGGCAAGACATCCTTGACCAAAGCCAAAGACAAACAGGCCAAATTCCAGAGCCAGATCGAAGGGAAACGCAAACAGCTCGACAAGCAGAAGTCCGCCCTGGAAGCAAAATTCGCCAGCCTGACACCCCAGCAGCGGGAAACCAAGGCCAAGGAATTCCAGAAGAAAGTGGAGGAGTTCCAGAAATTCGGCATGAACGCCGAAAAAGAGCTGCAGAGCCTGCAGGAAGAGGTCCAAAAGAAGCTGTTCGAGGCCATCGAGCAGGCTGCTGTGGAGTGCGGCAAGAACAAGGGACTGGCACTGGTGGTCATCAAACGGGAACTGCTCTACATGGCTGACGGAGTGGATGCCCAGGATGTGAGCGACGACATCATCGCGCTGCTCAACGCAAAGAACAAGTAATTCCAGTTTCAGATCAGAGATGCACGCAAGGCGGTGAGGATTGAGGCGACGAAGGCATACAAACAGTATGTTGAGGAGCCGAATACGAACCAACGAAGAGGGCGCTTTGATATGGAAATGGAATAAACCGGGTGGCGTGCCACCACATCACATAGCATATGGAGGTTGTAAATATGTCTGGATTTTTAAAAGCTATGATCACCGCCGCACTGCTGTCGTTGTTGGCCGTGCCGGTCCTGGCCGCCAAAACCGTGACGACCGCCTCGGGGCTGAAGTATGTCGATCAGGTGGTTGGCAAGGGGGCCTCGCCCGTGGCCGGCAAGCAGGTTACGGTGCACTACACCGGCATCCTGGACAACGGCAAAAAATTCGACAGTTCCGTTGACCGCAATCAGCCCTTCAAGTTCATCATCGGCGTGGGCCAGGTGATCCCCGGCTGGGATGAAGGGGTCATGACCATGAAGGTGGGGGGCAAACGCAAGCTGACCATCCCGGCCAAGCTGGGCTACGGTTCTGCCGGAGCCGGCGGAGTTATTCCCCCCAACGCCACCCTGCACTTTGACGTGGAGCTTTTGGACGTGCAGAAATAAGCATCTTCTGAGACCGTGGAAACTGAAAAGCCCGCATTGCGCGGGCTTTTTTTATGGCCTTATTTCAACGCCTCCAACTCCTCCCAGCGCTGATAGGCCTGTGCCAACTCCAGTTCCAGCGATTCCAGGCGCCCATTGATCGTTACGATTTCCGTTCCGGCGCTCTTGTAGAAATCCGGATCGGCCAGCTGGGCGTGCAGCTTCCCCTGTTCCTGCTCCAGGGCGGCGATACGGTCCGGCAGCGCCTCCAGCTCCCGCTCCTCCTTGAAACTCAGCTTGCGGGGCCGTTCCTTCTGCGGGCGGGTCCGCTCCTGAAGCGGGCGCCCGCTGTCCGCCACCGCCGACGCTTCGGCTTCCGTAGCCGCCTGGCGCAGCCAGTCGTCGTAGCCCCCCACGTACTCCCGCACCTGCCCGTCGCCCCCCACCACCAGGGTACTGGTAACCACATTGTTGAGGAAATCGCGGTCATGGCTGACCAAAAGCAATGTACCGCTGTACTCCAGCAGCAGATCCTCCAGCAGGTCCAGGGTTTCCACATCCAGGTCGTTGGTCGGCTCATCCAGCACCAGAACGTTAGAGGGCTTGGTAAACAGCTTGGCCAGCAAAAGCCGGTTGCGCTCCCCGCCGGAAAGGATGTGTACCGGACTGCGGGCCCGCTCCGGGCTGAAGAGAAAATCCTGCAGGTAGCCGATGATATGGCGGCTGACACCGTTGATGATCAGGGTGTCGTTACCTTCGCCCACATTCTCCATCACGGTTTTATTCATATCCAGCTGCTCGCGCATCTGGTCGAAGTAGAGCACTTCCCGGCGGCTGCCGAGTTTGATCTGGCCGCTGCGGGGCTCCAGTTCACCCAGCAGCAGCCGCAGCAGGGTGGTCTTGCCCGAGCCGTTGGGGCCGATGATCCCGATCCGGTCGCCGCGCATGATGGTGGTTGACAGTTCCTTGATGATAGCACGGCCACCGTAGTCGAAGCAGACCTTGTCCGCTTCCACCACCAGGGCACCGGAGCGCTCGGCCTCCTGCATCTGGATCTTGGCCGTTCCCTGCCGTTCCCGCCGCTGGCGGTGCTCCTCGCGCAGCTTCTTCAAGGCCCGCACGCGCCCCTCGTTCCTGGTGCGACGGGCCTTGATCCCCTGCCGCACCCAGGCCTCCTCCTGGGCCAGCTTCTTGTCGAACAGCGCCTGACGGGTGATCTCCGCCGCCAGCAGCTCCTCGCGGCGCTCCACAAAGGCATCGTAACCGCAGGAAAAGGAGTAGATCCGCCCCCGGTCCAGCTCGGCCACCCGGTTGGCCATGCGCCGGGCAAATGCCCGGTCGTGGGTCACGAACAGTACGGTTTTGACATTCCGGATCAAAAAATCCTCCAGCCAGAGGATCGTGTCTACATCCAGATGATTGGTCGGTTCGTCCAGCAGCAGGATATCCGGTTCCGCCACCAGGGCCCGCCCCAGCAGTGCCCGGCGTTTGGTGCCGCCGGAAAGGGAGCTGAAATCCGCATCGGCGTCCAGCTGCAGGCGCTCCAGCACCTGATTCACCGCTTGATGCAGGTGCCAGCCGCCGGCATCCTCCAGTGCATGCTGCAGAAGCTCCAGGCGGGCCAACAGGGTTTCGCCCCCCTCCAGAGACAGCTGGTGGGCCAGATGGTGATATTCGGCCAAAAGCGCTGCGGCGTTGCCCATGCCGGAGGCGACCACATCGAAAACGGAGCCGGAGATTCCCGGCGGCGCTTCCTGGGAGACCAGTGCCACCTTGAGCCCCTGCTGGCGAGCAATCTCCCCCTGTTCAGGCGGCAGCTCGCCGCTGATCAGCTTGAGCAGCGTCGATTTGCCGGTGCCGTTGCGCCCCAGCAGGCAAAGCCGGTCCCCCGCTTCGATCTGCAGGGTGATGCCGTCGAAAAGGGGCGGCCCGCCAAAGGCCAGTCCTATGTTGCGAAGTGTAATCAGTGCCACGATGACTCCTGCGGCCGTTCAGCCGAATATTTCTCTAACGAGGTTTCAGCTACCCCGTTTGCGGTACTAATAAAACCATCCACACTCAACCAAACACGATGCACACCAGTAATACTCATCAAATCAGGATCTTGTAAATTTTTAGCTATTTGGCACACGCCCTGCAACAACAAGATCAAACACATTCCATTTGGAGGAAACACCCATGAAAAAGATCGTATCCAGTATCATCGCCACCCTCGTAGCAGTTTCTTTCGCCGCCCTTGCTTTCGCCACTGACGCTGCCAAGCCTGCTGCCGCTCCCGCCAAAGCTGAAATGGCTGCACCTGCTGCCGAGAAGAAAGAAGAAGCCAAACCGGCCAAAGCGGTCAAGAAACACAAAAAAGCCAAGAAAGCAAAGAAAGCCGCTGAGCCCAAGAAAGAAGAAACACCTGCTGCAGCTCCTGCTGCCAAGTAATTCTACGTTCACAGCAGAACAAAAAAGGGCCGCATCTTCGGATGTGGCCTTTTTTTGTTTCCCATCAACCGCTCAGGCGACTACATCTCCATGATCACCGGCAGGATCACCGGCCGGCGTTCGATGGTCTTCTTGAAGAAACGCCGCAGAGCCTGGCGAACGGCCTGCTTGACCTCCTCGCAGTCGCAGCGCATCTCGTCGTTGATCTCCGCCAGAGCGGTCAGCACCACATTGCGGGCCGTCTCAAGGTAGTCCTGGCTTTCGTCTTCGAAGACAAAACCGCGCGAGACGATGTCCGGGCCGTAGATGACGGCTCCTGACGACTGGTTGATGCCGATGATCACCACCACCATGCCGTCTTCGGAGAGGTGCTTGCGATCCTTGAGCACGATATTGCCGACGTCGCCGACCCCCTTGCCGTCCACAAAGACCCGCCCGGACTCAACCTTTTCCACAATGGCCGCCGTATCGGCGTAGAAGGAAAGCACATCGCCGTTGGTGGCCAGGATGCAGCGCTCCTCCGGTATGCCGACCCGACGGGCCAGCTGGATATGCTTGACCAGATGGCGGTACTCGCCGTGGATCGGTATGAAGAAGCGCGGACTGACCGTGTTGATCATCAGCTTGAGTTCTTCCTGGCTGGCGTGACCGGAGACATGCACCTCGGAAACCCGCTCGTGGAAGACTTCGGCCCCCCGGCGGTAGAGGTGATTGATCAGTTCGGAAATGGTCCGTTCGTTGCCCGGGATGACACGCGAGGAGAGCACGACCGTATCCCCCGGGCTGAGCTTGATCTGCTTGTGGTCATCCATGGCGATGCGGGTCAGGGCGCTCATCGGCTCCCCCTGGCTGCCGGTGGAGATGATACAGACCTGCTCCGGCGGCAGGTGATTGAGCTCCTTCAGGTCCATCAGGTCGTCATCGGAGATGGTCAGATAACCCAGCTGGCGGGCGATGCGCACGTTGGCAACCATGGAGCGGCCGTTCAGCAGTATCTTGCGGCCGCAGGCGACAGCCACGTCGGCCACCTGCTGCACGCGGTGGATGCTGCTGGAAAAGGCGGCCACGATGATCCGTCCCCGGCACTTGGGGAAGATCTCGGCAAAGGCTTCACCCACATATTTCTCGGAAAGGGTATAGCCCTCGCGCTCCACGTTGGTGGAGTCGGACAGCAGCGCCAGGACGCCGGCCTCGCCGTAGCGCGAGAGACTGGCCAGGTCGGTCAGCTGGCCGTCCACCGGGGTCTGGTCGATCTTGAAGTCACCGGTATGGATCACGACCCCTTCGGGGGTGGTGATGGCCAGGGCACAGCCGTCCACCACGGAATGGGCCACGCGCAGAAACTCCACCCGGAAACAACCCAGATCGACCTTGTCGCGCGGCTTGACCACCACCAGCTCCACCTTGTCGTCCAGCTTGTATTCCTTCAGCTTCTCATTAACAAACCCCAGGGTCAGGGCCGTGCCGTACACCGGTACGTCCAGTTCCTGCAGGACAAAGGGGAGCGCGCCGATGTGATCCTCGTGACCGTGGGTCAGGCAGATGGCGCGCACCTTTTCACTCCGCTCGCGCAGCCAGCTGATATCCGGGATGACGTAGTCGATGCCGAGCATGTCCGGCTCGGGAAACATCAGGCCGCAGTCGACGATGACGATGTCAGCACCGCATTCGTACGCCATCATGTTCATGCCGATTTCGCCCAGGCCGCCCAGGGGGACGATATTGAGGGGTGCGTTTATTTCTGTAGTTTCCATAGGTTACCTTTCGCGCTGCAGAGGGACCAGGGAGGCGATCTTGCTGTCGCAGCGGGCGATCCATTCCTGTCCCGGCGTGACCAGCCAGTGATCGGCGTAGAAGGAACTGCGCAGGGCCCGGTAGGCGATCAGGGCCCGGTTGACATCCCCCTGGCGCTCGTTGAGTTCGGCAATGCTCCAGAGCCGTTGGGCGGACTGTTCAATGGCCGGGTGGAACGGGATGTACATGTGGATGGCCGATTCATAGCCGGCCACGGCGCCGGCGAAGTCCCCCCGCCGGAAGGCGTCTTCACCCAGGGCGAACTGATCATGCAGGCGCCACCAGGTGCCGGCCAGCAGCAGCAGACTACAGAGGGTCACCATCACCACGCCGTTCAGCAGAATCATTTTTATGCGCTCTGTCATCGCCTTACCTGAAAAAATCGGGAATTATGGTCAGCAGCAGACCCATGACCGTTGCAACCACGCCGGCCAGAACAGCCAGGGCCGCGGCGGCATCCAAAGGGCTGCGCAGGCGGTGAGCGGCGGGGAGTCCCCAGACGATGGCCCCTAGGCCGGCGATAATCAGCGGGATGTAGATCAGGCCAGCATACATATCAGTGCTCCAGTACCGAGGAGATGGCGCCCCGCACCTGCTCGGTCAGCGCTGCTTCGGCTTCAGCCCGCGATGAGGCGGCTGGCGGCGTCAGCGGCGGATGCAGGGTGATGGTGATACTTCCCGGGTAGATACGGGTACGGCCGGCCGGGTTGATCCTGCCGCTGCCGTTGATGGTGACCGGCACCACCGGTACCCCGGCCTTGAGGACCAGCATGAAACCGCCCCGTTTGAAGGGGAGCAGGTTGAGATCCCTGGAGCGGGTTCCTTCCGGAAACATGACCACGCTTTTTCCGGCCCGGATGATGGCGGCGGCGTTGTCCATGCTTTTGATAGCCTGACGGCCATGGCCGCGGTCCAGCGGGATGTAGCCGCCCCGCCGCATGGAGGCGCCGAAGACCGGGATATCGAACAGCTCCTTCTTGGCGATCAGGTAGATCTGGCGCGGCATGGCGGCCAGCAGCGCCAGGATGTCGAAATTGCTCTGATGATTGCTCATGAAGATGACCGGACCAGCCGGCAGGTTCTCGGCGCCCCGCACCGTCACCCGTACAGCCACCAGCGCCAGCGAAAGACGAGCCCAGAGCCGCGCGTGAACGGCATAGGCCCGGCCGCTGGCATCCACCAGTGTGCAGAGTAATGCGCTCAGCGCGAAGAGAAAGGTCAAGGGGATGAATATTGACAGAAACAGGTATGCACGCAGCATGCGGAAGCTCCAATTATAAGCGTTATAACTTACTTTTTTCCCCGTCCCGAGTCAAACTAAATATGACTTGCCTAAGCCGGCCGGCATCGGATACAATTCATGTTTTTAGACCGTATTTCAACTAAATACCAGGACTTGAACATCGTCATGGGGACACCTGCATGATCTGGAGCGCAATCCGTAGATTGGCAAGCCCGGGCTTCCGGCGAAAAACCCTGTTGCTTGTATCCACCTTTACGGCTCTGATCACCATCGCCTATATCGGCATCTTTTCCTATCATATCTACAGCCAGAAACAGGTTACCGACCGGCAGCGGCTGAAAGCGGCCGCGCAGCTGCTCTCCCAGGTCATGCGCTCGGATCTGTATGTCGGTAATATCCAGAGTCTGATGGAAACGGCCCAGTCAGCGCTTAACACCTTCGACCTTTCAAAAATCAGGGTAACTCTGCCCGATGGCGGACTTGTCATGCAAACCTCCGACATGCCGGAAACAGGCATGGCCGCCGAGACCGTCGACATCACCATCGACCAGACCCTTTCCCCGGCCGAGGCCATCGCCCAGGCCGATCTCCCCCGCCAGACCATCGGTACCGTAAGCGTCTTTTCCAACGGCAGCGAACTGCGGCGGGATGCGCGCAAAACCCTGGCCGCTCTGCTGATGACCGGATGCCTGCTGTGGGTGGCGGTCTCTTATATCGGCTACCTGCTGATGCGGCGCCTGACTTCTTCCTTCGACAGACTGGTGGAGGGAATAGCGGCCATCGAGGCCGGGCGGATAGAACAGATCAGTATCGACAGCCACGATGAGGCCGCCACCATCGGCAAAGCCATCAACAGGATGTCATCGGCCATATTCAGCCGGGAACAGGCCAAACTGATCCAGGCCAACAAGATGGCCTCGCTCGGCTTGCTGGTGTCCTGCGTGGGACACGAGATCAACAATCCGAATTCCATTATCAGAATGCAGAACGAGTTGATCTCCCATGTTGTCAACGATGCAGAGCCGCTTCTGAAAAAGCTGGCGGAGACGCATGACGATCATTCTGGCGGAATGAAGTTCAGCGAGGGGATGCAACTGCTCAAGGAAGCCCTGACCAGCATCCATGAACAGACCGAACGGATCGACAACGTGATCGGCGATCTGCGGGAATATGCCGCCGGCACCGGCAGTGACAGGGAAATTGTGGCACTGCCGCATGCCGTTGAAAGCATCATGCGCCTGCTCAGGCCACAGACCAGAACCTACCCCGGGGCGCTGGAGGTGATTCAGGAAGAGCCCCTCCCCATCATTGCCACCAACAAAAACGGCCTGCAGCAGGTAGTCATCAATCTGATGCAGAACGCCTTGAGGGCCACCGCCACAAAGGGCAGCCAGGGCCAGGTCACGATCAGGTCATGGGGCGAAGGGGAGTGGGCCTGGCTGAGCGTCTCCGACAACGGCTGCGGCATTCACCCCGATGACATCTCCCGGCTGTGCGATCCCTTCTTCAGCCGGCATCTTGACTCGGGCGGAACCGGTCTGGGACTGTTCATCGCGCGGCAGATCGTGGAAGAGCACGACGGCACCATCGAGTTCCAGTCCGAACTGGGCAAAGGCACCACCGTCACCATCAGGTTTCATGCGATCAATGGCGATCGGCAGAATTTTTCAGCAGAACCCTGCCGTATTAATCGCTTGGAGTACACACCCCAATGACTCTCAGAACAATCCTGCTGATTATGCTCAATCTTTTTCCCCTGTCGGAAATCATCATTGCCATCGGAAAGCGCGCCCGCTCCGGCTCGGCCCATGTGGTTGACAAAGGATCACTGAAAACACTCTGGGGAGTCATTCTGGCGGCGATTAGCCTGGCGGCCATCGTCAGCCTCACCACCCGGCTGCCGCTGCCTCTGTCAGCAAACCAGGCCGACCTGCTGTCATTGCAGCTCGTGACAGCTGGGATGATCCTGCGCTGGGTTTCCATCTTCATTCTGGGGAGACATTTTACGGTCAACGTGGCCATTGTCCCTGGGCACCACCTGATCGAGACCGGCCCCTACCGCCGGCTGCGACACCCCTCATACAGCGGACTGCTGCTGGCTTTTTTCGGAACGGGGCTGTTCCTGAACAACTGGCTGGCCCTGGGG
>DBMM01000103.1:0-30369 GCA_002298925.1 Geobacter sp. UBA698 | reverse complement strand
GAATACCGCCGCCGCACGAAACGCCTGATCCCGTTCATCTGGTAGCCGGGCCGGGAGCAGGCATCAGCTTCGCCGACAGGCTCCTAGGGAGAGGGGATACCGAGTCTGCGCAGGATGGTGGGGTTGCTGTGCAGGGAAAACGATTTGCCGGCCGGATCAGCGTGATTGATGCCCAGGGAGTGGCAGAGCAGCTCGCCCGCCTGTTTCCCCATTATCGTCCGTTCCGGTTCCAGCGCCACGGCAGCGCCGGCATTCAGATAATTTTTCGAAAAGACAACCGCCGGAATATTTGTCTCGCTGGTGAACCTGAAGAGCATATCCACCGTTCCCGGCGCAACCACCGCACTGTCCGGCAGCACCCAGAGGGCATCCACCTGGCCCCTGATGGACGCGAGGGCCTCGGCCAGCTCCTGATGCCCACCGACCTCACGCTTCACCAATGACACCCCGCTCTTCCCGGCTACGGACTCCGCCCTCCTGATATAGGCTGACATCTGGGCGCCGTACAGCACACCCACCCTGCGCCGTCCCAGCTGCTTCATCACCTGGAAATACTGTTCCGGCTGGGCCAGATACGAAATCGTCTTCATACTTTCGGAAGCGGCGTGGGCTTCCAGGGTCAGGACACCCACAAGCGGAGTCCGCGGCAAGGCCGAGGAGGCCAGGCGGAAGGCCTTGTCCCCCACGGCCAGCACGACCTTGGAACGAGTTTCTCGTACCAGGCGCGGCAGGTCGACCTCGGGCGTTTCACTGAGGTAGATTTCACGGTAGGAACTGCGGCAGTTCTGCCGGGCAGCTGCAACCACCTCCCGGTAGCCCTGCGAGCGCAGGGAGAGCAGCACCAGCACCTCTTCGGCCTGGGCCGGGAGTGCCGTCAGCGCTGCCAGGGCCAAAGCCAGTATGATCAGGAGTGTGCGCAGCATCAGAAGAGCACCTGCAGGCCGGCATCAACACGCAGCGGCGCGTTGGGAAAGAGCGGGGTGGCATATTGCGAGCCGCTGAAGATGTTGTGGACCCCGAACTTCAGGGAGATACTGCCGCTGTCCCAGGAGTGCATCTTTTGTGTCAGCAGCAGGTCCCAGACCAGACTGTCACTGGCGGCAGGGCTGTTCCAGTTGACATAGCGTCCGACCAGCATCAGATCCGTGCCGTGAAGCCGGTAATCGGCGCTCAGCAGCAGATGGTGGCGCGGCATTCCGGCCAGATCACTTCCGCTGTCGCTGTTGAAGATATGGGTGTAGGTGTAGCCCAGTCCGAAAGAGATGTTGAACAGCGGCATGGTTCTGGCCTCGATCTCGAACCCTTCGCGGGTCAGGTTCCTGTTGACCTCCGGACCCAGATCAAAAAACTTGAGGTTGAGCTTAACGTTGGATGTCCTGTCGTAGAAGGCATTGGTCTTGAGCCAGACTCCGGGCAGATGGTTTGTTTCCGCCCCGACCTGGACCCGCCAGAGGGTTTCAAAACCGCTGCTGCCGGAAGACAGGGTCGGCAGGCTGTAGCCGTAGCCGTAGCTCGCCCGCAGGACGGTCTGCTGATCCAGTTTGTAGATCAGGCCGATGTTGGGCGACCAGGTATCATCCAGCTGGCTGTACCAGTCATAGCGCAGCGAGGCGGTCATGGCCAGGTCCGGGGTGAGGTTGTAGCCGCCGCTGGCGTATTCCGCCACGCTGTAGGGATGGGAAACCGTGCGGCTGTTCTTTGGCGGCGGTGCCAGGGACCGGTCGGAGTTGCGCAGGGAACTGGTGGTGGCATCCACCCCGACAGTCAGCCAGTAGCGGCTCGTGTTGCGCTTGTAAGCCACCTGCAGTCCCTCGGTTTCCTCGCGGACCCCCTGGGCCTGTACTTTTATTCCGGCCACTGGGAGAAACGGCGGCACAGGGGCCAGATTGAATACGCTGTTGTCCACCGCCAGGTTATATAGATAGAGTGCGGCTTCGATCTCGACGTTGGACGACAGCTTGTGCTGGACACGGCTGATGCCGAAATAGGCTGCGCCATCATTTTCAGCACGGACAGGCAGGGGCGGTCCCTGGGGCAGATAGAGCAGATTCCGGTCAACAGCCGATCGGCCAAACAGCATTGACAGGTCTGTTTTCTGACCGACCTTCTGGGTCAACTTGGCATAAACGCCGCGGCCGTTACCGTCGATCCCCTTCTGGAAGCCTTTGGTCTCATGGCCGCTGGCTGCCAGGAAATAGCCGCTGCCGGTTTCCTTGCTGCTGCCGCTGAGATTGACGTCACCATAGCCCGAATTGCGCGATCCGAGGGAACCGGTAATTCGCCCGGAAAACGGGCGGTCCGGCTCGGGCTCCTGGGTAACCAGATTGATCACCGCCCCGACCGAACGGCCCCAGACCGATGCGGCCGGTCCCTTGACGATTTCGATCCGCTCCAGAAAGCCGACCGGCATGATGCCGATATCGATAACTCCGTCGGAGAGGTTGTTAAGCGGGATGCCGTCAAGGGTCACCAGGCACTGGCGGTTGGGAAGCCCCTGCACGACCGGCACCGACAGGTCGCCCGGCATGCGGCCGGGATAGGGCAGCACCCCGCTGTAATACTGGAGGACATCGTCCAGGGTTTGGGCCTGCAGACGGGCGATATCTTCCCTGGTGATGACGGTCACATTTTCGGCAACTTCCGATACCAGGCGGGGAGTTCGACCAAAGGTGGTCTTGACAGGAATTAGCTCGTCGCCGTACAGGGCGGCGGTGTTTTCGTCGTCCAGAGCGATATCGGCCAGCACGCGGGAGGGCAGGCCGACTGCCAGGAAGACAGTGGCGACAAGCAGCGATGCAAAGAGCGGCCAGAGGCGCGTATGTCTGGAGTTTTTGTCCGCCATAAAAATGTGTCTACCAGATAACCAATGTATCCATAAAAATCAATAATATTACCATTATATGTTTCTAACTGATCGGTTCTGCGGTGAGTTTTCCCCTTAGGCATAATCAAAACCCTGCGGACCACCTACCAACCTGCCTGCAAACAAACAGCCCCCCCGATTCGTCTGACGTCAGCAGTGAGGTTCGCCCCTGAATTATTCGTTATTTTGGCTGGTTATGGTATTATTACGTCATGGGGATAACCGGTTTGTACGGATCGCATCCCGGACAGTGAAAGGAGAATCTCATGAACATCATCGAATGTACCATCAAAATGAAGGCCGAAGCCCGGGCGCATTACGAGCGGCTTGCGAATGCGTTCGACGACAAGGAACTGAAGCGGCTCTTCACGCTACTGGCGGCAGCGGAAGAAGAGCATCGCGCCCTGCTTGAAAAGATAAATGACAGGGTCCATCCCAGTGAGGATGATTTAGCCGCCCTGGAAGCGAGTGTGTGCGTGTTCAGGCCGACCCTCGACAGCGCCAACCCTGTCAAGACATTGCGCCGGGATCCGGATGCATACCGCCACGTGATCGCCGATGAACAGGAAACCATCGAACTGTTTGACCAGCTGGCCAGCCAGGCCGACAACGAAAAGCTGAAAAAACTCTGCCGGATACTTGCCAATCAGGAGCGCCGCCATCTCAAGATGGTGGAGAACATCTATGCTTTTGTGGAGGATCCGCGCACCTATCTGGAGTGGGGAGAATTCGGCAACCTCGGCCGGCTCTAGCCGCCGGCTTGCAAAACGACCTGAGCGTGAGATACTAATCGGGCATGACTCATGGCAGCGGTCCGGGAGGACTCATGGAAACCAAATTGCGTCCGCTTCTGCCTGACCAGGAACTGGTCAGGCTCTACCAGCAGATGTACCTGTCGCGCGAATTCGAGGAGCGCTGCGCCGAGCAGTACACCAAAGGGCATATCACCGGCTTCCTGCACCTGTACAACGGTCAGGAGGCGGTGGCGGTCGGGGCCACCGCCGGCCTGCACCAGGAAGATTACATCCTTTCGGCCTACCGCGAGCACGCCCAGGCCATCGTGCGGGGGGCCGAGCCGCGCAGGGTGATGGCCGAACTTTTCGGCAAGGCCACCGGCATCTGCAAGGGCAAGGGGGGCTCGATGCACCTCTTTGCCCCGGCCCTGAACTTCATGGGGGGCTACGCCATTGTCGGCGGCCAGTTCCCCATTTCCGTGGGGCTGGCCTTTGCCTCCAAGTACCGGGGCGAGGACCGCATCGCGGCCTGTTTCTTCGGCGACGGCGCCGTCAACCAGGGCACCTTCCATGAATCCCTCAACTGGGCCCAGTTGTGGCAGCTGCCGGTACTGTTCATCTGCGAGAACAACTTCTACGGCATCGGCACCGAGGTGCACCGCTCCTCGGCCCTGGCTTCGATCCACCGCCGTACCTGCGGTTACGACATCCCCTCCGAGAAGGTGGACGGCATGGACGTGATCGCGGTCTACAAGTCGGTCAGGCACGCCGCCGAGAAGGTGCGCGAGAGCGGCCGCCCCTACTTCATTGAAGCCACCACCTACCGCTTCCGCGGCCACTCCATGGCCGATCCGGGCAAATACCGCTCACTGGCCGAACATGAACTCTGGAAGAGCCGTGACCCGGTGCCCAGTTACGCCGGACGCCTGCTGGCAGAAGGGATCGCCACCCGCCAGGCGCTGGATGCCGTCGAGGCGCGCTGCAAAGAGGTGGTTGATGAAGCCGTGAAATTCGCCGAGGAATCGCCCTGGCCAGAGGATGGGGCGGTATGGGAGGACATCTATGTCTGAAATGACCTATCGCGATGCCCTCAATCTGGCCCTGAAGGAGGAACTGCGCCGCGATCCGGCGGTGGTGGTGTGGGGGGAAGACGTGGCCCTGTACGAAGGCTCCTTCAAGGTGACCAGGGGCCTTTTGGCCGAATTCGGAGAAGATCGCATCCGGGACACCCCCATCTCGGAAAACACCATCATCGGCGTGTCTGTGGGAGCGGCCATGGGCGGCTTGCGACCGGTGGCCGAGCTTATGACGATCAACTTCGCCCTTTTGGCCATGGACCAGATCATCAACCACATGGCCAAGATCCGCTCCATGTTCGGCGGCCAGATCTTTCTGCCCATGACGGTGCGCATGCCGAGCGGCGGCGGCAGCCAGCTGGCGGCCCAGCATTCCCAGTCCCTGGAGACCTACTTCATGCACTGCCCCGGCCTGCGGGTGCTCTATCCCTCCACCCCGGCCGACGCCAAGGGGCTGTTGAAGAGCGCCATCCGCGACAACAATCCGGTCATCTTCCTGGAGCACGAACTGCTCTACAACAGCAAGGGGGAGGTGCCCCAAGACCCCGAATTCCTGGTGCCGATCGGAAAGGCCGAGGTCAAGCGCTCCGGCGAACAGGTCACCATCGTGGCCTATGCCCGCATGACAGTTCTGGCCCTGCAGGCGGCCGAAGAGCTGGCCAAGGAAGGTATTTCCTGCGAAGTGCTCGACCTGCGCAGCCTGGCACCGCTGGATGAAGAGGCCATCATCACCTCCGTCAAAAAAACCGGGCGGGCCGTGGTGGTGGATGAGTGCTGGCGCACCTGCGGCCTGGGGGCCGAAATCGCCAACCGCATCTGCGAGCAGTGCTTCGACATCCTGCAGGCACCGGTCAGGCGGGTTTCCGGGCTGGACGTACCCATGCCCTATTCGCGCCAGATCGAGAAGCTCTGTATCCCCCGGACGGAGAATGTCGTCTCCGCCGTGCGGGATGTAATGTCCGGACGTTATTAGAGGAGAATGCCATGGCCTTTGAAATCACCATGCCCAAACTGTCGGACACCATGACCGAAGGGAGCTTCATCAGCTGGCGCAAGAGCGTGGGGGACCGGATCGAGCGCGGGGACATCCTGGCGGAGGTGGAAACTGACAAGGCGGTAATGGAGCTGGAGGCCTTTGCCAGCGGCATCCTGATCAAGGTCATGGCCAAAGAGGGGGAGACCGTTCCGGTGGGGACAGTGCTGGGGCTGATCGGGGAGCCGCAGGAACTGACGGCCGAGCCGGAGAAGGATAGAACCGGCGCGGATACAGGGGCGGCCGCAACAGCTGCCGTCGCTGAACCGCCGCCGGCTGCCCCCCCTGCGCCGGAAGCGACTGAAGCGCCGCTCCAGGCCGCGCTGGCGGCAGCAGCGCTTCAGGATGATACCGAACATGAAAAGGCTTCGCCCCTGGTGCGGCGCATGGCACGCGAACTGGGCATCAATCTGGCCGACATTCAGGGAAGCGGGCCCGAGGGGAGGATTCTGCAGCAGGACCTGGCAGCCGCCAGTCGGACAGCAGCCCCGCCTGCGGACGCTTCCGCCACTCCCAGCGCGGAGACCCCGCTCACACCGCAACCCGGCGCAGTTGAGCAGCAATCGGCTAGTGTCATGCGCCGGGCCATTGCGGCCACGGTCAGCCGCTCCTGGCAGGAGATCCCGCACTTCTCCGTTTCCCTGGAAATCGCCATGGACGCCTGCCGCGAAGTTGTCAGCGAGTTGAAGGGGAGCGACCGGCCGCTCGGCTACCAGGCCCTGGTGATCAAGGCCTGCGCCAGCGCCCTGGCTAACTTCCCCCTGCTGCTGGCCGCCCAAGCCACAGCCCGCGACACCCCGGTCAACATCAGCTTCGCCGTAGCCCTGGCGGACGGTCTGCTGATGCCGGTGATCAGGAACTGCCGCAACCTGTCAGCAACCAAGATCGAGCAGGAGATAGTTCGTCTGGCGGAAAAGGCCCGCAATGGCCGACTGGCCTCGGAGGAGATGTCAGGCGGCAACTTTTCGTTATCCAACCTGGGCATGTACGGAATCGACGAATTCGCCGCCCTGATCATGCCCGGTCAGGCAGCCATCCTGGCCATGGGGGCCGTGGTCGACCGACCGGCGGTGCGGGCCGGGCTTTTGGCGGTTGCCCCCACCCTGCGGGTGACCCTGTCCAGCGACCATCGCACGGTGGACGGCGCCTACGCCGCCGCATTTCTGGCAGAGCTGCGCCACATGCTCGAACATCCGGTCACGCTACTGGTTTAGACCGGCCTCGCAGATCCTATTCCCGGTGAATATCCTGCCTGCACAGAAGAAAGACGGAAAGCCGATTCACGTAAAATCAGCTCATTGACTCAACCGTATTACCCGCAGCTGCCGACTGTTCCAAATCGCGCTGTTTGTCACATATCGGACAAAGGTAATATGTGGCAGGAAGATTCATGCCGCAACATCTCCATGAAGCAGCATTCGCCAGCACCTCGGCGCCATCCCACGGGTAGGGATCCCTGATGGTGTTATGTCCGATCATTTTAGACATGGGTATCTCCTTGTCCTTCTGAATTTCACAGTGCTTCATCCGATAGAAAAACTCCCCCTGGTCAAGATCGGGGCACGGCTGACAGTCCTGGGCCGTCCCCATGGCGAGCCAACGAAGATAGCGTTTTGATTTGGAATTGGTATAGCATCGAGACAACAGCCATTAATCGATGATCACTACGCAAAGATAGCCATCAGTGAAAAAGATGTCACCGGCGAAATTGCGGCCCGAAAGCGGCTCGACAAAACTTTTCCTGTAGTAAGCGGCTACCCTGACGCCAAGCAGCAGATCATTGAGAAGCCCATCCCGTTCGGAATCTATATCCGGCTTCATCTTGTGCACCAATCCCCACTTCATGCCCGCATCCCGGCTGATCGTACCGACAAAAACGCGGCTGCTGTCCGTTGTGGTCAGATCAGTTTTCCAGAGCCGCAGATGGTGCCGCTGCCGCAGGCTGCGCGCCGGAGTCGCTTTTTCAAATCCGACATCATTGATTTTGCCGTTCCAGAAGGAAGGGGCAATGGGTGCGGTTGGATAGTTCCCATTGCCGAGCAGTGCCATTACCGTTCTCGCAACGCTGGCGATGGTGACCGGATCGGCCGCTTGCCAGCCGGCAGCCCTGAAAGCGTTCAGCAACGAGGCTTCGTCCCTGGCGATTATAACGATATTCAAGGGCTCCTGCTGCTTGCCGGTTATGGATTCAGTGAAGCGGGGCAGCCGGTAACGATCGAAACCGCTGACGACATCCATGGTGACCGGCATCGGCACCCCGGGGCTTTCTGCGCTGTTGCGGGCCGGCTTGTAGTGTAAGCCGCTATGGATATAGAAGAACAGTTCGGCCAGGATGAGAGCTGCGGACGCCAGCCTAACCGGGAATGACGGACATTGCGCCACCCGCCTTTCACTCCTGCCAAACAGACGCCATTCAACCATGCAGATGCCGGCAATGAGCCAGAGGAGCCCCAGCAGATAGCCGCCAAGCACATCACTCAGGAAATGGACCCCCAGATACAGCCGGCTGAAGCCGATCGCCAGAATGAGCACACCGCCGCCAAACAGGAGGTTCAGCCTGATGTTCCACTTCTGCGCCTGCCGCCACAAGTAATACACGATGAAACCATAAAACGCAGCGGCGATGGTCGCATGACCGCTCGGGAAGGAAAAGCTGCTCTCAGTGAAGACAGCGATGCCCGGCGGCCGCTGCCGGTGGAACGCCACCTTCCCGAGCAGGTTGAAAACGCCGCTTCCGGCCACTGTTACCCAGAACGGCAGGATGAATTCGCGTTTTTTCAGTATCCAGAAAAGAACCGTGCAGAGCATTGCCACACTCAGAACAACCTCGGCCTTCCCCAGCAGGGTAATCCAGAGAAATCCCTTGACCAGCAGTTCGTCCCGATAAAAATAGAGAAGATTGGCAAAACGTGTATCAACGGCAACAATCGGGTCCAGAGCCAGAATGTCTTCGATGATGCCGCCAAGCAGCAGCAGGGTGTACAGAAAAGCGGTACCCAGCAAGGTTAACGGCAGACCGGAAAAGCGGGTCCTGTCCAGCCTGGCAGTGACGAAGGAGAAGAACCGGGGATAACGTGCCGTGAACCTGGCCACATCGGGATTGGTGCTGAGGGCCTGTTTGACCGAAAGCCATAGCGACCGGCATAAATCCAGAATCTGCCCGCCTTGTTTCACGATGAAGCGCTTGAGCAGGTTGCCACAAAAGAGGACCACAATCAGGGCAGCCAGGAAGATGCCGGCGCGGCTTGTCCAGACCTCAACCATCTGCCAGGCCTGGCCGAGAAAATAGCCGGCCAGGAGGTGGGAGCTGGCCCAGGCGAAGGCACTGAGGATATTCCAGAAATAGAAGCGCTTGGCCGCCATCCCGGACAGTCCGGCAACAAACGGGATCACAGCCCGGACCAGACCGATGAAACGCCCCAGAAAAATGCTCTTGGCGCCATGCTTATGGAAAAAGCGCTCCCCTGCCTCCAGGTAGCTTGCCTTGAGGACCCGGTTCGTTTCTTTGAACAATCCGGTTCCACGTTGCCCAAGCAAGAAGCTGATCCCGTCGCCCAGGATCGCGCCGATGGCGGCAAACCAGATCAGATCGCCGAGATCAAAATAACCCTGTGCCGCCAGGGCTCCGGCGAAGACGACTACAACCGCTCCCGGAACGATGACCCCCACCAACACCAGCGATTCCAGCAAAGAGACGAGCAGGACGAGCCAGTATCCCAGCATGCGGAAGTTCTCTATGTGTGGGAGAAGCTTGTTGATGATTTCCATGGATTGTCTGTTGTTATCCTTTGCTTGATTCCGTCCCGTCCACCCACCGTACCAATCAATCACGCCGTGCGGATACCCCTTTACGGGAAGGCCATATTAAGGTAGCATGGGTCGTCGTTTAACGGATGGTTATTATCGCTTTGACAGTTACTTCTACAATTTGACGATATATTTTACCAATAAACAACACAGCAAGGAGCACATCTATGGCCAGTCTCAACAAAGTAATGCTGATCGGTAATCTTGGCAAGGACCCGGAGGTGCGCTACACCGCATCGGGTCAGGCAGTGGCAAGCTTTTCACTCGCCACAAGCGAAAAGTTCAAAAGCAAAACAGGGGAATGGGAAGAACGTACCGAATGGCACAACATCACCCTGTGGGGCAAACTGGCTGAAATCGCCGGTGAATACCTGTCAAAGGGCAAAACGGTCTATATCGAAGGACGTCTGCAGACCAGGAAGTGGCAGGACAAGAGCGGCAATGACCGCTACACCACCGATATCGTCGGCGACAAGATGCAGATGCTATCAGCCAAAAGCGATCGCCGCGGCGGTGAAAGCTCCTCGGCACCGGCAGCGGGCGGCGGCGGTGGCAGTTACGAAGAACCTCCTTTCCAGGATGACGACATCCCGTTTTAATGGAACTGCATCCAGAATATCTGGAACGTTAAAGGATGAAAGCCTTCGGGTTTTCATCCTTTTTCATTATTATACTCTTGTGGGATCTATTGATTCAGCTGATATTTTGACCCTGTGCAACGCCCTGCCTTCAACAACTCAGATCTACTTGGTCGCAAATCCGTACCTTGTGAGCACCGCCTTAGCATCTCCACTGAGCAGATAGGCGAAGAAAGCCACTGCATCCTTATTCTTCATACCGGCAACCGTAAGAGACATGGGATAGGTCACCCGCGGATACAGTTCCTGAGGAACGGTAAAGAGGATCTTTACCTGTTTTGCCTGGAGAGCGTCGGTCTTATAGACAAAGGCTCCGTCCACCTCACCCCTTTCGGCGTACATCAGGCATTCGCGTACATCCCTGGCCATGACCAGTTTCTTTTCAAGCTGCTTGTCAAGGCCGGCCTTCTTAATGGCTTCCTTCGCATATTCCCCTGCCGGAACACTCTTTGGGCTGCCGATGGCGATTCTGTCGAGCTTATTCAGATCCCGAAGCGAGGAGGCCTTGCCTGACATTCCGGCAAACACCAAGCTGTTATAGGTAAAGGTTCCGATGCTGGCGACATCGGCCAGTTTCTTGTTCTTCAGGTAGTCCATCCACTCCTGATTGGCAGAGATGAAGATGTCCGAGGGGGCACCGTTTTCGATCTGCTTGACCAGCTGACCGGAAGCACCGTAGCTCTTGGCGAACTTTACGCCGGGGCGCTTTTTTGCAAAGTTATCGGATAGTTCGTTGATGACCTCTTTCAGGCTGGCGGCAACAGAGAGATTGACCTCACCAGCCAGCACCGGAGTGGCCAGGAGAAGCAGACAAAACAGGGCAGTCATCATCTCAATTGTTATTTTCATGCGGGTGAACCTCCATCTTTGGCGGCTTTGGTAATCGACCCGATTTCGTCGTTTTTTCCAAGAGGTTGATTCTATCCCCTCTCAGAAATTTGTGTTCGGCCCTATTAAGCCAGAGGTTGTTGCTTAGCCCGACGCTGATTTTGTTGCATCCCATTGAAGCCCCATCCGCTGTTGACGACTAACCGTGAAAAGCAGAAAACTGCAGAGCCACACTCCTGGATTTACACCCGTTAATGCCGCATTGTAAAGAAAGTTGCCTCTTCGCTGAATCCGGTTTAGCGTAGTTTAAATAATAGCCTCATTTTCTCTATCTGCACTTCATCCCGTCTTTTCTATCCGTTCCCCTTTCCGCAAGGCATTCCGTACCGCTCCCAGCTTGGCATCCATCTCTTCAAACAGCGCCAGATTGGCCCGTTCGACAGCACTGGTCGCAATAATGGCACTGATGCCGCCGTTCTTGAAGACCAGCCGCCGATCACCCATCAGGGCCAGGATCGGGTCGTGGGTGGCCATGAGTACGATCTTGCGTTTGTCCACCAGGGTGTGCACCGCCCGCTTCCGGTCGATGCCGGCATTTTCGATCTCGTCGATCAGGACGATGGGAGAGGTGCTCAGGCAGGAGGTATCGGCAATCATCAGGGCCCGTGACTGGCCGCCGGAAAGGGCGGTGACCGGCGTCCGGGGTGTAAACTTCTCGCCGGCCAGATCGTTGCCCAGGTCGATAATCGCGGCGGTAACAGTGGACACATCTTCCACCATGCGGCTTTCGGCGTGCATGGTGATGAATTCCTCCACCGTCAGATCCATCACAAAGTTCATGTTCTGCGAAAGCTGCGCCACCAGTTTATGCTCGATCGAGAAGCGCTGCCCAGGGTCGGGTATCCGGCCGTTGATCAGAATGCTGCGGCCGGTGGGCGTGTCTGCCTGGGCCATCCACTCGATGTCGGCCAGAAAACGGCTTTTGCCCGAACCGGTCGGCCCGACGATGCAGACCACTTCGCCCGGTTTGATGGTCAGCTCCAACGCCTCCGGCTGGCCGCTCTTGTCGTGACCGCCCCGGATGGTGATGGATTCGATCCGCGAGCCGCCGCTGCCGGCCTTCAGCTCCTCCAGCAGTTCCATGTAAGCCATGAAGCGCTCTGTCAGACCTTGCCGCTCAAGCCCCAGGTCCTCGAGCAGTTCCGAATCCAGAGCAGCGAAGTAAGCCGACGGGCTGACCCCTTCCCCGGGAAGAGCCAGACCATGTGACGTGAAGAAATCCTCAACGAAGGGTGCCCGCTGCACCAGCTCGGCCATGGGGATGGTACTCAGTGATTTCTCGACCCTGTTTGTCGGCATCTGCATCCTCATGGAAAAGCCATCTTCTTGACGTTACCCATCTGAAAGTCACTGCCGATCTTGCGCTGCCCCAGACAGTAGGAACAGAGCGCGGCCGGCATGCTGAAACGGAGCAGCTTTCCAGCCAGGTCAACGGTCTCGGGCGCATCGACCAGGAGTCTGCCCAGTTCATGGCCACCCTGGCCGGTCAGGCCGTTGACATTCATGATGGTGGCATTGGTATTGACCTGGCGCACCCGGTAGGCAAAGACCTCGCGCTCAGCCTGGGAGACGATGTCCCCCTTGGTAATGACCACAACATCGGCCATTTTCAGCATCGGCCCGATTTTTTTGGGAGTGTCTACCCCGCTCAGGTTGTCGATGACGCAGACCGCCAGCACTCCCTGGATATGGGGAGCGCAGCGGTTGCAGAGACCGGCGCTCTCGATTACCAGCAGGTCGAAACCTTTCTGCACTCCCCAGGAAAGACAGTCACAGACATTGCTGACAAAGAAGTGGTCGGGGCAGAGATTGCCCGACAGGCCGGTTGTGACCGGCACACCCTGCTTTTCATACAGCGCTTGATCCTGGGTGGAGAGGCTGTCGAACTTCACCACGCCCACCTGGACCCCCTCCTGCTGCAATGAGGCGATGGCCTTGACCGTGACGGCAGTTTTGCCCGACGAAGGGGGGCCGGCAATTGTGACCAGTTTCATGGCGTCCTACCGTGAAAGGCATGCAGAAAGGAGGCATTGGTAGCGGCAATCAGGGCCTTGAGGTCGTTATTCTTGACATAGTCCCAGCCGATCCACTTGAAGCTGGCGTTGTCCGGCAGCCGGTTGTCCACCCCGGGATGCACGGCCGGAAAGGCCGCTCCGGCGCAGATGGCGGCCACCTCGGGTCCATTGAGGAACTCGATCAGGAGTCGCAGCTCATCGCGCTTGTCAGCCTTGACCAGCATGGTAACCGGGCTGACCAGAGCACCGTCCGAGGGCCAGACGATGGTGACATTTTCCCGGTTCTTGATGTTGTTGGCGAAGAAGAGCGGCATGGCGCTGATGGCCGGCGTATCCTCCCGGCCGCTGCCGGCCGACTTGACCATCTGGGAAGGGTGCCAGCCCCAGGCCACGTTCCGCCCCAGCCTGGTGAGACCATCCCTGCCGAAATCCTTATAAAGCGACAGCAGGAGCGTTTCACAGAAGCTGCCATCACGATTGCCCCGGATGGCAATGCTTTTGGCGTATTCCGGTTTAAGCAGATCTGCCCAGCTTTGGGGCGCTGAACGCTCACCCAGGCGGGTGTGATCCACCACCAGCACGAGGAGGTTCATGGCCAGCATTGTATAATGGCCATCCGGATCGGTAACAGCCATGGCCGCCAGGTGCCGGTCACCGTCAAAGCTGCTGACACTTGCAAACTGACCGGTTTTGATGAAACGCTTGACGAAATGCGGATGAAAGAAACTGTTGAAACCGGGGGTGATGATGATATCGGGCATATCATCGAGATTCTCGAAGTGGTCGGCATAGTCGGCATAGTCGATCTGGCTGTTGGCGTTGCCTTCAATACAGTAGGTCAAACCGGCGCGCTGTTCTGGTGCCAGGCTCGCCAAATAGCCGTTAAAAGCCTCTTCCAGAGGTACCTTGAGCGGACATGGCAGCAGGGCAAACAGGTTTAAGCTACGGCTCGACGGCAAAAACGACGGTTGGCTATTAGCCCGTGACATGGCAATAGCAATGGCATCATCCAGTTTTTGCCTGAACAGGTCGGCATTGATTCCCGCCGCCTTGAGAGCTGTACGGAGCCTGACCGCCGCACCGTGTGTGAAACGTATTTCGTCATCCGCAAATATACCCAAACCGTTGGATTCGAAAACAGGAAGAGCTTCGGGATGGCGGATGATGACATCGCGGACGGTAAGGTCGAGAAGTGAAACATTCATTGTAGCTTCCTCAGTCATCCTGAAATGCGGTTCGATATGTCTTGCACTACATGACGCGTGCCAATTCCACATGACATAAATAACGCAATCATTTCTGTTAGTTGAATTTTCATTTGGAAAGAGTCGGGTGATGTGTGCCGTAACTTGTTGCAGAAACGGTTATTTTGCCTTGGAAGTAATCAGGTTGCGAAGCGGCAGGAACTTCAGACCAATAATCGGCGCACGGATTGACTCAGCTGATCGTATGATCTGAACGTTCCAGCATTGTGATCCAGGAATGAGGTTGACTGGGAAATGACAAGGTGAACATGAACGTTTTAGAACCCCACAAAAAAACGGAAAACAGGCTGAAATGGTTCAAGATTTCAGCCTGTTTTGTGCCGCGACCTCATTACGGGCGATACGTTTGGCGGTTTCCGTGAAGAGCCAGGGTTCAATCCGGTCTGCCAGCCAGGGGATATATGCGCTGGCCTCGATACCGAAGCGCTGCATGTCGATGGACATGCCGCGAGGATCGTAGCGGAAGAGCTTGTCGGCATCCTTGACGATCCGGTCGCTGTCAGACAGGGCCACCGGCCGGGAATCGTGGCCTTCGATTATCTCCAGAATTTCTCCGGTCCTGTCCGGATCGTACCCGACCTGCATCAGGACCTGGCGGGCCAGTCTGACCCCTTCCACTTCATGGATGCGGCGCAGCTCGGGATCAAAAACGGGTCCGAAAGCTTTGCGCTGCAAATCTTCCGAAAGCATGATCCAGCCCAGGTCATGGCAGATGACAGCCGGATACACGATCTCCGGGTCGCCCGGCTCCTCCGCCAGCAAGCGGCGCGCATAGTTGAAGCAGATTTCGACATGCACATCATTCTGACGTGTCTGCAAAAACGGCTTGGCCACTTCATAAATATAGTTGTACTTATCAAACATGATCCGCTCCTTACTGGCCGTTGCTGCGGCTTGCAGCCGCGTCACACAGATGCGTCCTGCCCCCGGCCGCGCGAAGCAGCGCCAGCACCTCAGGGGAGCGGAATGTCGTCACGGTGCCCCAGGCCGAGCGCGTTATCGATGAAATACAGCTGATGGGGGACGACCTTGTACCAGCGCACCTTGGCAAGAGCCTTGACGATGGCCGCCGGCGCTTTCCCGAGCAGTCCGACCAGCGGGAACTTCGCTCCGTAGAGCCGGCGGGCATGCTCTTCCTCCTTGCCCGAAATTTCGGTCGCGACCCCTTCCAGCTGCACTCCTTTGATGTCCGGCCAATCGCAGTAATCTTCCTGGATAGTCAGGGCGACCCGCGGGTTTTTCGCAAGGTTCTGACAGTGTCGGCTGGTTGGTGATGACAAGAAATAAAGGACCGAACCGTCGTTGACATAGAACACGGCGGCGGCCCAGATGTCCCCATCAGCTCCGCTAGCCAGGGTGGCAACATTATGCTTCTGCAGATAGTCAAAGGCTTGCGCCTTGGGAGTAGCGCTCATTTGAGTAGACATTATAGCTGATCGCTTACCGGCCTTGATATGGCTCCGGTCCTTTCGGAATCCTGTTCATGCAGACGCTCCAGGCGATAGGCCAGCTGACGCCGGGTCAATCCGAGCAGCCTGGCCGCCTTGGAAAGATTACCGCGGGCCTTGTCCACGGCAGCATCTACCAGCATGCCATCGATCTGGTCCAGCGTCATGACGCCGTTGAAAACAGCCTCGCAAAGCTCTTTTCCGGTTTTTTCATGGGCGATTTCGAGTCCGCCGTTGCTGTCGAGTCCGAATTCCAGGGAATGATCAGTGTGGTATGACGAAAACATCTGGTCCACCTCGATGCGGGTGCCGCTGGGGGCGAGTATGACGCCGCGCTCGATCATGTTCTGCAATTCGCGGATATTGCCCGGCCAGGCATAGGAGAGCAGCGTCCGCTTGGACTTGTCGGTGAATCCGCGATGCTTCTTGCCGTGAATCGCGGAGTATTTCTCGAGAAAGCGGTTGGCAAGCAGCGATATGTCCTCCTTGCGTTCCCTGAGCGGCGGTATGTTGATCTGGAAGGCATTGAGCCGGTAATACAGGTCCAAACGGAATTTACCCTCCTTGGCCAGAGTTCTCAGGTCGATATTGCTGGCCGCCACCAGCCGGACATTGACCTTGCGGATCTTCTGGTCGCCGAGCCGCTCGATCTCGCCTTCCTGCAGCACGCGCAGCAGCTTGGCCTGGGCCGAAAGCGGGAGGTCGCCGACCTCATCGAGAAAAAGCGTGCCGCCGTTGGCCCGTTCGAAACGTCCGGGGCGTGAGACCAGGGCACCGGTGTAGGCCCCTTTTTCAACTCCGAACAGTTCTGATTCCACCAGATCGTGGGGGATGGCGGCGCAATTGATGGCAATGAACGATTCGTTGCGGCGTGCCCCCCGGTCGTGCAGGGCACGGGCAAAGACTTCCTTGCCGACGCCGGTCTCCCCCTGCAGCAGCACCGTGATCTGGCTCTTTGAAGCCTGTTCGAGCAACTCATAGGCGGCACGGAAGGGGGGGGAATTGCCCACTATGTCCGAGTGTTGCTTTTCTTTCGCATTCATGGCCGAGCGCAACTGCACCACCTGGGTCTGCAACTCCATCAACTGGTCGGCAATCGACTCCTGGCTGAAGAAACGGGCATATTCGTCCCCATCCTCCCATTCTTCGATCGGCTTGCCGATGATGCGGCAGTTGCTGTCGCCCATGCCGATGCACTCGACTTCCTTGTACAGAATCTGCCGCCCCATGAAGGCCGTCGAGTAGCCGCAGGCATAGCCAATCTGGTTCCAGCAGACCGGATCGGGCTGGATGCCGTAGTAATGTTTGTGCCAGTGGCCTTCCCAGGAGTTTTCCCAGAGGAACTCGGCGTAAAACCTGCCGGCGGAACGATCAATTTCCACCCTGATCGGGGTAACTTTAACGATTCCTTCCAGGGTGTGCAGTTGCGGGCCGGTCATGAAGATATCAAGGTCGCTGGTGTCATGGGCGCGGGTGCAGACGAGCTCGGCGTCCTGCACGCCGGATGCGTACCCCATGCGGGTGAGGAGCCCCCGCGCGCGGTCCATGCCGAGCGTGTCGATCAACTCCTTGCGCAGCGCAGCCTGCGTCGCGGCATGAACCAGGAGCATGCGGTGCTCGTGCAGCCATATCTGCCCTGTTTCGGCGCAAAAGTGAACCCTGGCGCGCAAATCATCGCTGTTTTCATAGCTGGGAATTTTCTCCGGCTTGCAAGGTTGGGCCATGTTCAACGTGTCTCCTTGAGTCAATCGGAACGGGAAAACAGTGAAGTGTCATCTTTAGAAGAGAAAGGCAGAAGGCATCTGGTATGTAGCGGAAAAATAAATCACCCCGACCAGTGAGGAGCTTACAAAAAACCAAGATCTGCGGGGTTTATTTTGAATACGCTCCAGAATAAATCCAAATAAAACATTGTTAGCCTAGCACCTGGTACTGCTAGTTAGCAAGCAAGAAAAAAATCAGAGCCGTTCCGACCGATTCAGGTCAGCCGATCCCCCCTGCCCGCCTCGACAAATATCCGCTTTTCCCCGTCACCATCCCCCCGCCAACAAACGTGCATAACTATTGAAGCACCCGGTTTACAAATTTGTAAAAACGCACGCACCGCCAGCGATTAAAGTTACAAAATGGTAAAGCCCCGATTGACACGAAGCATGGCGCCCCGCTCCCCGCAAATGTTTTTATTGCTGTAGCCCGACACCCCCTGCGATCACCAATCACCTGATTCAACAACCTATTTCCGCCATGGCCACGTCCTCGATCAACGCCCTCCACTTCACACAAACAGTGTTTGGCACAGACAGTGCACTAACAAGCGTATCGTCGGCACATTCGACAACTTAGCCCGAACTCATTACAACAGTAGCAAACATTGTTTTCTTGTGGCGGTTAGCAGCACATAGCTGCTGGCCGGCGATTGCAATGTCAAACTTGGTACCCCCTGATGGCAACATTAACTCACAGGCAGAGGAGGCAGCATGAAATTTCCAAATCCGCACGATGTGAAAACAATTCCAGGCACCGAAGGGTGGGAACGGATGTATCCCTACCAGTACCAGTTCGTTACCGACGACCCGGAGCGCAAAGAGTATGAGGAGCAGAGCTTCTGGTTCTACGATGGCCTTCATTATCCGGAGCCGATCTACCCCTTCGACACGATCTGGGACGAAGCCTGGTACCTGGCTCTGTCACAGTACAACAATCGCATCTTCCAGGTGCCGCCGGTGCGGGGCGTGGACCATCGCATCATCAACGGCTACGTCTATATCTCGCCGGTAGCGGTCAAGGATCCCGAGGAAATCGGGCGGCGGGTCCCCAACTTCATGGAGCGGGCCGGCTATTATTACAAGAACTGGGACGAACTGGAAGCCAAGTGGAAAATAAAGATGGAGGCCACCATCAAGGAAGTCGAGCAGTTGCATATTCCGCGACTTCCCGATCTCGAGGAACTCAGTGTGGTGACCGATGCCATCGGTGAGTCCAAGGGTTATCAACTGATCAAGGCCTATGACGACCTGATCAACCTCGGCATCAAATGCTGGCAGTACCACTTCGAGTTTCTCAATCTCGGTTATGCCGCCTACGTCTTCTTCCTCGACTTCGTCCAGAAACTGTTTCCCAGCATTCCTCAGCAACGCGTTACCCAGATGATCGCCGGTATCGACGTGATCATATTCCGCGCCGACGACGAGCTGAAAAAACTGGCCAAGCAGGCCATCGAACTGGGACTGGACCAGGCCATCGACTTCACCCGGGAGTGGACCGCCATAGAGGCTTCCCTCAAGGCCCACCCCAAAGGGCAGGAATGGCTGGCGGCCCTGGAAGTGTCCCGTTATCCCTGGTTCTACGTTTCCTCCGGGACCGGCTGGTCTCACGCCGATAAAAGCTGGAACGACGACCTGAATATTCCCATGTCGGGAATCGCCACCTATATCGACAAGATCAAACAGGGAGTCAACATCGAGCGACCGCTGGAAAAGATCCGCGCCGAGCGTGACCGCATCATCGAGGAATATCGCAGCCTGATCACGTCGGACGATGACCGCAAAACCTTTGACGACCTGCTCACTACCGCCAAAACGGTTTTTCCCTATGTGGAAAACCACCTGTTCTATGTCGAGCACTGGTTCCACTCCGTCTTCTGGAACAAGATCCGTGAAGTTGCCGTGATCATGCAGGAACACGGCCTGATCAACGCGATCGACGACATCTTTTTGCTGCGCCGCGACGAGATCAAGCAGGGGCTCTGGGATGTGGTTACCGCCTGGGCCACCGGCGTCAAACCGCGCGGTTCCAAGGTCTGGCCGCCGGAAATAGAATGGCGCAAGGGGGTCATGGAGAAATTCCGTGCCTGGAGCGCGCCACCCGCCATCGGCACTGCTCCGGAAGTAATCCAGGAACCGTTCACAATTGTGCTGTGGGGCGTTACCAACAGTTCGCTCACCGATTGGTCGGAAATTCAGGACATTTCCGATCCTGACAGCATTACCGAGCTGAAGGGCTTTGCCGGAAGTCCGGGCATCGTCGAAGGCAAGGCGCGGGTGTGCCGCAGCGCGGACGAGATTCGCGAGTTGCAGGAGGGAGAGATCCTGGTTGCCCCCACAACCTCGCCCTCCTGGGCTCCGGCCTTCGCCAAGATCAAGGCCTGCGTCACCGATGTCGGCGGCATCATGAGCCACGCGGCAATCGTCTGCCGCGAGTACGGCATGCCGGCGGTGGTCGGCACCGGCCATGCGACCAAGATCATCAAGACCGGCATGATGCTGCACGTCGATGGTTCCTCTGGTCGCATAACCATTCAGCGCTGAGCAGCGTAAACGAGAGGAGATCATCAACGTGAACAACAGTGCGGCAGTTTTGGACACAATACCTGTGTCAGACAGGAACAGGGCCAGCAGTCACAGCGGTGGATTGCCGGTGGTCTGCTGGTTCGAGGAATGCCACAAGGATTCCGTCCCCCTGGTCGGAGGCAAATGCTCCTCACTCGGTGAGTTGATCAACGCCGGGGTGCGCGTTCCCCCCGGATTTGCCCTGACCACCGAAGGATATCGACACTTCATGGCAGAATCAGGGTTGCAGCAGGAAATAAAATCCTTACTGGCGGGGCTGGATGCACAGGATATGGACGCCCTGGAGCAGGTCAGCGCCTCCATCCGCACCGCCATCGAGAACCAGCCCTTCTCGACGGAAATGGAAGATCTGGTGGCGGAATTCTATCGCAAACTCTCGGTGCGCTGCTGCCTGCCGGCGGTTCCGGTGGCCGTCCGCTCCAGCGCCACGGCAGAGGACCTGCCGGGTGCCAGCTTCGCCGGCCAGCAGGACACATATCTCTGGATCCGGGGGGCGGAAGAGGTGCTGCACCACATGCGCAGCTGCATCTCCAGCCTGTACACGGGGCGGGCCATTGCCTACCGGGCCAACCAGGGCTACCACGACGAGCAGATGGCGCTCAGCGTCGGCGTCCAGAAGATGGCCAACTCGTTTACCGCCGGAGTCATGTTCTCGATTCATCCGGCCAACGGTGACCGCTCGGTAATCGTTATCGACTCGAACTACGGCTTCGGGGAATCGGTCGTATCAGGCGAGGTGACGCCGGACAACTTCATCGTCAACAAGGTGACGATGGATATCATCGAACGGACCATCTCCCAGAAGGAGATCTACTACACGGTTGATCAGAAGAGCCAGAAAAGCATCGCCATAGAGGTGCCCTTCGAACGGCAGAAGGTGCAGTCATTGCTGGATGATGAAATCACCGAGCTGGCCTGGATGGCGAAGCAGATCGAAAAACATTACGGACGCCCCATGGACATCGAGTGGGCGGTGGACAAGGATCTCCCCTTCGGAGGCAACATCTTCATCCTGCAGGCGCGTCCCGAAACTGTCTGGAGTCAAAAGCAGAAAACCGCCGACGTCAAATCGGGCGTATCGGCCATGGATTACATTGTATCCGGCATGCTTCAAGGAAAAAAATTGTCGTAGAGGCCGCAGTCATCAAAAACCCTGGGATTCTGAGATCCCGCCAGACCAAGGAGGTAGTATGAGCAAGAACGTGGAAGTGAAACCGATCAACGACATCCGCAGCTACATCGCAGCACTGGAGGCCCATGGATTATTACATCGCGTCACAGCCGAGGTGGATTCGCAGTTTGAGCTCGCCCACGTATCAAAGGTTAACGAAGAGCAAAAAGGGCCGGCATTGCTCTATGAGAACGTAAAAGGGCATACTATTCCGGTTTTCACCAGCGCCTTCACCACACCCGAACGCATCGCCATCTGTCTGGAGCAGGACCCCTCGCTTACCATGTGTCAGCTTTCCAGGAAATGGATGGAGCTGACCACCAAGCAGATGATCAAACCCACCTTCGTTGATAATCCGCCGGTAATGGAAAACATCATTCCGAAGGATAAAGTCGACCTGGGAAATTTTCCCGCACCCTGGTTTTATCCCGATGACGGTGGCCGTTTCTTCGGCACCTCTGGCTACCTGGTTACCCAGGACCCGGATACCGGCTGGACAAACTGCGGCACCTATCGCTCACAGGTTCTGGGCAAGAACATCCTCGGCTCGCAGATCATCAGCGGCAAACATGGCGATTTTCACATGAAGAAGTATCAGGAGCGCGGCGAGAAGATGCCCGTCGCCTATGTGGTGGGGGGCGATCCGATCCTGTTTCTGGCCGGTTCCACCCTGGTCAGCGCCCAGACAGACGAGTATGACGTGGGCGGCGCTCTGCGCGGTCGCCCGATCGAGGTGTTCAAGTCCGATCTTACCGGCCTGACCCTGCCGGCCAACGCCGAGATCATTGTCGAGGGGTGGATGGATCCGGACGAACTGATGGAGGAAGGGCCGTTTGGAGAATACACCGGCTACTACTCGGGCAACAAGATGAAGGACTATCCCAAGCCGGTGATACGAGTGGAGCGCATCATCCACCGCACCAATCCGGTCTTCTGGTCAACCACGGTCGGCAAGCCGATCAACGACACCCACATGGTCCAGTCGATTAATCGCACGGCCACGTTGTGGCACGATCTGGAAACCGCGAAGGTGCCCGGCATTCAGAGCGTCTATTTTCCGGCCGCCGCCACCGGTCGCTTCTGGGTCATCGTTTCTGTAAAGCAGATGTATCCGGGCCACTCTAACCACGTCGCGGATGCAGTGATGGGGAGCACCACCGGGCATTACGGCGTCAAGGGGATCATCATCGTTGATCATGATATCGAGGCAGACGACATGGACCGTGTCTGGTGGGCGCTGGCCACCCGCTACGATCCGAAGCGCTCGACCCAGATCATCAATCGCGGCCGCTCCACTCCGCTCGATCCGGGCCTGCCGATTGAGGCGCGCGATATCGTCAGCCGCATTATCATGGATGCCACCACCCCCTACGAGTGGAAAAACAAGCCGAACGAGATCTTCATGGACCGTACGGTGCTGCAAAAGGTCTCGGACCGCTGGAACGAGTACGGTTTCAAGGGTGGCAGTCCGGTGGCGGAGATGATTACGCGGCTGACCAAACCGGAGGCTATCAAGAAGAAGGACAAGTAAATGGATGACGGCAGGCGGCTCCGGCCGCCTGCCCAAGCCACAGACAATCATGAGGGAGTGCCTACCATGACCCACAAGAAAGGCATCGTTATCATCTGCAACCTGGACACCCGCGGTGAAGACATCATCTTTGTCAAGCACCTGATCGAGCAACGGGGGCACAGGGCCTATTTCCTAGATTTCAGCATGGAGGAACCACCTCCCTTTCCCGGCGATATCACCTGCGAGCAGGTGGCGCAGCGCGGTGGCATGACCATTGAAGCGGTGCGCGAATGCTATCGCTCCGATCGCGACCGGGCCATGGAAAATCAGATCAAGGGCGCGACCGCCATCGTCGCCGACATGATGAATGCAGGCAAAGTACAGGGGGTTTTCGGGGTCGGCGGCGGAACGTCATCACTGGTCGGCACCAGCGTCATGAAGAGTCTGCCCTTTGGTGTACCGAAACTGATGGCCTCCCCCATGGCGGCGCATCCGGTCTATGTCGGCAAGTATGTCGGAACCTGCGACATTACCATGCACCACACGGTGCTCGACGTGGTCAAGATGAACCCGCTGCTCAAGGCGCAGATCATCAACGCGGTCGGCGCCATCTGCGGCATGGTTGAGATGACACAGGGAACTAACATCACCTTTGACAAGCCCTGTGTCGCCATCTCCTCATTCGGCTTCGGCGAGATGGCTGTCCAGGCCGCACTCGGCATGCTGGATGAGGCCGGCTTCACCGCCATCGTCTGCCATGCCCAGGGCAAGGGGGACAAGGCCATGGAGGAGATGATCCGAAGCGGCGCCTTCCATGGAGTACTGGATATCTGCACCGGCGGCATCATGGAGAACCTGTTCAAAGGCAACCGCGACCCCGGTCCAGACCGGCTGATGGCGGCCGTGGAAACCGGCATCCCCATGGTGCTGGCGCCCTGCGGTCTCGACATCCTCTCCTACGGCGGCCGCCCTGACATGCTGGATAAGACCAGGAACCGGCCCCAATACGTGCAGGACTCCCTCAGGGTGCAGGTACGCACCACCGCCGACGAACTGCGCCAGGCCGCCGATGTGATCGCTGAACGGCTCAACCGGGCCAGGGGGGAGTGGACCTTCCTGATCCCTCTCAAAGGCTGGTCGTCCCAGGACATGGAAGGGCGGATCATCTACGACCCGAGCGCCGATGCCGCCTTTGCCGTCCGGCTGAAGGAAAAACTGGATAATCCCGGTCGGGTCAGGGAGGTCGACCTGCACCTCTACACTCCCGAATTCGCCCGGGTGGCGGTCGACGAGTTCGTACGGCTGCACGGCGCGGGAGAGCCGGCGAATATCTGAAAAGGAGAAGGAAAATGATTGTACGCAACTGGATGCAGAACAACCCGTTGATTATTCCCAGCGACACGTTGGCCTCGGAAGCAAAGCATCTGCTTCTCGACAACAATTTGATTGCATTGCCCGTGGTCGACAACGGACGGTTGCGCGGCATGGTGACCCGGGTCAACATGATGCGCATGGGCAACTACGTCATGCGCACCCAGAATCCGGATGAAATCAGCTTTTTCGTCAATCGTCTCAGGGTGCGGGACATCATGGTCCGCAATCTCGCCACCATGCAGGCAGAGGAGACCATGGAGCATTGCCTGCGCTATGGCAAGGAAGTGGGAGTGTCCCAGTTTCCCGTGCTGGAAGGGGAACGGGTGGTGGGCATCATCTCGGCCAGGGAAATATTCCATTTTGCGGCCCACTGCCTGGGGGCCTGGGAGCGGCGCAACGGCGTCATGCTTGCCCCGCTGGTACTCGGCCCGGGAGTAGTGGGCCGGATTGCCGACGTGGCTGAAGGCGCCGGCGCCGTGCTGCAGGCAATCTATCCCATCGGGCGGCACGAATTTCCCACCGATCAGGAAACCGCCGAGAAAACGGTGCTGCTCCGTCTGCATGCCGACTCGCTGGAGGCAGTTGTTAACGCGCTGGAGGCGGCCGGCTTCCCGGTCAGCGAACCAAAATTCGGGGCGAAGGAACTGGCACTGGCCGCCTAGTACGCTGGAACATCTAAAACCAACCCTCCTCCGTCTCCCCTTGTCAGGGGAGAAGCCTTGAAGTCTCCCCTGATAAGGGGAGATTTAGAGGGGTTTGACACGAAAGAATAAGTGTTACATGGCGCTAGCCTGAAATTATGCGCATACATAACCTACCGAACAACAACCAAGCGTCACAAACAAGGGGGCAAGCCCATGAGTCTTCCATTGGTAGTAGCTATTACCGGCGCATCCGGTGTGATCTACGGCGTAGAAATGCTGCGTGTGTTGCAGGAGCTGGGGCAGGAAACCCACCTGATCATAAGTGAAGCCGCCTGCAAGAACCTCGCGATCGAAACCGATTACTCCCTGGCCGATGTCAAGGCGCTGGCGAATGTCGTGTATGACAACAAGGATATCGGCGCCTCCGTTGCCAGTGGTTCGTTTCGCACCCGAGGCATGATTGTAGCCCCCTGCACCATAAAAACACTTTCGGCCATTGCCAACTCGTTCACGTACAACCTGGTGGTGCGTGCCGCTGATGTGACGCTTAAAGAACGGCGAACCCTGGTGCTGATGGTGCGCGAAACACCTTTGCACAAGGGACACCTCGACCTGATGTCACGCGCCGCCGATTACGGCGCTGTGATCCTGCCGCCCATGCCGGCCTTCTACCACAAACCGGAGTCGCTGATGGACATCATCCACCAGAGCATCGGCAAGGCGCTGGACCAGGTCGGTATCGAGCATGATCTGTTCAAGCGCTGGGTCGGCCAGGAGCAGAAGGAGCAGCTCAACGATCAGTTCAAAGAGCCGCTGAGGATCGTCACCTGAAAGCGGCCGGGTGGCATGGCGCCGGGCACTCCGTCAGGTAAGCCTGTGCGGCGACAGGAAATGATATTCCGGAAGAATGAGTCCGGCACGTACAATACCAGGAGGAACACAATGAAAAAGGTTTCTTTCCAGCAAATTCTGCAAACGCTTGTGGCTGCCGCCGTTTTTTCCCTGCTGATCAGCGCCCAAAGCTGGGCAGGGGGCGGACAGCACTACCCCAACGGCGTGGAAGACTTCGCCGTGGGCGCCCTGCCGCCTCCCGGCACCTACCTGGTGAACTACTTTCTGCTGGTCCAGAAAAACCACCTGAAAGGTCCCAACCCGTTTGATTCGTTCAAAGCAGACGTGGTAGCCGAAGTACCCCGCCTGATCTATGTCACCCCGCTGACTCTGCTGGGTGCCAATTGGGCGGTACAAGCGTTCCTGCCCATGTATCACGCAGATATCAAGGCGCCCTCCACTCCGGTACCGCAGGCAGCCATCGATGATCGCGATACGGGACTGGGCGACATAATCTTCAGCCCCTTGGTCCTGGGTTGGCATTTCGGTCCCGACTTGCACGCCGTCTTTGCCCTGGACATCTGGGCACCCACCGGAGACTACGATAAAAAACGGCCATCCACACAGATCCTCTCCAAAAACATGTGGACCTTCGAGCCGGTTGTCGCCCTATCCTATTTCAAGCAGGGCTTCGATGTTTCCGCCAAGTTGATGTACGACTTCAATACCACCAACAATAATGGCGTGCTTGGCGGCCAGGTTGGCAAACTGGACCCCGGTCAGGAGTTCCACATCGACTGGGCCACGGGGTATTCCTTCAAAAACGGTCTAACCGCCGGCCTGGTGGGGTACAACTACTGGCAGGTCACCGACGACGAGTTTGCCGGTGCAACCGTGAAGGACAGCATCAGCCAGGTGGGAGGCATCGGCGTTGGCATCAAGTACTGGCCCAAAATGGGACCGTTCAGCATGACCCTCAAGCAATACTGGGAGTATGGCGCCAAAAACATGGCCACCGGCCCCCAGACCCAGTTCAAGATCATCTATGCGTTCTAGCCAACTTCAGCTGATAGTTCCTGGCTGGTAAAACCCTTTGATTTTAGTGGGTAACCGATGGGTAATGATGATTAAAAAAGACACAAACTGATCAAAAGGAGAATTTATGAACAGAGTGAAACAAATGCTCATGGGACTGGCAATGCTGATAGTGCCGGCCTTGATGTTTGCTTGTGCTACGGTTCCTCCCCAGGTCCCGGTCCAGATCCAGAACAAGGTGGTAGCGAAGACCGGAGACACGGTGGTTCTTTTTCACGGAGGGAGCAAGTTGGCTAAAGAGGAATTCTGCGTCAACGCTGTTGTTCCGGTTTATCGCTATGACGAGAGATATTCCAGCCTCGGCAGCACCGGGGTACAACGGCATCAAGTGGGAAAGATCAGGATTACCAAAGACCTGGGCGATTATTACGTTGAAGGTGTTGTTGTCGAAGGGAGCATAAAGAACAACGATACTGCCGTGCAGCCTCAAAGTGGATGTCTGATACTGTTGCCGGGACCTGCCGATAAATAAACGCGAACAGAACAAACATTTCGGTATCCGCTTTAACAACACTGTCCGGTTTGCTTCTTGATGAGCGGTATACACCTTTGAACAGAGCTTCACAAAGCTCACAAGATCCGCCACCATGCAATCGGGGGGAGCAATCCCCCCATTTTCTCCCCGTAGCCCGCTGATCTGAAAAAACATAAACCATCGAGGGCGGAGTCTCGCCGCTCAGGCGCCCACGGCACCATCCAACGTAAAAAAGAAGGTCGCCCCCTGGCCAGGTTCCCCCTCGGCCCAGACCCTGCCGCCGTGGCGCCGGATGACCCGTTCCACCGTGGTCAGACCGATGCCCAGGCCCCGGTATTCTTTCGCACCGGGGAGGCGCTTGAATGGGGCAAACAGGTTTTCCGCTTCCAGCATATCGAAACCGGTTCCATTGTCCCGGACGAAACAGGTCTGCTTGCCGTCGATCTCAATTGCACCGAATTCTATGATCGTCTCTTCCCGTGCGCCGGTGTACTTCCAGGCGTTGCCCAGCAGATTCTCCAGAACCACCCGCAGCAGGTTCGGGTCCCCGTAGGCACGGATCCCGTCGCTGATCCTGAACGTGGCCCGGCGTTCCGGAACGGCCAGCTTCAGTTCAAGGGATACCTCCTTGGCCATAGCGCTGAGATTTACCGTTTCCCGGTGCAACTCCACGTGGGCCGTGTGAGAAAAGTTGAGCAGAGTATTAATCAGCTGGTTCATGCGCAGGGTGCCTCGGTAGACCTCCCGGAGATAGTCCCGGCACTGTTCATCGAGTCTGGCGCCGCACAGTTCCTTGACCACCTGGCAGTAACTGCTGATAATGTTCAGCGGCTGGCGCAGATCGTGGGAAACCGTATAATTGAATGCCTCCAGTTCCTCATTGGCTGCCGCCAACTCTGCGGCTCGCGTCGCCAGTTCGCTGTTGAGTAATTCGATCTTGGCCGCTGCCAGCTTGCGTTCGGTGACGTCGTGGATAGCGGTGATCCGCAGCTCACGCCCCTTCTGATCGATGGTCTTGCCGTGGGCCTCCACGATTCGGCGGGAACCGTCCTTGCACAACATCTCGTGCTCGATCTGGCTTTCCTGGCCGAGAATGATGTTGGCCATTACCCTCTTCAGCTCTTCCGGCGGCAGCAGCTCCGTAACTTCCCGGCCGAGCAGCTCACTCCGCTCAAAGCCGACAATCTGCGTCAAGCGCTCGTTGACGTCCAGGATCCGGCCCTGTTCGCTAATGACAACCCCTTCGGATGTTGCCGCGGCAAGTGTCCGGAAGCGCTGTTCACTCTCGCGTCGCGCCAGCTCCGCCTGCTTCTGCTCGGTGATGTCCATGGCCACGCCGTGCATCCCTGCCGGTTCGCCCTGCTCGTTATAGAATCCGCGCCCTTTGCTCATGACCCAGCGGACTTGGCCGTCAGCCAATACCACCCGCATCTCGACGGAATAATCCGACCTCTCCCACAATGCCTTCTTAAGTGCTGCATTGATACGCTGCCGGTCTTCCCCATGGATCGGTTTCAAAAATGCCTCGTAGGTCATGGGGTAATCGGGAGGATAGCCGAATATCAGCTTACACATCTCATTCCAGATCAGTTCATCTGTTTCCAGATTCCAGTGCCAGGTGCCAAGATCCGCCGCCGCGGATGCATACCGTAATCGCTCTTCACTGATTTTCAGCGCTTCCTCAGCCTGTTTGCGCATCGTAATATCCATGGTGTAGATGCGCACGGCGTCATGCTCCGGAGCCAGACAAATGGTTTCCTTGAAAAAGGCACCGTTTGCCTCCACTTCGCGGAAGACATAAGGAAACTTTTTTTGCTGCAAGTCATGGAGTATCGCTCCCAGGTCTTTAGGTATGAACGGGTTGGCGCTGGAACTGTAATCTGTTCTTTTTAAAATTTCTTCCGCGGTAGGATTGCAGTAGGTCATGGTGCCTTCCGAAGCGATCTCAAGGATTGGATTCGGACTGAGTTGCGGAAAAGAAGCGAGTGTCAGTAATTCGGCCTCCTGCCGTTTGGACGCGGTAATGTCGAATGCCACGCCGGCAACGAATGCCGGCTGGCCATCGGGACCTCGTATAATGAATTTGCTGACCAGCGCGTGGTGATCGGTCCCATCCGCCTGGCGCAGGGTTTCGGTGGTTTGCAGACTCCCACCTTCGGCAAACAGTCGGCTATCATTCTCCACAAACTGCCGGGCGGTTTCCGACGGGAAGATCTCATCGTCAGTCTTGCCCAGCAGGACGGGAAACGTCGCGGAAAAAACTCGTTCGGCTTCCGCGTTGAGATACACGAAACGACCGGCCATATCCTTTATCCAGGCAGAAGCCGGCAAGTGGCCCATGAAGGCGGTAAAACGTCGCTCGCTCTCCCGCAGCGCCTCGCTGTCGCTTATTCGTTGGATGGCATGGCGGATGGAGCGTTTCAGGAGGCTGCTGGTGGTCTCGCCTTTGATTAGATAATCCTGGATGTCCATCTGCAATGCCTTTAGAGCCGTGTCTTCATCATCAAAAGCAGTCAGCACGACAATCGGCATCAGTTTCGATTGCTTTCGAACCGCCAGCGCCGATTCCAGCCCCGGACTATCCGCGAGCCCGAGATCGATCAGAGCGCAATCGAAGTTCCGGCTCCGCAGCAGGTCGAGTCCTTCCGCCAGGGATCGGACGTGTTGGACGGCATACCCCTGCTTCTGGTCTGACGACAGCATCCCCCCGATAAGGCCGGCTTCCGCTATGCTATCCTCGATCAACAGGATTTCCAGCTGCGCATTTTGCATGTCTCTACCTTGATGGTTGGCAACGGACAGGATATTCAATTATGTGCATAAAATTATACTACAGGGATAAGGCAGGGCAAGGGTGAGACAAAGAGCATTTTCCGTAGTGGCTTGTTTGCATTCGTAATGCTGTTATCAGGGGCTTGACAACGATTAGGTCTGGTTACGCTCATTTTCGAAAACCGGGCCGTTGTTACCTGCTGATAATTAAAATATGAAAAAGAGCAATACAAACCGATCTGGCGGCAGTTTCTCAGTCACTCGGACGACGGTTGTTATGGGACGGTGTTCCGCATATTTTGGATCCCCTCATGGGGGCGACGGTCATTTTCATTGTCGTGATCGCGTTGATGGCATGTCAACACCTGTCATACTTTA
>DBMM01000043.1 GCA_002298925.1 Geobacter sp. UBA698 | reverse complement strand
GGCAACTTCGCCACCAATATCCAAGGCGGAGCCCAGTTCGGATACACGCTGCTCTGGGTTATCGTTGCCAGCAACCTGATGGCAATGCTTGTTCAGGCGCTGGCCGCCAAGCTCGGCATTGCCACGGGGCTTAACCTGGCGGAACACTGCCGTACACACTTCCCACGCCCTGTTGCCATCATGATGTGGGGTGTAATGGAGGTTGCAGCCATGGCGACCGACCTGGCCGAGTTTTTGGGCGCAGCTGTCGGCTTCAACTTGCTATTCGGCATCCCCCTCTGGGTGGCCGGTATTTTGACCGCAATCACGACCTTTCTCATTCTCGGCCTGGAACGTTACGGTTTCCGGCCGCTCGAAGCGGTCATTACCGTGCTGGTAGCCATCGTAGCGGCCAGCTATCTGGTCGAAACCGTCCTGGATAAGCCGAACTGGGGCAATGTGCTCTACAGCTCCTTCGTTCCGCGGTTTTCGGGTAAAGAAAGCGTTCTACTGGCAACAGGCATCGTGGGCGCAACCGTAATGCCACATGCCATCTACCTTCACTCCGCCCTTACCCAGGGCCGCATCATAGTCAGAGAGCCGCGGCAGTTGAAGCGGCTGTTTCGCTTTGAACTAACGGACGTGGCCGTCGCCATGGGGCTGGCCGGTCTGGTCAATATGGCAATGCTGATCATGGCCGCGTCAACGTTCTTCAGGCATGGTCTGACCGAGGTTGGATCGCTTGAAACAGCGCATCGCACGCTGGAGCCATTACTGGGCAAGGCATCGAGCTGGATCTTTGCCATTTCCCTTCTGGCTTCCGGGCTGTCCTCCTCCGCCGTAGGCACAATGGCCGGTCAGATCATAATGCAGGGTTTTCTGCAACGCCACATCCCCATGTGGATTCGCCGCCTGGTCACGATCATTCCGTCCCTGGTCGTAATCTTCATAGGCCTGGACCCGACCAGAACCCTGGTAATCAGCCAGGTAGTGCTCAGCTTTGGACTTCCTTTCGCAATCATTCCCCTGATCATGTTCACCAGTCGCAAAACCGTGATGGGAATATTGGTCAACCACACGGCGACCACAGCAGTGGCCAGTGTCGTGGCTGCGTTGATTCTGGCTTTAAACGTTTACTTGGTTTATCAGATATTTACAACGGGGTAGCAACATGTTCAAACATCTCCTGGTTCCCCTTGACGGTTCGCACATGGCGGAAGCATCGCTTTCTGCCGCTGTTTATCTTGCCAAGACATTGAAAGCGGAGGTCACCCTGTTTCATGTCATAGAGCGTGGCGCAAAGCAGGAAATCCATGGAGAGCGGCATCTGACCGGCTCCGCAGAGGCTATCGCCTACCTGGATGAAGTAGCCGCTCGCGCCTTTCCCGCTGGCATGCCCGTCGAACGGCATGTGCACACCACTGAAGTCGACAATGTGGCCCGCAGCATCGTTGAGCATGTGAGTGAGTTGGGGCCTGATTTGATCGTGATGTGCACCCATGGCCGGGGAGGTATTCGCGGATTTATGTTCGGCAGAATCGCCCAGCAGGTGGCCGGACTCGACCGGACGCCGGTCCTGCTTATACCGCCCATTGCAGGTGGAGCCCAACCTGCCTTTTCGTGTAATCGGATGCTGGTAACATTGGACGGCAACCCCGAGCATGAAGAGAGTCTGAAAGTTGCGTCGAGTCTGGCGAGGGATTGCGGGGCGGAATTATGCCTGGTTATGGCGGTTCACACATACAGCACGTTGTCGGGAGAGCAAGCTGCCACGGCAAAGATACTGCCCAGTGCAACACATGCCTTGCTGGACCTGGCCGAACAGGACGCAAAGGAATACCTGAACAGTCATATCGTTTCATTGCAGGCCGAGGGGGTAAAGGCGACAGCCGATGTCCGCCGCGGCGATCCCGTCATGGTCATCATCGACGCCGCGGAGCAGACAGGGGCTGACCTGATCGTGTTGGCAACCCACGGAAAAACCGGAATGAATGCCTTCTGGTCGGGAAGCACCACACCGAACGTAACCAACCGCTCCGTTACTCCGCTGCTGCTGGTGCCCGTGCGGAGCAAATAAAAGACAGCCCCTACTCCACAGGCACCCAGATTTCGGTACGCAAATTTTCCGGCTTTGTCCGGCGCGGGTCGCGATTCAAGTATATCTCGAAACTCGGCTGGTCGCGTAACGTACAGCCGCTGGTAGCAATCCAATTGCCGAAGATGTCACGGTAAATCTCTGCCAGCCCGTCATACGGCCCCTTGTGGAGAAACACGGCATACCGGCCGCCGGCAATGTTCTGTATTCCAACGTCTCCTGTCAACGCCACCTCCCCGAAAAAGGTGATGCAGGCGTCGTAGCGAAGGCACTCTTCCGCCGTAACAGCCGGATCGTCATAACCGATGCCGATGCCTCTCGTTTCCACGGAAAGCAGCCGGTTTTTGTAGGCAAACCCCATCAGCGTTTCCCACGCACTCTTGGCTGCCTCCGAATAGGCGCCGGAGCGCCGTACGAACAATACCCGCATGTCTTCAATTTCCCGCATCTCAGGTTTCACGGCAACTACCTCCTTTATAACAAACTGTTCGGCACCCGAAAAAAATGTTTCACCCCGATGCTCGCGGAACTCGCTTGGACTCAGACCGAATCGTTCCCGGAAAGCACGGGCAAAGGCGGCCGGGGTCTCATATCCCACGGCCAGCGCCGTATCCGTCACGCTGTCGGCGGTGGAGGCGATCCACAGAGCGGCTTGTTCCAAACGAAGGCGGCGCACATGGCCATTCACCGTCTCTCCCACAAAGGCGCTGAAAATGCGATGGAAGTGAAACGGAGATAGACAGGCGATTCCCGCCAAGCGGTCAATGGTGAGCGGTTCGTCAAGGTTATCGCGGATATAAACCAATACCCGGTCCAACCGTTCCCGGTAACTGTCCAAAGTTGCAGGGCGCATGCGCTTTTCCTCCTTGCCGATGTATGCACCATAACATCCGAATAGGGGAGACGCTATTCAGGACTTGCTGTTTTAGACCATTATCATTTTTTTGCTTGAATATATCCGTATAGGCGGATATATTTTTTCTTAACGGATGATCCGTCTCACAGATTGCCGCGCCCCGACCAGTTTCACTGAAACCAATCACCCAAAGAAAGGAATCGCTATGGATGAACGCACAAAAGAATTGATCGCCATCGGCGCATCGGTAAGCGCCCACTGCCAGCCCTGCTTGGCCTATCATCTGGAAAAAGCACGCGAGTTAGGTATCGAAGAAGACAACATCCGCACGGCAATTGAAACCGGACACATGGTTGAAAAAGGAGCAATGAGCGCCATGCGCAAGTATTCGGCTTCCCTCGTGGATACGGCCCTGCCGGAAACCTCGTGCTGCAATTCCGGTGGTGACAAACCGCCAAAAGTCTGTTGCGGGTGATTCCGTATCAGTAATGCCTGCATTGAGTTCACCCGGAAAGACTGGGGTACTTCAAGAGTTTTCTTATTATGTGATGAATTATCCACACGCTTCATGGAGTATTCATGCTGAAATCATTCGCCGACTACATCGTTTTCACGATAATCAATCTTGCCCCCGGTTCCCGCGCCGGAGAAGCTCTGGACTTCTTCATCTACGACACTCTCAAGATCTTCCTGCTGCTGACCACGATAATCTTCGTGGTGGCGATCATCCGTTCCTCTTTTCCACCGGAAAGAACAAAACGTATCCTTTCCCACAAGCGGGAATACATCGGCAATACCCTGGCTGCGCTCTTGGGCATCGTAACCCCTTTCTGCTCCTGCTCAGCAGTTCCGCTCTTTATCGGTTTCGTGGAATCAGGCGTACCGCTGGGGGTGACGTTTTCGTTCCTGATCTCTTCTCCCATGGTCAACGAAGTAGCGCTGATCATGCTCTGGGGGTTGTTCGGCTGGAAGATAGCCCTGATCTACATCGGTACCGGCCTGCTGGTGGCCATATTCGCCGGAATCTTTATCGGAAAGCTGAAGATGGAAAAGCATGTCCAGGACTATGTGTGGGAAATGCAAGTCGGTAACGCCGAAATCAAGATTCTGACTTTTCGGGAAAAAATCGACTATGCCCGCGAGTACACCTTGGGGCTGTTGAAAAAGATCTGGCCCTACGTGGTAGTCGGGGTCGGTATCGGCGCTTTTATTCACGGCTATGTGCCACAGGATTTTCTTGCCAGATGGGCCGGCCGCGACAACCCTTTTGCCGTGCCGGTCGCAGTGGCGCTGGGAGTGCCACTCTACTCCAACGCTGCCGGGGTAATCCCCATTGTCCAGGCTCTGACCGCCAAGGGCATGGCAATGGGCACAGTGCTGGCTTTCATGATGGCGGTCACGGCCCTGTCGCTACCCGAAGCGGTCATTTTGAGCAATGTACTGAAGAAACCGCTGCTGGCAACTTTTTTCGGAATCGTGGCACTGGCCATCGTTTTCGTCGGTTATCTGTTCAATGCGATACTTTAACTGATTGAACCCGGTCACTCATCAATAACAAAAGGAGAATGGACAATGAAAATCGAAGTATTAGGAACTGGTTGCGCAAAATGCAAGTCACTCTATGAAGCGGTCAAAACAGCAGTAAACGAGAAAGGAGTCGATGCGGAGGTCGTCAAGGTTGAGGACATACCCTCAATCATGAAATACGGTGTGATGAGCACCCCCGCCCTGGTAATCGACGGCAAGGTCGTGTTTTCCGGCAAGACAGCTTCTGCAAGCGAAATAAAGGGAATGCTATAAACGATGAACACTTCGGTTTCATTGTTGAGGGTGATGCAGCAAGCCAGGCCTGTCTACTTCAGGCTTATTCCAATTATCAGGAGTGTTTACATGTTTTTCATCCGATCCGTCGTTGTTGCCGTGTCCCTGCTGTTGTTGCCAGTTCTTTCCCATGCCGCGGGACTTCCCTCTGCCAATGAAGCCGGAATTAAAGCAGCTCTGTCGTCCGGCAGACCCAGTGTGGTCGACTTCGGTGCCCGCAGTTGTATACCCTGCAAAAAAATGGCGCCGATTCTGGAAGAGCTGAATCGCGAGCTGAACGGCAAGGCCAATGTACTGTTCAACGATGTCTGGAAGGATGAAACCCTGGCCCCCAAATACCGGGTACAAATGATTCCGACTCAAATCTTCTTCAATGCCAAAGGCAAAGAGGTCAAGCGCCATATGGGCTACATGGATAAATCCGAAATTCTGAAAGAGCTGAAAGCCCTGGGAATGAAATGAACTTCCTGGACAATATCGAGCAGATTGTCACCCTCTACCCGCTCATAGCTTTTGGCGCTGTTTTCTTGGCCGGTGTACTCTCCTCAGCCTCTCCCTGCGTGCTGGCCACCATACCGTTGGTGGTCGGATTCGTGGGAGGTTACAGCGACGGCGACAGGAGCAAGGCGTTCCGTTATTCACTGGCCTTTATCCTGGGACTCTCCCTGACCTTTACCGCCTTCGGTGCGGCAGCGGGTTTATTGGGCACTATGTTCGGCACTTTGGGCGGTCCCTGGCACCTAGTCGCCGGTGTCATCGCCCTGTTTATGGGTGGACAGATGATGGGGCTGTACGAGTTTCACTTGCCGCTCAGACGCGACTACAAGCCCAAACAAGGGGGAATGGTTGGAGCTTTTCTACTGGGATTGTTCTTCGGCGTGGTTTCCTCACCCTGCGCCACGCCGGTGCTGGTGGTGTTGCTTACCCTGGTGGCAGGCAAGGGGCAGGTGCTCTACGGCATTGCACTGCTGTTCTGTTATGCCATCGGCCATTGCCTGCTGATGCTGTTCGCCGGTACCTTCACCGGCTTTGTGGAAGGTTTTGTCAAGGCTCATGGCGTTGTCAACGTATCGTTATGGGCCAAACGCATAGGCGGCGGTATGGTTATGCTGGCGGGAGCCTGGTTGGTCTGGCAGTGGTTCTGGTAAAGAACGGCGGGACCGACAAATCCCGCCGTTCCAAGCGGACCTGAGATCATCTCATTTGGGTTACGGTTTGATTGCCTCAATGGTTGCCGATGAAACGTAATTTTCCAATCCACGCCCCGGAAACCATTCCTTTATGAGAGCCTGGCTCTGTTCATTCAGGTTGATCCGGATATTTGAGAATCCGCATCCGCGAAGCATTGAGTCGATTTCATGCAGGGTTGAAGCCCCGGCCATGCATCCCGCATAAAGGGCAATGTCGTTTTTCACCTCCAAAGGCAATTCCGCAATAGCAACGATATCCGAGATCGCCAGTCTGCCGCCTGGTTTCAACACTCGAAACGCCTCGCCGAAAACCCGTCCCTTCTCCGGTGACAGGTTGATCACGCAGTTGGACATGATGACATCTACGGTGCTGTCGGCAACAGGTAATGCCTCGATTTCCCCTAAACGGAATTCAACATTGCCGAATCCGGCCGTAAGTGCATTATTTCGGGACTTGCTTACCATCTCCGGCGTCATGTCCACGCCGATCACATGACCGTTTGCGCCGACAGCCTTTGCTGCAAGAAAACAATCGAATCCGCCACCACTCCCCAAATCGAGTACGGTTTCACCATCTTTCAGGGATGCGATCAATTGCGGGTTTCCGCATCCCAGCCCCATGTTTGCTCCCTCCGGAACCACGGAAAGATCGTCATCGGAATAACCGGCGTGACGCGATGCATTCTGTGCGAATGTTTTGCTGTCTGATCCGCAGCAACCTCCCAAAACCGATGGCGCACATCCACACCCCTGATTTCCCGCACCTGCTATCTTGCCGTATCTTTCCCGAACAGCTTCACGGATTTGCTCATTTCTGGATTCTTCCATTTTTCATCTCCTAGCCAATTTTTGGTCGTTCTATCATGAAGACGAAAAAGCCGGAAAATGGACGCAGTTTTTTTCATTTCACGCAACAAAGGCCTCCCTTTTTTCTTTCGTAATCGATGGGCCGTCCTCTTTTGTCAAACTCAAAGCGGCAACACTCCAGCAATCGCTCTTTCAAAAGAGCTCTGCCGCGTTGAACTCTCGACTTTGCGCCCGACAATGACAAGCCCAGCCTGGAAGCGATCGCTTGTTGCGTCAATCCCTCAAACTCAGACATCATGACGGCCGTTGCATAATGAGGAGGGAGGCTATTGATTATACTCAGAAGCCCGGTCATAATTTCATTTCTTTCCTCCTCGCGGGAATCGTCTCCAAAGACACTGAGCGTTTCAGGCAATTCAGTAACGGGCTTATGGGTGCGGTAATAATCTATTATCGCGTTGGCAGCGATTTTGTAGATCCAGGCTCGAATTTTCTCTTTTGATTCGAGATGTTCAATATTCGCATGAATCTTTATGAACACATCCTGAAGGATATCGTCAGCCAACATGGGATCAGACACGCGACGCTCGATAAAATCGTGGAGCTTCACATGATACTCCATCCATAGTTGCGTCAGATCATGTTGCATATCGCCCTCTCCTCTTTTTTATATCGCCTACCATGTGTTATGCAGCCGAATTCCAGCAGTCAAAACAAAACATCATGCTGCGCAGCCAGCAGACATGAATCATAATTATTTTCCACTTGAATATATCCGCCTAGACAGATACAATCTGACCATTATATACACTGGGGCTTTTACCTTGTACAATAGCAATTTTCACAGCAAAGGATTCTAATGCTCCGCGTCCTCTTTCTCTGCACCCATAATTCCTGCCGTTCCCAGATGGCAGAGGGACTGGCCAACCACTATCTGGCAGGCCGTTGCGAAGCTTTTTCCGCCGGCACCGAAGCAACCAGGGTTAATCCGCTGGCCGCCCGGGTGCTGGCCGAACTGGGCATCGATATTTCCCATCATCGTTCCAAAACCTTGGCAGAGTTCAAAGGGCAGAATTTCGACCATGTCGTCACCCTCTGCGGCGACGCCAATGAAACCTGCCCGCTTTTCATCGGCGGCACACAGCGGATTCATCACGGTTTCGACGATCCGTCACGGATCAAGGGAAACGACGAGGCGGTCCTGCCGGAATTCCGCCGGGTTCGAGACGAGATAAAAAGCTGGATCATAGACTATTTTGGAGGTGCATCATGAGTGAACACGTTTCCAAAAAGCTTTCCTTTCTGGACCGCTGGCTGACCCTCTGGATTTTCGCCGCCATGGCGCTGGGTGTGGGGCTGGGATATTTCATCCCCGGCGTAGAGAGCTTCATCAACAGCTTCCAGGTGGGAACCACCAACATCCCTATCGCCATCGGCCTGATCGTCATGATGTATCCTCCTTTCGCCAAGGTGAAGTACGAAGAAATGCCGGAGGTCTTCCAGAATAAAAAAATTCTTGGCATGTCCCTCATCCAGAACTGGCTGATCGGCCCGGTTTTGATGTTTGTGCTGGCGGCCCTGCTGCTACCGGACAAGCCGGAATATATGGTAGGACTGATCATGATCGGCCTGGCCCGTTGCATCGCCATGGTCATCGTCTGGAACGAGCTGGCCAAGGGGAGCACCGAATACGCCGCCGGTCTGGTAGCCTTCAACAGCGTCTTCCAGGTCCTGTTCTACAGCGTCTACGCCTGGGTCTTCATCACCGTCCTGCCGCCAATGCTTGGGCTTAGGGGAGTAGCGGTCGATGTCAGCATCGTCCAGATCGCCAAGAGCGTCTTCATCTATCTGGGCATCCCCTGTATCGCTGGTGCCTTGACCCGCCTGATCGG
>DBMM01000059.1 GCA_002298925.1 Geobacter sp. UBA698 | reverse complement strand
CTCGCTTCAAGATCATGATATGCGACATCGACACAGGCTATCATTGGTCTTATGTTCTCGTCTCCTTCTCCTGAGTACGAATCGAACGGGAAAAGTGAGCGGCAATCCAGGAAGGACTCACCACCACAGGATATCATCCGCTTTCAAGCCTGTCACACAGTCTTCTGGCGTTTCAAATCGGCATGATACTTGGTGCGATTCCTCACCATGTAAGTAATATAGGTGTGTCGCGGCAGGAATGCCGGTTGCCCCCCCCCCACACACACAGATCCCAGCGACCTGACTTCCCGCACTGGGCTCCTGCCTCAGGTAATGACGCGCAAGCGCGCTTCTGGATACGTGTGATAGATGCGTGGCATGGGAAGCCAGTGTGTTGCTATCAGGTTCATGCGCTCCCAAGTTATCCGCTGCCGTTGATTCCGGCGTCGAAGCGTCCACATCCAGAAGCAGAGCACTCTTCAATTTTTTGATTTGCATCATCTGTAACCATGTTTGTCCAGTTTGCGCCAACACCGACGCAACAAGACTGGTTTAGTCGTATTATTTGAGTTGCTGAAAAAAAACACAGTGTGTATAATTTTAAATGTTTAGAAAATCAGAGGAAATAGATGCTTTAGGGGATAATTTTAATGAAAAAACATCGTTATCCTCTATCTCTTCGACGATGAAGCCGTCGATCTGGATCGGCGTTGCCGCACCCAGGTTGGTGGCCGGCGCCATGGCGGCGATATGACTGGCATAGAGGATGTAGGTGCCGGCGCTGGCCGCACGCGCACCACCCGGCGCAACATAGGTCGCCACCGACGTTGGCCGACATGAACCAGTCGCCCGATGGACGCCGGTAAGGCAGAGGAAATGGCAAATGGGTAATTTCAATCTCGAAGAATTCATCGGCCAAGATTACCAACAGGGCTTCTTCACCACGCTGGATTCCGATACCGTGCCGAGCGGACTCAATGAGGACGTGGTGCGCCTGATTTCGGCCAAGAAGAACGAACCGGAGTTCATGCGCGAATGGCGCCTCAAGGCCTATCGACACTGGTTGACCCTGAGCGAGCCGCGCTGGTCGACGGTGCAGTATCCGCCGATTGACTATCAGAACATTTGCTACTACTCCGCGCCCAGGTCCAGCAAGGACGGGCCGAAGAGTCTCGATGAAGTCGATCCGGAACTATTGCGCACTTACGAAAAACTTGGCGTGCCGCTGAAGGAGCGCGAGCTGCTCGCCGGCGTAGCAGTGGATGCGGTATTTGACAGTGTCTCGGTGGCCACCACGTTCAAGAAGAAGCTGGCCGGACTGGGCATCATTTTCTGCTCCTTCTCCGAAGCCGTGCAGGAGCATACAGAACTGGTTAGGCAATATCTGGGTTCGGTCGTGCCCTATACCGACAACTACTTCGCCACGCTCAATTCAGCGGTATTTTCCGACGGTTCGTTTTGTTACATCCCACCCGGCGTGCGCTGTCCGATGGAGCTGTCCACTTATTTCCGCATCAATGCGAAGAACACCGGACAGTTCGAGCGCACGCTCATCATCGCCGACAAGGGCAGTTACGTCAGTTACCTCGAAGGCTGCACCGCGCCGATGCGCGACGAAAACCAGTTGCACGCAGCGGTGGTGGAACTGATCGCGCTGGAGGATGCGCAAATCAAGTACGCGACGGTGCAGAACTGGTATCCCGGCGACAAGCATGGCAAGGGTGGCATCTACAACTTCGTCACCAAGCGCGGCGACTGCCGCGGCGCCAATTCGAAAATCTCCTGGACCCAGGTAGAGACCGGCTCGGCGATCACCTGGAAATATCCCAGCGTGATTCTCCAGGGCGACAATGCGGTGGGCGAGTTCCGCTCGGTCGCGCTGACCAACCATTACCAGCAGGCCGACACCGGTACCAAGATGCTGCACCTCGGCCGCAATACGCGCAGCACAATTATTTCCAAGGGCATTTCGGCGGGCCACGGCCACAATGCCTATCGCGGACTGGTGAAGGTTGCGAAGAGCGCCGCCGGCGCGCGCAACTACACGCAGTGCGACTCGCTGCTACTGGGCGACAAGTGCGCGGCCCACACTTTCCCCTATATCGTGGTGAAGAATCCCACTGCGCGCGTCGAGCACGAGGCCACCACCTCGCGCATCGGCGAGGACCAGTTGTTCTACTGCCAGAGCCGCGGCATCGCCGCAGAAGACGCGGTAACGATGATCGTGAACGGCTTCTGCAAGGAAGTGTTCAAGGAGCTTCCGATGGAATTCGCCGTGGAAGCGCAGAAGCTGCTCGGCGTCAGTCTCGAAGGCAGCATCGGTTAGCGAGGTGCTTCATGCTCGATATCAGCAACCTGCATGTCAGTATCGACAACAAACCCATCCTGCGCGGCATCGACCTCACGGTAAAAGCCGGCGAGGTACATGCCGTGATGGGGCCCAACGGCTCCGGCAAAAGTACCCTGGCCCTGGTGCTGGCGGGCCGCGACAACTATGCCGTAACTGCGGGAGAAGTCCGCTACCTGGGACATGACTTGCTCACCCTGTCGCCCGAAGAACGCGCGCGCGAGGGCGTCTTCCTCGCCTTCCAGTACCCAGTGGAAATTCCCGGCGTGGCCAATATCTATTTGCTCAAGGCGGCGCTCAACGCGCAGCGCTTGCATCGCGGCGAAGCGGAACTGGATGCAGTGGACTTTCTGGCTTTGGTCAGGGACAAGCTCAAGTTCATGGGCATGGACGAAGCGTTGCTTTACCGCCCAGTGAATCAGGGATTTTCCGGCGGCGAAAAAAAACGCAACGAGATATTGCAAATGGCGGTCATGGAGCCACGGCTTGCGATTCTCGACGAAACCGATTCGGGCCTCGACATCGACGCCCTCAAGGTGGTCGCCGATGGCATAGAGAACATGCGCAGCCCGCAGCGCGCCCTGATCCTGGTGACACATTACCAGCGTTTGCTCAACTACATCGTGCCGGACCGGGTGCATGTACTGTCGCAAGGGCGCATCGCCCTCTCGGGCGGACCTGAGCTTGCGCTGGAACTGGAGCATCGCGGCTATGGCTGGGTCGATGCCGGCAAGGACAGCCGGACGGGGGTTATGCCATGAACATGGCCGTATCCAACCTTTACCTGAACGAGTTCAGCCGCGTCAAGACCGCCCTGCCCGGCCAGCGCCTACCTTGGCTGACAAACATGCGCGAGGAGGCGCTGGCAAGTTTCCGCACAACAGGCTTCCCGACACTGCGCGACGAAGACTGGAAATATACCAGCGTCGCGCGGATCGAACAGGGCCATTTTTCGCTGCGTGCAGCCACCACCCAGCCTGTCACGGCACGGCAAATCGAAACGCTGGTACTTCCTGATATGCAGCTGCTGGTCTTTGTCGATGGCCACCACATACCGACGCTATCGCGCATCGATGCTTTGCCCGCGGGCGTCACTGTTGCCAGCATCGCCGACTTGCTGGAACGCGAACCGGAAACGCTGCAATCCCTGCTCACGCGGCAAAGCCGCGGCTACTCGTCCGGTTTCGCCGCGCTCAATGTCGCCTGCATGGCAGACGGCGCGTATATCCATTTGGCGGAGGGCGCGGTGCTGGAGACGTCGATCCATCTGCTGTTCGTTGCCTGCACCGACAATCTGGCAAGCCATTGCCGCAACCAGCTGATCGCCGGGGCGAACAGCCGCGCCTGCATCGTCGAGCACCATGCGATGCTTGGCGCGGCAAGTTATTTCACCAATGTCGTGACCAGCATCGCGGCCGGCAGCAGCGCCCGGATCGAACACCACAAATTGCAACAAGAAAGCCCCAAAGCCTTTCACATCGCCGCGGTAAACGCCGACCTGAACGAGGGGAGCCATTTCCTCTCCAGTTCCTTCGCGCTGGGCGGTGCACTATCACGCACCGACATCAACGTTACGCTCAGTGGCGAAGGTGCCGAATGCTCGCTTGACGGGCTGTACATGGGCGATGGCCGCCAGCATATGGACCACCACACCTGCATCGACCACAGCAAACCGCGCGGCACCAGTCGCGAGCTTTACAAGGGCGTGCTGGCCGGCGCATCGCGCGCCGTGTTCAACGGCAAGGTGATTGTCCATCCCGACGCACAGCACAGCGACGCGTTCCAGACCAACCACAACCTGCTGCTGTCGGAGCAGGCCGAGGTCGACACCAAGCCCCAGCTCGAAATCTGGGCCGACGACGTCAAGTGCAGCCACGGCGCCACGGTGGGTCAACTCGATGACAACCAGGTTTTCTATCTGCGCTCGCGCGGCGTGGACGACTCTGCGGCGCGCGCCCTGCTGACCCATGCCTTCGCCGCGGAGATGGTGGATCGCGTTGGCCTGGCGTCGCTGCGCAGCCGGCTCGACCGCTTGCTGCGCGAGCGCTTGCCGCAATCAAGCGAGGTGCTGTCATGAATAATGAATCCGCAACTCCGCCAGCTGCGCCAGCCTTCGACGTGGAACGGCTGCGGCGCGACTTCCCCATCCTCGGCCGCAGCGTGCATGAGAAGCCGCTGGTCTACCTCGACAACGCCGCCACCAGCCAGAAACCGCACAGTGTCATCGACTGCGAGACGCGCTACTACATGGAGTACAACGCCAACATCCACCGCGGCCTGCATCGCCTGAGCCAGGAGGCCACCGAAGCCTATGAAGCCGCACGCGACTATATCCAGAGCTTCTTCAATGCCGCCCGACGCGAAGAGATCGTGTTTGTGCGCGGCACCACCGAGGCCATCAACCTGGTGGCGGCGAGCTACGGTCAGCGCCTGCAACCGGGCGACGAAATTCTGATTACGGCGATGGAACACCATTCCAACATCGTGCCCTGGCAATTGTTGTGCGAACGCAGCGGTGCGGTATTGCGGGTGGCGCCGATCAACGATCACGGCGAGTTGATGCTGGATGCCTTCGAGCACAGGCTCGGCCGACGTACCAAACTGGTCGCGCTGCCCCATGTATCCAATGCGCTGGGAACGATCAATCCGGTCAAACACCTGATCGCCCTGGCGCATGCCAACGACGCGGTAGTGCTGGTCGATGGCGCCCAGGCGGTGCCGCATCTCAAGGTGGACATGCAGGATCTCGATTGCGATTTCTACGCCTGCTCCGGGCACAAGCTTTACGGCCCCACCGGCATCGGCGTGCTCTACGGCAAGGCAGCGCTGCTCGACTCCATGCCGCCTTGGCAGGGCGGCGGCGACATGATCAAGCTGGTCACCTTCGCCAAGACCACCTACAACGACCTGCCCTACAAATTCGAGGCCGGCACGCCCAACATCGCCGGCGGCATCGCGCTCGGCGCTGCCATCGACTATCTTGATGCGCTGGGACTGGAACATGTTGCCGCCCACGAGCACGAACTGCTCGCCTATGCCACCGGGTTGGCGGCGGCCATTCCCGGCCTGCGCCTGATCGGCACTGCGCGCGACAAGGCGAGCATTCTCTCCTTCGTCCTCGACGGCGTGCATGCGCACGACGTCGGCACCATCCTCGACCTCGAAGGCGTGGCGGTGCGCAGCGGCCACCATTGCACCATGCCGGTGATGGCGCACTTCGGCGTTCCGGCTACGGTGCGCGCTTCGTTCGCGCTGTACAACACGCGGCAGGAAGTGGATGCGCTGTTTGCTGCGCTGGCCAAAGTACGGGAGGTGTTTCCATGACCCCCACCCCCCGCCCCAAGGGCGCGGGCGGCCCGACGGAGGAAGCATGAACTCCAACCTGCGTGACCTGTATCAGGAGGTCATCATCGACCACAGCCGCCGCCCGCGCAATTTCGGCAGGCTGGAACAGGCCAATCATCGTGCCGAGGGTTACAACCCCTTGTGCGGTGACAAGCTGACGATCTATCTCAAGGTTGATAACGGTGTCATCTGCGACGCGGGATTCGAAGGCGAAGGCTGCGCCATTTCCACCGCCTCGGCCTCGCTCATGACGGAAACGTTGAAGGGCAAAACGGAAGCCGAGGCCTATGCCTTGTTCGCCGGTTTCCATGCCCTGGTGACCGGTGAGGCAGCGCCAGCCGCTACAGCGCTTGGCAAACTAGAAATGCTCGGCGGCGTGCGCGAATTTCCAGCCCGGGTGAAGTGCGCCACGCTGGCCTGGCACACCCTGAGCGCCGCGTTGCACGACCAAAGCGGCACCGTGAGTACGGAGGACAATTTATGAAAGCCCTGGCCGCAAGACATGATGGACGAGGCGGCGGACGGGAGGGAGAGCACATTCTTTCCACGCTCGCGTGGGCAGCCCGGCGGGAGGCCTGACATGTCCGACTGGATAACCATCGCCGCGCAAGCCGAGTTTCCACCCGACACCTGCCGCACCTTGGATATAGAAGGCGTGCCGGTTGCAGTTTTCAATATCGATTGCAACTACTACGTCATCGAGAACTTGTGCACGCATGAGGCCGAAACGCTTTCCGATGGTGAGACCGAAGGACTGGAGATCACCTGTCCCCGCCACGGCGCGCGTTTCTCCCTCGTCACCGGGGCGGCGATGTCGCCACCCGCCTACGAGCCGGTGGCGACCTTCCCGGTCCGCATCGAAGCGGGCATGGTGCAGGTCAGGGATAACCGCTTCGATTAGAGGTGCGACGATCGAGGAGGCGTCATGGCCCAGGGCAGTCTGCTTCGCGATTTGGGTCATAATAAAGAGTGGGAGGACAAAGCAGTTTCACCAGTTTGACATATGCAAAACTAGATGAGAAAATAAAAAATAAACCATTTGAACTGCGGCTGCATACCTCAAGGAATTGTCCTGTTTTCAAACTGCGTGGGTAATCCTATGAAAGAAGCGTTACTCTATGAAAAGTTGAGCCACAAGATGGTCCACTGTCACCTGTGCCCCCACAACTGCGTCATTCCCGATGGGAAGACGGGCTTTTGTGGGGTGCGAAAGAATGCGGAGGGAATTCTCTATGCGCTCACCTACGGCAAGGTCGTTTCCATCGCCATCGATCCGATCGAAAAGAAGCCCCTCAATCACTTCTACCCCGGTGCCTCCGCTTTCTCCATCGGCACCTTCGGCTGCAACATGCGCTGCCTCCACTGCTGCAACTGGGAGATCTCCCACCACAGCGCAACCGAGAGCGGGGAGGGTCTGAAAGAGCTTTCACCCGAGGCGGCCGTCCGGATGGCCCAGGATCGTCAGTGTGAAGTCCTGGCCTGGACCTACAATGAGCCGAGCATCTGGTTCGAGTATGTCCTGGATACCGCCAAGCTGGCCAGAAAAGCGGGAGTTTTGACCGTGATGGTCACCTCGGGGATGATCAATACCCCTGCCCTGAAAACACTCCTCAATTACATTGACGCCTACCGGCTGGATATCAAGGGATTTACCGAGGATTTCTACCAACGGTTGACCGGCACTCCGGTTCTATCCTATGTTCTGGAAAATGCGCGGACCGCCTACCAGGCGGGGGTGCATCTGGAGATCATCACGAACATCATCCCCAACTGGAACGACTCGGATGAGCAGTTGAACGGGCTTTCACGTTGGATCGTGGAAAACCTGGATGCCGATATTCCCTGGCACGTAACCAGGTATCACCCCGAATACAAGATGAGCGAGCCGTCGACTCCGACGACTACCCTTGAACGGGCCAAGGCGATCGGCCACAAGAACGGCCTCAGGCATGTCTATATCGGCAACGTCCCGGGGCACCCTGGCCAGAACACCGTCTGTCCGGGCTGCGACAAGGTTCTGATCGACCGGCTTGGTTTCGGCATCGGCGAAAACCATATCGTCATGGGGAGCTGTCGTTTCTGCGGCTACAGGATCGGCCATTACCGGGGACCGGATATCCCGATCAAGACCCATACCACCCCCTTCCCCGAGTACATCCTATGAGCACGTTCTATGGACTGGCAAGAAGGAACGTCCCGGAGCTGGAACTGGTCATCATCGGCGCCGGTGCCGCCGGCATGGCGGCAGCCATCTATGCCTCCCTGATGGACATCAATTACGTCCTGCTCGACGCCGAGGAAGGGGGCGGACTGATGAACCTGGCCAAGGCCATCGAAAACTACCCGGGCCTCACCGGCATACGGGGACCCGACATCGTCAGGGCCTTCCGGGAGCATCTGGCAAAGGTGGGGGGCGAACTGCACCCCTTCGAGCCCGCCCAGGAACTCTCCTTCCGGCAGGGTGCCCTCGAGATCAGGACAGGTCAGGCAGCCTACCGACCCAAGTCCGTTATCGTTGCGACCGGGCTGGAAGTGCTGGGGCTGAGGGAGGAATACGGCCTGAAAAACGAGCGGGACTTTCTTGGCAAGGGGGTCTCGTACTGCGCCGAGTGCGACGGGCCCCTGTTCAAGGGGAAAGCGGTCATGGTCATCGGTAACCCCTTTGACGCCTTCCTGCTGCGGAGACTGACCGACACGGTCTATTTTCTGGGGCCGGTGCCCGAGGAGTTCAGGAACCAGGTGCCGAGCGAGATCATCGAGGCCAATGACATCACCTATCTGGAAGGAAAGCTGGAAGAACCGGAAGGCAAGGGGCTCCTCGAGGCGGTCGTCGTGGCCGGAAAGCGGCTGGCAGTTGAGGGGCTATTCATTACCCGGAGAAAAGCCGGGAGCGAATTGTACGAGATGAAACTCGACGATAACGGGTTCATCATCGTCAATCGCCAGATGGCCACCAATGTCGCCGGGGTCTATGCCGCCGGCGACATCACCGGGGAGCCGTGGCAGATAGCCAAATCGGTCGGTGAGGGGGCCGTCGCCGCCATGTCGGTCTTCAAATACCTTACGGGGCAGAGAATGCGCAACCTGGGCTGGGCCCTTCAGGATGAATGGATGGAGTAATAAGGCCGGATATAGACCCGCTAGACATAGCTGTGACCATGCGCACCGCACCTGACCGATCACCTGCAGTCCATTGTCCAGGGCATACGGGAGCAGAGTGCTGCAGACCGTTCTTCAGGCTTTCAGCTCCACCAGCTCCCAGCCATCGGCATTCATGTCGTGTCGCAGCAGGTAGGTCCTGCCGTCGTCCGCGAGCACCTTGAAACAGTTATGATCAGGGTCGTACCAGCGATCGACAATCTCCCTGACCTGGAAGGTCTGCCCTTCCCGCGAGAACGAGACCGGTTTCTCATCCCCCTTGTAACCGGCATAGGTCTGAACGGTAATTCGCATCGGCATCTTCGTGTCTCCTGGGGTGATTTGGCTGTGCCGAAGGGGTCAGATAGTGATTCCGTCCAGACGCCAAAGCCCTTCTTCCTGCGCAATCGCTACTGCCTCGTTGAACTCCTCCTTGGTGATCCGCCTGTTCAGGGGAGGATGATCCGCCGCCTTGCAGCAGGGGTGGTACTGGTCCATAATGTTCACGTTCGTTTACCACCCCCGGATGGCTGATGCAATAGTGGATATCCATGAATAAGTACAGTCAAGGGGGAAAAGAAAAACGCCATGGAACGGGCTATCTGCCGCGTTGCGCGGGGAGTGCCGGCGGGTTTTGAAAGACCGTGACCGGGAAGCGCCGGCCTGTTGCCGGATGGCGCAAGGTCCGCTTAAGAACGAAATCGAACAGGAGCGGGTTGAAGCCGTATATCTCGTCGAGAGAGCGCCGTTCCTCTTCCGTGATGAAACCGTGGCGGACAAGCCTCCCAGTCATGACGAGAAAGTTGATGGCCGGAAGGGGGTAGTCGCTTCCGTTGACGAGGCGGGGGTGGAGGTCATCCCGCACCAGAAGCGTCATGAGTGCCTCGGCCGAGTGGTTGAAAAAGGTAACCCCGGCAAGGTCGCCGTAGAGGAGGGTGGCGTAGCGGGGGTCGTCCATGAGGCGGAGCAGGAGTTCGAAGCTCGGCACCTTTTGCCGGCCGGGGCTGTCGAGGTCGATGTTCTTTCCGTAGGTGGCACTGTGTAGCGCCACGACGGTTACCCCCTGGTCGAGGGGGGTGCGGAGCAGCAGCGGGTTGCCGAGCTCGCCGTTCTCTCCAGTGAACAGGGCCAGCTCCTCACCGGTGTGGGCGAGGAGCACCATGCCGTGCTCCTTCATGGTCCGGTAGAACGGCTCCGTCAGAGGGCTGGAGGGGTCGATCCCCTGGGCGGTTGTGAGCCACTTCACATACCGGCACCCTTGGTGAGCCCACCGTTCTAGCTCCGTCAGGGCATCCTTCCGGTAGGGGTGAACTGAGATGACCGGCACGAACAGCTCCGGATTCCGCCCGGCCAGGTCTACAACGTATTCGTTGGGAACATAGAACGTCGTTGCCTGAAGGTCCGGGGTACCGTCCGGCCGGTAGTGCCGGTCCATGGCGTAGATGAAGAAGCGACCGTGCCCTTCGATGTGCCGGATGAGGTCCACGAGGCGCTCCACATACTGCTCGCTGACCCGGCCTTCGTTGTGAATCCCCGATGCACTCTGATAGACCCGGTACTGCATCATCCGGTAGGGGTGAAGCAACGACCGGGCGCTGGGATTGACGAAGGGGCCGTCATCGCCGGGCCCTTCACCGAAGACGTGAACGTGGAAATCGGCCAGGCTCCCTGGCTCGATTCCTTCGAACGCCCTGCGGATCAATTCCCGGGCGCCGGGGGAGAGGGATCCTGCCATCTCGGCGGGAGCCCCCGTGAAGTTTCCGCCGACCCGGTTCCACAGAGGTGTGCAGGAGGTCAGTGCGATGCTCAGGGTGAGCACCAGGCTGCAGGCCGCCGCATTTGCCAAGGAAGAATCCGGGTTGAAGAACATTGCGGTCCCCATGAATTTTCTCAAGCCGCCGGGAGGTCTTCCACGATGCCGTATCAACTTGGAAGCATGACCCTGCAGCCTCTACAAATGCATTATCACATGTGAAGCTCAGGCTTAAGATTGCCCGGGGTATAGCTGGTGCCGATCCGCCACCCCTTTTTGGCATACAGTACAGTTTCAAGTTTGCAGGCGATATAGCCGATCAACTGGGCATCCTCGGGCAACTCCGT
>DBMM01000041.1:91302-92025 GCA_002298925.1 Geobacter sp. UBA698 | reverse complement strand
GCCATTGAAAAATATCATCTGGCATTGCAGGAGGGGGGGATCAAGAAGATATCGCCCTTCTTTATTCCCATGCTGATCATCAATCTGGCGCCCGGACACATTTCAATTAAATACGGTGCAAAAGGTCCCAATGTTTCTTCCGTATCGGCCTGCGCCACGGCCACCCATTCGATCGGAGATGCCTACCACATCATCAAGCGCGGCGATGCCGATGCCATGATTGCCGGAGGCACCGAAGCAGTAATAACGCCGCTGGGCATTGCCGGATTTTCGGTCATGAAGGCTCTTTCCGATCGCAACGACAGCCCGGAAAAGGCTTCCCGTCCCTTTGACAAAAATCGTGACGGGTTCGTCATGGGCGAGGGCGCCGGTATCGTCGTTTTGGAAGAATACGAGTTAGCCAGGGCCCGCGGTGCCAAGATCTATGCCGAGATTGTCGGTTACGGTCTCAGCGGAGATGCCCATCACCTGACCGCCCCGGCTCCTGGTGGCGAGGGCGCTGCCCGCTGCATGAAAATGACCCTTAAGAATGCTGGTGTGAATCCGGATGTGGTAACCTATATCAATGCCCATGGCACCTCAACTCCGATTGGCGACATGTATGAGACCATGGCCATCAAAACTGTTTTTGGTGACCACGCTAAAAAGATGATGGTTTCCTCGACCAAGTCGATGACCGGCCACCTGCTGGGCGCCGCCGGCGGGGTAGAGGCGATCTATACT
>DBMM01000041.1:77389-91278 GCA_002298925.1 Geobacter sp. UBA698 | reverse complement strand
CGCTCGTGAAACAAAGATTGAATACGCCATGAGCAATAATTTCGGTTTTGGCGGAACCAACGCCACTCTGCTGTTCAAAAAAATATAGTCGGGAGATCAGGCATGTTAGTTATCGGCAGCGACCACGGCGGTCTCACCCTCAAGATGGCCCTGATTGGTTATCTCACTCGCCGCGGGATAGAGACAAGTGACGCAGGTACTGACAACAACGATTCGGTTGACTATCCGGAATTCGGTCTGAAAGTAGCCGAAATGGTCTCCTGCGGCTCTGCCGACTGCGGAATCCTGGTGTGCGGCACAGGAATCGGCATGTCCATCGTGGCTAACAAGGTGCCTGGCATCCGGGCCGCGCTGGTGACGGATGTCTTCATGTCTCGTATGGCCAAAGAACATAACAATGCCAACATTTTAGTGCTGGGTGGTCGTGTGCTGGATGAACAGAAGGCCTGTGACCTGGTCGGTTCCTGGCTGGATGCCACCTTTGAGGGGGGGCGTCACCAGGGTAGACTTAACATGATTGCTGATGTTGAAAAAAAGTATTGCAGATAGGGTGGTTACAGTAATGAACTTCGAGCGGGACTTGAATAAAGTCCCGCTTCGTTTTTTTATGACAGACCGTATATGAATACTACATTCACCAAAGGAGCGTCCCATATGTCCATTCTTTCCCAGTTTGACCCGGAAGTATCTGAAGCCATCCGTCATGAGGCGGAGCGTCAGGAGTATAATCTTGAGCTGATCGCTTCGGAAAACTTCGTCTCCGAAGCGGTGCTGGAGGCCCAGGGTTCCATCATGACGAACAAATACGCCGAGGGCTATCCCGGCAAACGTTATTACGGCGGATGTGAACACGTGGACGTGGTCGAGAACCTGGCTATTGAACGTGCCAAGCAACTGTTCGGTGCAGAGCATGTCAATGTTCAGCCCCATGCCGGTTCCCAGGCCAATATGGCGGTCTATAATGCCGTCTGTCAACCGGGTGATACCATCCTCGGGATGAATCTGTCGCATGGCGGGCATCTGACCCACGGCAGTCCGGTCAATTTCTCGGGCAAACTTTACAAGATTGTTCCCTATGGAGTCTCACAAGAGACTGAAACCATAGATTATGACGAGGTTGAGCGCCTGGCTTTGGAGCATAAACCGAAGATGATCGTTGTCGGCGCCAGCGCCTATCCCCGCATCATCGATTTCCCTGCTTTTCGCACGATTGCCGACAAGATTGGTGCGGTAGTCATGGTGGATATGGCTCACATAGCCGGTTTGGTAGCCGCGGGAGTCCATCCCAGCCCGGTTCCCTTTGCCGAATTCGTTACTACTACCACCCACAAGACCCTGCGAGGTCCGCGCGGCGGAATGATCCTTTGTCGCGAGGAGTTTGCCAAGACTCTGAATTCGCAGATTTTCCCCGGTATCCAGGGCGGACCGCTGATGCATGCCATTGCCGCCAAGGCAGTAGCCTTCAAGGAGGCTCTCCAGCCTGAATTCAAGGTCTATCAGCAGCAGGTAGTAAAAAATGCCAAGGCCCTGTCCGAAGGACTGATGAAGCGCGGTTTCAAATTAACCAGCGGCGGTACCGACAATCATCTGATGCTGATTAACTTTTCCGGCACCGAGATTACTGGAAAAGCAGCCGAAGAGGCTCTGGACAAGGCCGGCATCACCGTCAACAAGAACACCGTTCCCTTCGAGACCCGTTCGCCCTTCGTTACCTCCGGTATTCGGGTCGGTACCCCGGCCTGCACCAGTCACGGCCTGAAAGAGGCTGAAATGGAGCTGGTGGCCGGTTTTATCGCCGACGTTGTGGCCAATATCGGCAATGACGAAAAGTTGCTATCCATCAAGAGCCAGGTCAATGCACTGATGACTAAATTTCCGCTCTATGCGCATCGTTTGAAGTAGAAGACAGAAAAATGTTAGTATTCAAAGCCCGCCGGTCATGCCGACGGGCTTTTTTTGTGGTTTTGACCCGGTTGAGCTGGTAGAAATATCGCACAAACTGATCTGCTTTTTGATCAAGGTATGTATAAGAAAATCTTTTTATAACTGTATATGTTCATTTAAATGACTTGCTAAATTCATCAGTTGTGTAATCATAAATATGACTAAGCACATACAGGGGGGGGCAAGACCATGGCAAGCAAGCAGAACTTGGTCGAACATATTTCCGCAGTTCGGGAAAACAAACTCGTCTTTGAGAACGCCTTCCAGTCGGTGGCGCGAATGATTCTGGGAGCCGGCTTCGAAAAGGTTACCGTGAACGGTCGGACTACCTATGACTTCGGCATTTTTCGTACCGGAAGGAAGCATACCATCGGCATGTACGATGAGATCAACAGTTTTGTCTCCTATGTCAAGGACGCCGCAGAAGGAGGCTCAAGTAAGGAAATGGCCTTCGTACTGGTCGGTGAACCGGGTAACGGCAAAACCTTCTTCGTTGAATTCCTCTGCTCCCGTTATCGCGACTTTCTCTCGCAAGCACAGAACAGGCGTTTTACCTTTCGTCTTGTCGGTCTGGATAAATTGGAACATTACGGCAAGATCAAGGTGGTCGACTCGCAGACCTACGAGGACCCTATGGTCCTGGCCATGAACCTGTACGATTCCTTAGAGGCTAACCGGCGCTTTATGGCTGAAAGGGGGGGCTTCGATGATGCCGGTTTGGATGTCCTCTATGCCAACTATCGTCCCCTGGGTGCCTGCAGCGGCTACATCTGGAACGACATCCGTGCCTACTGTGATGGCGATATGGACAGGATGCTCGAATTCATAGAAATCGTGCCTGTTCCGATGAGCGAGACCCTGGGCACCATCACCGGTAAATATCCCGCCAAGGACAAGATCACCTCGTCGGCAGTGGATCTGTTGGGTGAGGAATCAATCCAGCGTCTACTGCACATCACTGACACCAACAATCCTTACCGTTTCGATCTGCGGCGCGGTGCACTGGCTCGGGTAGCCGGAGGGGGCATCCACTTCTCCGACGAGATATTCAAGAACAAGAAGGATCTGGTTCAAGTCTACCTAGGGGTTATCCAGAATCGGGCCATCGAGATCGACGGCTACAAATGGCCCATCGATAGCCTGATAATAGCCACAAGCAACAACTCCGAGTTTAATCGTTTCCTGGCGGAGAAAGAAGAGGCACCAATTGTTGACCGCTGCCGGATCTGCTACGTCTCGCACAACACCAACTACCGCCTCCAGGGAGGACTTACCGGTTACGCCATCGGCAGCGATTCCAAGACCACACTGACCAGGGAACCGCTGCACCAGGACCCAAACCTGAATTACGCCGCCTCGGTCGGTGTTGTATTGACACGGCTGCCCCGCTCGGAGAAGCTCACCCCAATCGAGACCATGAAGCTGGCAGCGGGTGAAGTTGCAGGCGAGAAGAGCATCAAAGCCCTGGCAGAGGTGATCGACACTCTTTCGCAGGATCCGGATATCACCAAACGTTTCGGCCAGAAGGGGATGGGGCATCGCAGTCTGGGGCGTTCCATTCAACTCCAGGTGGAAAACTCGGAAACCAACGAGGGGCGCTGCATGTTCGCCTATGATGTCTTCAAGAGCCTGGAGCGGGTCGTATTGGATTACGTGGTTGATGCCAATGACCGCGCCAAGTATCTGGAGGATCTCAAAATAGCAAAGGGGCTTTATCGCGAGCGGATCATGACCGAAATGTTCAACGCCTACATGGACGAGCCTTTTGCCATCCGCAAGGATGTAATGAATTACGTCAACATGATCATCGGTATTGATGCTGAAAACCTCGGACCGGACAGGATGTGGAAGTACAAGGATCCCCAGAGCGGCGAATTGAGGGCACTCAAGATCGACGAGCGGTATGTGAAGAGCGTCGAGGAACGCATAGGTCTTAAGACCGACGAGCAGCGCGATTCTTTCCGAACTTCGATCCGCAAGATTTACGGTCAGAAGATCTCAGTAAACCCGAGCTATGATTTCATGGATAACCTGGAGTTGGTCAAGGCGGTTACCGATGTGCGCCTGAAGAGCGATATCGCCGGAGCCGGCAGCCTGATCGGCGCACTGGCCAACCGCACCAATGAAGAGAACCAGAAACTGTATGACCGGATGATCAACACCATGCTTGGTAAACTGGGCTACTGCAGAACCTGCGCACAGAAAACGATTGAGTATTTTTGCACGCAGGAAGATGAAAACTAGTTGGGTGGAAATGTAATTATATGCGAGATGATCTGAATATATCCCTGGAAGAACTGCAGGCCAAAGGCCTATCGCTTGAGCGAGAAGAGCGCATGCGGGCCGAGCTGTCCACCTTGAATAAGGGGCACGCTCCGCTCGATTCCACTGGTACGGATACCGGTGAGTTCTCCGGATTTTCCAGAAGCATCTACGCCTGGCACGATTTGATGGTGCTGCAGGACCAGTCATCGCTGCAGAGTCCCTATACACTGTTGATCAAATCGCTGGACGAACTGCTGGAGCGTGACCGGCAGCGGGAAAAGGATGGTTTTCCACGCAAGATCCAGGTCGGGCGTCTGATCAAGCCGGGACGAGGCGGCAAGGGCAAGGTGGTGGTTGTGCCCACCACAACTGAAGAAAAGTTCATCCATGACCCTACCGTGCGTCCTGCCGATGATGAGCAAACTGCCGGCGGCACGGGTAGTGGCGAGGAAGGAGAGGTCATTGGCGAACAGAAGGTACGCGAGGAGTCCCAGGAGAACGGCAGTGGACCCGGGCAGGGGGAGGGGGAAAACCATGAAATCGAGTCATCTGCCTATGAACTAGGAAAAACCCTGACAGAAAAATTCCAGCTGCCAAATCTCAAGGACAAAGGCAAGAAACGTTCCTTCACTCGCTATACCTACGATCTGACCGACAAAAATCGCGGTTTTGGACAGGTTCTCGATAAAAAAGCTACCTTGCGACGTATCGTGGAATCAAATATTGCTCTCGGCAATATCCCCGATGTATCGGATATCGATCCTGGCAGTTTTCTGATCGCCCCCAAGGACAAGGTCTACCGCGTACTCTCACGCGAGAAGGACTACGAATCCCAAGCCATGGTTTTTTTTCTGCGTGACTACTCAGGCTCGATGGCTGGCAAGGTCACCGAACTGGTGGCCACTCAGCATGTGATGATCTACAGCTGGCTCCTTTACCAGTATGCCGGGCAGGTTGAGTCACGCTTCGTTCTGCATGACACCGAAGCCAAGGAGGTGCCGGACTTTCACACCTATTACAACTCCCGCGTCGCAGGTGGCACTCAGGTGTCCAGTGCCTATCGTCTAGTGAATGAGATTGTCTCCAAGGAAAATCTTGTCCGTGATTACAACATTTATGTGTTTCATGGTACCGACGGTGACGATTGGGATAACGAAGGCGAAAAAGCAATACCTGAGTTGGAAAAGATGCTGACCTACAGCAGCCGGGTGGGGATAACCATTGCCGAACATAACTCGGGCCAACTCGGCAGTACTGAAGTGGCTCGATATCTGCGAAGTTCCGGTTTATTGCGCGACAAGCCCCATCTGATCCGGATGGATGTGATGGGCGAGGATGCTGATGAGGCCAGATTGATCGAGGGAATCCGAACGCTTATTTCATGAACTGTAACCGGTACAGGTTTTGATATGGAACTGATCAACCAACATACAAAGAGCATCATGGAGGGCTGCAAGGATTACGCCCGTGCGGCCGGCCTTTCATTTACCGATGAGAGTCTTGAGTATATCGTTACCAACCGGGATCTGCTGGAACTGGGACCGAAGGTGATGATCCCAACCCTTTACGACTACTGGGTCCATGATGTCGAGGTGTTGCGGGAGAAGGGAAAATACGAGCTCTATCCCCACAACCCCTATGAAACCGTGATCAACACTCGACCTCCCATTTCCTTTTACAACGACAACAATCCGGACTGGTTGAACGTGATGATCTTTTATCACGTGCTGGCCCATATTGACTTCTTCCAGAATAACCTTTATTTCCGGCATACCTGGGATTACGATTTTAACGGTCAGGCGCTGTCGGACAAGCGTGTGATCGCCAAACTGCGCGCAGAAAAGGGGCGCTGGGTGGATTACGTAATCGAATTTGCACGTAACATAGATAATCTGGTGGATTTTCATGGAGAACTGGGCGAACTTTTCACACCTCAAACGGCTGAGTGCACTCCACGTGTGAACTATTATTTCGATGTTTTTCTGCAGATACACAAGAAGGTCTCGATTAACGATTATATCAAGGAGGTCAATCGTTACAACCAGTGCCTGAAAGAGTTCGGCGATCAGGGAGAAAAGGATTTTTTTGCCGAGGCGGAACGACATTATCCCGAACTGGAGGCACACTTCGTTCGCGAGGGTGGGGGAAAACCAGCAAAACGACGAGACCTGCTGCGCTACTTAATGGATAATTCCGAGTTTCTGGATCAGGATGAAAATCAATGGATGAAATCGATTCTTGAAATTGTTCGCAAGACTTCCGTTTTCTTCCAACCCCAGATCAGAACAAAGATCATGAACGAGGGGTGGGCCAGCTACTGGCACGAAAAATTGTTTCTGCAGGATGACCGTATCAAGGGGCATGAGGTGGATTTTGCACGAGTCCACGCCGGTGTAACCGCGATGCCACGCGTGGGCACCAATCCCTATGCGCTTGGTATGCGTCTGTTCAGCTACATCGAGGAACAGGCCAACAAGGGGCGCCTATCCTTCGATTTCCAGCGACTTGAAGATCGTACATCCCGCGAGCACTTCGACACCAAAGCAGCAAACGGTGGTGAGCATATCTTTCATCTGCGTGAAAACCTTTGTGACTATCTTTTTCTCAAGAATCATCTGGATCAGGACTTCATGGACCACCACAAGCTTTTTGTGGCGGGTAAAAGGCTCGATAGCAAACGCATGGTCTGGCAGTACTACGTAAAAAGCCGCAAAGCAGAGGATTACCGTACCATGATGCTCGACTCCCTCTACCATCCTCCCACAATCAGCGTGGATGCGAACAAGGGAGTGGACGGCACTCTTTACCTGACACATGCCTTTGAGGGCAAGCAGCTGGTGCTCGAATACATTGCCAATACCATGATGGGGATCGAGTTCCTATGGGGAAGCCCGGTGCACCTGGAAACTAGCGAGGCGCGCAGCGAGGTGGCTAAACCGTATCAGTCTGAGCGGGGAGAGGAGCAACCTCAAAAAATCCGCTGGGAACGAGTGCTTTACACAATCAATCATAAGGTAATCAGTAAAAAGATTCTCTAGCCGGTGACACCATGACAAACATCGAAAAGGCATTACGTCATCTGAACCGCAAGATCACCGAGCGTGAACAGAGTCATTCCATACCCTTTGACGAGTTTCTGAGGATACTCTCGGAAAGCCCTGCCACGGTTGTACGTAACGTCTTCCAGACATTTCATGACATGATTCGCGGTTATGTCGGCGTTGGTCAGGACGAATATCCCGATGACCCCGAATCGATAAATTATATGAATTATGATTGCAGCCGGCTCTTCATTGAAAATACCGACCGCCCTTTTTTTGCCGACCGGCTCTTTGCCAACAGGCTGATAAACCATGTGGATGCCATGAAGGGGAGCGCTCGCCAGAACAAGATCTATATCTTCGAGGGGCCGCCCGGTTCCGGGAAAAGCACATTTCTCAATAACCTGCTTCTGAAATTTGAGGAATATGCCAACAGCGAGGCCGGTACCCGCTACGAAGTGGTTTGGCGACTGGATCGCCGAATCCTGGCCCATATCAGCGATACCAAGATCAAGCCGTTTATTGATCAGCTGACGCATCTGCTGGACGAATACGAACTGGGAGTGTCTGAACAGAATGAGTTGAATAACACCCTGAGCCGGGGCAGTGATTTCGTTGAGGTTCTCTGCCCATCCCATGACAATCCGCTGATGATGATACCCAAAAAGGACAGACGCCTGTTTTTTGACGATCTTTTCAAAAACGACGAGTTCAAGTGGAAGCTGTTCACCGAAAAAGAATACGACTGGGTCTTCAGCGAGACTCCCTGCACCATCTGCAGTTCACTTTTCGATGCCTTGTTGCAGCGTCTGCCGACATCTATGGATGTCTACAGCATGATCCACGCACGTCCCTATCGTTTCAACCGGCGCATGGGGGAGGGGATCACGGTCTTCAATCCGGGCGACAAGCCGATGAAACAGGTCGTCATGACCAATGCCATCCTGCAGCGCAAAATCGATATGCTGTTTGGCGACAGCAACCAGGTCAAGTACCTGTTTTCGAGTTTCGCAAAAACCAACAACGGCATCTACGCCCTGATGGATGTCAAATCTCACAACGCCGAGCGCCTGCTGGAGTTGCACAACATCATCAGCGAAGGAATCCACAAGGTCGAGGACCTGGAGGAGAATGTCAAATCGCTTTTTATCGCCCTGATGAATCCCGAAGATGAAAAGGCTATCGAAGGACTGCAGTCTTTCTCTGACCGAATCGAGTTCATCAACATCCCCTATGTCATGGACCTGAATACCGAGGTGGAGATTTACCGCAACATATTCGGCAAGCATATCGATGAAAACTTTCTGCCGCGTGTGCTGCACAACTTCGCACGTGTGATCATCTCGACCCGCATGGACAAACACTCGGAAGCGCTCCTCAACTGGATCGGAGATGCATCGAAATACAGTCTCTACTGTGACGATAATCTGCTTATTCTTAAAATGGAGTTATACACAGGCCATATTCCGCCGTGGCTGACCGAGGAGGATCGCAAGCGCCTGACTGCAAAAAAACGTCGCAAAATCATTGCCGAATCTGAAATAGAGGGGATAACCGGATTTTCCGGTCGCGATTCGATCAAAATTTTCAGCGATTTCTACGCCGCCTACGCCCGCAAGGACAAACTAATATCCATGTCGCACCTGTTAACTTTTTTTACAAAGTGGCGTAAAGAACTGAACGAGTCCATCCCCGACGGCTTCATGGACTCACTGATACGCAACTACAATTACGCTGTGCTGCAGGAGGTCAAGGAATCGCTTTTCAATTACAACGAGGAACAGATTTCGCATGATATTCTTAATTACATGTTCGCAATCAATTTCGAGATTGGTTCGGTAGAGGTTTGCCGATTTACAGGTGATCGAATGGAGATTGAGGAGGAATTTCTTGGGGGCATCGAGGGAAGACTTCTGGGTACGTCCGCCACTGTCGAAGAACATGCCGATTTTCGCCGCGACATCCAGAAGGAATACACCTCCAGAACGCTGACCCAAGAGATCATGGTAGAGGGGAAGGATCCTCGCATGACCCAGCTCTATCAGTCTCTGCACGACAGGTATGTCCATAATCTCAAAGAAAAAGTTTTGGAACCTTTTCTTGACAATGCAAATTTCCGCCGTGCCATCAAGGATTATGACACTGAATCCTTCAAGACTTACGACCAGCGCATTCGCGATGATGTCACCTTCCTGATCGGAAATCTGTGCGGAGCCAAATATCACTATACCAAGCAGAGCGCTAAAGAGGTCTGTGAGTACGTTATTGACAATGATCTGGCACGTAAGTTCAGATCCTGATCAGGCGCAACAATCCTCCTCCGCAATTCAAATCCATACTTTATTCCGATTTTGTTCAAGCCCGACGCCCCTATCGCTCGTCTTCCTTGATTTTTTTTCCATCATTGGCTACTATGATCAGCTATGAAAAAAACAACCTTACAGATAAAAGTTGGCTCTGTACCGATTGGCGGGGGCGCCCCCTGCGCGGTGCAGTCGATGTGCTCCACCGACACGCGGGATGTGGCCACCACACTGGCTCAGATCGCAGGATTGACCGAAGCTGGCTGTGAAATCATTCGCTGCGCCGTACCAGACATGGACGCGGCTGTTGCGCTGGGGCGGATCAAACGTGAAAGCCCGATCCCGGTTGTTGCCGATATCCATTTCGATTACAAACTGGCTCTGCAAGTGCTGGACGGGGGCATTGACGGCTTGCGCCTCAACCCGGGCAATATTGGAGAACAGTGGAAGGTGGCCGAAGTGGTCAAGGCGGCTGCCGAGAGACAAGTCCCGATCCGTATCGGTGTCAATGCCGGTTCCCTGGAAAAGGAACTGTTGGAACGCTACGGCCACCCGACTGCCGAGGCCATGGTCGAATCCGCCTTGGGGCATGTCCGCATTCTTGAGGATCTGGGCTACCGTGAGATCAAGATCTCTCTCAAGGCCTCAGACGTCATGAAAACCGTATCGGCTTATCGCTTGCTCTCACAACGGGTCGATTACCCACTGCACATCGGCATAACCGAGGCCGGAACCATCTTTTCCGGCACGATCAAATCATCGGTGGGGCTCGGCATTCTCTTGGCTGACGGCATTGGCGATACCATGCGGGTATCACTGACCGGTGATGTGCTGGATGAGGTCAGGGTCGGGTACGAAATCCTGAAAAGTTTGGGACTGCGCCAGCGCGGCGTCAACTTTGTCTCCTGTCCTACCTGTGGCAGGTGTCAGATCAATCTGATCAAAGTTGCCGAGGATGTGGAACGGCGACTGCAGAACATTGACAAACGGATCACTGTGGCGGTCATGGGGTGCGCCGTCAATGGTCCCGGCGAGGCCCGCGAAGCTGATGTGGGCATAGCCGGCGGAAAAGGGGAGGGTCTGCTCTTCCGCAATGGCGAAATCATCCGTAAGGTGCCCGAAAACCAGCTGGCCGATGCTCTGATCGAAGAAATCAACAAACTGTAATTTCAATATAACTCGCTGAGGTACCAATGCTCTATTCCCGCTATTTCATCCCCACCGTCAAGGAAACCCCTTCCGACGCGGAAGTCATTTCTCATCAACTCATGCTGCGGGCCGGAATGATCCGCAAACTGGCGGCTGGTATCTACAATTATCTCCCTCTGGGACTTCGTTCCATTCGCAAGTTCGAATCTATAGTGCGTGAGGAGATGAATCGGGCCGACGCAATCGAGATGCTCATGCCGAGCGTTCAGCCGGCCGAGTTGTGGCAGGAGTCGGGCCGTTGGCAGTTCTACGGCAAGGAACTGTTACGCTTCAAGGACCGCAAAGATGGGGAATTCTGCATGGGGCCAACCCATGAAGAGGTCATCACCGACATGGTCCGGCGCGAGATTAAAAGCTACCGCCAGATGCCGGTAAACTTTTACCAGATCCAGACCAAATTCCGCGACGAGATCCGTCCCCGTTTCGGCCTGATGCGCGGCCGTGAATTCATCATGAAAGATGCCTACTCTTTCGACGTTGACAGCTCCGCAGCCGACCAGTCCTATGAAAAAATGTACAATGCCTATCAGCGTATCTTCGAACGATGCGGTCTCAATTTCCGGGCGGTCGAGGCTGATACCGGCAGCATTGGTGGATCATCGTCCCACGAGTTCATGGTGCTGGCCGATTCCGGCGAGGATGCCATCGTTTCCTGCGATGCCTGCCGCTATGCTGCCAACGTGGAAAAGGCCGAGGCGCGGCCTTTCCAGGCTGTAACCAGTACAGAACAGTTGCCGCTGCAAAAGACCGCCACGCCTGATATGAAAACCATCGCCGATGTGGCCGCCTTTTTGGGGCTGACTGCCGACAAAACCATCAAGACCCTGGTTTATTCATCCGGCAGCGGTGAGCATGTTATGGCTATTCTGCGCGGCGATCATGAGCTGAACGAGATTAAGCTGAAGAATAGTCTTGGTTGGGACGAGATTCAGATGGCCACTGAGGAAGACATCTTGAGCATCACCGGTTCGCCGGTTGGTTTTCTCGGTCCTCTGGGTCTCAAGGAGAAGGTGACCGTGATTGCCGACCTGGCTGTGCAGACCATGATCAACGTCGTGATCGGCGCCAACGAAAAGGATATGCACCTCGTCAATGTAAATCTGGGCCGCGATTTCGTGCCTGATCGTTTTGTGGATCTGCGCAATGTGGAAGCCGGCGATGCCTGCCCGCGCTGCGAATCAGGCAAATTGGAGATGTGGCGCGGCATTGAAGTGGGGCATGTTTTCAAGCTGGGTACCAAGTATTCACAAGCACTCAACGCCACCTATCTGGATGCCGACGGCAAAGAGCAGGTCATATTCATGGGTTGCTACGGCATCGGTATTGGACGTACGGTGGCCGCCGCCATTGAGCAGAACCACGACGAAAACGGCATCATTTTCCCGCTGCCGATCGCACCGTTCCACTGTTCAGTGGTGGCCCTCAACACCAAGGACAAAGGGGTGATGGCCGCTGCTGAGGAAATCTACCTGAAGCTTGAAAAGCTGGGCATCGAGGTTCTGTTTGACGACCGTGACGAGCGACCGGGGGTCAAGTTCAAGGACAATGACCTGATCGGTATACCGCTGCGAATCGTGGTTGGCAGCAAAGGGTTGGCAGACGGCAATGTCGAGCTGAAGATCCGAAAGACCGGTGAAGTGCTACTGTTACCGATCGAAGCTGCCATTGAGCAGATTCGTCAATTAGTGGCGTCGGCACTGACCTGCGAGGATTAACTCACATACCGAAGAGGGTAGTAATGCAGATGAAAATTTGGGACCCTCAGCACGAAACTATGCTGAGGGAAGATCTTGAGCAACTTCAGCTCGAACGGCTTCAGGCTACCCTCAATCGGGCCTACAAGAACGTCACCTGCTACCGCACAAAGTTCAACAGTCAGGGCATCAATCCCGAGGATGTTTCCACGCTGGCTGACCTTTCCAAGTTGCCGTTCACCACAAAAGAGGACCTGCGTCTTAACTACCCCTACGGCATGTTTGCCGTGCCGTTGCGTGAGGTGGTGCGGATCCACTCTTCATCCGGCACCACCGGCAAACCGACCGTGGTTGGCTATACCAAAAACGATCTGAGGATGTGGTCAAGCCTGGTGGCCAGATTCATGACTGCCGCCGGGGTAACACCTGATGACGTCGTCCAGATCGCCTTCGGCTATGGCATGTTTACCGGTGCTTTCGGACTGCATTACGGCTCCGAAACCATTGGCGCTGCTGTCATTCCCATGAGCGGCGGCAATACCGATAAGCAGATCATGATCATGCAGGACTACCGTTCAAGCGCCCTGGTTTGCACCCCCAGCTACGCCATTACCATAGCTGATCGCTTGGATAGCCTGGGCATCGATCCCAAAACCCTGTCACTCAAGGTCGGTCTGTTTGGAGGTGAACCCTGGTCCGAGGCCATGCGTCGCGAGATCGAAACCCGGTTGATGATCAGCGCCACGGACAATTACGGCTTGTCGGAAATCATCGGTCCCGGAGTTGCCGGCGAATGTCAGTGCAAATGCGGCATGCACATCTCCGAAGATGCCTTTATTGCAGAAATAATCGATCCGGAAACCTGTCAGGTTCTGCCTCCAGGAAGTGTCGGCGAACTGGTGTTGACTACCATCACCAAGGAAGCTTTCCCTATGATCCGCTATCGTACGCGTGACATCACATGTCTGGAGTACGAAACCTGCCAGTGCGGGCGCACCACAGCCAGAATGAAAAAGACCATGGGGCGCTCGGATGACATGCTGATCATTAAAGGTGTGAATGTCTTTCCGTCTCAGATAGAAGAGGTACTGATTGCCATTGAAGGCTGCCAATCCCATTATCAGTTGATAATTGATCGCAAGGGGGCTTTGGATGTCCTTGAGGTCTGCATCGAGGTGACAGAAAATATATTCTACGATGAAATGAAGTTACAACGTGCTTTTCTGGAAAATATCGAAAGGAAAATCGATTCCGTGCTTGGGGTGGGTGTGGTGGTTAAACTGGTGGAGCCAAACAGCATACCCAGACATGAAGGTAAGGCCGCCAGAGTGATCGACAGAAGAAAACTTTAGAAGTTGATATAAAATTTAATCTAAGGCGAATTTCGGGAAAGCGGCACACCATGATGGGATGTGGCGCTTTTTTAGTTCTGA
>DBMM01000041.1:0-77323 GCA_002298925.1 Geobacter sp. UBA698 | reverse complement strand
TTAATTAGTCTAAATCACCGATCAGGTCCGTTTATATTTGGACGTACTTGGTACTTGGCGTTGTTATTTTTGTTTCCTAAATTTTTAAGCTTTCAAATTTGGGCCTGGAAGTCCAAAATCTGTCTTGAGCAACTATTGACCTTGCCACAGGCGTCCTTCGCTCCCAGAAGCCATTTATGGACTATGCAAAGAAAAACGCAAAATTGCACATGTTGTCGGATGTTTTTGTTGGTATACAAGAAGGTCTTCCGCCTGCCTGGTCATATTGATACTGATTGAGTAAAATTGATGCTTTTTGATCTGTGTTGAGAAAAAGCGCATCAACCCGTAGAATTTGGATACAAATTGACAATCAATGATACATGGTGATACAAAAAAATTTATATTAATTTGCCTTGAGGTATTCGGAGGCTATTTGATGCATATGGAGTAAGCCAATGACTGTCAAACGGAAAAAAGAGAGCACATCAAATACGATGGATGTAGCGAAGGATGATAAAGGTCAAAAAATTAAAATAAATATTCTTGAGGACGCACCGCTGTTGGCGGGACTTGAAGATTCTCTCTGGCACAGGAAGTTAATTGACAAACCTGGCAGGATTACGTCGTCACCCAAAAAGATCAATGCGGTAAAACCTGATTCTTTTAATTCGGCTTCGACACCGACTTCAGCAGAAAAGATAGCGTCCCGCGATGGAAAAACGGCAAATAAAAAGGCTGTTGCCGTTAATTCGACCTCCAGCGTCCAAGCAAAAGCGATAAAGCCCGATCTGTTGCTGTCAGTGCCTGAAATGTGCGCCCTGCTGGGAGTTTCACGGGCTACTCTTGTCAGAATGGATAATGGCGGGAAAATTCCTGGTAGAATCAAACTGGGCGGATCGGTGCGCTATCATCGTGCGATTGTCGAGTCTTGGCTGCTTGAGATGGCCCAGACCACACCGCTTTAAGTTCACTAATGGTAATTAATAGCGTTATTATACTTGCATTTATCAATATTTATAGTATTGTATTCGATGCATTTACTTGAACATCTCACAAGGAGCATTGCCCTGCATGAGTAAAGAAGAAGCAATAGAAGTTGAAGGAACGGTTATAGAGCCCCTGCCTAACGCCATGTTTCGTGTCAAGCTCGAAAACGATCACATTGTGCTTGCCCATATTTCCGGCAAAATGCGCAAATATTTCATTAAAATCCTGCCTGGCGACAAGGTTACCGTCGAACTCTCACCTTACGATTTGAGTCGCGGCCGCATCACCTACCGCGCTAAATAATCTTAATTGCATTTCAGAAATTGACTGCAAGCTCATCGACCGGGATGGGCTTGTTGCATTTAAAAAATCTACATTCAGCGAGGAACTAATGTACAGCGTTGCAGACTTGAAAAAAGGCCTCAAACTTACGCTTGACGGCGATCCATATGTGGTAATTGCCTTTGATTTTACTAAACCGGGTAAGGGACAGGCACTTTACCGAACAAAAATGCGTAACATGATCAACGGAACCATCCTGGACCGCACCTACCGTTCCGGTGAAACCTTTGAGCCGGCCAGCCTTGATGAGCGTGAGATGGAGTTCCTGTACAAGGAAGGCACCCATTACACCTTTATGGACCAGCAGACCTATGAACAGGTTCTGATGGAAGAGGAAACCCTGGGCGATGCCAGGAATTTTCTGCTGGAGAACCTCAAGGTAGATGTTCTGATTTTCGGAGAAAAGGCCATTGGCGTGACTCTGCCCAATTTCGTCAACTTGCGGGTGACCCAGACTGAGCCTTGGGCCAAAGGGGATACCAGCGGCAACGACTCCAAACCGGCTACTGTAGAGACCGGCTATGTCTTGAGAGTGCCACCTTTTATTGAGGAAGGCGAACTGATTACGATCGACACACGCACAGGTGACTATTCTACCCGCGTTAAAGGTTAATTCCGTCAGTTGTACCTAGATATCTTCTCGGGCGAGTCATTTTGACTCGCCCTTCTTGTTTCATATGTGAGAAATTCCATGCCATACCGCAAAAAAAATTTGTTTCTGCGGGCAACGGTCCTGCAATCCATCAGGAATTTTTTCTCCTTACGCGGCTTCCTCGAAGTGGAGACGCCGTTGCGTATCCCGGCCAACGCCCCAGAAGAGTTCATAGATCCGCTGGCGTCAGAAAACATGTTTTTACAGACTTCACCGGAGATATGCATGAAGCGGCTGCTATGCCGCGGATACGAGCGAATATTCCAGCTCAGCCATTGCTGGAGAAGTGATGAGCGCGGCAGACGGCATGTGCCGGAGTTCACCATGCTGGAATGGTACCGGAGTAACAGTGATTACCGTGATTTAATGCAGGATTGTCAGGATCTGTTGAAGTGGGTGGCTGAAGCCTGTGGAGCCGGAAACGGCATCATATACCAGGGGCAGTCGATTGATCTGTGCGCATCGGCTGATCGGATTACAGTCAGCCAGGCATTCCTGCATTACGGAGGGATCGACATGCAGGCGGCCGTGGCCGACGCCAGTTTTGACGAGATCATGGTCACCCGGATTGAGCCGGCGTTGGCAGGAAATGTACCGGTTATTTTGATGGATTATCCGGCTGAAATGGCCGCTTTGGCTCGCATCAAGCCGGAAGACGCTCGTGTTGCCGAGCGTTTTGAGCTGTACGTCGGCGGTTTGGAACTTGCCAACGGCTTCAGTGAGCTTAATGACCCGCGGGAACAACTCAGTCGTTTTGTTGAAACCAACAAAAAACGTCAGCAGGCCGGCTCCCCTGCCCTGCCCCTCCCCTCTCCTTTTTTGGAGGAACTGTCAGCAATGCCTCCTTCGGCAGGCATTGCTCTGGGGGTCGACCGTCTGGTGATGCTGTTGGCAGATGCGGAACGGATCGATGATGTGGTTGCCTTTACTCCGGAAGAATTGTAGGCGGTATGAGATCGCGGTAGATGATCCGCTCGCCCTGGTAGGTGGTCAGCGTCAGAACGTCGCCCTGACGTTCGGCTGCGTCAGGCAGGACCGGCACTTTGCCCTTTCCGCCAGGCAGGTCGATGACGTACTGTGGTACCGCCATTCCTGAAACATGTCCCCGCAGTCCCCTGATTATCTCAAGCCCGGCCGAAACCGATGTCCTGAAATGTCCGGTGCCCCTGACAAGATCCATCTGATGGATGTAATAGGGTCTGACACGTATGGAAAGTAGTCCGGTCATCAGTCGGCCCATAACCTCCACGCTGTCATTAACTCCCCGCAGCAGGACGGTCTGGTTGCCAAGGGGAATCCCGGCATCGGCCAGTTGTTGACAGGCTCGGTCAGAATGCGGCGTTATTTCGTCAGGATGGTTGAAGTGTGTGTTGATGTAGAGCGGGTGATGTTTTTTCAGCAGGTCACACAGGTCCTGAGTAATTCGTTCTGGGAAGGTAACCGGAATACGGGTACCGATGCGGATAATGGCCACATGGCGGATTTTCCGTAGTCGCGAGAGTATGTAGTCCAGCGATTCATCATTCAGCATAAACGGGTCGCCTCCGGACAAAATTACGTCGTGGATGTCGGAATTGGCGTCAATATATGCCAAGGCCTGCTCCAGCTCAGCGCGGGTAAGTGGTCTCTCTCCCTCCCCCACATGGCGTTTACGCATGCAGAACCGGCAGTACACCGCACAGCGGTTTGATACCAGCAGCACCACTCGGTCCGGGTAACGGTGGATCAGGCCGGGTACTGGGCTCAAGGATGTTTCCGCGAGCGGATCAGGATGTTGCCCTTTGTCATGGAGTTCGCGTATGTCTGGAACGCATTGTCGCCAGATGGCGTCATCCTGCTTGCATATTAAGGCCGCATAGGAGGGGGTCAGCCGAAACGGGTAGGTATCGGTAACCGCCTTCAGTTCATGATTGATTCCATTGTTTTGAACCAAAGATTGAATGGTTACTGATGTGGAGTTGATGTATCGCATTGATATTCGCAGGATGATGGATTTACTGTTGGCATTGAAGCTTTCCAGAACAATAAATGTACACGGATTTAACTTGAAAATAAACGGATTATGTAAGAATATATCTCTTTCAATACTTTACCTTGTGTGACGATATTGGTAATCCATGTATACTAAATACTTCGGCTTCAACGAAAAACCATTCACCCTGACTCCCAATCCCCGCTTCATCTATCTCAGCAAAAACCACAAGGAAGCTTTTGCCCACCTGCTGTACGGCATCAACAACCATTATGGCTTTATCGAGTTGATCGGCGAGGTTGGAACCGGCAAGACCACCGTTTTACGTACCCTTCTGGGACAACTACAGGACGAGCACTATCGCAGCGCCCTGATTTTCAATCCCTGTCTGACCGGCATTGAACTGCTGCGCAGCATAAATCATGAATTCGGGATTGATTGCAACAGCGAGTTCGCTAATGAACTGCTGGCGGAACTGAACCGTTTTCTGCTGCAGGAAAACAGCAAAGGGCGGACAATCGTGCTGGTTATCGATGAGGCCCAGAATCTGCAGCCGGACGTACTGGAGCAGGTGCGCCTGATTTCGAATCTGGAAACAGAAAACGACAAGTTGATTCAGATTATTCTGGCGGGACAGCCTGAATTGGAAACTCTGCTGCACCGGCCCGACCTACGTCAGCTGAACCAGCGTATCGCTGTCCGCTACCGGCTGAAATCCATGACCATGAATGAAACACGGGCCTATATCAGGCACCGTATGGAAGTGGCCGGTGAGACCGGTGGTGTATCATTTGGCCGTTACGCCATCAAGTGGATTTACCTGTATACCCATGGCGTGCCCCGCATGATCAATATTCTCTGTGATCGCGCTCTGTTGATTGCCTATGGCGATGAACGCCGCAATGTATCTGCCACCACTGTCAGCCGAGCCATCAGGGAGATTCTCAACATACCGCGGCGACGTATGTCCTGGCTTCGTGCCGGTACGGCTATTGCCGCGACGATAGTCATGGTTGCGCTGGCTGGAGTTTTATGGCGACCGGCAAACCCTAAGGCCCAAAAGAAGCCTGACCAGTCTCTGGTTAGAACGGCGGAAGAGTCTCCCCGCAAGACGGGTGTGGCTGCAGCGACCGCAGGCACTTCCTCTGTCCCACCGGTCTCCTCGACGACGTCCTTGCCGACAGCAGCAGCCATCCGACTGGCAGAACTACAGAAGGAACTGCACTCCCACGACCAGAACGAGGCCCATATCAGCGCTTTTAATTCGTTGATGGAACAGTGGGAAGCACGCCCGATCAGAATTTTTAGTGGATTGTTAACCGTACCAGAAAAGTTCAGCCGTCTGTCCGCCAGAAGGCAGCTGCGCTGCACCGAATTCAAGGGTACTCTGGAACAGGCCCTGCGTTTCAAAGTTCCCCTGTTGGTGGTAACAAATGTTGCTGGCAAACTGGGTAATTTTTGTATTTCAGTCACAACTGACGGAAGTGATTCAGTTTCCGTTTCTCCGGCGCTGTTTGGCGCTAACACCCTCAAGAAGAACGATCTGGCTCTTATTGCTGGCGGTACTTACTATCTGGTCTGGCAGAACTCAGGCCAAGTTCCGGATAGGGTCATCCAGGGTGACAGGCGCTATGAAGTCCGCACCCTGCAGCGTTTACTCAAGCAGTCTGGATACTACAAAGACGCCATTAACGGCGTTTACAATGAAGAAACCATTAAAGCTATCCACGACTTCCAGGGTTCGCTGGGGATTGCTTTCAACGACAGGGTTGGCGAACTGACCCTGGCTGCTCTTTCCATTTACGATAGAAGTGGCAAGAGTTCGGGGTCTGGCAGAAACTGAGGCGAAAAATATAGATGAGTTCAATACTTAAAGCTCTAAAAAAACTGGAAGATGAAAAAGTGACCCGCAAGCCGGACTCACTCAAGATTGACGCAGAGATCCTGCGCAGTGGTTCTTCTTCAAATCTTTCATCTTTCAAGGCCGTTATCCTGGGTGCAATGCTGGTGGCATGCGGTGCTACCGCTACATATTTCTACATGAAGAATAGTCCAACGGCCTCTGTTGCGCCCGTTGCGTCAGGTACAGCGGCATCAGTTCCTTTCGTGGCCTCACCTGCACTACCGGTTGGCGCTGACGTGCCAGTGTCTGGCGTACCGACTGTGCGCATCACACCGGAGAATATTGTTCCTGCCAAGGCAGAGTCCTCCAGAGAATCCAGTGCTGTGACGCCCCTAAAGATTGCCGCGAAAAAGACCGCCCAGCAACCGACTGTCTCCGGGCGTGCCGCTTTACTGACACAGACGCAGAAACCCCAGACTAAGTTGCAGTATGTACAACCTGTCAGAAAAACAGGGGATGAAAAACCCTCTCAGCCTCTGCTTACAAAACAGATGTCATCAGCGCCTGTAGTCCCTGCTGCATCCGGTTCTCAGCTTCCATCTATCAAGGTAAGCGGCATAGCCTATCAGGACGGCATTGACAGCGTAGCCATGGTCAATGGCATTATGGCTTCCAGTGGAACCGTTGTGGAGGGAGTGCGAGTGGAGAAAATTCAGAAGGATCGAGTTCTGTTCAGTTATGGAGCCGAAAAGTTCGAGGTTTTGCTGGGAAAGTCGAATAAGTAACTGTCTGGCTTTATCGCACGATAACCTTGATAAACCTGGCCAGATAATCCACACCCGACCAGACAGTCAGCATGGTTGCAATCCACAGGTAGAACATACCCACGTTGTGCATGTTGACCTGCAAAAGTGGATGCTGGATACCGAACAGCCAATTGTAGTTGTAATGCAGCAGTAAGCCGAGAATAGCGACAATCTGGAAGATTGTCTTAAATTTACCCAGGTCGCTGGCTTGAATTACGATCCCCTCGCTTGACGCAATTCCACGCAGACCGGTAATAATGATCTCCCTGCCCAGAATCAGCAGAACCATCCAGGCCGGTAAACGGCCGTACGGCAGAATCATGATCATGGCTGCCATTACAATCAGTTTGTCGGCGATCGGATCAAGGAATTTGCCGAAAATGGTCACGATTCCCATGCGGCGGGCAATGTAGCCGTCAAGCCAGTCCGTAATGGATGCCAGCGCAAAAACCGCAGCGGCCCAGAAACCGGCGGACTGGGACGGCGACATTAGCAGACCAGCCAGCAGCGGTATAGCGGCAATCCGCATCATCGTGAGGATATTGGGAATATTGAGTATCGGGTTGTTTTTTCGGATGGTCATGGTCAATTGGCCTGGTAAGATTGCATGTAGGAAAGAACGCGGTTTACATAGGTACGGGTTTCGGCATAAGGGGGAATGCCCCCGAAGCGGGCCACCTTGCTGAGGCCAGCATTATAAGCCGCCAAGGCCAGGGAAATATCACCGCGAAATGTATCCAGCAGAAAGCGCAGATACTTGACCCCACCTTCCACATTATCCTTGGGATCAAGGCTGTTGCTGACCTTGAGTGACTTGGCGGTTCCAGGCATGAGCTGCATCAGGCCGCTGGCGCCCTTATTTGAAACGGCATTGGGGTTGTAACCGGACTCGGCATGGATTACAGCTTTGATCAGCGAGGTACTGACCCCGTATTTATCGGAGCAGGTCTTGATCAGTTGATCATATTCAGCCGCATTGACCGCCCGTGAGAGTTTCAGCTTTGTACGCAATTCCTTGTCTTTTTTTATGTCACGCATGAAGATAATGAAGCGTTTGTCGGTCGGTGCATCGGTAAAATGAACAATACCCTCGTTATCCTCGTACCTGTAAATATCGGCCCGGGACGGCTGAGATGCTGCAATAACAAGGACTGCCGCCAGCAATGGCGCTAAATGACGTGACGAAGTGGTGAGCATAGTGTTTAATAATCCCAAAACAGTGCGATTTGTCAAGCCAAATCAACCTCCGGTCATCAGCCATGTCACTGTTGTCCAGTTTGAAATTGACATTTATCAGCCCATGTTTTACAAAGATTCTTTGCAATAAAGGAGGTGTAACGTTGAGCAACGAGAGAGTCACCTACAAAGAAGCAGGCGTGGATATCGCGGCGGGCAACAGTTTCGTCAATATGATCAAGCCGCTGGTAAAATCGACCTTCCGGCCTGAAGTTATGGCAGAAATCGGCGGATTTGGCGGGCTGTTTTCTTTGAATACAGCCAAATACAAAAACCCGGTACTTGTTTCCGGTACTGACGGGGTCGGCACCAAACTCAAGATCGCTTTTATGGCTGACCGCCATGATACAGTTGGTATTGACCTGGTTGCCATGTGTGTGAACGACATCGTGGTGCAGGGTGCCGAACCGCTATTTTTTCTCGACTATCTGGCAACCGGCAGACTGCTCCCGGAAAAAGCCGCCGCGATTGTCAAGGGAATCGCCGAAGGATGCCGTCAGGCGGGCTGTGCACTGATTGGCGGTGAAACAGCCGAGATGCCCGGTTTTTATGCCGACGGGGAATATGATATTGCCGGCTTTTCCGTAGGTGTGGTTGATCGCGAGCATATAATCGATGGCTCCGGCATCGCTGTCGGCAACCGCCTGATCGGCATCGCCTCCAGCGGATTGCACAGTAACGGCTATTCTCTGGCGAGAAAACTGGTCTTCGACCGCATGGGACTCTCCATAGACTCCGAACTGCCCGGAGTTGGCCGCAGTGTAGCCGATGAACTGCTCACGCCTACCCGCATCTACATCCGTTCCGTTCTGAATCTGCTCAAGGATTTCACCATTAACGGCATTGCCCACATTACAGGCGGTGGTCTGCTGGAAAATATCCCCCGCGTCCTGCCCCGCAGCTGTCGTGCCACACTCCATCTCTCCAGCTGGGAGCGCCCGGTGCTGTTTGATCTGCTCAGGGACGCCGGAAATGTTGAGCGTGATGAGATGTACCGCACCTTCAATATGGGTATCGGCATGGTGCTGGTGGTTGCTGAAAAAGACGCCGAGGACATGCTCTACCGTTTGAACGGTCTGGGTGAACGGGCCTGGATTATCGGTGAGATCAACACCTGTATCGATGGAGCTGAACATGTAGAGCTGGTGGGGGCGTGATGGCTGGCCGTAAACCTGTACAGTTGGCTGTGCTGGTCTCCGGAAACGGTTCCAACCTGCAGGCGATTATCGACCGTATCGAAGCTGGAGAAATTAATGCCCGCATCGTCTGCGTCATCAGCAACAAGCCTGACGCCTTTGCCTTGAGGCGGGCGTCCAAGCATGGTATTGCTACGGTCATTCATGAAAATAGCAACTTTGCCAACCGTCGCGAATACGATACAGCCTTGGTGGAAATTCTGCGCAGTCACGGAACAGAACTAGTGATTCTGGCCGGATTCATGCGCATCCTGACTGACGTAATGGTCACTGCTTTTCCCAATGCCATTATGAATATTCATCCGGCCCTGCTGCCTGCATTTCCCGGACTGCACGCCCAGCAGCAGGCCCTCGACTATGGTGTCCGTTTCAGCGGCTGTACCGTTCATTTTGTTGATTGCGGTACCGATACCGGACCAATCATCATCCAGGCTGTTGTTCCTGTCCTGCCGGATGACACCGAAGAATCCCTTTCAGCACGCATCCAGAAAGAGGAACACCGTGTGTTTCCCGAAGCTATCAAACTCTTCAGCGAGGGTAAAATCAGTGTTCAGGGCAGGCATATCAGAATACTGCCATAAATTTGCTTGACAGAATACCGCAAACAATGGTAATTAACTCGCTTCAAATCTATCAATAAATCAACGTAAATTACGTTTAAATGGAGGTGCAGTTTGGCACATCACAAGTCGGCAATCAAAAGGATCAAGCAGAACACGAAGAAGAATGCCCGTAACAGGCACGTATCATCGACACTGAAAACATATATCAAAAGAGTACGCGAGGCTGTTGAGGCCAAGGACAAAGAAGCTGCGACCGCCGCTCTGAAGGCCGCGATTCCGGTCATTGATGCTACCGCATCCAAAGGCGTCATCCACAGCTCCAATGCTTCACGCAACGTATCCCGTTTAACCAAACTTGTAAATACTCTCGGTTAATTGAGTATATAGATTCATGTCCATTAAAAAGGGGGCTCCCATTTGGGAAGTCCCCTTTTTAATCGTCTGATTTCAACAGATAACCGTCAGTTGCTGGCGAAAAGCTTACCCCTTCCTGCCGCTGCAAATCCCGACTACCAGACCATGCATCAGGGTATAAGGCTGGCCGCCTGTTTTTGAGGCAACATCGCAGCGGTAGAATTCGTCAAAGATGCTGCGTAACTCCTCCCGCCCGAAGTTTTTAGCCTGCTGTAGGTACTCCCCCAGAAAAAAGGAATTGATGCCGACCTCACGACTGATATCGGACTGAGGGGCCTTACGGTCCAGCATCTCCCTGACACGCCACAATTGCCTGAAATGCCGCGATAACGCTCCCAGCATGGGTGGCACTTCTTCTCCATTTCGGAAAAGTATGTCCAGACTTTTCAAGGCATTCTGCAGATCACGCATACCCAGGAAACCGGCCAGTTCAAAAGCGTTGAAGGCCTTGCTGCTGCTGGCAACGGTGCGCACGTCCTCAATAGAAACTTTAGGGCGCTTTCCGGCATACACCACCAGTTTTTCTATCTGCGATGACAATTCCTGCAGATTATTTCCGATCAAAAACGACAACAGATCGGCCGCAGCCGGTTCGATTGGTTTGCCATGGGCCTGGGCTTCAGCAAGAATGAAACCGGACAGCTTATTCTCGTAGATACGTTTGTATTCAATCAGCGCGCCCTGTTTTTTCAGCTCCAGAAATAATTTCTTGCGCTGGTCGACCTTGGCTCCGATAAAGATCAGGCAGGTACTTGCACAGGGATTCTGGACATAGGGCAGCAAAATCTCCAGAGCTTCCGCCTTGAGGGCCTCGGCCCGTTTGACCAGTACGGCTCGCCTTTCGGCAAACATGGGCAGTGTCTGAGCCGCATCAACGATATCGATGCCCTTTGATTCGCTGCCGTAAAAGACATTCAGGTTGAAATCCTTGAGGGAGGGGTCGATTGCCTTGTCAAGCAGCAGTCGCATGGCGCGCTCAACCAGAAAGGTCTCTTCGCCGTACAGATAGCAGAGCGCGGGAATTGCACCCTTTTTCAGGTTTGTTTCTAGTTCTTGGGGGGTCATGTCAGTAGGACTGTTCCAGTGTGGCCAGAAACTTGCGGGCCAGTTTGTGAGAGGCGGCTTCCAGGGCGGCTTCTTCAGAGTTGCGCTGCAATGCCAGATCATCGTTGGCCGGAAAATCCTGGGAAGACTGCAGGGTCCCTTTCCAGAACGGTGATGTTTCGCCCCTGCGGTTGATTTCCAGTTCCACGGCGATTGTCAGGCGATATTCCCTGACCCGGTCAATTGCCGAATAGGAAATTGTGGAGTTACTGTAGGAACGCAGGCCGCCGCTCACCAGCAGGTCGGCATCGGCGGCACTACCCGCTGGCAGGGAACCCCGCATGGCAAGAAATTCATCCAGCAGGGCGCGTCGCAGAACTGTCTGGGCCGTAGAACTGATGGTGTCGTTGGCTATGAACGCTACCCAGAGCGATTGAGTGGAAGCGATCCGGTTGTCAGCTGCAGCGCTGAAACGGTAGCCGCATCCGGTCAAGCTGTTGATCAGCACAACGCTGATCAACATAGAAAACGTCCAGAAGGCAGCCCGCCTCAGAGGATGATGTCTGACCTCAGCCGGCATCCCCCTACCCCACCACGATGTTAACCAGCTTGCCCGGCACACAGATCACCTTGCGAACCTGGACATCTGTCAGGAATGGCTGTACCTTTTCATCGGTCAAGGCCAGTGTTTTCAGGGTCTCTTCGTCTGTACCGGCCGATACGGTCAGCTTTGAGCGCAGTTTGCCGTTGACCTGGACAACCACCAGTACCTCTTCATCCACAACCGCTTCCCGGTCGTATTCGGGCCAGGCGGTCACGGAAAGCGGCTTATCGTGGCCGAGAACATGCCAGAGCTCTTCGGTGATATGAGGCACAAAGGGAGCCAGCATCAGGATCATACTTTCCAAGGCCTCCTTCATGACGGCAGCAGCCTGGGGTGATGCCAGTTCGGTGCTCTGCAGCACGTTCAGCAACTCCATCACCGCCGCAATGGCAGTGTTGAAGTGGAAACGGTCTTCGATATCCTCGGTCACCTTGCGGATGGTTTTGTGAACCGTGCGGCGCAGTGTGCGCTCCTCGGTACTGAGGAGAGCAATATCAACGGTTTTTGCATTCATTACCATGTCCAGCCGATCGTGGATCAGGCGCCAGACCCGATTCAGGAAACGGTAGGAGCCATCCACCCCCTGGTCGCTCCAGTCCAGATCCTTTTCAGGCGGTGCGGCAAACAGCGAGAACAGGCGGGCGGTATCCGCGCCGTAACGGTCTATCAGGGCATTGGGGTCAACCACGTTGCCCTTGGATTTGCTCATTTTGGAGCCGTCCTTGATGACCATGCCTTGGGTCAACAGGTTGGTGAAGGGCTCATCACTGCTGATGTGCCCCAGATCACGCAGAACCTTGGTAAAAAATCGTGCGTAGAGCAGATGGAGCACGGCATGCTCGATGCCGCCGATATACTGGTCAACTGACATCCAGTGATCGACCCGTGTTCTGTCCAGGGGGCCCGCCTGGAAATCCGGGCAGCAGTAGCGCAGGAAATACCATGACGACTGCACAAAGGTATCCATGGTGTCAGTTTCACGACGGGCCGGCTGACCGCATTTCGGACAGGGTACGTTGATGAAGTCATCCAGCTTTGCCAGAGGACTGCCCCCCTCGCCAGTAAAGGCCACATCCATGGGGAGCTTCACCGGCAGGTCCTGTTCCGGGACCGGCACTACTCCGCAGGCTTCGCAGTAGATGACCGGGATCGGGTTGCCCCAGTAGCGCTGGCGGGAGATGCCCCAGTCTCTCAGGCGGAAGTTAACGGTCTTCTTGCCGATGCCCTCGGTTTCCAGGTAATCGGCGATGGCCTCTTTGGCGCTGTCGCTACGCATGCCGTCGAATTTTCCGGAATTAACCAGAACACCAGCCTCGGTGAAGGCGGCCGACATTGCAGCAGCTTCAAGGTTCTCGCCTTCAGGCTGGATCACGACCTGCAGTGGCAGTGAATACTTGCGGGCAAACTCGAAATCGCGTTGATCGTGGGTTGGCACAGCCATGACAGCGCCGGTGCCGTAATCCATCAGTACAAAATTGGCCAGATAGACCGGCATGCGAACCTTGGTGAGAGGGTTGATGCAGTAGGCGCCGGTAAAGACCCCTTCTTTTTCCAGATCGTCGGCGGTACGCTTGATTCTGTCGGTCTTTTTTACTTTTTCTACGAATAGGCTGACAGCTTCTTTCCGGTCGGGAGTAGTCAGTTCCATCGCTAGGGGATGTTCCGGAGCCAGCGACATGAAGGTTGCGCCGAAGACCGTATCCTGGCGGGTGGTAAAGACTTTGATCGCTTCAGTACGACCATCCAGCGGAAAATCGATTTCACAGCCATAACTCTTGCCGATCCAGTTGCGCTGCATGACCAGCACCCGTTCGGGCCAACCGGCCAGCTTGTTGGTGTATTCCAGCAGTTCCTCGGCATAGTCGGTGATGCGAAAGAACCACTGGTCCAGTTCCTTCTGCCTGACCTCGTTGTCGCAGCGCCAGCAGGCGCCGTCTTCCACCTGCTCGTTGGCCAGGACGGTCTCGCACTGCGGACACCAGTTGACAAATGAGGTTTTCTTGTAGGCCAGCCCCTTGGCAAACATCTCCAGAAAGATCTTCTGCTCCCAACGGTAATATTCCAGGTCGCAGGTCGCCAGTTCCCGGCCCCAGTCGTAGGAAAACCCCATTTTTTTCAGTTGCCCGCGCATGTAATCGATATTCTCGTAAGTCCATTTGGCGGGGTGGCTCTTGTTCTGGATGGCGGCATTTTCGGCCGGCATGCCGAAGGCGTCCCAGCCCATGGGATGCAGAACGTTGAAACCGCGCATTCTCTTGAATCTGCCGATCACATCGCCGATTGAATAATTGCGAACATGGCCCATATGGATCCTGCCGGAGGGATAGGGAAACATCTCCAACAGGTAGTATTTCTTTTTGGAGGGGTCTTCAGTTACTGAGAACGAGGCGTTCTTTTCCCAGTTCTGCTGCCATTTCTTTTCTATATCCAGAGGGGTGTACTTTTGCTCCACAGCAGTATCCTTCCTTTCTTTCTTTTTATAACTACGGCGTAATGTGTTGTTAATGCATTTATTGCAGCGGCTGCGGCCGCCAGTTTTCTTCTTTTTGATGACAGCGCTCGCAGGACAGTGGGTCCTTGACGCTGAAAGCCATACTGAAACCATGACAGGATCCACAGAACCTACCCTGATCCATCTCTTTCATTGCCCAGCGTTTGCCGGATGTCCCGGATGCGATCACCGAATAGTGACAGTTACCGCAGGTGTACCCTTTATCAAGATGCACCTTGTGGTTGAACTCCACATTGCCGATGGTGGCAGGCAATTCGAAGCGAATTCTGGGAGGATTTCCGGGGTGGCACTTCAGGCAGTTGCCTTTTACTCCAAAGGCGGTTTTGTCGTCATGACAGCTGCCGCAGGACTGGCCCCCTTCCATGTCTGCCATGCTGTAGCGCTTGTTGTTCGGACCGGGAACATATCTTGATGGATGGCACTCATTGCAGCCGTAAGCAGCTATGTGCACGGTGTGGCTGAAGCTGGCACTGCTCTGTTTGAAGTTGATGGTTTTAACGGCATGACAACTGGTACAGCTGTCCTTGACTCCAAAGGCGCTTTTACCGTCATGACAGCTGCCGCAGGATGTGCCTTTTTCCATTTCAGCCATGGTGGCTCGTTTGCTAGCTTTGCCGGCCGCAAAGATTCCATTGTGACAGTCGCTGCATTTGAAAAGTGTCAGGTGATTCTTGTGACTGAACTGAACCGGCCCGGTTTTCTTGACATTGAAGGTAACACTGATTGTTGATTTGTGGCACTTGTCGCAGTCCCCCTTAACACTGAAGGCGGTATTACCCTCATGGCAGGCCCCGCAGGATTTGCCTTTCTCCAACTGGGACATATTATAACGCCTCTTATCGGGTCCGACGTTAAAAAGATTATTGTGGCAATCTGTGCAGGTGTACATACCCAGGTGACGGTCATGGCTGAAGCGGGCATCATCGGAAAATACGATATCCTTGACCGGATGGCACCTGCTGCAGTCTTTCTTTACCCCAAAGGCGGTCTTGTCGTCGTGGCAAGCTCCGCAGGACTTGCCCCTTTCCATATCTGTCATGGAATAGCGCCGGGCACTGACTCCGGTAGTCAAAATGGAGTTGTGGCAGTCGCCACAGGCAAACATGACACGATGCTTGTTGTGGCTGAAAGAGACTGTGCCGGCATCCTTGAGTTGGAACGTCACATCGGCCATGGCGCCGGGGTGGCACTTTTCGCAGTTGGACGTAACAGCAAAAGCTGCTTTGCCATCGTGGCAGGTTCCACAGGATTTCCCCTGCTCCATCTGCGGCATTGTGTAGCGTACACTACGGGCTCCGCCGATGAAAATATCGCTGTGACAGTCGCCGCATTTGAACAATGCCGTGTGAGGGGCATGGCTGAAACGGGCATTGAATGCCTTGAAGCTGATATCCTTGACTGATGTATGACATTTCTGACAGTCACCCTTTACGGAAAAGGCTGTTTTGCCATCGTGGCAGGCGCCGCAGGACACCCCATTCTCCATATCCGCCATGGTGCGATTGATGCGGTTGGGACCGGGAGTGAACAGTTTTTTGTGACATGCGCCACATTCATATGACATATCCAGGTGAATTTTATGACTGAAAAGCGAGTCGCCGGGCATGGAAACATCTTTAGGCTGGTGACATTTGATGCAGTCGCCCTTGACCGAGAAGGCCGTTTTGCCGTCGTGGCAAGCGCCGCAGGATTTGCCTTGCTCCATCTGAGCCATGCTGTAATGGGAGTTGTCGCGGGATGTCCTGAAAATTGAGTTGTGGCAATCACTGCAGGTGAACATTTCCAGATGCTTGCCATGGCTGAAAGTCAAGGTGCCGAAGTCGGGAATCGCAATGGGAATGTCGCCGGCCGGGTGGCATTTGGTGCAGTTATTCAGCTGCAGCCGGCCGGAAAAACTTTTGTTATGGCAGGCTCCGCAGGATTTGCCCTGCTCCATTTCAGCCATGGTGCGGGCCTGATTTTTCGTTCTGATGACATGAAAAATAGCATTATGACAGGCAGAGCAGTTGTTATCCAGCTTACTGAGATGAGTTTCGTGCTCAAAGGGCACTCTGCCAGCTTTCTGGGTAGTGATATAAACGGTATCCTTGAAATCAGCGCCGGCCTGCGCCAGAGGCCACAGAAGCAGCATTGCCGCAACCATCGCAAAAAGCCTGGTCACAAACGTCCTTCCATATTCAGCGGGGTTAATCCCGGAACCGCTGCTTTTCCTGTTAGCTGTCTCTGTCACAGAAATGTTCCTATGTTTAGTATTTCCCTGGCAACATGCTGCAGAGCCACCACCTTGTCAACCACACCGGTGGCAACAGCCTCACGCGGCATGCCATATACCACTGCAGTTTCCTCTGATTCCGAAATAACATAGCCTCCCTGCTGCTTGACCGCCTTCACTCCCTTGCTGCCGTCGTTGCCCATTCCGGTCAGAATGACTGCCAATACGCGGTCGCGATAGATGGCAGCACAAGACTCAAGCATGACATCTACGGACGGAATATAACGGTCAGTGGATGCAGGCAGTGCGATCCTGGCTATAACCTGGCCACCGTGGATTTCGAACACCATGTTCATGCCACCCGGGGAAATCAAAACTTGGCCAGGCAGGACCGGATCACCATCCCGGGCTTCCTTGACCGTAAATTGGGATGAGCGGTTCAGCCGTTCGGCAAACGCCCGGGTAAAGCCGACCGGCATATGCTGGGAAACGACAATGGGAAAGGGATACTGCTTCTTGAAGTCAGAAAAAATTGTTTGCAGTGCTGGTGGGCCTCCGGTGGAAGCACCAATGGCCACAATATCGAAGGGTGAGTGATGAGGGAGGATTTTGTCCTGGTTTATTTCGGACTGAGACAACATCTCGGTTGCGTCGACGTCTGCTTTGTGCGTCTGGAAATGTCCGAGTCTGTCCGGCTTGAAATTGCTTGCCTGTCTTACTTTCCTCTGCAGATCGTCACTGATCAGCAGAAGATCCGGCGAAGCACTGCTGGAGGGCTTGGCTATAAAATCAAGAGCACCCAGTTCCAGGGCTTTGAATACTTTGTCGGCCCCGCTCAAGGCGCTGATGACAATCACCGGCATGGAAAAACGCGTAGTCAGAATTCGTAGCAGGGTAAATCCATCCATCTTCGGCATTTCCAGATCCAGGGTCACCAGATCCGGCTTGAGGGCAAGAACCTTCTGAATCCCTTCCTCACCGTTGATGGCGTACCCCACCACTTCCACATCCGCCATTCCTTCCAGCATTTTTGTGATCGTACGCCTGCTGAATGCTGAGTCATCTACCACAACTATGCGGATTTTCTTCATTGCAGCCCTCCGGTCGTGACCCGTTCAGGCTTCTGGTAAATCATGTCGTTTTTGAAGTGACGCAGAGTGTACTGGGTCGTGATATTCATCAGTGACTCGGAGTGCCCCAGCAGTAAAAAACCACCATCACAGAGCGATTTATGAAAAGAATCGATGACTCTTTTTTTGGCTGGCAGGTCGAAATAGATGATCACGTTGCGGCAGAAGATCAGGTCCATCCGGCCGAGCATGGCAATACGGTTTGAGTCGAACAGGTTGAGATGACTGATGGTGACCAGTTCCCGCACGGCATCACTAACCCTGTGCCCGTCATCCTGTTCGTGAAAGAAGCGTTTGAGATAATAGTCATCGGTAGCGCGGAACGAAGCTTTGCCATACACACCACGGCGGGCATGCTGCAGCACCCGCTGGCTGATGTCGGTGCCGATGATCTCGATTTTCCACCCATGCAGTTCCTTAATGTCGCTAAGCAGCATGGCGATGGTGTAGGGTTCCTCTCCGGTGGAGCAGCCAGCGCTCCAGATGCGTAGCGTGCGGCTGTTCTGCCGGGTCCTGTCCTTAATGAGCTCAGGAATGATCTCGTCTGTAAAAGCCTTTAGCTGAAATGATTCGCGGAAGAAATAGGTTTCGTTGGTGGTGAGGATATCCATGATATCCATCATTTCCTGGTCTTTCTTGCGGTTGTACTTCAGGAATTGATAGTACTCCCGGAACGACTTGAAGTTCAGGGTTGACAGACGGCGGGCAAGCCTTTTTTCAAGCAGGTATTTTGAATCATCATCAAAATAGATGCCACAATGGCTGTAGATGGTGTCACGGAAAAGACGGAACTCGTCATCTGACATCAAATATTCTGCGGTTGCGGAAAACGTCATACCATTCCGTCCAGCAGTCCCTGCAGAAGCTGTTGTATGTTTTCGTCTTTTTCCCGTTCCATGGCAGCTTCCAGCAGAGGCCGGGACTTGGCAGGGGGAAGTTCTGCCAGCAATCCGGCCAGGTTAGCGCGGACTTCCGGCCGGTGGTGACACATGAGACGTTCTGCGTTGGATTCCAGCCATTCTCCTCCCTGGCGGGCAATAATGGCGATTGCCAGGGACATTACGTCGGCATCGTCGTTGTCAAGGGCCTGCTCGACCAGATCCATAGCCTCACGGCTGCCGACCGTTTCAAGCATCTCCAGGCAGGTGATTAGCAGCAGACCGTCGGCATAAGAAAACACATCCTTCAACAGAGGCAAGGCATTCACCGGACTGATGCGAACAATGCTTCTCAGCACGGCCGACTGCACCCAGCAGTCTTCATCATTCAGCGCATGGGTCAGGGCGTCAACGACCTCACTTCCACCCACCTCCCCCAGAGCCTCGGCTGCGGCGATACGCACATCCGGGTCTTCGTCAACCAGTGCTATCTGCAGAATACCGCAACAGGAATATACGCGAATTTTTCCTAAAGAAACGACCGCCGCCTCACGAACAGCAGGATTTTCATCCTTAACCAGCAGTGAAAGGCTATCGCTGTCACCCAGTGTTGCATAGAGCACGGCAGCATCACGTCGCTGATCGGGAAGTTGCGATATCGCCAGCTGACGACTCAACTGCTGGACTGCATCGGGGGTGGTCTTGGCCATGGTCTGCAGGCAGGTTAGAACAATAGATCTCAGCTCAGAGTCGGCATCCTCCAGAAGCTGAGCTATGGCCTGAATGCAGTCCGTCATGCCGAGCATTCCGGCGGCAGATACAGCCGACTTACGCACCATGGCGGAAGGATCCTCAAGCGCCTGGCGGATTACAGCGGCACCGGGTTCAAAAGCCAGTTCGCCCAGCACCGAGCAGATGGCACAACGTGAAACGTCGTCAATTTGCGGATACATGGCGATCAGGGCATTCATGCCATCCGTTCCAAGACGCTTGAGCGAACTCAATGCCAGGCCGGAGAGCCGTTCGCAGGCAAAGGCCTCCAGTAATGTGGTTACTCCGCGCAGATCGCCCAGGATGCCGAGCATGGCTGTTACGGCCTCGGACAGGGCTGGTTTCTCCTGATCAAAAGATTCGATCAGCACCGGCAACAGCTCGCTGCTGTTCTGACTGCGCAAGCTTTGTTCCATTTCCAGACGCACGGTGACGCTGGATTGAGAGTAAATGCGGTACCATGACGAGATCGCGGCCCTGCGGCTGCTTTGCTGGCGGGACTGGAAACCTTTGAGCAGTATCGGGGCGGCGGATTCGTCTCCGATACTGCCAAGACACTCATAGACCCCTTTGCGAAGGATTTCCTGATCGGCCAGAGCAATGATCTCGGCCGGCATCGGCATATGTGAGGCCAGTTTGCCCAATGCTGCCAAAGCACTGAAACGAAAGAACTGGGAGTCGTTGTCGATAATGTTCCGGATCAGATCCGGAACTGCCCTGGCATCGCCCACATTCCCCAGATGTTCGGCCGCTGCCGAGGAAACATTCAGATCGGGGTCCGAGAGGGCCTCAAGCAATGCCGGCAGGAAGAGTGTTTCTCCGATTGAGCCCATCACATCTATTACAAACTTGCGTACGTCGGCATCACTGTCTTTTAGCAGCCGGACAAGAGCTGAGGCGGCCCGGGTCCCCAGCTTGATGAGGGCCTCGGCCGCAGAGTTTCTTAATCCGGCATTTTCATCATTTCGGAGCAATTCAAGCAGTTCCTTGATGGAACCTTCGTCAGGTTCGGTAGCGACAAATACATCGACCGATTCTTTGCGAACTCTCCAACTCTCATCAGCCATGGCCATAAAAAGCAGATCGCGCGTTTCAGCCAACGGTCTTCCCCGCATGGTCTGCAGGGCCTGACGACGAGTCTCTTCATTATTGGATCGGAGGGACTGTTCTAAACTAGTTCGACTATTCACCAGACTGCACTCCTGTGGCAGAATCCTGCAAATAACATAATCTACTCAGATCAATATCAACATGCATAGGGGGACAAGACGTCCGGTCTCTCGGATGGGCTTAACAGTGTATCGATGTCAAGAATCATGAACACACGCTCTCCCAACAGGCAAACCCCCAGAAGACACTCACCGCCGGCCATTTCTTCAAATTCGGGGGGTGGCTTGAGTTGGTCAACCGGAACGGAGATCACCTCGAGCACATCATCCACTGACAGTGCCAGCACGTGGCGGGACAAAGATACCAGCAGCAGCTTGGAGGTCTTGGTATTGATTGCAGGCGGCATACCGAAGCGCTTCCGCAGATCCATAACCGGTATGACAGCGCCGCGAAGATTGATAACCCCTTCCAAAAATCTCGAAGGACTGGGTAGTTTGGAGATGTTCTGCTGTTGAATGATCTCTTTGATGCGCATGATATCGACAGCAAAAAGAGTCTCGCCCAAGCTGAAGCAGGCCAGCTGTATCTCCTGCAGTTCACTGTTCATGGCTTTTCTGCAGCTTTAGAACCGTACACCAGGCTATCGATCAGTTCTATAATCATGGCGGATTTGAACGGTTTGGTGAGATAGGCGTTTGCCCCGCAAGCCAAGCCGCGCTCCTGGTCTTCCGGGCTTTTTCTGGCGGTCAGCATGACGACAGGTATCTCAGACGTAGTCGGATTGCACCTGATTCTCCGGCAGACCTCAAAGCCGTCAACATCCGGCAGCATGATGTCAAGAAGGACCAGATCGAACTTGGCAGCAGCGAGTTTTTCCAGTGCGTCGTTGCCGTTGATTGCGCCGGTCACTTCATATCCCTTGACAGTCAGAAGTATGGTTTCCAGCTTGAGAAGGCTTTCCTCATCTTCGACAATCAGAACATGTTTCTTCTGCATGGCGGCTCCAGATCAGTAGAGGTTGATGTCGGCGATAGTATCCAGGTTCAGTACTATGACCATACGGTCATCCGCACGACCAATCGCACTGACAAAATCACGATTTATGCCGTCCAGAACAGCAGGAGCGGCCTCAAAGTTGCTACGGGAAATGCGGCAAACCTGGATCACCTCATCAACCATCAGTCCGGCAAACTCAGCTCCTGACCTGATTACGACGACGCGCTCCTTGCCGGAAACTGATTCGCGACTGAGTCCAAGGCGGTCGCGAATGTCGATAATCGGAATAATCACGCCGCGCAGTGAGATGACCCCGGATATGAAGGAAGGGGTACGAGGAATCTCGGTTACCTCGCGTGGTTTGATGATCTCTTTGATCTTCATGATATTGATGCCGTAGATTTCATCGGAAACACGGATACAGAGCAGTTCTTCGTAATCATCGACCGCTCCCTGTTCCTGTTCGGCCTTGGCGGAATGGGTATCCTCATCGCAACCGGAAGCCTCCCGGCCAGCTAAAATGATCTTGATCGGATCAAAGGGAACATTCCGGCGGGATACGGGCTGAATAGACGTTTCCTTCGCGATGACGGCTGATAGTTCAGGTTCCAGGATGTCGCTGGTAACCTGAACCAGGGATGACAGAGGAGGCTGGTCGAACCATTCCGATCGTCCGCCAGTTGCCGGCGTAACCCTTGGAATAGATGCGACAGGCTCGGGTTGTTCTGCCGAGGGGGGGATGCCTTGTCCGCGTCGGGCTTTCTGTCTTATCTTTGCCAAATCCATGCTAGCTACCCGCCCTACATCATCAGTTCGTCTTTGATTTCGTCAATAATAGCCGAATCCACCAAGGCCGCATCGTTTCCGTACGCCACCAGCAGTGCGTTGGTGGCCATTGAGTTGATCCTGCGCGGAACCCCTCCTGTCAGTTCAAACAGTTTCTGCACGGCATCCGGCGTGAACAGGCCGGGAGTGCCACCGGCAACCTCGAGCCGGAAATCAATATACTCCATGGTCTCCTCCATGGTGAGCGACTGGAGGTGATAATGAAGTGCTATGCGCTGGCGGAGTGGCTCAAAGCGGGAAGATGCCAGCATTTCACGCAACTCCGGCTGTCCCATGATAACAACCCCCAGCAAATTACGGTCATCCAGTTGGAAGTTGGTCAGCAGTCGGATCTCATCGAAGACCTCAGGATCGGATATCATCTGGGCCTCGTCGATCACAATGACCGGGCAGACACCTTTCTGATAATTATCATAGACCTTGTTGTTGATCTGTTCCAGCAGATCATCCTTGGAGAGCGCCGGTTGCTCGACATCCAACAGTCGGGCCGTTGTGCGCAAAAACTCGATGGCATTCAGCCTGGGGTTAAGAATAAAACAGAAGTGGTATTCATCACCCAATCTGTCCATCAGTGCCCGTGAAAGGGTGGTTTTGCCGCAACCGATCTCACCGGTCAGGACCGCTATCTCCCGCTCCTCCAGAACGAATTCCAGTCGAGCCAGAGCCTCTTCGTGGCCGCTGCTGAGAAACAGGAACCGCGGATCGGGAGTTTTACTGAAAGGTTTTTCGCTGAATCCGAAGTATGATTTGTACATGCTCAGGATCCGCTTTTAATTGAGTCTGCAGTCAGAGCGCTCACATCCAGTACCAGAATTGTGCGCTGGTCCCCCAGGTCGGCTGCTCCTGAAATTCCGCGAAACCTTTTGAAAGCCTCACCCAGGGACTTGATGACAATGTCCTGTTGCCCCAACAGGTCATCAACGACAATCCCCATCCGTTTTTCGGCAACCCCGACCACAACCACGTAAAACTCTCCATTGCCACTTTCCCGTCGTTCGAAGCTGAAGAAGCTGTCCAGTCTGAGCAGCGGCAGGGTTATGTCCCGAAGCTGTATGACCTCCTTCTTCTCGACGGTCTTGATGTCCTTATTGGACAACAGCAGCGATTCCAGCACTGAGGTGATCGGTAAGGCATAGGTTCTACCGGCGCAGGAGATGATCAGCACCTTGATGATGGCAAGCGTGATGGGCAGGGTGATGATGAAACGACTGCCAGCCCCTTTGCTGGTCTCGATATCAACCATTCCCGACACGGAGGCGATGTTGTTTTTTACAACATCCATGCCAACTCCGCGGCCTGATACTTCGCTGACCTTGTCCGTGGTGGAAAAACCTGGCAGAAAGATGAAATCCAAGGCTTCCTTGTCGGATACGGAGCCGATGTCGTGAACAAGTCCCTTGCTGAGCGCCTTGGCTTTTATTTTTTCAATGTCGATTCCGTTGCCGTCGTCCTCGATTTCAATGACAACGTGGTTACCTTTGGAATAGGAGGAAATACGAATAGTTCCCTTTTCTTCCTTGCCCAGGGCGATCCGCTGTTCCGGCGGTTCTATTCCATGGTCAATGGCATTACGGATGATATGCATCATCGGGTCGGAAATATCCTCCACGATCAGTTTGTCCAGTTCCGTGTCAGCTCCTTGGAATTTCAGATCCGCCTTTTTGCCCTGTTCGCGGGAAATTTTGCGAACAATACGCGACATTTTTTCATACAACTGGCCGACCGGGATCATACGGATCTCCATCACACCCTTTTGCAGGTCGGCAAGTTTACGCTCAAGCCCTTTGGCGGATTTGCCCAGTTCAATAGCCAGGCGCGAAAATCCATCATTGCGCATCCGACCGGCAATTGCGGCGATAGAAGAATGGGCCAGCACAAGTTCTCCGACGATATTCATCAATTCGTCCAGCTTGCCGATGTCAACACGAACGGTACGACTCATGCTTTTGGATGACTGGGAGTCATCCGACACGGTGAGAGTAGCGGGGACAAGCGAAACTGGAGCGGCAGGCACCTGGTTGCTGGACAAAGTTGGCTGCAGCTGCTCCTGCGGAACCATTACCTTTGCTGGCGGTGTTGCTGAGCCTAAGCTGGTTATGCCTGCATTGCTGCCGGATAGCAGCGCCTGCAATTCATCATGATTTTTTAAGGTTCCAAAGAGCAGGTTGAAGTCGATGTGGGTGTCCATGTTGTCGCCCATGCTGGGCAGCGTGCTGATTACCTCTCCGCAGGTCTTGAGCGTTTCGGTGATCTGGGACAGTTCAACATCAAATGAGGTCAGTTCGAAGGATGTATGAATAGAATAGATTTTTTTGCCCTTGGAAAGATTCTCCAGAAGACGATGCTCTTCGTATTCAGTAAGTGCGCTAAGTATCCGCTCGTCCAGCCCAAGTTGCTGCAGTGGCGATGCTCCCGACATTTTTTCGGGAGGAGCCAGGCACTGGTTGATTTTGGCGATACAGGCCGCTATCTCGGCAGCATGGCTGTTTGGGCTTCCACAGGACACGGTCCGTATGAGGGTGGAAAGCAGTTCATGGGACTCGAACAACACAACCATCAGGGGCTGGGACAGGTTCAACTTGCCAAGACGGAGCCAGTCCAGCATGTTTTCCAAGTTGTGGGACAGGTCCGAGATTTCGCTGAAACCGAACATGCCGGCCAACCCCTTCAGAGAGTGGGCCCCCCTGAAAATAGAGTTGAGCAGGTCGGGGTTCAGATCGCCACTTTCGGCCATGTCAGCCATATCAGCCAGTTCCGAACCGAGCTGGTCTGCGATTTCTTCTGCCTCTGCCAGGAAGTCTTTGACAGCCTTATTTGCCGACGCGTTCTGATCAGTCATGTGGAAGTCGCATAATTAAGTGGTAGATTTACAGTGGAGCGGAAGCTCTCCATCTGATGCTGTTGTTCGTCCTGTCAGCCGAGGTAGGTCTTGATCAGTTCCTGCACGCGAACCGGATCAAAAGGCTTGACCACATATTCATTCGCTCCCAGTTTTTTGCCTTTGTCAACATCTTTCTGACTGCCTTCGGTTGAGATAATGATGACCGGGATATCGCGATAGTTGGGATTTTCACGCAGATAGCTGATCAATTCCAGCCCGTTGATGTCCGGCATATTGATATCTGTAAGAATCAGATCGACCTGTTCGCGCGGCAGAATGCGCAACGCCTCAAAACCGCTGGATACCTCTACGATCCTATATTCACCTATCGATTCGATGGTTAAGGTCAACATGGCACGCATGGCCCTGGAATCATCGGCGATCAGAATTGTCTTGGCTTTCACGTGCGGGTCCTTTCGTTGAACTGTAGTTCTAGCATGTTTTATCCATTGCAATACCGGCCTGGGAAAGAAAAATTTCAAGGGTCTCGGTATCCCCTACCGGTTTTCTGACCGGCAGATTGTCGCCATACAAAAATCCGATCACACGGGACTGGCTGATGATGGGAGCAATGAAGGACTCTTCAGGCAGGCCGCCCCCCAACTGCTCGAAAAAAAATGCATCAGCGTCAGTGGCCGCTTCGGGTTTCAATCGGACTGACCGGCATGTCCGGCAGGCCTCCCGGAACAGGTCAGCCGATTCGAGCGGAAAATTCATGGCCCGTACTACTTCGTCTCCGTTGACAGTGCTGGACAGTATGCCGAACTGACCGATGCCGGAAACGATGCTGCCGTTCACTGTGAACACCACGGCCCGATTCAGGAATTCGGAAGCGTATCGCAGAACTAGCAGCGGTACCCCTCCCTGCAGATCCGGATTATTCAGTTCCTCCAGCATGCCGCGCAACAGGGAGAGTTCACTGGTTGTCCCGAAATCCGTTGAGGGCGCCAAGCCGTGGTTGTCATCCAGTTCAAGCCTGAGTTCATCTCCGAGACGAAAATGGTCCTGTACCGGAAAATCTCTTTTATCCGAATTTTTCGGGCTGATCTCTGCTATCAGTCGCCGCACAAATTCCTGCACTGACTGAAAATTGCCGATTTCTCCCCGGCGTGGCTTCATGATAAACGAGCAACCCAGGTCACGGATTTTTAACTCGGCCTCGGTGTGATGATAGTCCGACATGATCACAACAAACAGTTTTCTGAAATTATTATGCAGCATCTCCAGCAGTTCAACGCCGCCCAGCACACCGGAACCGTCCATTTTAGGCATGATCAGGTCAACCAGGATAACGGGATGACCACCCGAGCGAAACAGGTTGTCGACCTTGATGAGGGTATCCTCGCTACGATGCATGGCGTGGACTTCATAACCAAGCGACTGCAGGGCGGCTCCGATGGCACGCAGGGTTGGACCATCATCGTCAACTATAACCACGGGCGGTTTGGGTAGGTGCGGGAGGTCGGCCGGCGTGATGTCCTTGTCGACCAGAGCGTAGTCAAAATCAACGGCTTGTGCATCCGCGGCTTCGCCTGAATTGGAGTCAGGCTGACCATCCCGACGCATTTCGTCAAGAATGCGAGTCCCTTCCATGGCCAGGTACTGGGTGTTCAGTCCCTGGTCAAGCATAAACTGGAGAGGGTCCAGGTGGGTGTCGTCGACTGTCTCGACATGCTTGCGGATGTCGAATTTGAAGCTGCCTTCCGCCCATGCAAACAAGTAGAAGACTACTTTTTCAATCTGTTCGCGAACAACATCTTCGACAGTTTCCTGTGAAAGACCGAAATATTTGACGAGAATGATACCCAGGCGCTCCCGGAAACCATCGGCCTGCTGACGGGCCAGGGCTTTGCGAAGGGTCGGCAGGTCAGTCAGCCCCTTTTGGATCAGTACTTCTCCAAGACCCTGCTGGAAGGCACTGGACGAGGCTCTGACAACCTGGCCGTCACGAAATTCGATGAATCCGTCCCGCCCACGACTACTGAGTTCGAGAATCCCCGTTTTCCTGCTGAGGCAGACTATCTGTAAAATCTCACCCAGACCAAGATCTTCCAGATTTCCGACAAAACTCATGCGGCGATGCCCCGTAATATACGTTGTCTTGTGCGTAAAACGTGGAAATAATAGCCCAACAGACTCGGCAAGTAAAGCCTTTATGACGCCTTGCGGGGGCGCCTGGCGGCGTCCTCTTTGTCCCTGCCACGGAAGATGAGACGCAAAGGAGTGCCATTGAAGCCGAATGCTTCTCTGAAACGGTTGATTATGTAGCGCTCGTAGGAGAAGTGAACGCTGTCGGGCTGGTTGGTGAAGATTACAAAGGTGGGAGGACGAATGCTGACCTGGGTAGCAAAGTAGAACTTGACCCGTCTGCCATGGGCCAATGGGGCGTGATGGCTATCGGTGGCCTCGGAAAAGACGCGGACAAGCTCGGAGGTCGATACGCGATGACTGTACTGTTCCATGACTTCATCGACCGATTCCATGATTTTGCCGATTCGTTGGCCGCTCTTGGCCGAAACGAAGACAATCGGCGCATAGGCCAGATATTTAAAACCGGTTCTGACTTTGTCGATATAAACGCCCAGAGTGGCGTTGCTTTTCTCAAGAGCATCCCATTTATTGAGCACGAAGACGCAGGCCTTGCCGGCCTCGTGAACATAACCGGCAATGCGCTCATCCTGCTCGGTCACGCCCTCCACCGCATCCAGGACCACCAGTACCACATCCGCCCGCTCGATGCTGCGCAGTGCATCCACCACGCTGTATTTTTCAAGCTTTTCAGTAGTCTTGCCTTTGCGGCGGATACCGGCGGTATCGATCAGCAGATAAGGTTTCTTGTTGCACATGAAGAGCGTGTCAACGGAATCACGGGTGGTGCCGGCAGTGGGGTTGGCCACAACCCGCTCGAATCCGAGCAGGCGGTTGACCAGCGACGACTTGCCCACATTGGGCCGCCCCACCACGGCAATCCTGGTCAGTTCATGTTCTGTTTCGGAGTCTTTGCTGTCTGGCAGGAGCTGCATCAGTTCATCCACCATGTCATACACGCCGCGATTGTGCTCGGCCGAAATTGTATGCAGGTGGTCGATACCCAGAGAGTAAAAATCGGCGGACTCGTTTTCCAGCTTGTCGCCGTCCACCTTGTTGATCACATACAAAATTGGCTTTTTTACGCGCCGCAGCATTTTGGCCACTTCGATATCAGCAGGCGTCAGCCCGCTGCGGGCGTCCATCATGAAGATGATCACATCCGCCTCTTCCATGGCCAGGGTGGACTGCTCGCGCATCTGCTGCAGCAGACGGTCTTCGGTGACAGGTTCGAAACCGCCGGTATCTATCAGGATGAAGGGCTTGTCGAAGCGGTTGATGGCGGCGTAGTTGCGATCGCGGGTTACGCCGGGAGTGTCGTCAACAATGGCACGCCGGTGTCCCAGAAGGCGGTTGAAGAGGGTTGATTTGCCCACGTTAGGGCGTCCTACCAATGCGACTAAAGGCTTCATTTATTCGTACCCCAATTCCCGCAACACAGCGGTCCGCTCAGTCCAGCGTTCCTGTACCTTGACATACAACTCGAGAAAAATTCTGGTTCCCAGCAGGCGCTCGATGTCGCGGCGAGCCTGCTCGCCGATCTTCTTTAGCATGGCCCCTTTTTTTCCGATCACGATACCCTTCTGCCCTTCCCGCTCAACCAGGATGGTGGCGGATATGGCGATTACGCCGTTTTCGCGTTCCTTGAAGGATTCAACCACGACTGCCGTGCCGTAGGGCACCTCATCGTTGATCAAACGAAAAACCTTTTCCCGCACCAGTTCGGCCGCAATCACCTTTTCCGGTTGGTCGGTAAGAATATCATCCGGGAAATAGGCGATCCCTTCCGGCAGATTCTGTCTGACCAGAGAAATCAGACGATCTACGTTGATACCGCTTTGGGCTGATATCGGTACGATCTCGATAAAATTATGCAGGGACGAAAGCCGGGTGATCAGCTCCAGCAGGCGTTCCTTGGGTTCAACCAGGTCGATCTTGTTGAGCACGAGAAATACCGGGCAGTTGGCCTTGGCAACGATCTCACGGACAAAGGCATCTTCGGCGGAAGCGGTTGCGTCAACTACGAGCAGCAACAGGTCAATGCCGGAAATGGCACCATAGGCCGCATCCACCATGGCTCGATTGATTCGGCTCTTGGCCGTATGGATGCCAGGGGTGTCCACCAGGACTATCTGGCTGGATTCGTCACTGACAATGCCGCGTATTGCGGTGCGGGTCGTTTGGGGCTTGTCGGAAACCGCTACGATCTTTTCACCCAGGATGTAGTTGAGCAGGGTTGACTTGCCTACGTTGGGGCGACCGATAATGGAAACGAAACCTGATTTAAATTCTTTGTTTTTCATGTAATTGTGCTCGTATCCTTGAAGTACTACTTTTTGGACCAGTTGTCCTTTAGGGTAACAATGCGGTTGAAAACCGGATTGCTCGGGGTGGAGTCCTTGGGGTCTGGGCGGAAATAACCCTGACGCTCGAACTGGTAGCGAATCTCATGGTCAGAGCCGATCAAACTCGGCTCAAGCTTGCAGTTGCGGAGTGTTTCCATTGACAGCGGATTCAGAAACTGCTTGTAATCAGCTCCTCCCCGATCCGGATTGGGGTCGTTGAAGAGCCGGTCAAACAGGCGCACTTCGGTCTCAACGGCGTGGCCCGCGGAAACCCAGTGAATGGTCCCCTTGATCTTTCTGCCGTCTGCAGCAGAACCACCCCGCGAGTCGGGATCGTACTGGCAATGCACCTCAATCACGCTGCCGTTATCATCCTTGACCACTCCGGTACAGCGGACAATATAGGTGTAACGCAGACGCACTTCCGCTCCAGGTGTCATACGGAAAAAACCCTTGGATGGCATTTCCATGAAATCATCCTGCTCAATGTACAGTTCCCGTGAAAAAGACACCTTACGGCTGCCCATCTCCGGATTCTGGGGATGGTTGGCCGCTTCGAACTGCTCAACCTGTTGCTCGGGATAATTGTCGATTACGACCCTGAGTGGACGGAGTACGGCCAATGCCCGAGGTGCGCGTTCGTTCAGATCATCACGGACGCATTCTTCCAGGATCGACATATCGATCCATGAGTCGCTTCTGCCCACGCCGATTCGATCACAGAACGCTCGGATGGATTCGGGGGTGTAGCCACGGCGGGCAAGTCCCATCAACGTCGGCAGCCGGGGATCATCCCAGCCGCTGACGATGTTCTGGGTCACCAGTTCGTGCAGCTTGCGTTTGCTCATGACCGTGTAGGTCAGGTTGAGCCGGGCAAATTCGAACTGTCTAGGCCGGGCAGGTACCGGCAGGTTATCCAGAAACCAGTTGTAAAGCGGCTTGTGGGACTCGAATTCCAGCGTACAGATGGAATGGGTAATGCCTTCGATGGCATCGGACTGGCCGTGGGCAAAATCGTACATGGGGTAAATCTTCCAGGCGTCGCCCACGTGGGGGTGCGGAGCATGAATGATGCGGTACAGCACCGGATCACGCAGGTTGAGATTGGGGGACGCCATGTCGATTTTCGCCCTGAGCACCTTGGCACCATCGGGGAACTCTCCGGCCTTCATGCTGCGGAACAGAGCCAAGTTTTCTTCGACGGAACGGTTGCGCCAGGGGCTTTCTTTGCCCGGCTCGGTAAGGGTCCCGCGATGGCCCCTGATCTCCTCTGCACTCAGATCCTCCACATAAGCCTTGCCCTGCTGGATAAGGTGCTCGGCCCATTGATAGAGCTGTTCGAAGTAGTCCGAAGCGTAATAGAGATGCTCACCCCAGTCAAAACCGAGCCAGCGGACACTTTCCTTGATTGATTCTATGTATTCCAGTTCTTCCTTGGCAGGATTGGTGTCGTCAAATCGAAGATGACAGCGACCACCGTAATCACGGGCCAGGCCGAAATTGAGGCAGATCGATTTAGCATGGCCGATATGGAGATAACCGTTGGGCTCCGGTGGGAAGCGGGTCACAATGGTCTTGCAGGCAGCGCTTTTCAGGTCGTCTTCGATGATGGTACGCAGGAAATTGGATGGGGCCGTCGTTTCGGTTGTCATGAAGCCTCTCAAAATAATTCTAAAATTAGACCGGTTCACCCAGCAAAGAGTTCTGGAAAACCTTGACGATGCGCACAACCACCAGGCGGCCGACCAGGGTGCGCTCTCCGGGAAAATTGACCGTGCGGCCGTTCTCGACCTTACCTGATACCTGACCGGGGCGCTTGCCCTCCCCTTCCACCAGAACCCTCTGGACAGACCCCAGATATGCTGAGTATGTTTCCATGGTTATGCGCCGCTGGAGATCCTGAAGCCTCTCCAGGCGCTGCTGTTTTTCTTCCCGGCTGATTTCTTCCGCCAGTTCGGCCGCCTTGGTGCCCGGCCGGGGTGAATAGGCAAAGTAAAACAGGTCGGCATAGCGCACTTCTTCCATCAGGCTCAGTGTCTGCTTGAAATCGTCTTCGCTTTCGCCGGGAAAACCGACGATCATGTCGCCGGTAATGACAATACCGGGGCGAACGGATTTAAGTGCACAAATTTTTTCTAGATACTGCTCACGGGTATAGCCCCGATTCATACGATTCAAGACGGCATTACTTCCGGACTGGGCCGGCAGCTGCACCTGACTGCACAACTTGGGCACATCCCTGAAGCAGGCAATCAGTTCATCAGACATATCCTTGGGGTGGGATGTGGTAAAGCGAATGCGCTGGATGCCGTCAATGCCGGCTACCTGCCTGACCAGTTCAGCAAAGCTCGGTTCTCCCTGGGTCTTCAGCCCGTATGAGTTAACGTTCTGCCCGAGCAGTACTACCTCCTGCACACCCCTGTCAGCTAGCTGCCTGATCTCTTCGAGAATTTCCGTCGAACGGCGACTGATCTCCCGGCCGCGCACATAGGGGACAATGCAGTAGGAACAAAAGTTGTCACAACCCTGCATGACGGTCACAAAACTGCTGATACGGGTTGCCCCCTTGACGGATGGGAACAGGTCAAGCCTTTGGTCGATGTCGATGAAAGAAGTTTCGCAACGGCGCTCGCCATGTTCCGCGGCAATCACCATATCGGGAAGAAGGTGCAGGTTGTGGGTGCCGAAGACCAGATCCAGCCAGGGCAACTTCCGCAGGAGCTCATCCCCTTCCTGTTGGGCGACACATCCCCCTACTCCGACAATCAGGTGCTTGTTGCTTTTTTTGAAGACTTTCAGGTTGGCCAGCCGCCGATAAACCTTTTCCTCGGCCCCGCCCCGCACGCTGCAGGTGTTCAGCAAAATCATGTCGGCATTCGACGGTGCCGTGGTGGAACGATATCCAATATCAGCCAGCATGGTGACAATCCGCTCGGAATCGTTCACGTTCATCTGGCAGCCAAAGGTTTCTATGTAGAGGAGTTTTTCATTCATATCGTAACATTCTTTTATAGCCGATCACGCAATGTGAAGTCAATGAAATAGGGTAATTGTCAGTTTTGACGCTAAACGGTATCCTCGGCAGATGGAGGCTGCAAACCGCCAAGTGTATTGACAAAATCAGTGACAGGCGTATTGTTGGGGGAAATTCATACTACTAAAGGATCAGTCACCGACACGCCTTTCATTCGGCTGAAGGCCCGGCCGATACCTGACAGGGGCATTTTGCGGTGCCCCTCTTTTATTGAGCGAATCTGCATGCATATCGACTGGAACACCATTGACACAGTACTGCTCGACATGGACGGCACTCTGCTGGACCGTCATTTCGACGACCACTTCTGGCTGGAGCATGTGCCCAGGCGCTGGGCGACGAAAAACGCCACTTCGCTGGAGTACGCCCGCGAGCATCTCTACAGCCTATTCCGCTCCCAGGAGAATACACTCAACTGGACTGACCTGGATTATTGGTCGGACCGGCTGCGTTTGGACATCTCCCTGTTAAAAAAAGAGATCGAGCATCTGATTAGTGTGCATCCCTTTGTAATCGAGTTCCTCCTTTTTCTTAAGCAGCACCGTAAGGCGGTCTGGCTGGTGACCAATGCCCACTCTAAAACCCTTGATCTCAAGATGAGGAAAACACTGATCGGCCCCTATTTTGACGGCACGATCTCGGCCCATCAGGTCGGGCTGCCCAAGGAGGATGACCGTTTCTGGCGTGCCCTGCAGGAGCATATTACTTACGATCCGGCCCGGACCATGCTGGGGGAAGACAGCGAGACCAACCTGGCCACTGCCGAGAAATTCGGCATCGGCTATCTGATCTATATCAGCCGTTACAGTTCCGCCATTCAGCCCAAACCTTCCCAACAGTTCACTTCGATTAATTACTTTCGCCAGCTGATTCCAGTTTCAGGCAGCATGGCGGTAACAATACCTAACAACGAGGGAAGGTTTCCGTGAAAGTTTTACTTGTATGCATCCTGCTCATTACCAACCTGTCCCTGGCCCATGGAACGGAAAACGAACTGCACTTGGGCCGTTTCAGCAGCGGCGATCTGAGCGGTTGGAAAGAGCAGACCATCGGCATGCTGAAAGCCAAAACGAGCTACAGCATAGCAAAGGATGGTGAAAAAACAGTTCTGGTAGCCCGCAGCAACAAATCAGCGTCCGGTCAGATCTACAAGCTTAAGCTGGACCTTAAGGAATATCCGACCCTGTCATGGTCATGGAAGATAGATCACGTTTTCAAGAAGGGTGATGAGAAAAGCAAGGACGGCGATGATTTTGCCGTACGGGTCTATGCCGTTTTTCCGCGCGGTTTTTTTACCAAGACCCGGGCCATCTGCTATGTGTGGGCCAATAAATTGCCCCGGGGCAGCCATATTCCGAACCCCTATTCAAGTAACATCATCACCGTTGCCGTGGACTCGGGTGACGAACTGGCCGGCCAGTGGATCTCCCACCAGCGCAATATTTATGAAGATTACAAGAACTTTTTCGGCGAAGAACCGCCCAAAATCGGCGCCATTGCCATCATGACCGACAGCGACAATACCGGTGAATCAACGATCGGCTATTATGGTGACATTTCCCTTTTGCGTCAGAAAAAAACCGATGAGGTAAACCAGAAGAGAAAGGATCAGAAATCGAAGGATACGCCGCAGAAAGAGGGTAAACCCAAGGAGATTCACAACGAAGAACAACCGATGTTTAAAGTACAGCCAACCGAGATCCAGCCAGGATCAGCAGCAGATGAACCGAATCAACAGAATGGCACTTCCAAGGAGCAGCCTGGCGTCGGTGTAAAGCCTTTGACGCCACCGGCTGCCCCCAGCAGTCGTTGATCAGCTCTTCGAGAGAGCGTTATTGCATGCGACTCAGTTTGGTGCGGAATTTTTCCAGCTTGGAGGCGCCTTCCTCGATCAATCTGATCAAATCCTTTCTGGCGCTACCGGCAACTTCCTTGCCCTTCTCCAGCACATCATCGGTCTTGTCACTGATCTTGTCCACCAGGTCTGAAATGTTTTCGGAAATATCCTCCACCGCCTCATCGGCCCGTACCTTTAGTTTTCTGGCTCCCCGACCGAGATCGCGCCGGGTTCGTTCACCGGACTGTGGTGCGAACAGCAAGGCCAGTCCGGCGCCGATTATCCCTCCGGCGATCATCAGCACTGCTGCCGCAGCAACCTTCTTGTCTCTTTCTTCCATAAAAGCCTCCTTGTTTTGATATGATTACAGTGTACCGCAACCTTATTATAATACCATTTTTTTTGTCATTTCGATGTGTAATTGGCTCTATCGTTAACGACTTTATCTTTGTATGCAGGCATGATATAGATAAACATAGTTTCCATAACATGACCACAGGGGAATTTATATGAGTATTACCTACGACGTTCTCATCATCGGCGGAGGGCCGGCCGGCCTGTCTGCCGCCTATCTATGCCATAAGAACGGACTCTCCTATCTGGTGCTGGAATCAGGAAAAGCACCCTTTCAGGGAATTGCCAACACTTACCCCGAAGGGAAGCTGGTCTACGCTTCAAGGCCCAAGGATGCGCCCGAGCCTTTTATGGTGGATGAACTGCGGCCACCCGACAAACCGGTTACCGTTGAAAGCTACCTGCAGTATGTTCAGCATTTTGTGCAGCACGAAAATCTCAACATCCAAACCGAGGTAGCCTTTGAGGACATCAAAGACGGACGCGACGGGCTGACGGTTATCACCTCCAAGGGCAGCTTCAAGGGTAAAAAGGTGGTACTTTCCTTCGGCAGCAACATCCCTCGCGAGCTTACTGTCTATGGTGACGCCAAGATGGTGGCCAAAAATGTCGATGACCCTGCCAAGTATATCGGCATCAAAACCCTGGTGATTGGTGGCGGCAACACTGCGGCCGATGTAATCATCAGTATCCTAAAGGCCAAGCGCCAGGAAAACGATACCCATCCGGTATACTGGGCTCACAAGGCCGAGACTTTCGATGTCAACAAGGAAACCGCCCAGCGGCTGGGTGAGGAAATACTGCTTGGCGGCAATATCCGTCTTCTGCCCGGCTCTATCCCCCGCATCGGCGAGGTGGATGAAGAGGGGGTTGACAGGCTGATAATCCGCATCAACGAGTTCAAGCAAGCCGACGGCATCGATCTGTACCACAGCCTGAGTTTTCCCATGCATAACGTGATTGCCTGCATCGGCTCCCAGGGCCCCATGCCGATTTTCGACAAACTGGGCATCCAGATGATTGCCTGTGCTGCCGGAGTCTGCAAGATCGCCAAGGAAGGCGAACGCCTGGTTCTTTTGACCTCAGAATACGAATCCACCCGTAAGGGGGTCTTCGTCATCGGTGGGGCCATCTCCCCTTCCTACATGAAGATCAGTGAGGGCGCCATTACGGAAGAAAAACACCCAAACCTGATATACACCGCCATTAACGATGCCTACCACGTGGTCGAGGCCATCAAAAAGAAACTTGACAAGTAATTCCAATTTCAATCGGAAGTAATTTACACTCCGGGGTCAAGCAGGCGCCGTACGAGGAACGCACAGCCAAAGAAAGCGAGATTCAGCATAACCACGGTGGCGCTGGTGGGCAGGTTGGTGGCGAAAGAAAGGAAAATACCGAGCACAACAGAACAGCCTCCCTGCAATGCCGAAAACATCATGCAGGAGCGGAAACTGCGGGCCAACTGCAGGGCTGAGGCGGCCGGCAGGATCAACAGCGACGAGATCAGCATGATACCCACCAGCTTCATGGCCAGCACCACCGAAAGTGCTGTCAGCAGCACCAGCACGGCATTGACGATGTTGGTGTGGACACCGGAAATCCGAGCCAGCTCCTCATTGAAAGTTACTGCCAGCAGTTCGTTGTAGAACAGCGACAGCAACACCATCACCACACAGAACAGCCCGACCGCAATATTAACTTCTTCACTGGTAATAGCGAGAATGTTGCCGAACAGATAGCTCAGCAGGTCAACATTGTACCCGCCCCCCACGCTCGCCAGGATAATCCCGGCTGAAATACCCAGTGCCGACACGATGCCGATGGCCGCATCACCGCTCAAACGTGTTTTTTCCGTCAACTTGAGAATCCCCAGAGACGACAGCAGCACAATCGGCAGAGAAACCAGAAGTGAAGAGGCGGAATAGAGTTTCATCGCCAGGGCAATGGCTGTGCTGCCGAAGGTGATATGGGCCAGACCATCGCCGATCAGTGACATCCGCCGCAGCACCAGAAACACCCCCAGGAGTGAACAGAGCACGGCAATCAGCGTCCCGGCCAGCAAAGCCCTCTGGATAAAAGCGTATGAAAGGATTTCGAGTAGATTCATATCAGTGGCGGTGACACATCAGGTGTTGTGAGTGTTCCCCAAACAGAGCCGACATCTCGGGGGAAAGGCAAAACTGTTCGAAACTGCCAAAGAACAGAAGACGCTTGTCGAGATACAACATTTTAGAGGCATGCTGTCCGACGGCACCCGAATCATGGGTCACCAGAAGCACGGTTACGCCGCGATTGCGGTTGATATCAGCAATCAGGCGGTAGAAACGCTCCCGTGTCTCAGGATCAAGGGCTGCGGTCGGTTCGTCCAGAATCAGCAGTTCCGGTTCATTGACCAGCGCCCGGGCCAGCAATACCCGCTGCTGTTGGCCACCGGAAAGCTCGCCGATCAGTTTATGTTTTAGGTGATAAACACCCAATTCTTCGAGCATGCTGTCAACCGTGTTACGGTCCACCCCAGTCAAACGACAGGGAAAACGCTTGAGCGACAGCAGTCCCAGGCCAACCGTTTCGGCCACTGTGGCCGGAAAGACCGGATTGAGCTGATCCAGGCTTTGCGGAAGATAACCGACCCTGCCCCACTCTCCAAACCTGCCGCAAGGCACACCAAACAGCAAGGCTGTGCCGTCACTGATGGCACACAGACCCAGCAGTGCCCGCACCAGGGTACTCTTGCCGGAACCGTTGGGGCCAACAATGCCGACGTAGTCGCCCGCCTCCACCGTTACAGAAATATCTTCCAGCACCCGTCCGGTGCGATAGCTGCAGCAGAGGTTTTCCGTTCGCACTATTTCCCGCGGCATGCCAGCCCCTTTTTGAGATTATCCAGATTGGCTTCCATCAGATCAAAAAAACTCATCCCACGCTGAAAATCGTCTCGTCCCAGGCTGTGGGCACCGTGCAGTTTAAGTACGGCCACGCCGGCTTCCGTGGCCAGGATCTCGCTCAGGCGGGGTGACAGTAATTCCTCCGCAAACAGATAACGTGCCCCTGACTGCCTGATATCCCTGATCATGCCGGCCATGCGGGCTGCGGACGGCTCTGCCTCCGATGATACACCGCTCAGCGAGCGGTAATTGAGATCATAGCGGCGGGCCAGATAGCCGAATGTGTAATGTCCGCCATGCAGCAGTATCCTGCTGGCACAGGATGTCAATCCGTTGCGATACTGCTGGTCCAGATGCTTGAGCTTTTGCTTCAAGGCGGCCGCATTGCCGCGGTAATAGTCGGCATTAGCCGGGTCTGCTGTCACAAAACCGGCCAGAATGTTATCCGTCATCAGCTGGTCATTCCCAAAATCAAGCCAGATATGCGGGTCCAGGTTGCCTGAGTGCTGATGGTCGCCATGGTCATGATCATCCGTCGTAGCATTCATATAGGAGACGCCGGTACCGGCTTCAACCACCCTGGGGGTCTGGCGGTCACCTCCCTTGCTAATCGCGGCGGCCCACGGCTCCATAACCCTGCTTGTGAAAACAAACAGACCAGACTTGCCGATGCGTACGATGTCATCCGGCCTGGGTTCGAAGCTGTGTGGTTCAACTCCGGGGGGTAGCAGCAGAGTTACCCGGGCCCGGTCACCGGCAATTGTCCTGGCAAAATCGTACAGGGGGAAAAGCGTGGTGACAACCCGCAGCTGGCCGTCAGCCTCGTCCTGCACGGCAGTGTCTTTTCTGGAACAACCAGGAAAAATTGTCAGCACCATGCCGAAGCACAGCAAATAAATAAGCGTCAGCTTCAAACGTTGTACTGCAACTACCTTTTTCACGCAGATGCTCCTTGCGCGGAATTACAGCTTCCGCAAACGCCGTTGATCTGCAGGATATGGGAGGTTATGCGGGCACCGGAGCGTCGGGCAAGTTCCCTGGTTAACGTATCCACTCCGCAGCGTTCCACGTCCTGCACCCGGCGACACGATTCACACACAAAGTGGTGGTGGTGCTCCTGATTGGTACAGAGATAATAATACTGCTTGCGGTCGGACATGAAAATCCGTGTGATTACTGAAGCCTCGGCCAGTTCGTCGAGAATGCGGTAGACGGTTGGAAGACCGATACGCGAGAATTGCAGTTTAAGGCGCTGCCAAACATCGTCGGCGGATAGATAGGATGGTTCTACCGCCAGGCAACACATGATTTCCAGCCGTTTGGGGGTGATTTTGAGTTTCAGTTTTTTGAGAATAGCGCCAGCCTGTTGTCTATCCATGATCTTAGCCGATGATTGCAAATAGAATTTTTTTTTATTTATAAGCCCGATTGAGTGTCAGGTCAAGTGTGCTGACAAGATGTGGCGCAGGAAACTGACCTGATCAACGGGTGTTCCTTGAAAGTTGACCAGCCGACAAGGCATTGTGTATATTGTCGAATACATTTCAGAAAGGTATAAACTATTTATGTCAACAACCGAAAAGCGCCAGGTTTTTGTTCAGATAACTTACAGCGAAGAATTCAGCCAGCCTTCCGGAAGGGTGGCCTGAACAATGCTATGTCGCCCCGGCTGCGCCGCCTGCTGCATTGCTCCGTCGATCTCATCACCGATCCCAGACATGAGCAACGGCAAGCCTGCTGGCGTGCGCTGTGTCCAGCTTACACCCGAAAACCGTTGCCGCATCTTCGGATGTCCAGAACGGCCCGCAGTCTGCAGCAGTCTGCGGCCCAGCATTGAGATGTGCGGCCAGAGCAGCGCCGAAGCGCTGGAATACCTGGCCCGACTGGAACTGGCCACGCAGCCATAACCACACAAAAATCGCATAAGAAAAAAGGCTGGATGGTGATGACCATGCAGCCTCTATTGAGTTACGATTTGTCACGATGCTAGTTGGTCACAAACAGCACCTCCCCGCCAAAAGCTTTTTCAAACAGATCCTTCTTGGCATTGCCGCCGAAAATTTCCACGGATATATCCTCGGTTCCCAGCAATTTGATACTGTACACGTCAGCACTGCAGGTGAGGTCAACCACTTCCACCAGACCGCTTCTGCGCCTATCAAGACCATCGGCAAGGCGCAGAATGCCACCCAGGCGGCTGACAATAACCTGATCCTTTTCAGTAAGCTGGACAAATTCGTCATGTTTTTTCTTGGGCAGCGCCTTGCGATGATAGCGGGCGATCTGGGCAGTCATTTCCCGTTCGCGAGGTGTCAGACCAAACAGGTCGGCATGCCGGATCAGGTGATAGGAATGTTTGTGGTGGCTGTTGTAACTTATAAAATAACCGATGTCGTGCAACAGCGCGGCGGCTTCCAATAGTCGCCGCTCGCTCTTTTTAAGGCCGCTCTCCCTGGCCAGGCGGTCAAAGATTGCTAAGGCCAGCTTGGCCACATGACGGGAGTGCGGTTCGTCGTAGTGGCATGACTTGGCGAAATCCAGCACCGATTCGCGCCAGGTGCGTTGCGGAGTGTTGTCAGCCAGCAGCCCGAGACGTCTGACACTCTTGATGATTAACCCTTCACGGATGCCGCGTTCGTTGACCCGCAGCATATTGGCGCCGAAAAAATTCATCATCTCATCCACAACGCCCAGACCGGCCACGATAATGTCGGCACGATCAGGGTTAAGGCCGGGTAAAGCTCTCCTGGACTTGACGTCCTTGCGCATCAGCATGGCCAGCAGATGCACGACTTCGGAGCGCAGCACCTCATAGCCATGCACCGATGAAAAAGCCTGGCGGCGCATGCTCATAACCATGCTTCCCAGTGAGGTGATCGTGCCACCGGAGCCGATCATGCTTTGCACGGCAATTTTTTCACCACTGAAGGTGTTCTTGAGTATGGCTTTGACATGACGTCTGAACTTCTGGTAATCAGCGGGCCTGATCGGATCGACGCTGAAAAAACGCTCGGTCATCAGCACCGCCCCCAGGTCAACGGAAAAATACTCCTCGATGTGACTCCCCAGGGCGGTAACGATCTCCACGCTACCGCCGCCGATATCGATCATTACATGACGTTTGTCGCCCATTTCAAAATTGTGAAGGGCCGAAATAGCCGCCAGCTCGGCTTCTTCCTGACCGGAAATCACCCTGATTTCCCGGCCCAGCAGGCTGCTGAGCTCTCCCACCAGCTCCGGTCCGTTGGAGGCGTTGCGGATAGCGCTGGTGGCAACCGCCTCCACCTCGCTGACTTTAAGACCTTCGATCAGTTTGCGCATGCGGCCGATCGCTTCCAAGGCCCGAGCGCATGCCGCCGGAGAAATGGCCCCACATTTGTTCAGGTTCTCACCGAGGCGCACCGTCGCCTTTTCGTCATCCAGAACCATGAACCTGCCTTGGGGATCAACTTCTGCGACGATACAGCGGATTGAATTTGTGCCAATATCAATGGCTGCCAACCGCATTTTTTTCATATTTTGCTCCGGTGGATCGGAAATTCCGCCGCGATGCGACACGCAAGCTGACATGATTACAATAAGACAAATACGGCATCAAGACAAGTTCGACAAAATAATAACGGGACAATGCCGAGGCATGTCCCGTTATTAATACAAATTCGAATGAAGTTCTGTTTTATTTTACCACAGCATCGATAGCCTTTAGACTCTTCAGCAGGTTTGGCAGATCGGCCAGGGGAATCGAATTGGGTCCGTCGCAGAGCGCTTTGTCAGGATCTTCGTGAACCTCCATGAAGATACCGTCAATACCGGTGGCTACCGCTGCTTTGGAAAGATATTCCACATACTCACGTTGGCCGCCGGAGCTGTCGCCCTGTCCGCCGGGCAGCTGCACGCTATGGGTGGCGTCAAACACGACCGGATAGCCACTGGCCCGCATGACAGGAAAGCTGCGCATATCCACCACCAGGTTGTTGTAGCCAAAGGAAGCTCCCCGCTCGGTGAGGATGATGTTTTCATTGCCTGAAGAAGAGATCTTTGCGGCCACATTTTTCATATCCCAGGGGGCCAGAAACTGCCCTTTCTTGACGTTGATTACCCGGCCGCTGGCAGAGGCAGCCACCAGCAGGTCGGTCTGGCGACAGAGAAAAGCTGGGATCTGCAAAACATCCAGCACTTCGGCCGCCGGTACGACCTGCTCGATGGAATGGATGTCGGAAAGCACCGGCAAGCCCAGAGACTCCTTGACCTTGGCCAGTATCCTCAACCCCTCCTTCATGCCGGGACCACGGAAGGCGCCGATTGAGGTTCGATTGGCCTTGTCATAGGAAGCCTTGAAAATCAGAGGCATGGAGATGCCGTTGCAAATGGCCATCAGTCTTTCGGCATGGCGCATGACAGCATCTTCGGATTCGATTACGCACGGTCCGGCGATCAGAACCAAAGGGCGATTGGCGCCGATTTTCACATTACCGATCAAAATCTCACGGGTCACAGCTTACCTCGCATTACGATGGGTTAGGGCCGCACCGACAAAAGCACTAAACAGCGGATGGGGTACCAATGGCTTGGATTTGAATTCGGGATGGAACTGACATCCCAAAAACCAGGGGTGCCCAGGAATCTCCACGACCTCCACCAGGTCCTTGTCCTTGTAGATGCCTGAAAGAACAAGACCGTTTTTGGTAAGAATATCGCGGTAGGCATTGTTGAATTCATAGCGATGGCGATGTCGTTCTGATATTTCCTGTTCGTTATAAACCTTGTGGGCCAGCGTACCCTTGGTCAGGGTACAGGGGTTGGCGCCCAGACGCATGGTGCCACCTTTTTTGCTGACAGTTTTCTGCTCCTCCATCAGATGAATGACCGGCTCGCCACCATCCTTCCTGAATTCACTGGAACAGGCTTCTGTGATCCCGCAGACGTTGCGCGCATACTCCAACACCGCCATCTGCATGCCGAGACAGATGCCGAAGAACGGGATCTTGTTGGTGCGGGCATATTCGATTGCCAGAACCTTCCCCTCGGTGCCGCGTTCTCCGAAACCTCCCGGCACTAGCACGCCGTCCACATCGTCCAGATGACCTTCGATCCCATCTCGTTCGATCTTCTCTGAGTCTACATATTTCAGGTAGACACGGCAGTCATTGGAGATTCCGCCATGGGTCAGGGCTTCGGCTAAGGATTTATATGATTCGGTCAGATTGACGTATTTGCCCACTACAGCGATACGCACTTCGCCATGGCTGGGGTGTCGCAGCGTTTCGACCACATCCTGCCAGTGGCTCAAGTCTGGGGCTTTTGTCCAGATATTGAGTTTTTCCACCACCTGCTCATCCAGTTTTTCCTTGTTCAAGGCTTGGGGGACGGCATAGATGTGCTCGGCATCCACACAGGGGATGACATCCTTTTCTCCTACGTTGCAGAAAAGGGCGATCTTCTTTTTCATCTCCTCAGGCAACTCGCGCTCGCAGCGGCAGATCAGGATATCGGGTTGGATGCCGATCTTGCGTAATTCCATGACCGAGTGCTGGGTCGGTTTGGTCTTAAGTTCGCCGGCCGTACGGATGTAGGGTACCAGGGTTACATGGATGTAGAGGGTATTGCCGTGTCCCAGGTCAAAACGGAACTGGCGGATAGCTTCCAGAAATGGAAGTGACTCGATGTCGCCCACGGTCCCGCCGACTTCGACGATGGCCACGTCTGCACCCTTGGCATTGTCAATAATCTTGGTCTTCATCTCATCGGTGATATGCGGGATCACCTGGACGGTACCACCCAGATAGTCGCCGCGCCGCTCTTTATTGATGACCGAAAAATAAACTTGGCCCGTGGTGAAGTTGCTTTTCTTGGAAAGACGGGCACTGGTGTAGCGCTCGTAATGCCCCAGGTCCAGGTCGGTTTCTGCGCCGTCATCGGTCACAAAAACTTCTCCGTGCTGGAAAGGTGACATGGTGCCAGGGTCAACGTTAATGTAAGGATCCAACTTCTGCAGGGTAACCCGCAGACCACGAGCCTCCAGCAAGGCGCCCAAAGACGCGGCTGCAAGGCCTTTACCAATGGAAGAAACAACACCACCGGTTATGAAGATGAATTTTGTTTTCATGCAAACAGCTCCTGTTGTGGGGGAAGTTCGGTTTATTGCAGGTTTTTGAAGCGTTCCCTGGCCTTAGCCAGATCATCGGGCGTATCCACGCCGATCGATTCAAACTCAGTCTCCACCACGCGAATGCGGATGCCGTTTTCAACTGCTCGCAACTGTTCAAGTTTCTCGGAGATCTCGAGAAAGGTTGGAGTCAGGGCTGCAAATTCCACCAAAAAATCCCGGCGAAAGACATATAGCCCGACATGCTTGAAGCAGAGCAGTTTCCCGCTTGCAAACGATTCGTCCTTCAGATCCTGCCATTTATCACGAAAGAACGGGAGTGGTGAACGTGAAAAATAGAGGGCATTGGCTTCTCGGTCCGCAACAACCTTGACTACATTGGGACTGAGAAAGTCATGCAGACACTTGATGCGGGTCTTGAGGGTGCCCATACGCAGTTCTGAATCAATGAGGAATGGCTGAATGGCTTGATCAATCATTTCTGGAACGATGAGCGGTTCATCACCCTGAACATTGACAATGATGTCAGCATCAAGTCCGGCCGCCACTTCGGCCAGACGGTCAGTGCCGGTTTCATGGTCGCTGCGGGTCATGCAACAGCGACCGCCGAAAGCGGCTACAGCCTGTTGAATGCGTGCATCATCCGTAGCAACTATGACGTTGCCGACCAGGGAAGCCCTTGAAGTCCGCTCATAAACGTGCTGGATCATCGGCTTACCGCCGATTTCGGCCAGTGCCTTGCCCGGAAAACGCGTAGAAGCGTATCGGGCCGGAATTACAGCAGTAATATTCATCTGGGTTATTACCTGTGAAAGAGGCGTTGAAACGCAAGTGTCGTGGATCATCCTATGGTAGGACGTGATAAGCTACATCAAAAGTATGGGGGTGTCAAGGATGAAGGCTTAGAAAGCAATCACGTGACAGAAGATTTACAGAATGGGTGAATGTAACCGTTGTGCAGTTGAACGATCACTGCTGCACCCGGCTTCCAGGAAACTCGCTCCTGCCGTCAATGCACAAACCTGCATAATGCCAAGCAGTATAGAGACAGGCAACGAAGCGGTCAGGTATGGTAATAAAATGCTGCAAAAACAAAAAACTGAGTAGCTCCGATTGAGTACTCAGATTCGATGTTTTTTTCTGGCGCGCCCTGCAGGATTCGAACCTGCGGCCTACGGCTTAGAAGGCCGTTGCTCTATCCAGCTGAGCTAAGAGCGCGAACATGGTTTAAATGAATTATTATGAGGGAAGGTGCATCAATGGCTGGTATTCTGGGATGCCACGTTTAAAATCAATATTTTATAACACGGGGCCGGGTTTTGATCAAGCTAAAGATCTTCCCGGTTTGGAGACAGAGCGGGGAACCCTGGCCGGGCCCCCGCTCAGTCTTACTTCTTCTTGGCCGCTGCCTTGACTGGTTTTGCGTTCAGATCCTTGAGCGCCTTCCCCGGAGTGAACTTGCCATTCGTCTTGGCTTCGATCTTGATGGCCTTACCGGTCTGGGGGTTTCTACCGGTACGGGCTGCACGGGTTACAGCACTGAAAGTCCCAAAGCCGACCAAGGTGATCTTGTCACCGGCCTTGAGTGCCGTCGTGGTTTCTGCGATAAAACAGTTGAGTGCCTTTTCTGCCTGAACCTTGGTCAGTCCTGCGCCGTCAGCAATCTTTGCCACCAGTTCCGTTTTAGTCATAAGCCCTCCCAAATGAATTTTCCATCCTTATATACTCTGTTTTTGATAAAGTCCATTGTAAATGGGGCCTTTCCCCTGATCTTTTTTATTCCAGACACAGAAACAGAGCGGCAAAAGCGGCTGTTCTTGACCAATGTCAATGATCTTAATGCCAACAGTGCTACTGTGTTGTCTCGGGATGATATCTGTAGGAAAGGAAAGACCATGGCCCACTTCAACCCTAAGTACATAAATTTTATACTGTTTTTGCTGTTATTACTCCCACTGCCAGCGCAGGCCATCCCTGCCATTGCCTGTCACTGCTTCACAGACCGCTCCTATGATCCAACGCACCCCACTCTTGCCGATCCCTATTTCCTGGCCACCACACAAAATTCGTTCTTCGCCGCTGTTTTTGGAATCGACAAAAAAACAATCGTCATGAAAAAACAACGGGGCGCAGCATCCGACGACCTGTGGATCGCCTATTGGCTGGCGCCCATGACTGGCATGTCCCCGGAACTCCTGCTTCAAAAAAGACAGGCCAAAGATTCGTGGTCACAGGCCGCGACCCAGTTCGATCTTCACGAAAAACATCCGGGAAACAGGTTTAGTGCCACTCTGAAGGCAAATGCCAGCGACGCCCGCCTTGCCGAAACAGTGGTAGATGAACTGTTGCTGCACTACCGGTTCTACGGAGAAGTGGAGTTGGAGGCCCTGCGCAAGGCCGGGGCTGGCAACCAGGAGCTGGTTATCATTGCACTGATTGCTGGTAAGGCCAGGAAGAAACCAAATCAAATCTATCAAGAAGTCAAAAGCGGAGCTGCCAGTTGGGGGGGGCTGCTACAGAGAGCCAACATTTCTCCCCACGACATCCAGGCCGAAGTCGCAGCCATGGTCAGATAGAACAGTCCATTATCTATCATGTCGGGGATGATTCCCTCACGCACGATTACTGGATCAGAATACTGCAACGATTTCATATTCCATCCGGCCTGCACCCTCTCCTGTCTCCACCATATCGCCCACGCTCTTGCCGATCAAAACAGTTCCTAAAGGCGAGGCAGGTGTTATCACCACCACCTCGCCATACGGACTGGAAACCTTCAGCCCTCCTTCACGGGGGCCAACAAAGACCATCCTTGTTGAGCCGTCTTCTGCTTCAAGGTTTACCAGCGCGCCCAGACGCACCACCTGACCGTTTGCTCGAAGAGGTCGCAGCTGTTTGAACGCCTCGATTGCCTGCCTGATCTCGCTGGCTCGATTGGCCTGGGCCTGGGCGATATACGACGCCTCCAAAGCCAGGGTATCGTACTTGTTATCGGGAATGTTTTCCGCATGAGTTGCTGCTTCGTGGGCGGTTCTCGCAGCACCTGAAAGCACATCCAAATCATGGGACAGTCTGGTGATTATGAGTTGAAGAAGCTCTGTCTTATCCATTTACGGCCACTTTCGTACAGTTATTATCGGGTATATCGGGTTGCCAATCAGAGCACACTATCACGGAGCATGCGGAATAAAAACGTTAAGAGAAAAGCATCATACAGAAGATTCCTCCACAAGTCATGTGCAACAAGTTATCACGACATTCAGACATCTTTTATAACAACAGCTGGATGTTTGTAATCCAAGATTAAAATCAGCTACATCTTTCCTGAAGAATGAAACACAAGAAACCTGCAAAGCACTCGATACCGTACCCCCGTACACCTGTCCATTCCGGAGCAGGAGTACGGGGTAAGCAATGCCCCCTTTCTGCATTTCCATCATCACCACTCTATCTGAAAAGCATGTTTCTGTATCACCCCCCTTGAAAAAGCTGCTTGCGGTTATTATCTTGTGGTTAAAACATTTCCAGCCAACAAAAGGAGAATGAATACGCATGTCCAAGACCACCAAGCAGTTTCAGACCGAAGTACAGCAACTCCTCGACCTCGTGATCCACTCGCTTTATTCCAACCGCGACATCTTTCTGCGCGAACTGATCTCCAATGCTTCCGACGCAATCGATAAGATCCGTTTCGAGTCACATTCCGATGAAGCGCTCCTTGAAGGGAACAGCGACTGGAAGATCAAGCTGATACCCGACAAGACCGCCGGCACACTGACCATCCGCGACAACGGTATCGGTATGAACATGGCCGAGGTTGAGGAAAACATCGGCACCATTGCCCGCTCCGGCACCAAAGCCTTCATGCAGGCACTCAAGGACAAGGCATCCACAAACAATCCGGAACTGATCGGCCAGTTTGGTGTCGGTTTCTATGCCTCGTTCATGGTGGCGGATAAAGTAACCATGGAAACCCGTAAGCCGGGCAGCCCCGGTGCAGGCTGTCGCTGGGAGTCCATCGGCGACGGCACCTATACCGTCGAACAGCTCACGAAAGAGGAGCGCGGAACCGAGATTACACTGCACCTGAAGGATGAGTTCAAGGAGTACCTGGATGAGTGGAAAATCCGCTCGATCGTCAAGAAATACTCTGACTACATCCAATATCCGGTGGTAATGGACATCACCCGCAGCGAGGTTCCCAAAGGGGTTGATGGTAAGGAAATTGAAGGTGCCGGCACCATTGAAACGACCGAGGAGCAGACCCTCAACTCCATGAAGGCTATCTGGGCCCGCCCCAAGAGTGATGTCAGCGAGGAGGAATACCAGGAGTTTTACAAACACATCTCCCATGATTTCGAGAATCCCTTCAACACCATCCATTTCTCGGCCGAAGGCACCAGCGAATTCAAGGCACTGCTCTATCTGCCGGCCAAGAAGCCATTCGACCTGTTCATGGCCGATCGCAAGAAGGGGCTGCAGCTGTATGTCAAACGGGTTTTCATTACTGATCATTGCGAAGAACTGATCCCCGATTATCTCCGGTTTGTGAAGGGGGTCGTTGATTCGAGCGACCTGCCGCTGAATGTTTCCCGAGAGATTCTTCAGGAAGACGTTCAGATCAAGCGTATCCAAAAAAATCTTGTCAGCAAGATTCTGTCGACATTGTCGGATGTTAGGGAGAAGAAGTTCGATGAATATGTGAGCTTCTGGAAGGAGTTCGGACCGGTGATCAAGGAGGGTCTGCACTTCGATTACGCCAACAAGGAGAAGTTGCAGGAGCTGGTCCTGTTCGAGAGTACAAAAACGGAAGCGGGCAGCTTTGTCAGCCTCAAGGAGTATGTTGAGCGCATGCCCGAGGCCCAGCAGGAAATCTATTACATCACCGGAGATAATCGGGCCGCACTGGAAACCTCGCCCCATCTGGAGGTTTTCCGCGCCAAGAACTACGAAGTGCTGTTCCTGACTGATCCGGTGGATGAATGGGTTGTCCAGGCTTTGACCGAGTACAAGGAAAAGAAACTTAAGGCGGTTGACCGCGGTGACTTGGATCTGGACAGCGAGGAAGAGAAAAAAGAGAAGGAAGCCAAACAGGAAGAGGCCCAAAAAGAGTATGGCGACCTGCTTTCTCTTGTCAAGGGAAGCCTGGAAGACAGGATCAAGGACGTGCGTCTCTCCAAGCGTCTAACCGAGAGCGCCTGTTGTCTGGTGGCCGATGAGTACGGCATGAATGCCAACATGGAGCGCATCCTCAAGGCCATGAACCAGCCGGTACCGGAATCCAAACGGGTACTGGAGCTGAACCCCACCCACCCGATCATGCATGTCATGGCTGATCTCTTCAAGGGCAACAAGGATGACGGCCGTCTGAAAGACTATGCCGAACTGCTCTACGATCAGGCCCTGTTAACGGAAGGTTCACCAATCAAGGATCCGCTGCGCTTCACCCGTCTGGTCAGTGAACTGATGGTCAAGGCTGTCGGTAAATAGATTATATTTTCAGCAGATATGACAAAAGGCCCGTGGATGTTTTTCCACGGGCCTTTTTGAGTTTGGTGATAAAAACGGGGCTACCCCGGAGCCTGACCAATAATAATGCCGGCCCCGTTGGGCAGTTCCAGAGGCAGCCTCCTGGCGTTACTGGCTCCGGCGGCGGTCAGCATCGCAGTCAGTTCGGACTGGCTGTAAGCCTGCCCCCCGGGAGTTCGCAGCAGCATATTCAGGGAGAACAGGACCGGGAAGAGCGGACCATCTTTGCTGTCATCAAGGATGAATTCCTGAACCATGATCAAGCCGCCCGGTTCTAGTGCGGCCATGGCTTTTTTCAATACGGTTGCGCACCCCTGGGGGCTTTCGCCATGCAGAATGTGCGACAGCCAGGCAGCGTCAAAGCGCCCTTCGATCTCCTTGCCCAGGAAATCCCCTTCATAGAACGTGATCCGGTCGCCAAGCCCGAAACGTGCGATGGTGGCCTCGGCAAAACGGCGGGTGGTCGCTAGGTCATAGACAGCAGCCGTGAGACCTGGGTTGTGCTGGCAGAAATGGATGGCATAGGTGCCGGGCCCGCCGCCAAGATCGAGCAGGCGACACCGACCAGCCAGATCGATCTGCGGAACGATTTTGGGGGCCAGCTGCATGGCCAGGTTGAACATCCCCATCAGAAAACTTTCACGGGCCTGTTCGTCATCGCTGTGAGACACCCGTTCGACGAGCGCCGCACCGCTGGCGACTGACTCGGAAAGGTGCGTCCAGCCATCCATCAGATGGTGGTGATGCATGATGATATAACCCAGGTATTCGGGGGAATCGCGGCAGAGATAAACGACCGCAAAAGCTGTGGCGGTGTAGCGTTCACCCTGTTTGTCCACCAGCGCCAGAGCAGCCATGGCATTCAGCAGCATGGACAAGGCGCGTTCATCCGCATTGATCATTTGGGCCAGTTCGGCAGAAGTTAAAGCCCGACCATCTAGCGGCGTGAACAGGTCCAGCTTGACGGCTGAATGCAGGGCACAGGCGCTCCAGTAGCCACCTGAAAGCTGCAGCAGGTCCGCCGGTGTCCAGGAATTAGGGCCCATGCCAGCCTCCTTTGTTAATCACGAACGAATCTGGTAAGGAATATTATGCGGGGAATCTGAGGATATTTTTACGGGGCGATTGAAAGACCAGGTGATGGCAGCAATGACGGCCAATAACACGATCAGCCAGAATATGATTCAGGTGTTGCAGATTTTGAACTTAATCATCATATCATCTCATGGCAGATAGAAAACGGCTGGTGCGCGCCTGCTGGAAGGACTTGTTAACGGAAGCCGTCGGCATTTTTTCGCGCACATGCTGGATGCGCTCGTCGGTGCCTGGGTGAGTGGAAAGCATGCCGCCCGATGAGCTCTTGCCGGCCGCTGCCAGGCGCTGCAGATAGCCTTCCAGCGCAGCAGGATCATAGCCGGCGCGTACAAGCAGCCCCAGGGCCGCACCGTCGGCCTCCTCTTCCTGGCTGCGGCCGTAACCGTTCACCACCAGGGTCTTGAAGACGTCATCGATGGAGCCGTCGAAAAGCTTGGCAAGTTTGGCGACGTCAGAACCGCCGAAGGTTTTGGCGGCGTCGCTGCCGATTACAGTCAGCGCCTCACTCCAGCGTGAAGACTGGATGGCGGCAATACCGTGGCGTTTTACCACATGACCTACTTCATGAGCCAGGACAGCTGCCAGTTCATCCTCGCTTTTGATTGTCGCCAGCATACCGCGGGTGACAAAGATCATGCCGCCCGGCGCAGCAAAGGCATTCAATTCCGGGCTGTCGAGAATGGCGAAATGATAGCCGCCAAAGGTGACCGGCCGTTCCGACTGCAGGGCAACGGACTGGCCTACCAGATTGATGTAGCTGGTCAATGCCGGGTCTTTCAGCTGGCGATAGCTGGACAGCAGGCGCGCGGAGACAGCCCGGCCCACATAGTATTCTTCCTGGTCGGACATGGGACGAGCCGCACTGCCGATATTTTCGAGGGAACGGGAGATCATGCCGACCTGATCGGGGGTAATCTCGGAAAGCTTGCATCCTGTCAGCAGGAGCAACAGGGCGGCTGTCAGCAATAAGCATTTCATGGCAGATTCAGCCCCCCCTTGTCGATGAAATTTCGCAACTGACCTTCATCGACCGTGATTTTCTCCAGGCTGTCCACTGCCGAGAAATCCAGGGTGGGATTGCTGCTGCGGTATGATTTTTCCACCTCTGGATTGAACCCCTTGCCTGCCAGCGATACTTCGTCGCGGGATGCGCCGCCCTGTCGTCCGCCGGAGCCTGTAACGGCATATGTTCGGCTCTCGACTGCGCCGCGATGGATACATCCGCTGACACCCTTGAAACTGACCCGGTACCAGTCGCCGCTTTTGCCGATGACTGTTAACATATCTCCGGCACGCACCCTGAGCTTAACCGGTGCATAGAAACGACAATCTCCGCGGATAGTATTTTCCTTGACCGTGACCCTGACATTCTCGGCATGGGCGAAGGTGACAGCAACACAAAGCAGATATGTAATCAATATAAAAGTTTTCATTTGTCTAACATTATTATCACATCCCAGTCATCTGTCAATGGCTGCTTATCAATAAGCCGTCGACACCATTCTAGGTAATACTGAGAGGGACCGTCCCCCGGCTTCAGTGACTGAATCGCTGCAAACTCTATCTCCGCCTCCTGCCACTGCCTGCCGCGAAACTGCTGTACTGCCCGGTTGTAACGTTCACACAGCTCCAGTTCCTCCGGCGGCATGCTGGCCCTATATCCGACCAGTTCAAAGATACGCACCGGGTGCTGCTTGCCCTTGACGGCAATCAGGCCCAGTTCCCTGGTTGCAATTTCATCGCCGCCGGCTGCTTGGATCGTCTCCTCGCTGGCCATGCAGCGGGTATGGAAAAACTTGTTGGCTGACTCCAGCCGCGAGGCAAGATTGACCGTATCCCCAACCACGGTAAAGTCGAACAGGCGGTCGCTGCCCAGATTGCCAACAATGGCATCGCCGGTATGCAAGCCGATCCGCAGGCTGATCTCCCCCAGGCCTTCGGCCTTGAAACCGCGATTGACCTCAACCAGTGCATCCAGGCAGGCCAGCGCGGCCCGACAGGCATTGGCCTCGTCTTCACCCGATTCCAGGGGAGCCCCCCAGAATGCCATGACACAGTCGCCGATGTATTTGTCGATCACCCCGTGATTGCGGATGATTTCCTCGGTGAGAGCATTCAGCACGCCGTGCAGCATGCGGGCCGTGTCGTCAACGGGAAAACGCTCGGCAATGGTGGTAAACCCGGCAATATCGGCAAAAAAGACCGTAACGCGCTTTTTCTGCCCGCCAGGTCGGATCAGTTCCGGGTGCTGCAGCAGATGCGCCACCAGGGTTTCATCCATATACTGGGAAAAAGCCCGACGCACGAAGCGGCGTTGACGTCCTTCAGTGGCATAGGAATAGGAAGCGGCCAGAACAAAAGCTGTTGTCATGGCAGTAACCGGCGGCAGCAGACGCAGGTAATGTCCGTAGGCGAACAGTGCCGCCGGCAGACCGACCGCACACACAAGGGCAATGCCGAAGAAAGCCAGATTGGCTCCCACCGCGCTGTGGGTCAGAACAAAACGCGCGGCAACCAGCGAGAGCAGCAGCATTAGCAGCAGTGACCAGAATAACGGCACCGGTCTGAAGCTGGTGCCCTTGAGCAGGTTCTCTAGCGTGGTGGCGTGAACAAGGGTGCCGAAGGAAGACGATGAAACCGCCGTGGGTTTCAAGTCATACAGGCCGGCGGCGGTCAGGCCGATCAGAACCCGCTTGCCGCGAAAAAAATCCCGTGTGAAGCGGGGGGCTGGATCGGCGCCGGACGTGGCTCTGATCAGATCGATGACAGGAATGATCAGGAACGGTTCACGGGCGGTTGAAAAACGAAGCAGCAGTTGTTCGTCCTGCAGAGGCAGAGGCCGGCCAGAGCGGCAGATACGTCCACCTTCCAGCGTCACTTTTCCGTTTTTGAGCAGATCACCAAGGATCAGGTTGGGAAAAAGAAGCCCGTCAGCCCCAAACAACAAGGGGACACGGCGGTAGACCCCGTCCTGATCAGGTTTGATCATGACATTCCCGCCATTGCGGGCCGCGCCGGCCAGTTCCGGTATGGGAGCAAGCACGGCCGGATAGGTCGGCACCCCGGGAACGCTGCCGGCAAGGCTGACCCGCTTGAGAAATGGTTCATCGGCCGCAGCGCTTCCCTTGCGTGTGGCGGTCACGAACAGTGGTAACGTCACATTACCTGCCTTGCGGATGGCTTCGGCCAGAATACTGTCATCCTCATTGCCGTAGGAAGACGCTTCGGTAAAGAGTACATCGAAGTAGACCGCTTCGGCCTGTGACAGATATTCGATGACTGGTGCATAGATCTGGCGCGGCCATGGCCAGGTTACGCCCTCGGCCGCCACTGCCTCCAGGCTGGGCTGATCGACGACCAGCATGACAATGTCGTCGGAGGTAACTGCCGGATTGAGCAGCCGCGAGCAGAGATCAAATGCTTTGAGTTCGAATGGGGAGAAAGTCGGGGTCAGGGTCAGCAGGGAAAGCAGGAAAGCCACCAGTCCGATCAGCAGGGTTTTCCTGATGTGGCCGGAAGGCTTATCGCTGTTCATGGCTCATCATCCCTGCAGTTCAAAAGGGTTGCGGTGCAGACGGCAAGCATGTCCGCATCTATGAAAACAGCGGCCGGGATCAGCGTATCCAGTTCATTGATCGGCACCCCCGCCAGCTGCCGGGTCAATTCACGGAACAGCAGCAGTTCCTGTGAAAACAGATCCCTGAAAGGATGCCTGAGTGCCATGATCGCTACCGGATCGACATCGACAAAATTCAGGGTGCACCATTCATCGAACAGCTCTTCGCCGCTGGTATCGATCAGGGGGATACCATTCAAGCGGCACGTCATGGGTCGATGATCGTAGACCAGGCATTTGCCCTCATCGGACAGAAGCACGCAGAGGGTCTCATCCTCCTCCGGCATGATCTCGTCCCATTCATTCTCCGGGATCACATTCAGCAGCCAGGGTGCCTCATAGGAAGGCCAGCGAGACCAGATCTGGTCCAGGCGGGTCCGGGCCTTGTTCCTGACGCTGATCTGGATGTCTGGCGGCAGTAGGTCGAAACCGCTCCGCAGGTACAGGGCGTCCAGCAGGGTGATATCAAACAGACCGCGACAGCAGGCCGAACAGCCGCTCTTACAGGCAATCTGTTCCCCCTGCAAGGACAGGCAGGATGCAAACCATTGATCAACCTCCTTCAGCAGGCTGGCATATCGCTCTAACAGTTCCTGCATGGTGTCCCCTGTGGAATGTGTCATGCCTACATGTAGACCATGACCTTGATGGCAATGGCGCCATCAGCGGTAGTAAAGGGAATCGTGACCCCCTTGCACTGCACATTGATACTGGCCTGATCGGAAGAGTCGGCCGGTTCAGCGATGGCGCGCAGCTGGCCGGATATCACCAGCGGGAGCCCCAGGGCCACACTGCCGTACTGCTCATGATAGCGGGTCTTGAATACGCCGGCAATATTGTTGGTGAGTTCACCAACGGCATCGCGGATACACTCATCATCGGCCTCATCGACCATCAGCAGTTGCTTGGCAACATACTGGGCGCTTATCTTATCCGTGGCCACGATGATATAGCCTACCCGGTCGCCGGCCACTCCTACAATGCCGGTCACGTCCGAATTGACTGGATCGACACGCTTCTCGACCTTGCCGGCCAACAGATCGATGTTCATGTAGCTTTTGAAGGTGTCCTGGGTGGCGGACATGATGGTGAACATGATCTCTTCGAAGGAAATTGAACTCACGCTGGCAACCTCGCATTATAGGATTATGGATTGCGGAGAAACGAAAGGATCTTTTCGAGAATGATGGCGGCCATCCTGATCAGGTAAAATCAGAATGGCCGGCTGACTTGAAATAGATTCAGAAGGTAAAAACTATTCCCATTCGATGGTCGCGGGCGGTTTGCTGGAGATATCGTAGACTACCCGGTTGACACCCTTGACTTCATTGATGATTCTGCCGCTGATTCTGGCCATGTCCTCATAGGGCAAGGGATACCAGCCGGCGGTCATGAAGTCCTTGGTTTCAACGGCCCGCAGGGCAATGACGTATTCGTAGGTCCGGCCGTCACCCATGACCCCCACGCTCTTGACCGGCAGAAAGACCGCAAAAGCCTGGCTGATCTTGTGGTAATGCCCGCTCTCGTACAGTTCCTCAATGTAGATGGCATCGGCCCGACGCAGGATATCGGCATACTCTTTCTTGATTTCACCCAGGATGCGCACTCCCAGGCCCGGACCGGGAAACGGGTGGCGCCAGACCATCTGGTGCGGCAGGCCAAGCTCTTCACCAATGGCCCGGACTTCGTCCTTGAACAGCTCTCGCAACGGTTCCAGCAGCTTGAGTTTCATATGTTCCGGCAGGCCGCCCACATTATGGTGACTCTTGATGTTATGGGCCTTCCCGGTCTTGGCCCCGGCCGACTCGATCACATCGGGATAGATGGTGCCCTGGGCCAGCCACCTGGCATCTTCAATCCGGCCGGATTCCTCGTCAAATATCTCGACAAACAGGCCACCGATGATTTTGCGTTTTTTCTCGGGATCATTGACACCGGCCAGTGCCGACAGGAAGCGTTCCTCGGCGTTTACTCGGATCACCTTGACGCCCAGGTTTTCGTCAAAGGTAGCCATGACCTGATCCCCCTCGGCCAGACGCAACAGCCCGTTGTCCACAAAGACGCAGGTCAGCTGATCGCCAATGGCCCGGTGAATCAGGGCGGCCGCCACGGAAGAATCGACTCCGCCGGAGAGCCCCAGAATCACCCGTTCACAGCCCACCTGAGCCCGGATGCGGGACACGGCATCTGCGATGATCTGGCCCGGAGTCCACTGGCCGCTGCAGCCGCAGATCTTGCGGACAAAGCAGTCGATCAGCATCTCGCCGCGGGGGGTATGATTGACCTCGGGATGAAACTGAACCCCGTAGAGACGGCGACTGACATCCTGAATGGCACAGACCGGCGCGTTGGCGGTTTCAGCCACAACCTCGAAACCCTGGGGCACCCGGGCAACATGGTCACCGTGACTCATCCAGACCGGGCTTTTGCCTTCGACAAAGAACCCGTCAAAGAGCGGTCCGAGCTGACCGCAAGCCAGCAGGTCGGCATGACCGAATTCCCGCTTGCCGGCCGCCACGACTTCTCCGCCAAAATGGCGGCTCATCAGCTGCATGCCGTAGCAAATCCCCAGAACCGGCACCCCCAGTTCGAACAGCTCTTCGACCACGGCCGGCGCCTCCGGCTCGTAAACTGATCGGGGACCGCCCGACAGAATGATCCCGCTGGGCGCAAAGGCGCGGATCGCGGCCAGATCCATGTCAAAGGGGTGCAGCTCGCAGTAGACATGGGCCTCGCGAACCCGTCTGGCGATCAGCTGGGTATACTGGGAACCGAAATCGAGGATCAGTATCTTTTGGCTATGGATGTCAGGCATTTAGTTTCCTACCCTGTAGTTCGGTGCTTCTTTGGTAATCGTCACATCATGGACGTGGGACTCCTTGAGGCCGGCGCCGGTGATGCGGATGAAACGCCCCTTCTGCTGAAGCTCCTGAATCGTGCCACAACCGGTATAACCCATGCCGGAGCGCAAACCGCCCAACAGCTGATGGATATTGGCGGACAGCGGTCCGCGCAGCGGCACCATGCCCTCGATCCCTTCCGGCACCAGCTTGACGTCTTCGCCCACTTCCGACTGGAAATAGCGGTCCTTGCTGCCATCCTTCATGGCGCCGATGGAGCCCATGCCGCGATAGGTCTTGTAGGTACGCCCCTGATAAAGAACCGTATCTCCTGGTGATTCCTCGGTGCCGGCAAACAACGAGCCGATCATGATGCAGTCGGCGCCGGCCGTGACCGCCTTGGGGAGGTCGCCGGAATACTTGATGCCGCCATCGGCGATCACCGGTATGCCGTATTTGTGGGCCATGCGAGAACATTCGTGGATAGCCGTGATCTGCGGTACGCCCACGCCGGCCACGACGCGGGTGGTACAGATGGAGCCCGGTCCGATGCCGACCTTGATGCCGTCCACACCGGCTTTAATTAAAGCCTCGGCCGCTTCAGCCGTGGCAATATTGCCGGCAATGATCTCGACTCCCGGAAAAGTGGATTTGGCGCGGGTCACAGCGTCAATCACGCCCTGGGAATGACCATGGGCGGTATCGATGACAATCACATCAACGCCGGCCTTGATCAGGGCCTCCATGCGGGCCTCCATTTCAGGCGTCGGTCCGACGGCCGCACCGACCCGCAAACGCCCCAGGCTGTCCTTGCAGGCAAATGGATACTTTTTGACTTTCTCGATGTCCTTGATGGTGATCAGTCCCTTGAGAAAACGCTCATTGTCCACCACCAGAAGCTTTTCCACCCGCGTGTGCTTGAGAAGTTCCTTGGCCTGGTCCAGGGTGGTGCCAACCGGCACGGTCACCAGGTTGCGTTTGGTCATGCGGGCCGAGATGGGGAGGTCATAATCGGTCTCGAAGCGCAGGTCGCGATTGGTAAGGATGCCGACCAGCTTGCCGTTGGGCTTGATGATCGGTACGCCGGAAATACGGTACTTGGACATGATATCCAGAGCTTCACTGATCTTCTGATTGGGACGCATGGTGATCGGGTCCACAATCATGCCGGATTCACTCTTTTTGACCTTATCAACCTCGTGGGCCTGCTCAAGGATGGTCATGTTTTTGTGGATAATGCCGAGCCCACCCTCCCGAGCCATGCAGATGGCGGTACGCGCCTCGGTAACTGTATCCATGGCGGCACTGACAAGCGGGATGTTGAGAGGGATGTTGCGGGAAACACGGGTGGAGATATTTGCATCGCGGGGCAGTATCAGCGAGTGGGCCGGTACAAGAAGAACATCGTCAAATGTCAAACCTTCCTGCAGCTTCTCGTAGGGCATAATAGGGGCTCCTTGCGGAAGAGTAATTTTATAAAAGTTAGTACAGCGCCCCGGTCAAGTCAAGTCAAAAGGGGTTAATCTTTTAGCGGAGTCCCGCCGACGGCATGGCTCGATTTTCAGGACGGAATGAACTCTTCCCTGGACTTGATCTTTCCCAGCGCCGCTACGATCAAGCGGGCCGCGTCCTCAAGGTCGGCCAGTGATACCGTTTCCACCGGCGTATGCATGTAGCGCAGCGGAATCTTGACCAGGGCCGTGGCCACACCCCCCCGGGAAATCTGCATGACGTTGGCATCGGTGCCGGTGGCACGCGGCGTGGCAGTATGCTGTATAGCAATCTTTTCGCTTTCGGCGGTGGTACTCAATAGATCCAACAGGCGCGGGTTGATATTGGCACCCCGAGCCAGGATCGGCCCCTTGCCGAGCGCCACTTCACCGTTATGTTTTTTCTCCACGTCGGGCTGGTCAGTGGCAAAGTCCACCTCCACACAGATGCCAACGTCCGGGTTGACGGTGTAGCAGCTGGTGGTCCCGCCCCGCAGCCCGATCTCCTCCTGCACCGAAGAAACGCCGTACAGATCTACATTCAGCTTGCTGCCGGCGGCTTTGACCAGACGCAGCACCTCGGCCACCACAAAACAGCCGGCCTTGTCATCGAACCCGCGCGAAGCGACCCGGTCTCCATGCAGACGGGTAAAGGCGCTTTCAAAGGTAACCGCATCCCCTACCCTGACCAGCTTCTGGGCTTCCTTCTTATCCTTTGCGCCGATATCGATGTACTGGGACTCCAGCTTGACGACCGTCTCGCGGTCCTTGTTGTCCATGAGATGGATCGGTTTTTTGCCGATGACGCCGGGCAGCGGCCCGTCCGCGGTATGCACATTGACCCGTTTGCCCGGTGTCAGATGGGCATCAACTCCACCGACAGCTGCAAAATAGAGAAAACCCTTGTCATCGATATACTTGATCTGCAGGCCAATCTCATCGGTATGCCCGACTACCATCACCCTCGGCAGGTTTTTCCCCTTTCCGGCGATATGGGCAAAAACATTGCCCATAACATCGGTTGTGACCTCATCGCAATGGGGGGTCACGTATTCACGGAACACACGTTGGGCAGGCTGTTCGTAACCGGACGGGCTGGGTGCATCCAGAAGTTTTTCCAGAAATTTCAATGATTCTTTGCGCATGATTGCTACCTTTCTATAATTGTTAATGGCTTTCTACCCGGAATTTACAATCGACAGAGATCAAATAAAATAGGCGCTCACCTCAATCAACGGACCGGGCGGCTAGGATCGATCAACGGGGGGATCTTTTTTGTCGGCAGGTTTGTCATGGTACTTGAGAACGACCAGAAAAAACGGAAAGATACAGCATAAAAACCCCCACAGATAGGGGTTCTTGCCGCGCTTTCCGGACATAACGAAACCGAGCACACCCGGAACTCCAAAAAACAGCATGATAAATATGAGTTCACTCATCGTAAGACCCTATTCTGACCTTAAATTTCCTGAAATCAATATTCATACATAACGGTCAGATTTCCCTGCTCAGAGGGATGATCGGCTTTCTCACCCACTACCTCTATCCTGTATATAAAATGTCTGCCGGATGAAACAGTGGCCGTTCCGGGATCAGTCACTCCACCACCCAGCAATGGTCCGCCAGGTAATGGCGACATATATGTTGTTCCGGGGATCGTATCGACAATCTTAGTATATACCTTAAATTTCGAATTAGATGTACCATCCAGATCAAAAGTCATGTCCGCGCTGTTGACGATATTTGCTTTAGTCACACTGGATGAAGTGCCGGGACATTTGCTCCATGTTGATGGATCTCCGGTGAGTTTTTGGTTAAGGCAATCAGCATAATTAGTATTTTGATTGAAATAAAGGTGTTGAGCGCTAAATGCTGTTTCCAATGTCGTCATAACAAGCCCTGTGTCAGCACTTGTTGGTCCGGAAACCTCCAGAATCGCTTTGGCAAGTTGCGGAAGGACATCATACATGGTGACACTGGTTCCGGCATAGGATGCTTCTACAGCATTACGGTACACCTTTCGCGAACCGCCCGTCTTGACACCCTGAGTGACAACATATAAAAACCCCAATATGATAACCAGTGATATCAAGGTCACCATCAGTGCTGTAATTAAGGCAACACCTTTATCGTTTTTCAAACATCTCATCAGCTACCTCGACAATTACAATCCCAAAAGCGGATATATCAGAACAGATTCTTCGGACGCACAACTATTCGATACAGCTTCCAGCGGTAATTCCTGAAATCACCTTTTGTCAAATCAACTGTTTTGGTAAGTGTCGAACCAAGATTAAGATTCTGGTCTCCGACTAACATAGCGGTATTGCTGTTGATAAAATTATTGTCACGCCTGCCATCCTGGGCCAACAGATAGACCATAACCAAGCGCAGTCGCCTACGCACTTCATCCGGGTTGGATTGAATGTCCTGGAGGCTTACGCCATTCAATCCAGTGGTACTACCTGGAACAGTCTCTGAAACAAGCGAACCATTGGCATTACTATATGCCAGGACCTCATTACTTTTTTCAGGTTCGGATGAAGTATTCCAACCCAGTACTATCTGCATGTCTGCCACACAATTGAGTAATGGTATTTTTTCAAAAGAGCCGTCTTTCTGCTGCATGACAGCTTCGTACAAGACTCCCGCGGCAGGAGAGCATGAATCCGGTGTATTCCCGTCTCGATTGATAAAAAAATCCGCCCGGTTGAACGGGGCTATAAAAGAAAAGCTCGAGGAAGCCATCCGATCAATACCGTAGAGATAGAAGGTCTTGCCGGTTGATGGGGTGTAACTGTCGCGCGAATCAATATTGCCCTGGTCCTTAAATGCACCGGTCGCGGAATAACCTACCCCGTAATTGTCGGCTGTTTTCTGCACAAGGCGCCGTACGACCATGCCCTTGTTTCTATCCAGCGTTTGTTCAATCACAATCAACTTGTCATTGGCATCCTTGAAGTCATCCCTGCCCCATATTTTGGGCACCCCGCTGTCAGGTACATATGTCCAAGACTGGCTGGTTACTGATCGCCCCAACGTGGTGCCCTTGATTGCCAGGTAATCAGTACCCGCAAGCACACCAGACAAATTCACATCATTAGCAGTGACTATGGCGCGAGGAACACGAGGGACACCACTCGGATCCACATCGTTATAACTGGAATATGGTGTGTCGGCAGCCTCTGTATATGTAGGAATGCTGGTAGCGTCACTAAAAAGTCCCAGGCCGGCCTGCTCGAGATCATGTCGCAGAATTTCAAGTCCGACCACACCTTCGGTATTGCTCTCCTCGCTTCTTACGGTCATGTTGCTTTTCTCAAGGATGGTTTTCAATGAGATGCCGGTAATCATAAGCACAACAACGAAAATTGCTGTTACAACAATCAGTTCAATCAAGGAAAATCCGCGATTGTCCTTCATAATGATTCTTTTTGAGTCAAGCTCGGTAGGGCTAGTTGGCAAATTCATTGGTTATCACCGTTGAAAGAGTGTGTAGTTTCCTGATGTTGCGTTCTGTCCAACGAACTTTAACCGCTACGCTTTTTGATGTCGGGTTTGGTGGGTTAATATCTATTGATATTGTTGAAATTGAATAGAATACAAGCACGGCGCCGGTATTGGCAGGTTGAGATGTATTGGTCGTTGCAATTTTGTCAAATGCGAGTATGCGTTGCTTAGCCATTTCCTGATCAGCCAGCATTACGGCATCATTTCTTAATTTATTACCCATATTCTGGCGAATACCAAAATTGACCGCTTCCAGCAATCCCAATAGTCCAATCATCAAGATCACAAGAGCAAACAAAAACTCTATCAGGGTAAATCCTTTTTCAGCGCGCTCTACAGGTGGAAGCATCAACCATCCTCCCAATTTGCGTATTGGCTGTGCTAACAATAATACAATTTTCAAGCGCATTATACGCAACAGGCATTGCAAAGATCGTTATGTTATTGATTGCATAACCACGGGTATCGTACTCCACCCGATCGACCGCAGCATTAAGATCTGTCTGTGTGGTACTGGAAAGCCTCCTGAAAATAAATGACAGATTCTTTGTAGACATTAACGTGCTGCGAGTAAGTACAGGTTCATCATTTGAGCTATAGCTATAAAACTGAATGACATTAGGACCAAAAAAAGCCGCGCTTCTCCGTTTTTTCTGCATGGCATCTATGCGCAGGCCGACCAAATCACTGCGTATTTCCCGGATTTGCTTCTCTATCTGCCCCTTTTGCTGCATTGAACGGAAATCCAGGGTGGCAATGGACAAAAGGATGCCGATAATGGCTATTACCACAATCAGCTCGATGAGAGAAAAACCGCGCGAAGACATCTATCGCTCCATGATGTGCAGGATCTTTTTGCTGGGGAAATGATTTGCATTTGATATTATCCGCGTTTCTTCCCTGGATGGTGGCCCCTTGAAAGCACCTGTCTCACGTTGAATGGACTGGGTAAAAGCGGTAGCAAGGTCTGCCTGGTTTAGCTCACCCGTGCCTAAGTGCGTTATTGCCTGACCCTTCAGGTTTTTTCCAACCACCGAACCGCCGGTATTGTTTTTGTCGAATAATGATCCGCCGGCATCAAAGTTGACAGCCCACAGCGATGTGTCTCCACCGTAGCTGCACACATCCGAGGATGGCTTGAATGCTGTGAAAAAAACCACCCCGTTGCCGGTTGCCGTTGGATTGGTGTAGACCCGCTTGGCCTTATTACTGCCCGATGCCGTATCAAGTCTGATCTTCCAACCTTTTGCGGTCCCAAGGGAACCAATCGTGCTGGTTTGATCTTTAATAGTCGCGGAATTATCAGCTAAAGTAGATGTACAGGTGGGGTCCAGATCATTGACATCGAAATTGGTGGTGGCCGAGATGTAACATGGCTCCTGGATACCATAGATCGCTTCCTGTTGACCGCTATAATCTTCATCTACTGCGCTGCCAATCTTGTAATAATAACGGCCGGTCCCGAAATAAAGCCAAAGTCTTTTATTATATGTGTCCTGAAGTTTGGCAACGGCGGCGGTAACCGGTCCGGTCCCATCAATTACCGTTGACACCTTCCAGTTGCCAGGATCCGGGTTTTCTCCGGTCAGAATTCTCAGAACACCACCTTTGGCGAATTTATTGAGAGACGGCGAACCGCTTGCCGTGTCTTTCCTGACATACCCCAAATAGATTGCATCATCGCTATAGTTGCCAGTGCGTGACGAACTCCACTTGTCGGTATCAATGGTGGAGTTTGAAAAGGTGCCACCAAAAGCCAGATCCGGCATTGCTGAAACAGTTGTATGGGGCACTCCCATGATAAGAGCAGACGCATCTCTGGAGAAGGTTCGGACCACCGTGCCGGTACTCATATCCAGCACGAACAGAGCCAATGGCTGATCCGAGTGCGCCAGCATCTGATTCGTCTGAATCGGGCCGGTCGGTCCGGATGCGAGTACAACATAAAACTTGCCGTTTTTAGAAGGAGTCGTGCTTGTCTCGCTGGCGTCTTTTATTCTGACCACGGCTGGACCGACAGTGCTGTAACCAAGGCGCGGATCTGAGAATTCCCACAGCAGTTTTGGATTGGCAGAATCGGTTACATCAAGTGCAAAATATGAAGAATAACCGACATCTGCTATAGGCGTCTTTACGCAATCCGCACATATAGCCGTATCCGTGCTGTTGCGGGTAGCCCCTCCCAGTCCCATACTGCCGATCAGCACGGTCTTCCAGCTTGCATCGAGTTTGGGACAATCAGATCCGCTGCAGGATGGACTAATCGTGTTGCACTTTGCAGGGGATGGACCACAATCCGTGTTTGATGAGCACCCTTTCAAAGCGTCATTGCTGCATTTTTTTGTAACCGGATTAATACTGGCATCGACAAGTGTGGGAGTGGAATCAACATAAAACAGATGGGCATAGGAAGGATTTCCACGATGCTTAAGATAGGGTAGAACATTTTTGGGGATATAGGCCCAAAGCTCTTTACCCAGATCGCTGGCTGCGACGGGATTACGACCGTTGACATCTGTGGAATCGACAATTTGAGAAACAAATCCGGGGCCGCCCGGTATGGTTTTGCCAACCTTGAAGGCATGAAGCATGCCGTCATTGCCCCCCACAAAGGCAACGCCACGGTTCTTGTAACTAAGCGTGGATACAAATTTATCGTAACTTCCATCGCGATACCCACCGGGGGGCACCGCATTGTACGTATTCAAAGGGGTTGAAGTCATCAGCTTGGGAGTCGAGTTGATGATATCTCCCAGTTTCCAGACATGGGTTTGTGAGCCGACAGATACGGTTCTGCTNNCGGTAGCCGGACAGAGCAGCATTTTTTTCATCATCTGTGAGTTTGGCGTTTGGAGGATCGATGCCTAGGGTATAATTGATGACGTTGGTGGCATCATCAGCATTGTTGGCCACATCAAGGTAAGGCTTGAGCAGGCTGAGGTTTGATGTGCTGAACCCCATCAGATTGTTTGTTGTCGTATTGGTATAGACCGTTCGCACTCCGGTATCGATCGGCAGGCGCGACCAGAGCGTTAGCCCGGCCCGCCAGAGCGCTTTGACATCGTCAGCTGGTTTTTCCTCCAAAAAGGAACTGCTGTCTTTAAGACCGTCCCCATTCAGGTCATCAAACAAATCTACCTTTAGTTGTTTCTCGGTGAGGGTATCAATAAAGACAAATTGAGCTATACGATCCTGAGACAATTTAAGTTTATTGTCTTGAATCGTATCCTCACGCAGCGACATTTTGGCCGAATTCATGCTGGGATCAACATAATACCAGAATGCGTTAATATCACCGATCCACTTGGCATTGACGGAATTGTCAAATGCTTTCTCGGGATAATATAAGGCCTGCAGCATCACTGAACCGCTGGAGTCAGAGCTACCAAGCATCGAAGCAGCGGTACCCGAAGCTGAGCTAGAGCCCATATCGTTAAAAGCTTTGATTATCGACTGCTGCAACTGGGCACCATCGCTGCCCTCAAAGTAATTGTAGGGCAATCCGGTTATATTATTAGCCCATTCCACACATTCCGCATCCCATCTGCCGGTTGGATTGCAAACGGCCAAGGCTGCGGGCACCGTATTGCCGCTTGTGGTTGTTGAACTGCTGTCAGCGGGTTTGTTGGTGAAGGGATATGGCCAGCCATTTGGAGCAGTAGGTGTTGTCGATGTAGAATGAGCCCCGAATTTATCCTCAAACCCGCCAAAAATTGCAGTGGCGATCATCGCATTGCGCCCTGCATCCCCATCGCCGAATGCATAGACAGCATAGGTGGTAACCGTCTGTTTATCCGGTAATGCTGTATCAGTACGCATATCATTTGTATGCATATCGTAGGCTGGGCCGACCGGGTCAATTTTGCTATTCCAGACACCGTCGGAAAGCAATAATACAAACGCCTTTTTGCACTTTGCAGCTAGATTTCCGGATTCATAATACGGATCTTTGGTGGCATCCCCCACACCGATGACGTCAGTTTTGCCAGTTGCAGTCATACTGCTTGATTGCTGAAAATAGTATTCTGCCGCTTGCAGCGCCTCGCCGGTCGGTGTGCCGTTATAAGCAAGTTCGTTGTTAATTGCGGAAATATAAGCACTCAGCGCCTTGTTTTTTCCAACGCGGTACTTTGTCCCAAGGTCGCTAGGTGTTTGTGTCTCAACTTCACCATTAAAAACTGAAAGCTCAAGATCAACCCGTCCAGGATACATGGATTGCAGTACACCTGTGATATATTCTGTGGGATTAGACACCTTTGCATTTATGTTATAGTTGGCAAACGAGCCTATGGCACATGTATTTTTTTTTGACTGATCTGCTACAGTAAGCTGCCTGGTTAAAGTAGTACCGGCTGTTACTGTAAACTCACATTGAAGATTAGTGTCAGTGAATACATATCTGGAACCTTCACTCTCCAGCACATCGCTGCTAGTAGTTGACTTGACACGTCCACCAGTAAGGATGCGCCTGATTACATCGGTACGTGTTGTGGTAATCCAGTTTAGCAGATTACCTGAAAGACAATTGCTGGTTATGGATCCTGTATAATTAGTGGTAGCGCAGGCACTGTTCTCCTCAAAATAGCCACCGGTACTGTTATATTTATAATGATTGTATTTAGTCGGGTCGTTATTGTCCTTGACTTTGAAATAACCATAATATTCTCTACTGGAATCATAGAGAAATTGAGCATCATTGTTAATGGTGGCGCAATTAGCAACCTTGCTGCTGTCGTATCCATTCCAGTTACTACAGCCCAAATATGCTGGAAACTGCATTGAACCGGAAAAGTCCAATACTAAATGGATGTTGGCCTTGACATTACTGGAAAGGTAAGGAGGCACAAAACAGTAGTTTGTCTGGGGCGCGCCGCTGGTGGGAAATGCACCGTAAACCGGCCAGGCATATAAACAGACTATCATCAGCAGAATCATTTTTTTCATGATGGTTACCTCACTTCCATTAAAACATTAAATAAGTTCATAATTGCCTGGCAAATATCAGTCGATAATTGTTGAATCATTAATTAATGGCAGTTATGCAAAAAAAATGCCGCCAAATAAAACGCTGTAATATTGACAAGATCAACATCCAAGGCAGTCAGTCTCTGCAAATTATGCATACCAGAAGCCGGAAACAGGATCAAGATCCAGTACGGCATCTACAGAAAACAGTTGTCAGCCAGACCGTAAAACAGCTCCCCTTGCCGACCTTGCTCTTGACCTCGATCTTCCCGCCGCTTTCTTCCACCACCCCTTTGGCTTGTACCAGACGGGAAACCACATCTTTTGCGATGGTTTTGGGCCTGTAGGTTGGGTCGAATATTCTGACCTGCTGTTTGGCGGATAAGCCTTTGCCGGAGTCCAGAACATCGATCCTGACCGCGGGAACCCAGCAATTATCGGCGCTCTGAAAACGATCGGCTTTGGCCCTGACGACCAGGGGGCCGCCGCCGGGCATGACGTCACGGGCATTGAGCATGAGATTGACCAGCACCTGTTTCAGCTTGTCAGGCGCAATTGCCGTGGAAGGCAAGTCTTGCGGACTGCTGCTGATAAATTCCAAATCAGAAAGATCCCTCTGCCGGGAGAGTTCCGCATGCGCTTCTTCGATCAGTGCAGACACAAGCACCTTGGAAACCTGTTGCGGCTCGCCTTTCCGGGATTCTCCATCAGCCGTTTCAGACTCCAGGTGACTTTCTTGTGGACAGGTTGGCTGTTCCTCAGCAATGACTACCGGCGGAATCGGGATTTGTTGCGACTGATCAGCAACCCAGGGTTCACTCTCCATCTGCTGAAAGGTCTCGGTGATTTTTTTAACGGATTCACCCAGAGCAGCAGTATTCATTCGATCAGTTGGTATTTCGGACAATCGGCGCAACCTGTCCTTAAGAGACTGAAACGGCGCAAACAATGGGTTGACCGCTTTGTTGAAGAGGCTCGTCAGCAGCATTGATCCGAATACGAGCAAGAGCACGGCATCAAGGATTATACCGGACAAGTACAGTTTGCGTGAATTTTCGATGCCGGCCAAATCGGAGGAGACGGGCAGAACGACTCCGGCAGTTCCAGCAACCAGATCATGTCTAATGATCGGGGCGATCAGCCCTACACCGCTCTTGTCCTCCAGCAGGAAGCCCATATTCGAAACCGGCGGAGTCTTGGGGAAAGGGGCATAGACTTCGGTAGTGGCGCGTCCAACCGAATAGACGCTCCTTTCATTCGCGTCCAGCAGCGTCAAGCGTACAATCTCGCCTTTATCCACGAGTTCCTGAATATAGACGGCTGCCGGCGAATTGGCGGGCAGCACCCCCCTGGGATAACTCGGAATCGTATCGGGCAAGCGGCTGATAAAGTTATTCACTAGCCTCAGGCCATGCTCCCCTGCCCTGCCGGAAACCTGATGTATAGCACCATGCAGGTTTATCAGGCCGACAACCAGCCAGGCCATTGCAATCAGGCATAAACAGAGCACCACGACAGAAACAATCCGGTTAGAGCGTGAACCAGTCATTCTCATACTCCACAGTCACAGTCGATCGATAGATAAAACAGCAAAACGGCTTCTGCAGGATTATCCGACAGATTTTATACATCCTTTAATGGGTTTTATATACGAAATTTTTTTATAATTGCTCAACATCAACAGCCTGGATGCCGTCGCGGCAGGCAGTACTGGAAATATAAGCAAAAGCGATGCAGTAAAGTTTTATTGGTTAAATCGATAACGGTTATCGAGAAAACAGCAAAAGAGGGGTTGTCTTTACAAACTGAAATAGTGAAGTTACTCCACCAGGAGTTAAGGACAAGGAATCCCTGCTCTGTCGCCCCTGCTTGACGGGGTGTCGCACTGCGTAGTAATGTAACTGATTCAAAGACCTATTTCCCCACGGAGTTACCATGACAGATAACGAACTCACCTGGAACACCGCCCTGCTCTACCCCGCTCCGGATTCCCCGGAACTTGAAGCCGAGCTTTCCTCCTTTGATAGCCTGGCAGCGGATTTTCGCCAGCGCTATTTCGAAAAACTGGCCAACCTCTCCGCCCCGGACCTGCTGTCTGCCGTGCGCGAATACGAGAACCTGCAGCTCCGCATGACCAAACCGTTCTGCTACGCCCACCTGCTGTTTGCGGATGATTCGGGCAATGAAACCTATCGCACTCTTGCGCAGCGCTGCTCTGAACTGGGCAACCATCTTTCCCAGCAGCTTCTGTTCTTTGACCTGGAACTGATGAATCTGGCGGATGAACGTTTCGACGGCCTGTGCGCCTTGCCGGAGGCGGCCAACTATGTGCACTTTCTGCACAGTATCCGCAAGTATCGCCCCTACACCCTCAAGGAGAATGAGGAGCGTCTACTGACCCGCAAGAACCTGACCGGAGTCAGTGCCTTTACCAAACTGTTCGACGAGCTGTCGGCCTCATTCAGCTATCGCATGGAGCTTGATGGCCAGGAGCGCGATTTAAGCGGCGAAGAACTGCTGTCGCTGCTCCATCACACCTCGGCCGACGTGCGCATGCGGGCCTTCAGCACTTTCCTGGAAAAGCATGGCGAGCATGGCATCGTCTTCAATGCGGTTTTCAACAACACGGCTCTGGATCATGGCCAGGAAATGGAATTGCGCGGCTACACCACCCCGATCCAGCCGACCAACATCGGCAACGAGATCCCGGATGATGCCGTGGAGCACCTCATGGCAGTGACCGAAGCCAACTACGGCCTGGCCCAGGAATATTTCCGACTCAAGGCTAAAATGCTTGGTATGGAAAAGCTTCGCAACACCGATGTGTATGCACCGGTGGTAGAATCCGAAAGGAAGTATACGTTTTCAGAGGCCCGCGACATGGTGGTGGCCTCTTACTCCGGCTATGACCCTGATTTCGGGCGTATCGTAGCTGCCTTCTTCGATGAACGCCGGGTGGATGTCATGCCGCGCACCGGCAAATCGGGCGGGGCTTTTGCCATGGGCATCACCCCCGAAACGCCACCCTTCCTGCTTTTGAACTATACCGGCACCCTGCGCGACCTGGCCACCATCGCCCATGAGGCCGGCCACGGTCTGCACTTTGTCCTTTCGCAGAAACAGACCATGCTCAACTATCACGCCCCGCTGCCCCTGGCCGAAACCGCCTCGGTCTTTGGCGAGATGCTGCTGACCCGTGCCCTGCTGGACAGTGAGCAGGACCCGACCGTGCGCAAATCGCTCCTGTGCGCCAAGATCGAGGACATAATCGCCACCACCTTCCGTCAAACTGTACTGACCCGCTTCGAGTTGCGCCTGCACAACGAGCGCAAACAGGGACTGCTTTCCAATGACCAAGTGGCCCAGATCTGGCTGGAGGAGAACAGCAGACTTTTCGGCGATTCAGTCGAGATGATCCCGGCCTACCGCTGGGGGTGGAGCTACATCAGCCACTTCATCCACAGTCGCTTCTATTGCTATTCCTATACCTTTGCGGAACTGCTGGTGTTGGCGCTGTTCCAGAAGTTCCGCGAGGAGGGTGAAGGCTTCAAGCCGGGCTACCGCCTCCTGCTGGAATCGGGCGGTGCGCTCTCTCCGGCTGATACCGCCCGCTTGGCCGGCATCGACATTGGCGTGGAAGATTTTTGGCAGAAGGGGTATGACTTCCTCAAGGGACTGGTCGACGAACTGAAATTGATTGCCTGATTTTTCCGGATACCCCCACAAAACAAAACAGGCTGCTTCGATGTTAGAAGCAGCCCGTTTTGTTTTCAGCGACACAGGATTGCCAGACTTACTGTCGTGGCTTTGGCTTTATCTGTATGGATTGCAGGTTCTCGTCCCTGACGGTGCCGAAGCCGTCATTGCCCAGGTTTCCCCGCAGTGTCCGGCCTTCGCTGTTGCTAAAAACGGCGCTGCCGTCCTTTTCAACTCGACCATAATATCTGGTCGCATCCTTTCCGTTCAGGTCTGGATCATTTTCCTTTTCGCTTATATTCCGTATGAAACCGACCCTCTGTTCGGGTTGAACATGAACGCTGACGGCACTGTCCGCTGCCGGGTGGGTTTTGTGGTGTACACTGGCATCTTCAGTACGTCCCTGGGGCGTTCCTCCAGCTTCCGCACTGTTCGCTTCGTCACGGTACTGCCCATTGATGACGGGGCTTGAATCGCTGAATACAATCGGCCGGTCACTGCCATCATCTCCCACAGATGCGCTCGGCCTGGTTTTGTTGGGCTTCGATTTTCTGGTGGGTGCTTTTTTTCGGCCAAAACTCTTATCATGGTCGATCTCGTCACTTTTGAAGATCAGGGTGCCGCCTGGACCTTTAACTACCTCAAGATAGACTCTGCCGTTTTTCTCATGGGCACGTCTGCCTTCGATAAAATCGCCGTTCTTGAAATACAGCCTGGCTCCCCGGGCAGTGTCGGGAATTACGGCCAGAATCGAAACAATCGCAATTACAATAAGACTGTCGAATGAGTATCTCATCAAATATCCACCATTAATGGAATGGTCAGGCAACTTGGTTCCTGCCGTTGGTCTTGGCCCGGTAGAGGGCTTCATCGGCCCTTTTCAGTACCGCTTCAACCTGTTCGTCATCCGGGCCGACAATCGCCACTCCGGCACTGGCTGTGACGTAAACTTCACCAGGGACACCCTCAACCGCCTTGCAACTGATGGCGACGATGATACGCTCGGACAGTGCCAGAGCCTCGCTGTGCCCGGTGGCCGGGGCGACCACCAGAAACTCTTCTCCCCCCACCCTGCCAACAACGTCATAAGAACGCACCGCATGGTGCAAACGTTCCGCCACCTTCTGCAGAACGATATCGCCAATGGGATGTCCATAGGTATCGTTGATGTTCTTGAAATGATCGATATCCAGGGAAATCAGGCAGAGCGGTTCATCATACCTTTGGGACCTCTGAAACTCCTCATCCAGCCGGCCCATGATCTGGCGCCGGTTATTGAGACCGGTCAGCTCATCGGTGGTGGCCATTCGTTTGAGCTGTTGCTGGGCTATCCCCAGAGTTTTGGCAAGCCGCCAGGTTAGCAGATAGACAATCGCAAAAAACAGCCCGATGGACAGCAGGGCAGACAGCATGATCAGGATCCGCGACCACTTGGCCTCCTGGACCTGCTGCCGAGCCGGGATGGAGAGGCTGACGGCACCAATCACGTTCCCGAGTTGGTAATTACTACTTTTGTGACACTCCAGACATGATGGCTCAACATACAGTGGAGTCATATAGCGATACAATGGCTGGCTTTGGTTGTTTATTAATTGGTAAAATTCGCGTCTGCCGGAAGTGAAAGCGACAAGCCCATCCCGCTCGAACGCGTCGGGCGCATTGGTTGAAGAAATAGGGGCTAAACTGGTGATGCGGAATTTTACTCCGTCTTGCTGCTCACTGCGCTTGGATATTTCTGATATTACGATGGCATGGTTGCGGATGGTAAATGTACGGCCGTCTTTGGTGCTAACATCCGGGGTGATGCCCATCTTCCTGAGATACTCGCTGGACTCGACGCCCTGCTTTTTTTCTACGTAAATGTATTCATAAAAAGTGTTCCATGATTTTATGTAGTGAATCAGGCCGGTGTAGGAGATGGCTTGTTCACGCAGTCTTTCGAGCATCTGCGTGTTGATGTGCTGAAACAGATAGCCGGATATGGCGATAATAAATAGAAATATGACCAGACACAGACTGATAAAAAACGGCCTGATCAGCTTGAAGTTATGCATCTGTGATGTCGAGAACCGTCTGGCCACGAATTAACCGCCCCATTCAAGATGTTACTGTAATTACTAAAAGAGACCAGAACTAGTNNACTAGTCTGGACAGACAATCTCATTGATCGCATCCGCCGTCAAAACTGACTCGATCTGGAGCCCATCCTCCATCCTCTTGAACAAGGCCCGTCCTGATTCAAGCTCATTTCCTCCAAGAACCACACTGTAGCGGGTCTTCAGCTTGTCGGCCCTGCGCATCTGGCTTTTGAGGCTCTTGCCTTCGTAGTCCATCTCCACCCGCACTCCCAAATTCTGCAGTTCTGTCAACAGTACAAAGGCGCCGGCTCGTTCCGCAGCTCCCATGGTGGCAATAAACAGGTCCGGACGGCGGCTGAAATCCTGCTGCCCCAGCAGGAGCGCCACCCGCTCGACTCCGATGGCAAAGCCGATGCCGGGAATGGACGGACCACCCAGTTGCGAGATCAGACCGTCGTAACGTCCGCCGGCGGCCACAGCCGACTGGGAGCCCAGCAAACCGGTTACCAGTTCGAAGGTGGTGCGGGTGTAATAGTCAAGTCCCCTGACCATGCGCGGATTGATCTTGTAGGGAGTCTTAATTGAATCCAGATAACAGCGGACAGAGTCGAAGTGTTGGCCGCAGCCTCCGCACAGGTTGTCCAGCATGGAAGGAGCTCCCTGGGTAGCTTCGGCACAACCAGCCGCCTTGCAGTCCAGGGTGCGCAAAGGGTTGGTAGTGAAACGGCGCCGGCAGTCTTCGCAGAGCTGGTCAAGCCTTCCTTCCAGAAACTTCAGCAGGGCCGCTCGATAGGCCGGCCGGCATTCCGGACACCCCAGTGAATTGATCTGCAGGCTGGGCTCGTCCAGACCAATCTCACGGAAAAAAGCACACAGCATGTTCAATACCTGGGCATCCACCAGCGGGTCATTGACGCCGGTGACTTCGGCGCCAATCTGATGAAACTGACGGTAGCGTCCTTTTTGCGGCCGTTCGTAACGAAACATGGGACCCAGGTAATACAGCTTTGAGACCGGATCCTGGGCATGCAGTTTATGCTCAATGAAGGCTCGCATCACCCCGGCGGTGCCTTCCGGCCTGAGGGTGATACTGTTGTCGCCCTTGTCGATAAACGTATACATCTCTTTTTCAACGATGTCGGTGGCGTCGCCGATGGAACGGCAGAACAGTTCCGTCTTTTCCATGATCGGAACTCGAATCTCTGAAAAACCGTTCAGTTCGAAGACCCGGCGGGCAGCCTGTTCGATATGCTGCCATCTGCCGGATTCATTCGGAAGAATGTCGTTAAATCCCTTGATTGCCGTAATGGCCATATGTTCCTCGTAGCGCTAGTGGGATGAAAAGTCTGCGGAGGGTGAATCAGGACGCTTTCAGAAAGCGTTTGACACAGTTTTTACCGCTGTTTTTACTGTCATACATGGCAGTGTCGGCCATTTCCAGCAGTTCCTGCTTTGAGCGTGTATCTTGAGGGCAGCAGGAATAGCCGATGCTGCAGGTCAATCGTATGTCAAGGTTTTCGTCGGCCAGAAACAGATGGGACTCGACCATGCTGCGGATACGCTCTGCCACCACTCGGGCAGCTTCGGGACCGGTCTCGATCAGGATCAGGGTGTATTCATCGCCGCCGTAGCGGATCACCACATCCAGGTCGCGAACAGATTTTTTCAGCAGCGTCCCCATCTCCTTGAGAACACGGCTGCCGACGAAATGGCCATGCTTGTCGTTGACCTGCTTGAATGAATCCACATCCAGGAAGAGAATGGCGAGTTGGGAGGCATAACGTTCGATGCGCTTGAGTTCCCGCTCCAGCGCTACTTCCAGGTAGCGGTGATTGAATAGTCCGCTCAAGTCATCGATAAACAGCATGTCCTTAGCCATGGAATAATTCCTGGCATTCTCAAGGGCGCGCAGTGACTGCTCCAGCAGAAAGAGAACATTCTTTTTCCGGGGACTGAAATCCGGCAGGGGCAGACCGGGATCATTGAAAATGACGATTATCCCCAGCAACTCGCCCTTATCCCGTACAAAAATCAGGCAGGCTTCAGTAATTCCGGAAAGACGCACATCGTCCGGAGCCGTGGACTGATCGCCGAAACAGATTCTGCTCATGGCGCGCTTGCCAGGAGCAACAGTGGACATCTCATCCAGAACGGCCTGCCTGAAATATTCGGCAGCCTCGGTTGAAAGTCCCTTGACCTCCTTCAATTCCAGACTCTGAGCTGCATGAAAAAGCCCTACCCCCCGGGTTACGCCGGTTTCACGGGCTACTGCATCCAGAAGCAGGTGAAAGATCCGTTCGGTCTCCAGACATCCGGCTATGGTCTGGCTGGCCTGGTACAGTTGCAGCATGCTCTTCAGTTCCTGATTTTCATCAAGAATCCGGCGCTGTTCCAGACATTGGCTGACGGAATGCAAAAATTCGTCGGAATTGACCGGTTTGACCAGATAGTCACGGGCGCCATGTTTGAGTGCGAAGATGGCCGACTCCAGATTGGCATTACCGGTTACCATGATTACGTCGATGGAAGGGTCATGCTCCTTGACCCGGGACAACAGTTCCATTCCGTTTATGTCCGGCATGAGCAGGTCGGTGACGACCAGGTCGAAACGCTGCCGGGACAGCATCTTCAGGCCATCGTTTCCGCACGAAGCGGTCTCTACCGCATATCCCTTGGATTTCAGCAGATCAGAGAATATCTCGCGGAACATGCGGTCATCTTCGACGATCAGTATTCTGTCCATATCCAGGCCCGTTCCAGCAAGTATTTAGAAACCGACATGTAAACCATCTAGCTATTGTTTTTACCGCATATGGAAGACATGTGTCAAACGGCATTATCGCCTGCTCCGGTTACTTGCCACGATATGGCGTGCTAATGCTCCACCCGTTTCCATCACTGGTCAGTTCGATGCTGCCATCCAGATCGGTGCGATAGACACGCACGCCGCTTTGACGCAGTTGGTGCAGAGTATCGTCCGACGGGAGTCCAAAAGCATTGCCCTGCCCGGCCGAGATCAGGGCTGCCTGAGGAGCCACCAGTTTCAGGAAGCGGTCGGAGGTTGAGTAGCGGCTGCCGTGATGGCCGACCTTGAGGATAGTTGACGCCAGTTCCGCTCCGCCGGCAATCATGCGTTCTTCGGCCGGGAAGCCGGCATCCGCGGTAAACAGCATGGAAAAAGATCCGAATCGGATACGGAACACCAGTGAATCCTCGTTCAATCCCATGTCATCGGATAGCTGCTCTGTCCCGTGCGACACGTTCCGGAGCGGCGAAAACACTTTCATTTCAACTCCCCGGGCCAGGCTGAAGGAATCACCGGCAGCCACCACCCGCCGCGGCACATGCCGCTCATTCAGGATGGAGCGCAGTTGTTGATACTGGTCGCCGCTGCCTCCGGAAGCAGGCTCCCAGAATTCGCCCACCGGCATTGTCCGGGCAATGTAGGAGAGTCCGCCGATGTGGTCGGGGTGGCTGTGGGTCATGACCATGCGGTCGATATTCTGCACTCCCAGTTTATGCAGGGCCGGCGCCAGATAGCGTTCGCCGAAATCCCGGCCGTTGTCATGCAGGTATCCGCCACCATCCACCAGCATGCTGCCGCCGTCCGGCAGACGGATCAGCAGTGACTCGGCCTGGCCCATACTGAGCATGAAAATGCGCAGACGGCCGTCGGCAGCGGACGGCGCCAGCAGATGGCCCATGACCGCCAGTGCCGGCAAAACAGTGCAGAGCACAAGCCTTAAGCGTGAGGGACGCAGAAAGGAAAATGACGACGTGCAGGCCAGAAACAGCAGCATGTCCAGATGGGTTATGCCGTGAAAGCGGAGCAGCGGCAGCTTCGCAAAGAGTTGGACCAACAGATTGGAAAAGAGCACCAGTTTTCCAGCCAGCCAGAGCAGCAGCTGTGCCGCGGGAGCGAAGACCGGTATCAGCGGCAGCGCGCAGAATCCAGCCAGCACGGCCCCGTATCCCAGAAGCGGCACAATCAGGAAGTTGGAGACAATCCCGTTGAGCGAGGCCTGATTAAATGTGAACAGTACCGGTATGGCAGTGGCAGCCGAAGCGGCGCAGGAGGTTATTACAAACTGGGTCAGCGCCCGCAGCCAGGCGGGTTGCAGGTCTTTAAAACGCCTCATGGCGGGCGGCACGGCAATTACGATGCCCCACAGAGCCAGAAACGATAGCTGAAACGAAATATCGAACAGACTGGGCGGATTAAGCGCCACCAGGAACATGGCCGACAAAAGCAGGGCATTGAGCGGATCAGTTTCACGTTCGGCGTAAAGGGCAAGTACAAAAACAACCAGCATTATCACCGAACGGCTCGTGGCCGGAGCGGCACCGGTCAGATACAGGTACAGCAGCATGGCCGGCAAGGCAAGCAGCAGCACGGAGCGCCGCAGATTGAACCCCAGAGCCAGGACTTCACTGCGGCTTGCCAGCAGCAGCGTCACCTGAACGATGAAAAAGGCGATGATTCCCACATGGAAGCCGGAAATGGAAAGGATATGGTTAACCCCGGCCCTGGTATAGGCATCGGCCAGTTCCTGAGGGATCCGTTTTTGATCGCCGATCAGCAATGCTGTCAAAACCGAAGAGACCTGATTGTCCGGAAGCGAGGCGCGAATGAAGTCGCCCAGTTTGCGGGCGGTCAGGTCGACCCAGCGTGCCGGTGACTCTTCATGGGCACCCCGCATCAGCACGATATCCTCTTGGGAGTTGACCCGCCCGGTGGCTCCAATTTCATGATAAGCTAGATAGCGCGGGTAATCGAACTCTCCCGGCAGGCCGAGACGGTGCGCCAGGTTGATACGTGTTGCCAGGCGGATCCGGTCGCCCCGCCCCAGGCTGACATCACCGTTCGAGATAATT